>NZ_CP145608.1:0-641009 GCF_036884295.1 Brochothrix thermosphacta DSM 20171 = FSL F6-1036
ATGCCAGACATAACTCAAATTTGGTTTGAGGCATCGAGTAAGATGCAACACTATTTAAGTGGACCAAGTTATGAAACTTGGATTAAACCATCCAAACCCATTAGTATTGAAGGGAATACATTTACTATATCTACTCCAGAAAAATTCATGCAAGAACGCTTAAGAGCAAATTATGTGGATATTATTTCTGAAATTATTGAAGGTGTCACTGGCCAACGCTTTAGCATTCGTGTCATTGTGGAAGGCGAAGAAAATGATGCCTCTGCTTCAGACAATACAAAAGCGGTAACAGAGTCCCGTGCCGATTATAAACAACACGGTGAACTCAATCTTAATCCTAAATACGATTTTGATTCTTTTGTTATTGGTAGCGGTAATCGTTTTGCTCATGCAGCTTCATTGGCTGTAGCGGAAGCACCAGGTAAAGCTTATAATCCATTGTTTCTTTATGGTGGTGTTGGCTTAGGTAAAACCCATTTAATGCACGCTATTGGTCATTATGTGCTAGAGCATAATCCCAATTCACGAGTGCTTTATTTATCATCTGAAAAATTCACAAATGAGTTTATTAACTCTATACGTGATAACCGCGCAGAAGAATTTCGTAATAAATACCGGAATGTTGATATTTTATTGATTGATGATATTCAATTTATTGCAGGTAAAGAACAAACTCAGGAAGAATTTTTCCATACGTTTAACGCTTTATATGAAGAGCAAAAACAGATTATCATCTCTAGTGATCGTCCACCTAAAGAAATTCCAACTTTAGAAGATCGTTTACGTTCTCGTTTTGAGTGGGGGCTTATCACAGATATTACCCCGCCAGATTTAGAAACGCGAATTGCAATATTACGTAAAAAAGCGGATACTGATAGCTTAGATATTCCTAATGAAGTGATGCTTTACATTGCAAATCAAATCGATACCAATATTCGTGAGCTTGAAGGTGCTTTAATTCGCGTTGTGGCTTACTCATCACTTGTTAATAAAACGATTGATGCTAGCCTTGCAGCAGAAGCATTAAAAGACATTATCCCAAATTCTGCTCCAAAAATTATTACTATTGCTTCGATTCAAAAAGAGGTAGGCGAGTTTT
Source organism: Brochothrix thermosphacta DSM 20171 = FSL F6-1036 (assembly GCF_036884295.1). Classification (NCBI taxonomy): domain Bacteria; kingdom Bacillati; phylum Bacillota; class Bacilli; order Caryophanales; family Listeriaceae; genus Brochothrix; species Brochothrix thermosphacta. Next base: position 1,100 of record NZ_CP145608.1, read on the forward strand.
ATCATGTAAAACTTGAAGATTTTAAAGCAAAAAAAAGAACGCAGTCTATTGTATTCCCTCGACAAATAGCAATGTATCTTTCAAGGGAACTAACTGATTCATCATTGCCAAAAATTGGTGAAGAATTTGGTGGGCGAGATCATACAACTGTCATTCATGCCCATGAAAAAATTTCAACTAAGCTTAAAACTGATGAAAAACTAAGACGCGAATTAGAGTCAATTAGTAAGACTTTAAAGGTATAAGCATGCTTTTCTCCCTGTGTATAACTCATGATTTTCATGCACGTCCATCCACAGGTTATTAAAGGCTCTAACTTTTGACGCTCTAAGTACTAACGGACTTATCCACATATCCACAGGCCCTACTACTACTACTAACTTAATTATTAATATATAAAAGGAGATTCTTCCATGAAAATTACAATTAAACGTGATTATTTAATTCAAGCCCTTAACGAGGTAACACGAGCAATTTCATCAAGAACAGCAATTCCAATATTAACAGGTATCAAACTAACGATTAATGATGAAGGTGCTATTTTAACGGGTAGTGATTCTGATATTTCGATTGAAGCGTTTATTCCTTTAGAAAAAGACGATGAACAATTGATCACTGTTGAAAAGTACGGTAGCATCGTTTTACCGTCACGTTACGTGACAGACATTGTTAAACGTTTACCTAACGATGAAGTTTCCATTGAAGTAACAGAAGGTTTCCAAACATTGATTACTTCTGGAACAGCTTCTTTTACATTAAACGGTTTAGATGCAAACGATTATCCACAATTACCTGAAATTGGAAATGCACCGACATTAAAAATTCCAGCAGATATGTTGAAAAATTTAATTCGTCAAACAGCATTTGCTGTAAGTACTGTTGAAGTACGACCAGTATTAACAGGTGTTAACTGGATTTTAAAAGAAGGAACATTATTATCTGTTGCAACTGACTCACATCGTTTAGCATTACGTAAAATTAATGTTGATTTACCTGAAGAAGCGAAGTTCAATATCGTTATTCCTGGTAAAAGCTTAACTGAATTGAATAAAATTTTAGATGATACTACTGAAAAAGTAGAAGTAGTTGTTAATAACAATCAAATCCTTTTCAAAGTAACCGATGTTTTATTCTATTCTCGTCTTTTAGAAGGGAATTATCCTGATACAACACGTCTTATTCCAACATCAAATACAACAACAGTTGCGATTGCAGCTAAAAGTTTATTACAAGCAATTGATCGTGCCTCATTATTAGCACGTGATAATCGTAATAATGTTATTAAATTAGTTTCAACGGATAATAAAGAAATTGAAATTTCATCAAACTCGCCAGAAGTAGGTAATGTTAGTGAAGATTTAATTCCTGTTAGTTTTGAAGGTGAATCAATTTTAATCTCATTTAACGGTAAATATATGATTGATGCGTTACGCGTGTTTGAAAATCAAGATGTTAAAATCGAGTTCTCTGGTTCAATGCATCAATTTGTGATCCGTCCAGTTGATCATGAAGAGGGCAACGATATTTTACAGCTGATTACACCGGTTCGTACATTCTAAACAATCTAATAAACGACAAAAAAAGTTATCCACATGTGGGTAACTTTTTTTGTGTTCTAAAAGCGTTATACGCGATTTAAAGTAAAAGTAAGGACCTAAGCTCTAATGTGATTAAAATAAGAATTTAGAAGTCTCTGAGCGCTGTATGGCCTCATTTTTACAGCAGTGTTAAGAATTTACTATTTACTTTGCTATCTCTAAATGAGTTAACAAACTGTCTCTAATAAAGAACTTGCAGTTTCAGTAATAAAAAAGCGTTTTAGATGACTATAAAAAACATATAAATTAAAGGATAAAACAAGCATAACGAACACGTTAATCCACTTATAAAAAACATTATTCTTTGTATTACGACTAAAGACCATAGGCAATGTTAATAAACCAAATGGTGCGATTGGGATAGATATTATCATGATAATGGCTAATAACCAACTTTCATCAGCGTTTTTAGAAATTGTTACTTTATTTTCTGTTTGTTCTTCTTTTGTTAAATCAGCAATGGATAGTTCATAAAAAGCACTTAATTTTTTTAAAGTTTCAATGTTCGGAGTACCTGTGCCATTTTCCCATTTCGAAAGAGACTGTCGTGAAAAATTGAGTGCATCAGCAACTTCTTGTTGCGTTATTTTTTTTCGTTTACGCGCTTTTTTCAGTCGATTAGCCAGCATAATATCGCTCCTTAAAATAAAAAATGAAGTTATCTTTATTATAACAAAGACAACTTCATTTTTTACTAGTTAATTTGACTAAAAAAATGTTATTTCCCCCAAATTTAAAAATCACTTTATTTTTAGGTAAATAAGAAATACGCGTTCATATTTTTTTACTTCAGAATCAATATTGTTTTCATCAAAAGTGAATGTATTGTGTATTTTATTGGAAAATGCAATTGTTCCTAATAAGTTTTCACCTTTTTTTAATGTTTCTTTCCCTGCAAAAATACTGCTTTTATTTTTATAGACTTGGTTAGCTAAGGTGATATCGCTTAAAGAGATGTATTCTTTAGCGCTAATACCATATCTAAAATATTCTTTGTTCCCTTCAGAAAGAGTCCCTATAAAGAGACTGTCTGTTACACCTGAAAAGGTATGAGTATCTGCTTCTTGTTTAACACCATTTTGATAGCTAATAGTATAAACTTCAAGATCTAATGGTTTACTTAATTTATAAGTGGTAAGATCATCGAATAAAAATTCAAACGAGCTGTCTTTAACTGTTTTGATGGTAATTTCATTAGCATCTTTCTTAGCTTCGTCTTTATTGACAGTCTGAAAAATAATAGTTGCTACCCCGATAACGATTATTACAGAGCATAGTATAATTAATAAACGACGCATTTAGTATCAATCCCATCTTTGTTTATTTTATAATTTAAATATACATGTATTAAATAAAAAGTAACGCACCAAATAGTAGCAATACTACTTTACATAATGGCATTGGTGTTGCACTGCAGAGATAAAAGGTAATAACCTTTTAAAAGTTATAAAATAAAATTAGTATTTTTAATAGATATTTCCTCGGAAATACAAATTTTTCGCTTTAAAAGGCGTAAGCAAACCGGTAGCAAACAATTCTTTCTTGCTATGTAGTTTGAAATAGCAGACGATATTAACAGATAAAGGAGTGTGCCTATGAATAACTTTGGTGAGAAGTTAAAAATGTTACGGGAACAAACTGACATTACACAAGAGAAAGTCTCTCAAAAATTAAACGTCACAAGACAATCTGTTTCCAATTGGGAAAACAATAAAAATTATCCAGACCTAACGACCTTAGTAACTCTTAGTCAGCTCTATAATATTTCTTTAGATGATTTACTTAAAGATGAAAATAACGTGGTTAAATCCATGAAAACTGAATTGAATTCATATCGTTCTTCAGAATTAATAAAGCTGATTATTTTTTCGGTACTAGCATTTTTATTACCCATTATCGGTATTGTATTTGGCATTCTTTTGCTTTGTACTAAGAAAAGAGTTGAATATTATAGAATAGCTAAAATAATCGGTACAATTAGTTTGATATGGCAAGCTGTTCCAATTGTTCTTGCTGTAATAAATTACAGTACCTTCTAAATTGAACGTAAAAAGTACTGAAATGTGAAATTAAGTTAATTTGCCCCTTATTTTCCTTGTAACAAATTTTTAAACTATCGTGTATATCTCTATATACAGTCATAAAAACAGCATATTGCTGTTTTTTTTGACGTTTATTTGTAATCGCCTATGAAATCTAGTAAAATAGAAGTATGAATTACTAAACTCGAGGTGAGATAAATTGGAAAAAGTAAATATCAATACAGAATATATTACACTAGGCCAAATGCTGAAAATTACTGACATCATTTCTTCAGGTGGTATGGCCAAATGGTTTTTAAGCGAGCATGAAATCAATGTGAATGGCGAACCTGACAACCGTCGTGGTCGTAAGCTTTATCCTAATGATAAAATAGAGGTTATTGGCTTCGGAGAATACCAAATTTTTCAAGCTGACTGAGAGGGGCAATTATGTTTCTAGAAACGATGAGTATTGATCATTTTCGAAATTATGATCATGCCGAACTGGAATTTGGTCAAGATGTCACTTTATTTCTAGGGCAAAATGCGCAAGGGAAAACCAATGTGCTCGAAGCGATTTATACTTTGGCAATGGCTAAATCTCACCGTACGACAACAGATAAAGATTTAATACAATGGCAAGCGGAGTATGCTAAAATAGAAGGTAGAGTCCGTAAGCGCGGACAGTCTGTACCAATGAGTCTTATCGTTACTAATAAAGGGAAAAAAGCAAAAGTGAATCATCTGGAGCAAAAGCGATTAAGCAATTATATCGGTCATTTAAACGTTGTTATGTTTGCACCAGAAGATCTTTCATTAGTTAAAGGCTCACCAAGCGTTCGACGTCGTTTTATCGATATGGAACTCGGTCAGATGTTACCAATCTATCTATACGATTTAACGCAATTCCAGCGAATATTACAACAACGCAATCATTATCTCAAAAGATTACAGACACGCAAAACGACAGACACAACAATGCTTGATGTCTTGGATGAACAATACAGTGAATTAGCAGCTAAAATTACACTGAGACGTCGCGATTTTGTAGTGCAACTATCGGAGTACGCAATCCCTATTCATTCGGAAATCTCACGACAAAAAGAAACGTTAGAGATACATTATGAATCCTCAGTAAAATTACTTGAGGCGGTCGCAAAAGATAAAGAACTTGATGAAGTGCGTGCACAGTTAATCACTGATTTGCAAAGCAAGCGTCAACGTGAAATCGACCGTGGTGTATCTTTAATAGGACCACATCGCGACGATTTAACTTTTATTGTAAACGAGCGTAATGTCCAAGTGTTTGGCTCTCAAGGTCAACAGCGTACAACTGCATTAGCTGTTAAATTAGCAGAAATAGATTTGATTTTTCAAGAAACAAATGAATATCCGCTTTTGTTATTAGATGATGTATTAAGTGAACTTGATGAGCATCGTCAAACACATTTGCTAAACGCAATACAGGGTAAGGTACAAACTTTTGTTACAGCAACAGGAGTAGAAGGCATTCATCACCAAACTTTGGCGGATGCTACTTGCTTTTATGTAGAAGAAGGAACCATTAAAAAAATGGATGAGGTGGATAACGATGACAGATAAACATCTAAATGATATCGATAATAATGGTGGGGATTACGATGCAAGTCAGATTCAAGTATTAGAAGGATTAGAAGCTGTTCGTAAACGTCCAGGTATGTATATTGGATCAACAAGTGCACGTGGACTTCACCATTTAGTTTGGGAAATCGTCGATAATGCAATTGATGAAGCACTGGCAGGTTATTGTGATGAAATACATATTACAATTGAACCAGATAACAGTATTACAGTTGTCGATAATGGTCGTGGAATCCCTGTTGGGATCCAAGAAAAAACGGGTCGACCAGCAGTAGAAGTTATCTTTACAGTCTTACATGCCGGAGGTAAATTCGGTGGTGGTGGATATAAAGTTTCTGGTGGTTTACACGGTGTTGGGGCTTCTGTTGTTAATGCTTTGTCAACAAAATTAGAAGTTACTGTTTCTCGAGATGGCCAGTTGTATTACCAATCATTTGAACGTGGGAAAGTAATGGAAGACATGTCAATCATTGGTGAAACTGAAGGTCGTGGAACAAAAGTCCACTTTTATCCTGATGATGAAATTTTCACTGAAACAACTGACTTTGACTTTGATACATTAGCAGTTCGTACACGAGAACTTGCTTTCTTAAATAAAGGTTTAACTCTGATCATTGAAGATAAACGTGAGGAAAAACCGGCTAAGAAGAAATATTACTATGAAGGTGGTATTAAATCTTACGTTGAGTTCCTTAATGGGAAAAAAGAATTGTTACATGAAGAACCCATTTATACAGAAGGCGAAAAAGACGGTATAACTGTCGAAGTAGCTATGCAATATAATGGTGGATTTGCTAGCAATATTATGTCGTACGCGAATAATATTCATACGTATGAAGGGGGTACACATGAGTCAGGTTTTAAAATTGCACTGACACGTGTTGTTAACGACTACTCACGTAAGCAAAAATTATTAAAAGAGGCTGAACCAAACTTAACGGGTGACGATATCCGTGAAGGATTGACAGCAATTATTTCAATTAAACACCCTGATCCACAGTTTGAAGGACAAACTAAAACAAAACTGGGGAACTCTGAAACACGTAATATTACAGATCGTTTGTTCTCAGCCGCATTTGAAAAATTCCTCATGGAAAATCCAGATGTAGGTCGCAAAATTGTTGAAAAAGGAATTATCGCTTCTCGTGCAAGAATCGCAGCAAAACGTGCGCGTGAAGTTGCTCGTAAGAAGAGCGGTTTAGAAATATCAAGCTTGCCAGGTAAATTAGCGGATTGTTCATCACGTAAACCTGATTTGAGTGAACTTTTTATCGTCGAGGGTGACTCGGCTGGTGGTTCTGCTAAACAAGGTCGTGATCGTATGTTCCAAGCTATTCTACCTATTCGTGGGAAAATTCTTAACGTTGAGAAAGCAAGTTTAGATCGCATCTTAGCCAACGAAGAAATTCGTACAATATTTACAGCAATGGGAACTGGTTTTGGTGGCGAGTTTGATGTCGCAAAATCACGTTATCATAAATTGGTTATTATGACGGATGCTGATGTAGATGGTGCACATATTAGAACGTTATTATTAACGCTATTTTATCGTTATATGCGCCCACTCATCGAAGCTGGTTATGTTTATATCGCACAACCACCGCTGTATAAGATTGCTTATGGTCGTAAAGAACATTATGTATACAGTGATAAGGAATTAGAAACGTTCTTAGCAACTCTCCCTGAAAACACTAAATATGGCTTACAACGCTATAAAGGTTTAGGAGAGATGAATGCCGAGCAACTATGGGAAACAACAATGGATCCTGAACATCGTGTCTTGTTGCAAGTGAAGTTAGCGGATGCAATTGAAGCAGATGAAACATTTGAGATGTTAATGGGAGATCGCGTAGATCCTCGTCGTCAATTTATCGAAGAAAATGCAGAGTACGTTGATAACCTTGATATTTAAGCATCTATTACCCGGGAAATAGGAGGTTCTGATTCATGTCGGATACACCAGAGCAAAGAGTGGAAGAAGTTAATTTAAGTAAACAAATGAAAACAGCCTTTTTAGATTATGCAATGAGCGTTATTGTAGCACGTGCCTTACCAGATGTTCGTGATGGTTTGAAACCGGTCCACCGTCGTATTCTTTATGCGATGAATGACTTAGGTATGACAAGCGACAAGGCTTATAAAAAGTCTGCACGTATTGTTGGTGAAGTAATCGGTAAGTATCACCCACACGGTGACTCTGCTGTTTATGAAACAATGGTACGTATGGCGCAAGACTTTAGTTATCGTTACATGTTGGTAGATGGCCATGGTAACTTTGGTTCTGTCGATGGTGATTCTGCAGCGGCAATGCGTTATACAGAAGCACGTTTATCTAAAATTTCTAATGAATTATTACGTGACATTAACAAAGACACGATTGATTATGTTGAAAACTTTGATGGCAGTGAAAAAGAACCTGCGATTTTACCCGCACGTTTTCCAAACTTGCTTGTTAACGGTTCGTCAGGTATTGCTGTAGGTATGGCAACAAACATCCCGCCACATCAATTGGGTGAAGTAATTGATGGCGTTTTAGCACTCAGTCATAACTGGGATATCACTATCCCTGAATTAATGGAGCATGTTAAAGGACCTGATTTTCCAACAGCAGGTTACATTATGGGTGCAAGTGGTATTCGTCGTGCGTATGAAACTGGTAAAGGTAGCATTACAATGCGTTCTAAAGTCGAAATTGAAACTAAGCCAAATGGTAAAGAGACAATTATCGTAACGGAATTACCTTATCAAGTAAATAAAGCACGTTTAATTGAGCGTATTGCTGAATTAGCGCGTGAAAAACGTATTGTCGGTATCAGTGATTTAAACGATGAATCAGATCGTACAGGTATGCGTATTGTAATTGAAGTACGTCGCGATGCAAGTGCGAGTGTCATCCTTAATAACCTTTACAAGATGACGGCCTTACAAACAACGTTTGGTATTAATATGTTAGCGTTGGTCAACAATCAACCAAAAGTATTAAATCTAAAAGAAATGTTATATCACTACTTAAAACATCAAGAAGTTATCGTTAGACGTCGTGTAGAGTTTGATTTACGTCGAGCACAAGCACGTGCACATATTCTTGAAGGATTACGTATTGCTTTAGATAATATCGATGCAATTATTAAATTAATTCGAGCATCATCTTCAGATACGATTGCCAAAGAAGGTTTGATGACTCAATTCAAATTGAGTGATAAACAATCCCAAGCGATTCTAGACATGCGTTTACGTCGTTTAACCGGATTAGAACGCGATAAAATTGAAGAAGAATACCAAAATCTAGTTGCGTTGATGTCCGAGTTAGAAGGCACACTTTCAAGCAAGGAAAATCTTTTACAAGTTATCCGTGAAGAGTTGTTAGAGATTAAAGAACGCTTTAACGATATCCGCCGTACTGAAATCACCGTCGGAGATATTTTATCTGTTGAAGATGAGGATTTAATTGAGCAAGAAGATATTGTCATCACGATCACTAAGAACAACTACATTAAACGTTTGCCAGCATCAACTTATCGTGCGCAAAATCGTGGGGGTCGTGGTGTTCAAGGAATGGCAATTCATGAGGGTGATTTTGTAGAGCAATTACTTGCAACATCGACTCATGATACCATCCTATTCTTCACAAACACAGGTAAAGTATACCGAGCAAAAGGTTACGAAATTCCTGAGTTTAGTAGAACAGCGAAAGGCTTACCGGTTGTGAACTTATTGGGCATTGAAAAAGATGAAGAAATCAGTGCAATGATTTCGATTAAAGATGTACCAGAAGATCACTTTATTTTCTTTGCAACGAAGCAAGGTGTTGTTAAACGAACACAGTTAACACAGTTTGCAAACATCCGTACAAGCGGCTTACGTGCCATCGATTTACGTGAAAACGATGAATTGATTCGTGTGCAAATTACCAATGGTGCAAACCATGTTATTATGGCAACACACTTAGGTCAAAGTATTCACTTTAGTGAAGAGGATGTCCGAATTATGGGACGTACAGCTGCCGGAGTTCGTGGTATCCGCTTAAATGAAGAGGATTACGTTGTCGGGATGGAAGTTGTTAAACCAGAAGATAAAGTTTTAATCGTTACTGAGAATGGTTACGGTAAACAAACACCGATTGCACAATATTCTGTCCAAGGACGTGGTGGTAAAGGTGTTAAAACGGTAAGCATTACAGATAAAAATGGTCCGCTTACAAACATGATTACCGTTCATGGCGAAGAAGATTTGATGATTATGACGGTTGAAGGTATCCTTATTCGTATGTCAGTGGATTCGATTTCTGAAACAAGTCGATCAACAATGGGTGTGCGCTTGATTCGTTTAGATGATAACGATAAAGTTGCAACGATTGCACCGACTGAAAAAGAAGAAGATGAAGTAGTTGAAGATGCTATTGCTGTCGAAGGTGAAGTTACTGAAACAGCAGTGGTAGATGAAGCAGTTACTGAAGAAACGAATACTGATGAACCTAAAACTGAAGAATAAGTAATGAATAAATAAAAGCTGTTTCGACATCTATTGTTGAAATGGCTTTTATTATTTTTTGTAATTGTGTCTAAAATATGAACATGATTGTTAGGAAATAGGGTTGTTATAAATTGGTCGAAATTGTGTCTGCACCGTAACGTTACAATTTTTTTGTTTTTGAAAAAAAACAATTTCGATTAAATTCATTGATGACAAAGACTTGCCAAGGATATTGATGATAAAAATTGATTGAAAAAATACCCTATTAGGGTTATATTAGTGTTGGTAGTCTTTTGTCTAAAATTAAAACTTTTTGTTAATTTATTTCAGATAAAAGCATTTATAAAAGATAGGGCGAATTAGAAGTTTCTATCTAAAATATGAGAAAGTGGGGGATTATATTGGCAAAGCGTTTTAAACTGCTCTTATTAACAGGTATATTAAGTATTGCAGCATTAGTAAGCGGATGTAGTAACATAGCAGTTTTGGATCCAAAAGGACCTGTTGCAAAAACACAAAGTGGACTAATCATGTACTCAATTATTTTCATGCTTGTGATTGTAGTAGTCATAATGATTTTACTTGCCGTTATGCTCGTTAAGTATCGCGAACGTACGAACTTATCAAACTACGAACCGAATATGCACGGAAGTTTAAAATTAGAAGTTATTTGGACGGTTATTCCGGTCTTAATCGTCATTGCCTTAACAGTTCCAACCGTTAAAGCAATTTATTCTTTAGAAAAGGCACCTAGTGTAACTAAAGATCAAAAGCCGCTTGTTATTCATGCAACATCAGCTGACTGGAAATGGTTCTTTAGCTATGAAGATAGCGATATTGAAACAGTTAACTATGTAAACATTCCTGTTAACCGTCCTGTTGAGTTTAAATTGGTAGCGGCTGACACAATGACATCTTTCTGGGTACCTCAATTAGGTGGTCAAAAATATGCGATGACTGGCATGCAAATGGACTTGTTCTTACAAGCCGATCATGAAGGTACTTATAAAGGACGAAATGCTAACTTTAACGGCCGTGGATTTGAAGGTCAAAAGTTTGACGTTGTCGCTCAATCTGATGCTGACTTTAATGCATGGATTAAAAAATCTCAAAAAGCGCCTAAACTAACTCAGGATAAATACGATAAAATGTTAATTCCTGGTCACGAAGAAGTACAAACTTTTAGTGGAACACATTTAGGTTTTGCTAATCATGTAACGGATCCGGAATATGTTTTCTATGCATGGAAGAGATATAACTATATCCCATTGAATCCGCACAACCCGAACCAAAAACAAGAACTTTCAGACAAACCTTTACTACCAGCACGTAGTAAAACAATTACAAATGCTCGATACACAGAAGATGGTAAGATGAAACATGGACCAACAACTGCTAAAACATCGCAATAAAAAGGATGTTTGAGAGCGAGATAATTTTTAACAATTCAGAGGAGGTTCAAAACAAATGGCGGACATTTTATCTGTATTAAGTGAGTACATCATTACTGGTGACCCACTTATACTGGGAGCACAAATTTCCATTGTTTTTGCTAGTATTGCGATAGTAGCAGGCTTAACATACTTCAAAAAATGGAAATGGTTGTTCAGTGAATGGATTTCAACAGTAGATCATAAACGCATCGGTGTAATGTATATGATTTCTGCAATTATCATGTTATTCCGTGGAGGCGTTGATGCATTAATGATTCGTACCCAATTGGCTTTGCCAGGTATGAAATTTTTAGATGCACAGCATTATAACGAGGTATTCTCGACACACGGTGTTATTATGATCATCTTTATGGCAATGCCTTTCTTACTTGGTTTAATGAACCTTGTAATGCCATTACAAATTGGGGCGCGCGATGTCGCTTTCCCAGTATTAAACAACTTAAGTTTCTGGGCGTTCTTCTTAGGCGCAATGCTATTCAATATTTCATTTGTTGTCGGTGGTTCACCAGATGCTGGTTGGACAAACTATGCGACACTTGCCACAACACCATTTAATGCAGGGTATGGTATCAACTTCTACTTACTCGGTATACAGTTATCTGGTGTGGGTACGTTAATGACAGGTATTAACTTTATTGTTACTATAATGCGTATGCGTACAAAAGGTATGACATTATTAAACATGCCAATGTTTACTTGGACAACTTTAATTACAAGTTTAATCATTATTCTAGCTTTCCCAGTATTAACAATTGCTTTAGCGTTACTTACATTTGACCGTTTATTCGGTTCAGCATTCTTCACACTTGCACAGGGTGGTATGCCAATGATGTGGGCTAACTTATTCTGGGTATGGGGTCACCCTGAGGTGTATATCGTTGCGATTCCTGCATTTGGTATCTTCTCAGAAATTATTGCAACCTTCTCTAAAAAGCGTTTGTTTGGTTACAACGCAATGGTTGGTTCAATCTTAGCGATTTCATTTTTAAGTTTCTTAGTATGGGTTCACCATTTCTTTACTATGGGTAATGGCGCGGCAGTTAACTCATTCTTCTCAATTACAACAATGTTGATATCCATCCCAACAGGGGTTAAGATATTCAACTGGCTCTTTACGATGTACAAAGGTCGGATTTCGTTTACAACACCAATGATATGGGCAATTGCCTTTATCCCTAACTTTGTTATTGGTGGGGTAACAGGGGTTATGCTTGCAATGGCAGCTGCGGATTATCAATATCATAATACGTACTTCCTTGTTTCGCATTTCCATTATGTTCTAATAGCAGCGACAGTATTTGCTTGTTTTGCTGGTTTCATTTATTGGTACCCATTAATGTTTGGGCATAAATTAAATGAACGTATTGGACGTTGGTTCTTCTGGTTCTTCATGATTGGGTTTAATGTCTGCTTCTTCCCTCAATACTTCTTGGGATTAAACGGTATGCCTCGTCGTATTTACACATACAGTGCAGCTGATGGCTGGACAACATTGAACTTTGTTTCTTCTATAGGAGCATTATTAATGGCGATTGGTTTCCTTATCTTGGCTTACAACATCTACTACAGCTTCCGTTATTCAAAACGTGAAGTTAGCGGAGATGCTTGGGGACAAGGACGTACGCTTGAATGGGCAACAACGTCAGCGATGCCACCATTCTACAACTTTGCGGTTGAACCTGAATGGAATGATCATGATGATTTCTATACACAAAAAGAGAAAAATAAAGTGCGTCAATACACTGAAAAAGACTATAAACCAATTCATATGCCAAGTAATACATATTTTGGTATCGCAATTTCATTCTGTATGTTTATCGGTGCAGCTGGACTTGTATTCTACTGGTATTGGTTAGGAATTGTTGGTTTAATCGGTATCTTCGCTTGTATGATTTACCGTTCATTCACATCGGATGATGGTTATTACGTATCAGTTGAAGAAATTGCTGCAATTGAAAATAAAATCAAAGCAGATCAAGCAGCAGATAAGGGGGGTGAAGCATAATGTCAGCACATCAAACTGATGTCAATAAACCTTTGGAGTACCAAGATCATCAAGGTCGTTTAAATATCATTGGCTTTTGGATTTTCTTAGGTGCTGAGGTAGCGCTTTTCTCTACGCTATTTGCTACTTATTTCGTAATGAAAGCTGGTGGTTCTGATGCCGGCTTCCATCCAGCGGATATGTTTGAACTGCCCCTAGTATTAATTATGACTTTCTTGCTTCTTGCAAGTAGTTTCACATGTGGTCTTGCATTGCATGCCATGCGTGATCAAAAATGGGGTCAATTTATGACCTACCAAATCATTACGCTAGTATTAGGTATTGGCTTTGTTGGTTTTGAAATTTATGAGTTTGCACACTATGTTGGCGAAGGCGTAACATTAAGTGTTGGATCATATTGGTCATCGTTCTTTGTCTTACTAGGAACTCACGGTGCCCACGTTTCTTTAGGTATTTTCTGGATTATCGGGTTATTAATCCAATTTAAAATGCGTGGTGGAATGACACCTAAACTTGCTTCTAAATTCTTTGTTTCAAGTCTTTATTGGCACTTCTTAGATGTTATCTGGATCTTTATTTATACAGGTGTTTACTTATTCGGACTTATGCAATAGAAAAGGAGGTAAGGAATATTATGGCAGAAAAAACTTCAGCAAAATCACATAGTGGGTTTCCCTGGAAACACGTTATTGGGTTTGTTTTATCAATCGTTTTAACTTTGTTAGCCGCTGTTGCCGCTTATTCTGGTTTAAGCGTTAATATTATCCTTGTGTTTATCTTCATCATGGCATTTGTACAAGCAGGTATCCAACTGTTCATGTTCATGCATGTGAATGAAGAAGATGCGGATCACACGCAATTGGGGAACTTCCTCTTTGCGGCAGTTATCGCTGTTATTATTGTAATTGGCTCATACTGGGTTATGGAAATGGCTCACGCGAACCACCTTATGTAAGTATTACTCGCTGACTCTCTGCAATAGAGAGTCAGCATTTTTTTATCAAAAGATGGGAGGTTAACTATATGCCCTTTAAGCGAACACTCTTGATAATTTTAGAGTTGGTCATTGTCTTTTTCGTAGGTTGGTTTTTAAGACATTCAGTCTCAGTTGTGGCAGGAACAGCTTTGGTAATTATCGGAACACTCTGTGTTATGTGTTTATGGTACCTATATCCAAGAGTAACTGGCAAAACAAAGCCAAAGTGGCAAAAGATCGTGATGGTTATAGCTGACGTGAGTTTAGTGGCAATCAACGGCTTATTGTTGAAATAATCTGACTATTTAAATACTAGTCTCAGGTTGTTGACAAGTGCTTGTTTTACTGTTAATCTCGTAATTAATATTAAAAATAAAGGGGATGGATGCGCGGTGTGGGAAAATAAATTTGTTAAGGAAGGTCTAACATTCGACGATGTTTTGTTAGTTCCGGCTAAATCGAACGTATTACCAAATGATGTTGATTTAAGTGTTGCTTTAACACCGACTCTTAAATTGAACATTCCAATTATCAGTTCAGCAATGGATACTGTAACAGAAGCTAAAATGGCGATTGCAATGGCACGTCAAGGCGGGTTAGGTGTTATTCATAAGAACATGTTGATTGAACAACAAGCCGAAGAAGTTGAAAAAGTTAAACGTTCTGAAAGTGGCGTTATCATTGACCCATTTTATTTAACTCCAGACAATCAAGTTTTTGATGCAGAACACTTGATGAGTAAATACCGCATTTCAGGCGTGCCGATTGTTAACAATCGTGAAGATCGTATTCTTGTTGGTATTATCACAAACCGTGATATGCGTTTCATCCAAGATTATTCAATCTTAATCAATGATGTTATGACTAAAGAAAATCTTGTAACAGCAAAAGTAGGAACAACACTACAAGAAGCTGAACAAATTCTTCAAAAACACCGTATTGAAAAATTACCACTTGTTGATAATAAAGGTGTTTTGAAAGGTTTAATTACAATTAAAGATATTGAAAAAGTTATCGAATTTCCAAATGCAGCCAAAGATACGCTGGGTCGTTTACTTGTTGCCGCAGCTGTTGGTGTTTCTAATGATACTTTCCAACGTGCCACACAGCTTGTAAAAGCAGGTGTTGATGCTTTAATCATCGATACAGCACATGGTCATTCTGTTGGCGTAATGAAAAAATTCGAGGAAATGCGCGCTGCATTCCCTGACACAAACATTATTGCTGGTAACGTAGCGACAGCAGCTGCTGCTCGTGACTTATTTGACCTTGGTGTTGATGTTGTCAAAGTTGGTATTGGTCCTGGTTCTATTTGTACAACACGTGTTGTTGCAGGTGTGGGTGTTCCTCAAATTACAGCGATTAATGATTGTGCTTCTGTTGCCCGTGAGTATGGTAAAACAATTATCGCTGATGGTGGTATTAAATATTCAGGCGATATCGTAAAAGCAATCGCAGCTGGTGGGAATGCAGTAATGTTAGGTAGTATGCTTGCAGGTACTGATGAATCACCAGGTGATACAGAAATATATCAAGGTCGCCGTTTTAAAACATACCGTGGTATGGGTTCATTAGCAGCAATGGAAAATGGTTCGAAAGATCGTTACTTCCAATCTAATACAGATGCTAAAAAATTAGTACCTGAAGGTATTGAAGGTCGTATGGCTTACAAAGGTTCATTATCTGATGTTATCTTCCAATTAATCGGTGGTTTACGTTCAGGTATGGGTTATACGGGTTCTGATAGTATCTATGATTTAATTGAAAATGCTCAATTTATCAAAATGACGGGTGCTGGCTTACGTGAGTCTCATCCGCATGATATTCAAATTACAAAAGAGGCTCCAAACTATAGTATCCAAAGCTAGTTAAAACTAAAACAACTGTTTGAACAGTGTGAACTTAAAATTCCGTAAGGTATCTAAGTGACACCGTCAACAGTTGTTTTTTTGAATTAGAGGATAAAAAACTATCATTAAAAATGACTGTTTTAAAACGATTAAGGGGGACAAATAATGAAATTGATAATTGAGACGGATGTAATGGCAACGATGCGTGATGGTGTAAAATTGGCAGCCGATATTTATCGACCTGATGATAATAAACGTTACCCGGTTTTATTGAGTCGCCTACCTTATAATAAGACCTATTCATTTGATTTTATGAGACCACACGTCTTAGCGAGCCAAGGTTATATCGTTATTTTACAAGATGTACGTGGTCGATACGCATCTGAAGGTGTGTTTGAAGGCCCTTATATCGCGGAACAAACTGATGGTTACGATACTGTTGAATGGGCAGCAACATTGCCTTATAGTGACGGTAAAGTAGGCATGCTAGGCTTATCTTACTTTGGGTACACACAGATGTTAGCTGCGATGACGCAACCGCCACATTTAACTGCAATTGCTCCCACGATGAGTCAAAATAGCTTTACGGAGGTCAGTCAAGACCATAATGGTGCAACTGAACTATCAATGTGGCAAACATGGAGTTTAGAAAGTATCGCAGCCAACCTATTGGAAAGAACCTATACAGATCCTAAAGAATTGGCAACAAAAAGATTAATCTTACAAAATAACATTACGAATATTCCCTACACTTACGATAGTTATCCTTACGAACAGTGGCAACCTATTACCAGTCTATTTCCTGATTTTTACTTGTTTGATATGTACCGCAAGCCATTAACAGATCCATTTTGGGATAAAATTACTGTTAAAAATCAGTATGAGAAGGTCAAAACGCCTGGTTTACACATCGCTGGTTGGTATGACTGCTTTTTAAAAGGGACGCTTGAAAACTTTAAAAATGGTCAGCAAAAAGGGTTGGGAGATCAGTTAATTATTGGCCCTTGGGTGCATGGTGATTTTAGTGCACGTAGTGGTGAACTTTATTATGGAGAGCAAGCACGAGCAGAACTCTATCGTTGGCACCTTGAATGGTTTAATCACCAATTAAAAGGTCTACCGTTGATGGATTCAACACCCGTACGCTATTTTACAATGGGAACAAATGAATGGCATTCTGCAACGACCTGGCCTCCAGCGAACACTAAAGAAAAACGCTATTATTTAAATCGTCGTGAGCTCGTGTTAGAGCGTTCTGCATCAGAAAGTTCACTAAGTTATGAACACGACCCTAAAAGCCCTGTCAGGACACGTGGGGGTGTAACATTCATGCATGGGTTGGAAGTTGAGGGTCCGAAAGAGCAATTGCCAATTACTTCATTAAAAGATACGTTATCTTTTGAAACAGAAGCTTTAAAAGAGCCTTTGAATGTGACGGGGAATGTGCGTGTTTTATTGGAAGTAAGTACAGATGCTACCTCTGTTGATTTTACAGCTAAATTGAGTGACGTATATCCTGATGGTACAGCTTATAATTTAACAGATGATATTGTGAGAATAAAACACGTTAATAAAAATGAAAGATTCACCGTTGAAATTGAATTGTGGGGAACGAGTAATGTCTTTTTAGAAGGTCATCGTTTAAGGTTGGATATAGCTTCTAGTAACTTCCCACGCTTCGATGTTAATCCAGGAACGGGCGGTTCATTTTTCGATTCAACAGAAACAGTGGTAAGCAAACAAACAGTTTATGTGGGTGGCAACAACATTTCCCAGGTAATTTTACCGATTGTTACTTTTTGATAACAGGCTGTAATAGTCGTCATATCACTACTATTAAGGGTTGGAATGTGATAAAATAGCCTAGTAATTGCACAACTTAAGTGTGCGAATAAAATAGGAAAATATAAGATACTGGAGGCCCTTGATTACGATGTACTTTAAAAAAATCATTACGTTTATGTTAGTTACAGTAGTTGCAACAACATCATTCATTTTGCCTGCGCAAGCAGCGTCAAAAACAAAAGCACCACTTGATATTCAGGCAAATGCGGCCTTTATGATTGAAGCCTCAACTGGAAAAGTGTTATACAATAAAAATGGCGATAAACAATTAGGAATTGCTTCAATGACTAAGATGGTTACCGAATATTTATTGATGGAAGCTATTAAAGAAGGGAAAATTAAATGGGATGATCAATTACCAATTTCAAAATCAGCCTATAATGTTTCTCAGGATAATACACTTTCTAATGTACCTTTACGACAAGATAAAACCTATTCAGTTCGTGAATTAACAGAAGCAATGTCTATCTATTCAGCAAATGGTGCAACGATTGCAATTGCTGAAAAATTAGCCAATGGTGATGAAAATAAATACATTAATATGATGGATAAGTTAGCTAAAAAACTTGAATTGGGTCCTCATAATTTTGTGAACTCAACAGGTTTAAGTTACGAAGATATTCGTGGGAAAACAACTCAAAAAGATAAAGGTGAAAATGAATTAACAGCTCGTGGTGTTGCAAAATTATCACGTGCATTAATCCTTGATTATCCTGAAATTTTAGATTTTGCTAAAGTAGAAGAAAAAAGTTTCCAAGCGGGGACTTCTGATGAAATTAAAATGGAAAACTGGAACTGGATGTTACCAGGTCTGATAAATTCTGATAAGAACTTACCTGTGGATGGTTTGAAAACGGGGACCACTGATCATGCAGGCATGACGTTCGCCGGAACTGCTGAGAAGAATGGTATGCGTTTAATTACAGTTATTATGAATGCAAAAGATAAGAAAAATCCTAAAGACGAACATAGTGGTATTCGTTTTGTTGAAACGGCTAAAATGATGAACTATGGCTTTAACAATTATGATTTGATTAGTAAAGGGCTTGGTAACCAATTTAAAGTTAACGTTTATAAAGGCGATAAGTTGACTGAAACATTGACTACTCAAAAAGAACCGAAATTTGTTGTTCCTAAAAACGCTAAAGTTGAGACAGCTGCCAAAATGACTTTAAAAGAAGATAAAACAAATAGCAACGGTGAGCTTGTTGCGCCAGTTGCAAAAGGTACTGTTGTAGGCAAAGCAGTTGTTGCAGCGAATGATCCGTTTAACTATGGTTACCTCGATAATTCTGAGGGTGTAACAATTGATGTCATCACAGATCATGATATTGAAAAAGCCGGTTTTTTCCTTCGTAGCTGGCGAGTGACTAAAGACGGATTAAATGTTGCTAAAAACTACGTTGTTGATGGAGCTAAAGGTTGGTTTAAGTAGGTCTTTGTTATCAAGTTACTAATGAACCTTTCTATTTTTATGAAAGTATTGTAGAATGGTTGTAAGTTAATAGATAAAACGATGATAAGAAATAGTAATAGAGGTTGTTGTTGCAAAGAGAGTCAGTGGTTGGTGTGAACTGATGAATAACCCTTTATGAATCCATCTTTGAGTGAACAGTGGAATGAGCGTGCTCTATTAAATTGTTCCGGTGATAAGCCGTTAAACAAATTAAGTGGGAAAACAAAGCAATTGTTTTGTTTTCCAATTAGGGTGGCACCGCGATAGATACTCGTCCCTTCTTGTTATGACAAGAGGTAGGACGAGTTTTTTTATACACAAATTTATTTAGGAGGTTTTACAAAATGTTAGATATCAAGGTTTTAAGAACGGATTTTGAAGGTGTAAAAGCCAAATTGGCACATCGTGGTGAAAATTTAGGTGACCTCGAAAAATTTCCAGAGTATGATACTTTGCGTCGTGAGTTAATCATTAAAGCAGAGGAGTTGAAGAGTGAACGAAACCGTGTATCGGGTGAAATTGCTAAGAAAAAGCGTGCGAAAGAAAATGCTGACGCTGAAATCGCTGCAATGCAAACAACAGGTGAAGCGATTAAAGCTTTGGATGAACAATTGGTGGAAGTTAATACTAAATTAAACCAATTAATGTTATCTATTCCGAATATTCCACATGAGTCTACACCGATTGGTGAAACAGAAGATGACAATATTGTTATCCGTACAGGTGGTACACCACGCGAGTTTAACTTCGAACCAAAACCACATTGGGATTTAGGAACAGATTTAGATATTCTTGATTTTGAGCGTGCGGGTAAAGTAACAGGTAGCCGTTTTGTATTCTATAAAAAAGCGGGTGCACAATTAGAGCGTGCGTTAATTAACTTCTTTATGGACATTCATGCAAGTGAGCATGGGTATGAAGAGATGTTACCGCCGTACATGGTAAACCGTACAAGTATGACGGGAACAGGTCAACTTCCTAAGTTTGAAGAAGATGCGTTCTTAATTGAGGATAACGACACTTTCTTAGTGCCGACAGCTGAAGTTCCTGTGACAAACTATCACCGTGATGAGATTCTTAAAGCGGATGAACTACCCATCAAATATGTAGCTTACAGTGCGTCATTCCGTTCAGAGGCAGGTTCTGCAGGTCGTGATACGCGAGGTCTTATCCGTCAACATCAATTCAATAAAGTTGAAATGGTTAAGTTTGCTAAGCCAGAAGACTCTTATGCGGAGTTAGAAACATTAACACAAGATGCAGAGGATATCCTTAAGCGTTTAGAGTTACCGTATCAAGTCTTGAGCATGTGTACTGCAGACTTAGGTTTTACAGCAGCTAAGAAATATGATATTGAAGTTTGGATTCCAAGCCAAAATGTTTACCGTGAGATTTCTTCATGCTCAAACTTCGAAACGTTCCAATCACGCCGTGCGAATATTCGCTTCCGTCGTGAAGTGAATGGTAAAGTAGAATATGTGCATACAATCAACGGTTCTGGTTTAGCAGTTGGCCGAACAGTCGCTGCAATTATGGAAAACTATCAAGAAGAGGACGGTACAATTACAGTACCAACAGCCTTACAACCTTATATGCGTGGTCTTAAAACAATCAAGTGAGAAGGAGTCGAATAAATTTTGTCGAAACAAATAACGTATTATTTTATCCGTCATGGTAAAACTGAGTGGAATGAACAAGGTTTAATGCAAGGATGGGGAGATTCACCGCTCATTCAAGTTGGAATTGATGGTGCTAAGGCAGTAGGAGATGTGTTAAAAGATGTTGATTTTAACGCTTGCTTTACTAGTACAAGCGGTCGCACACAACAAACCGCTGATTATATTTTAGCGAACCATTCAGATGTACCCCGTTATGCGAAACCTGATCTACGTGAAATGTACTTCGGTATTTGGGATGGAATGTCATCAACAGCAGCTAAAGAGTACGAAGAATTCCATACGATGCGTGACACACCCGCGAAGTATCGTGCGCAAGTAAGTGGTGGTGAAACCTATCAACAAATGTTAGACCGTACAATGCGAGTATTAAAACGTATTGAAGAGACGGATGTTGAAGGAAACGTTCTGATTGTTAGCCATGGTATGGTATTACGTCAGTTGATGTATGTACTAGGTGGTGGCGATTGGCGTGAACACCGTGATAAGAGTGAAAATATCCTTAATACGAGCATAAGCATTGTTGATTATAAAGATGATACATACACTGTTCGTGAAGTGAATAAGATAGACCACCTTGAAGGTTTAGGGTTGGACTAAAAATTAAGTGAGTTAGTATAATGGCTTAGTTTTAGATTACTTTATTTAAAAGCTAAAAGCATCGTAATGACATGATATAAATGTCATTACGATGCTTTTTTTGGGTGAAATAGCAAATACTCATTTGAAAAATTGATAACCAGACGTTACAGAATTTCATCGTGCTTTTCCAATCTCTACAGTTCTGACCAGCATATTTTACTTTTAATGTTGTTCTCTAGCAAAAACCAAACAACTACAGCAAAATTTCAAAAATAACATTTTGATAAAAAGAATCAAACTTTTATTTTCTCCAATTTTTTTGTAGCTGACCGTTTGTTTTACTTTTATTTTTTTCTCCAGTAAAATATGCCAAAACTTGTGAGATTTCAAAGCAACTCCCAGCGATAAAAATAATCGCCGGTCGTGCTTTTCCAATCCCTACAGTTCTGACCGACATATTTTACTTTTAATGTTTTCCAGTAAAAAAGCCAAACAACTACAGCAAAATTTCAAAAATAACATTTTGATAAAAAGAATCAAACTTTTATTTTCTCCAATTTTTTTGTATCTGACCGTTTGTTTTTACTTTTAATGTTCTTGTTCTCTTAAAACGACGCGCATGATTTTACCAGAGTTTGTCTTAGGGAGTTCATCTACAAAACTAATTTTACGCGGATACTTGTAGGGTGCGGTAATCTTTTTAGTGAAGTCTTGTAATTCCTTAACTAGCTCATCTGAAGCGGTATAGTTTTCTGTTAATACAATGAATGCTTTGACGACAGCGCCGCGTAATTCATGTGGGCTTGCAACAACACCAACTTCTTTTACAGCAGGATGTTTGGTTAAAGCGTCTTCGACCTCAAAGGGTCCAATTGTATAACCCGAGCTAACGATGATATCATCGTTACGACCTTGGAACCAAAAATAATTATCTTCATCATAAGTGGCGCGGTCACCGGTTACGAAATAGTCGCCGCGGATAGCTTTAGCTAAACGTTCAGGTTCTTTGTGATAGGTCTTAAATAAGGCGGGATAACTGCGTAAAATAGCAATATCACCAACTTCACCTGGTTTTACACGTTGTCCATTATCGTCAATAACGTGTGTGAATTCTGGTAGGAGAGGTTGCCCCATTGAACCTGGACGAATTTCTGCATCTTTAAGTGTTCCGATAATCAATGTGCTTTCTGTTTGTCCATAACCATCACGAACTTTGAGCCCAAATTGATCGTTAAATATTTTGATGACCTCACGGTTGAGTGGTTCACCTGCTGAAACAGTACTGCGTAAATCAGGTAGTGTGAAGCGTGAGAGCTGCTCAACTTTTGCAATTAAGCGGTATTCTGTTGGTGTACAGCATAACACGTTAATATGATGCTTTTCTAAAAGAAATAATTGTTTTTCAGCGTTGAAGCGACCTTCGTAAAGGAAACCAGTTGCTCCGCGTCCTAAAACAGATAAAAAGGGTGTCCAAATCCATTTTTGCCACCCTGGACCAGCAGTCGCCCAAACGATATCGGACTCACGTATGTCTAACCAGCGTTCAGAAGCAGTACGTAGATGGGCAAAACCCCAGCCGTGAACATGAACAACACCTTTGGGATTGCCAGTGGTTCCTGAAGTGAAACCAATCAATGCAGGATCGTTACTTTTGGTAACAATATTAGTAAAGTTACTATTTTCATTCGCACTTAGTAAGTCGAAATTTTCCCAGTTAGTGAGTTTTTCACCCACACTTATTTTGAGCGTTAACTCAGGACAATCGGCAGCTGCTTTGGACACTTCCTCGTGGTAATCATGATGAGAAATGACACCTTTAATGTCAGCGAGTTCAAAACGTAACTTCAAATCTTTTGCTTTTAACATTTCTGAACCTGGGCTAATAACAGCGCCAACTTTCCAAAGAGCGATATAAGCGATATACGTTTCAATTGAACGATGCATCATTACGAGAAACCCATCACCTTTTTTTACGCCTTTTTTAACCAAAGCGTTTGCAAGTTGATTCGCTTTATTGAGCAATGAACGATAGCTGATTTTTGTGACATCGCCATTGTCTTTCTCCAAAATAAGCGCTGTTTTATCTGAGTTGTATTTTTCAATGTCATCGACAATATTGTAATTGTCAGGTGCAAGTAAATCATTTAATTCCATTTTTTAACACTCCCTCTTAGTACCTGATACTAATGACAGGTTATCATTTTCTGACAATTGAGTCAACAGTTGAATCTCGAGAAATTTTAAGTAATATATGATAAATTAGAACAGAGACGTAAAAAGGAGTTAATTATGACGACAAAAGAAGAGTATATGCAGATGGCATTGGAAGAATCAAAAAAAGCAGAAGCAATCGGAGAGGTGCCTATTGGTGCTATTGTTGTTTTTGAAGATAAAGTTGTTGGACGTGGGCATAACTTGCGTGAAACGAGTCAAGAAGCAACGAGCCATGCTGAAATTTTGGCTATTCAAATGGCGTGCCGTGAGATTGGCTCATGGCGTTTGGAAGAATGCGATATTTATGTCACATTAGAACCTTGTCCAATGTGCAGTGGTGCTTTAATTCTTTCGCGTATGCGTAAAGTTTATTATGGTGCAGCTGATGAAAAAGCAGGTGTTGCAGGAACTTTAATGAACCTACTAACGGATGAACGTTTTAATCATCAATGTGAGGTGGAGTCAGGCGTGTTGGAAGAAGAATGTGGTCAAATATTAACGAACTTCTTTAGAGGGATCAGAGCACGACAAAAAGAAGCAAAACGGTTACGTCGCTTAGCTGCTGAAAAAGAATAAAAAAAACTCCATTTCTGGAGTTTTTTTATTGGTTTAATTTAATCACCGTTGAAGATTGAATTTTTCACAACGACATAATCGACGTTACGGATAGCATCTAATTTTTTCCCACCAGAGTAAGAAATTGCTGATTGTAAATCTTGTTGCATCTCAACAAGGGTATCATTTAGACTCCCTTTATTTTCAACATGCATTTTTTTACCTTCAACGTTTTTCTTTTCACCTTTTTGGAATTCAGAAGCGGATCCGAAGTATTCTTTATAGAACTTACCTGCGATTTCAATCGTTGTACCTGGTGATTCTTCATGACCAGCAAATAAAGAACCGATCATTACCATCGATGCACCGAAGCGAACAGATTTAGCGATATCACCGTTTGTACGGATACCACCATCGGCAATAATTGGTTTAGAAGCAGCTTTGGCACACCAGCGTAATGCTGCTAATTGCCAACCACCAGTTCCGAAACCAGTTTTAATCTTAGTAATACAAACTTTACCTGGTCCAATACCAACTTTTGTTGCATCAGCTCCTGCATTTTCTAGTTCACGAACAGCTTCAGGTGTTCCGACGTTTCCAGCAATAACAAAACTATCAGGTAAATGTTTTTTTAGATGTTTAATCATATTGATAACAGCGTTTGAGTGGCCGTGGGCAATATCGATTGTGATGTACTCTGGTACGAGATTTTGAGCTGCAAGCTCTTCGACAAATGGGTATTCTTCTTCTTTTACACCAATGCTGATTGATGCTATAAGTGATTTTTCATGCATTTGAGCAATGAAGTCTGCGCGTTTTTGCGGTTCAAAACGATGCATTATATAGAAGTAACCGTCTTTAGCTAATTTTTCGGCGATTGTTTCATCAATGATTGTTTGCATATTTGCAGGGACAACCGGTAGTTTAAATGTGTGTTTTCCTAAAGTAACAGATGTATCACACTCTGCGCGACTATCTACGATGCATTTTGCGGGTATTAGCTGAATATCTTCATAATCAAATACGTTGTCCATAATATACACTCCTAAATACGAATGAAATTTAATCCGTAATAATAATTGTTCGTCCTTTAGTAATTTACACTATTTTGAGATAATTGTCAAAGATAGAAATTTATGAATAATCAATCATAAATTACCGGTTATTAATAGTTGGAAAAGGGAATTATAAAAAGGCCTCAACAAGTCATATTTTAGCTAAAAAAAACATTTTTTTGATGTTTTGCACAGTTATTAAGTAAATTGTGTCGGTTAGACAAGAAATAGATGTTATTTAGATGCAATTCGTTCACAAATATAGGTCTAAAGTCTTATCCTAAATGAAGTGATATGTTCTATTGTTGAGGTATGGCATTTTAGTATGTATTTATATATGAAATTTAATAGGTTCGGAGGAGAAAAAATGGATCAGTTACTATTAGCACGTTTTCAATTTGCATCAACTACAATCTTTCACTTTCTATTTGTTCCATTAAGTATTGGTCTTGTATTCATGGTTGCATTGATGGAAACATTACACGTATTTAAGAAAAAACCAGTCTATCGTAAAATGGCGATATTCTGGGGGCATTTATTCTTGCTCAATTTTGCTGTGGGTGTTGTTACCGGTATTATACAAGAGTTCCAGTTTGGGATGAACTGGTCTGATTACTCTCGTTTTGTAGGGGATGTTTTTGGTGCGCCTTTAGCGATTGAAGCACTCTTAGCATTCTTTATGGAATCAACATTTATTGGTATTTGGATCTTTGGACGTGATCGTTTATCACCTAAAGTTCATTTGATGAGTATTTGGTTAGTGGCACTTGGAACTATTTTATCAGCTTTCTGGATTTTAGCAGCCAACTCGTTCATGCAAGAACCTGTAGGTTTCCAAATGGTTAATGGTCGTGCAGAAATGAATGATTTTGCCGCGTTATTAACAAATCCGCAATTGATGGTGGAATTTCCACACGTTATTTTCGGTGCGCTTTGTACAGGTGCTTTCTTTATCGCAGGTGTCAGTGGTTTCCAAATGGCGAAAAAACGACACATGGAATTCTATAAACCATCATTACG
This sequence comes from Brochothrix thermosphacta DSM 20171 = FSL F6-1036, assembly GCF_036884295.1. NCBI lineage: Bacteria > Bacillati > Bacillota > Bacilli > Caryophanales > Listeriaceae > Brochothrix > Brochothrix thermosphacta. Next base: position 27,500 of record NZ_CP145608.1, read on the forward strand.
TATTGCTTTGATTGTTGCATTGGTAGGAGCACTTGGTGTTGCATTTAGTGGGCATTGGCAAGGTCAGCACCTTGTAAAAACACAACCAATGAAAATGGCTGCAGCTGAAGGGTTATGGGAAGATTCGGCTGACCCAGCAGCGTGGTCATTGATTGCTAATATTAATGTTAAGGAACAAAAAAATGATTTTGATCTTGAAATACCTTATGCGCTAAGTTATCTTTCGTATTCGAAGTTTAGCGGTAGCGTCGAGGGAATGAAAACATTGCAAGCGAAGTATGAAAAGAAATATGCAAGTGTGGCAGGTGAGAATATGAACTATATTCCGCCAGTTAAAACAACATATTGGAGTTTCAGAGGGATGGTATTTTCAGGCATGGCAATGTTATTTATGGCTGCGCTTGGTTTATTCCTAGACTGGAGACGTAAGTTAGAAAGCAGCACGCTTTATTTGAAATTATTAGCGCCTGTGATTGCATTACCATTCTTAGCGAATTCATTCGGCTGGGTAATGACAGAGATTGGTCGTCAGCCGTGGGTTGTATTTGGCTATCAAACAACTGCGAATGCGGTATCACCTAACGTTTCTGCAGGAAGTATTTTATTCTCAACGATTCTCTTTATTGCTATTTTTGCTATTTTGGCGGCAGTTCTTGTCTTCTTGATGGTGAAAACAATTAAAGCAGGACCTTATCATGATGAAGAGCATCAAGATAAAGAAACAGTAGATCCATTTGAAGAAGGAGGTTACAAACATGAGTCTTAATGAATTTTGGTTCCTCTTAGTTGCTGTGCTGTTTATCGGATTCTTCTTCCTTGAAGGATTTGATTTTGGTGTGGGTATGAGTATGCGTTTTTTAGCAAAGGATGAAAAAGAGCGTACAATGCTTGTTTCAACAATTGGACCTTTCTGGGATGCCAATGAAGTTTGGTTGATTACTGCTGGGGGCGCACTGTTTGCGGCTTTCCCGAACTGGTATGCGACAATGTTCAGTGGTTACTATCTACCGCTATTTGCCGTTTTAATGTTGCTGATTGGTCGAGGTGTATCCTTTGAGTTCCGTCGTAAGCACGATCATCCAAAATGGACACCGACATGGGACTGGGTCATCTTCATTTCAAGTACACTTATTCCACTGTTGTTCGGTGTTTTGTTTACAAGTATGTTAAAAGGTATGCCGATTGATGCAGAAATGAACATGTATGCTGGCTTTACAGATTATATTAATGTTTACTCTGTTTGGGGCGGTATCACTTTAATGTTGTTATGCTTCTATCATGGTTTGTTATACATTACATTGCGTGTTGACCACAGCATGCGTGAACGTGCGCGTAACTTAGCTGTGAAAGTAGGTTTAGGTGTATTGGTTTCGCTCGTAGTCTTTGTACTTCTTTCAATGAAATACACTGATATTTTTAGCCATAACCTTGTAGGCGTATTGATTACAATTGGATTTATTGTTGTGAGTTATGCCTTATCGTTATTATTCACACTTAAAGGTTCTGAAAAATTATCATTTACTTTCTCTGGTCTCGGTATTGCCGGAACAATTTCACTGATTTTTGTTTCATTGTTCCCACGTGTAATGGTCAGCAGTTTAGGTGAAGCATTTAACTTAACAATTTCCAATGCATCAAGTGGTAACTATTCGTTAAAAGTAATGACAATTGTAGCTATTACATTGTTGCCATTCGTTCTTGGTTACACAATTTGGAGTTATTACGTTTTCCGCAAACGTATCACTCAAGAAGATGAACACATTTATTAATGGATAAAAGTCTTTTTAAATATAAAGGCTTCAAAATAGTGATGGTAGCCTTGATGATCTTGTCGATTATTCAAGGTTTTTCCATTATTATGCAGGCGATTTACTTAGCAGGTTCCTTAAGCGATTTGTTTGCGGGACATTCATTTCAAGAAGTGAGAGGACAGTTGCTAGGATTTCTGATAATGATCGCTGTACGTTATTTGATAACAGCTGTCAAAAGCCGCATTGCTTATCTTTTTGCTGCTAAGACAGGGACCGCTTATCGTGAAGCTGTCATTGAAAAGTTATTTCAATTAGGCTCAGGTTTTTTAAGTCAGATGGGGAGTGGGCAGACTGTTACGCTGATGATGGAGGGGGTTGCCAAGTTCCGTCGTTATTTAGAGTTGTTTATCCCTAAATTTTCCAGTATGGCAGTTATTCCGTTGATGATTGGTATTTACATGCTGTTTGTTGATTTGAAATCAGCGATTGTTTTAGGCGTGACGTTTGTTATTTTAATTTGTTTTATGATTTTGTTAGGTTGGGCTGCACAAAAAAATGCGGATGCCAAATGGGAATCGTATGAAAAATTAAGCAACCACTTCGTAGATTCTTTAAGAGGAATTGAAACATTACGTTATCTGGGGATTAGCCGTCGACATGAAAAACAAATAGCCTTTGTGAGTGAAAACTATCGTAAGTCAACGATGTCAACTCTACGGGTGGCATTCTTATCTTCATTTGCTCTAGATTTTTTCACGATGTTAGGTGTTGCAACAATTGCTGTCTTTTTAGGTGTGCAGCTAATTGATGGCACAATGATGCTTTACCCTGCGTTACTCTCATTGATTTTAGCGCCAGAATTCTTTTTGCCTGTGCGTGAAATTGGAACGGATTTCCACGCCTCACTCGATGGTCAGGAGGCTGGTAAAGCATTACAAGAAGTGTTGGATATACCTGTTTCACATGAAACAAGTTCAACTATAAAAGAATGGTCAACAGACAGTGAGTTAATACTTAACGGTGTTGTAATTAAAGGTGAAGAAGAGCGTGAAAGATTACGTATTGATAAAAAAATAGAGCTTTCTGGAGTGTGCAACATCGGTGTTATAGGTGCTAGTGGTTCAGGAAAGTCGACATTTGTTAGTTTATTAGGCGGTTTTTTAGAAGCGCAAGCAGGTGATATACAGGTGAATAAACAAGATATAAGTAGTTTGGCACAAACTGCTTGGCGAGAACAAGTGACATTTATACCACAACATCCGTATATCTTTAATTTATCGTTGCGTGAAAACATTCGTTTTTATCGTCCGACAGCCACTGAAGCTGAAGTTATTGAAGCGGCAGAACGTGCAGGTTTAAATGACTTGATTGATAGTCTAGAGTTTGGTCTTGATGCTTTCGTTGGTGAAAGTGGTCGTCAAATGAGTGGTGGTCAAGAACAACGTGTAGCACTTGCACGTGCTTATATCGAGGAACGTCCGGTGATGTTACTTGATGAGCCGACAGCGCATTTAGATATCGAAACAGAATCAGAGTTAAAAGAGACGATGCTGCCATTGTTTGAAAATAAGCTGGTGGTATTAGCAACACATAGGTTACATTGGATGAATGAAATGGATTGGGTTATCGTCCTTGATAAAGGGCAAGTGGTTGAGCAAGGTCTTCCTCATGAATTATTTGCTAAAAAAGGGACGTACTATCAGTTGGTACAAGCCCAGTTAGGAGCATAAAGATGTTACAAGATAGTTGGATTCGCCCTTATGTAAAAAAATACCGTCGGATGTTCATCGGAGTGCTAACCTTGGGAACACTGACCTTTATCTTATCGGGAGCGTTAATGTATGTCTCAGGTTATTTAATTACAAAGTCAGCTACGCAACCCGAATCAATTTTAATGGTGTATGTACCAACAGTTGCCGTACGGGCATTTGGAATAGGACGTTCGGTATCGCGTTATACTGAACGTCTAACGAGTCATAACTTAATTTTGAAGATTTTAGCAGAAATGCGTAGCCGATTGTATCGCGTGATTGAACCACAAGCATTGTTTATTCGCAAACGATTTAAAACAGGTGACATGTTAGGAGCCTTATCGAATGACATTGAACACTTGCAAGATTATTATTTAAAAACACTCTTTCCTGCAGTGGTATCACTGATAATTTATGCGATTGTGATTGTGGCGATAGGTGCTTGGTCGATTCCATTCGCGATTTTACTAGGTTGCTTAATTGGTTTACTCGTATTTGTGGGTCCATTGCTTTCGATGTTGTATGTCGGTGCCAAAAACGAACAGTTAAAGGCTGGTCGTGGGCAACTTTACAATAAGTTTGCAGATGCTATTTTAGGGATGAGCGATTGGATATTTAGCGGACAGTCACAAGTGTTTGTGAAAAAATATGATTTATTAGAAGAAGAACTATTAGTAATAGAAAATCGTAAAAACCGTTTTACAGCCTATCGTGATTTTTTAAGTCAGTTAATCATCGGTATTGGTGTGGTTTTGATTATTTGGTGGTCGAATGAGCAAGTTGGTTTAGGTGTCTTTTCACCGACGCTTGTCGCTGCCTTTGCCTTAGCGTTGTTATCGCTAGGAGAAGTCTTTATGCCGGTAGCAAGTGCAATAAGTGAACGAACCAGCTATGTGGCCTCTGTACAACGTCTACATGCAATGGAAGATAACAGCTTACCAAACTGGGAGGCTGAAGGGAAAGAAGCAGAAAAAACGATGATTTTTCCTGAAATGGCGCCATTAAAAGTTGAACGGTTAGGGTATCAGTATCCTGGCAGTGCAGCGAAGGTAATTAATAATCTAAGTTTAACGATTCAGCCCGGCGAAAAATGGGCGATTATTGGTCGTTCTGGCACGGGTAAATCAACATTGTTACAATTACTGCAAGGAGTGCTTCAAGCTGATTCAGGTTTTGTAACATATGGTGATATTAATTTGGCGACAGTGGGTGTTCATGGGTCAGATTTGATGGGCGTATTAAACCAAAAAGCTTATTTATTTGATACAACCGTCGAAAATAACATTCGAATGGGGAAAATGACTGCGAAGTCAGAAGAGATTCGAGCTGTTGCTAAGCAAGTAGGACTTGATGATCTTATTAGTCAGCTGCCTAATGGTTATAAGACGCAAATGCAAGAGGCTGGTGAGCGTTTTTCTGGTGGCGAGCGCCAACGTATTGCTTTAGCGCGAGTACTCTTACAGGAGACACCAATCGTTATTTTAGATGAACCCACTATCGGCTTAGATCCAATTACAGAAAAAGAATTGTTAGCTACAATGTTTGAAACATTAAAAAATAAAACAGTTATCTGGGTGACTCATCACTTAATCGGTGTAGAAAAAATGGACAATATTATCTTTTTAGAAAATGGCTCAATTGAGCTAGAAGGTAAACATAATCAGCTTTTAGCGACAAATGAACGTTATCAAAGATTGTATCAATTAGATAAACCATCTTTTGATTTTGAACGTTGAGCTATTATTTATAGTTAATACTTGCGCTTTTGTTAAATAATAGGTAAAATATGTATATCGTGCTAGATGGGATGTTAGCGGTATCCTGTAACTCGCAATCCGCTTAGCGAGATTGAATTCCTCTTGGGAGGACGTTAATAGGGATAGCAGCCAGAAGTAAGTGATGTTGAGGCTCGGGTCTTACGCAATGAATCTCCATGAACCATGTCAGGTCCGGAAGGAAGCAGCATTAAGTGGATCAATTCATGTGCCGTGGGGTAGCCTGAGTGGAGTTAACTGCTTGTGTAACGTGTTTTTATTGCGTTCGATGAGAGGTGCACGACTTATTATAAAAGTTGATGAACCATCATAATATAAAAAAAGGCTCTGACAGCAATTTGCTGTCAGAGCCTTTTTAGACTGTAAAGAAATTACGCCATCTATATTCAGAGCTAGGTCTCAAGGCATTTTCCAAAACGATTATACAGAGAATTATTTTATTGAGTTTTCAAAAGGCGTTTAATAGTATTATTTCCGAGGGAATTATTTTTTTGTGAAAGCAATTTTCCGACCTTTTAGAATAACGAAAAAGTAAATTGTAATAAACAGATAAGTTATCCCAGCAAACAGCCAATTGATAGTAGTAATCGTTTTATTGGAAACTAACGAGATTATGCTACTTCCAATATAGATTAGGAGTAGTGTTGACAGCAATGCTATCAATAAGATGATGAACATCCTTTTGAAATTAAACGTATCCGTAAGTTTTTCTTGTAGTTTAATATCTGATTTAATCAATTCATCTAAAGACACATCATACATATTGCTTAGTGTAATTAAGTTAAACAAGTCAGGGTAACTTTTACCACACTCCCATTTAGAAACAGCTTGGGTTGTGACATTTATTTTTTTTGCGAGTTCTGTTTGAGATAAACAGGCTCTTTTGCGAAGTTCACGTAGCTTATCTGAAGTTTCCATAACTAATCCTCCCTGTTTTATTTTTACTTACTTATATCTTAACGAAGAGAAGGTTTAAAAGATAGCAACCGCTAGTTGAAGACTGATTCTCTAAGTATAAGTTAAGTGGTTTTTTTAATTTAAATGTGTGGATTTTTAATATTATAGACATATTATCGAAAAAAATCGAAATATCCTGTCGTATTTTAGTTTATTTTTGAATAAAATAATGTTATCGTTAAATTATAGCTTAAGCAAATGCCAAATTGCTTCAGTGGTTAATTTCTAATGTTTCTCCCTTTTTACAGGGCCAATCGTTTTGCCAAACGATTGGCTTTTTTTGCGTCTAAAAAAGAGTTGTAAGTTATTTTATGTTAGATAAAACCTGTTTTTGATTGAAGAAAACCGTTATTGGAATAGTAGCAAAGTGGCGACTTTATGTTGTATAATATAAGATATGAAGTAAACAAAGGGAGTTCTTGATGATGAGCTATCGTGCTATGTATCGTGTGTGGCGTTCGCAAACATTTGCAGATGTTGTAGGGCAACAACACATCACGCATACGCTACAAAATGCTATTTTGCAAAATAAAACGTCGCATGCCTATCTTTTCTCTGGTCCACGAGGAACAGGTAAAACAAGTGTCGCTAAAGTTTTTGCTAAGGCAATTAACTGTGAACATAAAACTGAAGCGATGGAACCATGTAACACTTGTGATGTCTGTCAATCAATTACAAATGGCACGCTCGATGATGTCTTAGAAATTGATGCGGCATCAAATAATGGTGTAGATGAAATTCGTGACATTCGCGACAAGGTGAAATATGCGCCTACGCGTGTGAAATATAAAATTTATATTATTGATGAGGTTCATATGTTATCAACAGGTGCATTTAATGCTTTGTTAAAAACATTAGAAGAGCCCCCATCAAATGTTATATTTATTTTAGCAACAACAGAACCACATAAATTACCATTAACGATTATCTCACGTTGTCAACGCTTTGACTTTAAACGTATCACTACTGCTGATATTGTGGGGCGCATGCAATTTATTTTAGATACTGAAAAAATTACTTATGAAGAAGAAGCATTACAAATTATTGGGCGTGCTGCAGAAGGTGGTATGCGTGATGCGCTTAGTCTGTTAGATCAAACAATTGCCTATAATCCAGCCGAAATTCTTGTGGAAAATGCATTGATGATTACAGGTGCCTCATCACAACAATTATTAACTAGCATGGTATCTGCTGTTGCTAGTGGTGATGCTCAAGGTGCAGTGAAAACGTTGTTGCACCTCTTGAATGAAGGTAAAGATGCTACGCGTTTGGTAGAAGATTTATTGCTGTATTACCGTGATGTTATGTTGTACAAACAAGCACCGGAATTTACAGAAACCTTTGAACGTGTAACAATTGATGAAGCTTTTAAAGAAGTTGCCGAACACGTTGAAACGGCATTGATTTATCGTTATGTAGCGCAATTAAATGAGGCACAACAACAAATGCGATTCTCTAATCATCCTCAAATATATTTGGAAGTGACGTTAGTCAATATGTCGCAAGAGTCGATTGGGACAGCGATAAAAACACCTACAAATGCAGAGGTAACTAATACCGATTCTGAGGTGTCGCATGGTATAATTGAAGCGCTCCAACAACAAATTAAACAAATGCAAAGTCAAATTAGTGATTTGTCGAGTAGAGAGCCTGCTCAAGGCAATCAACCAGCAGTTAAACCAGCTCGTTCTGGCGGTCGCTCTGCACATTCATCAGGTCGTCGGGCAAAGGTTGAAACAAATGCAATCCATAACGTGTTGGATAATGCAACAAGTGATCAACTAGGATTGATTCGTCAAAATTGGTCGGATATTCTTAATATGTTGATGAAATCACAAGCAGCATTATTGGCTGAAGCAGAACCAGTTGCAGCATCTGATCAGTCGTTTGTTATCAAATTTAAATACGACATTCATTGTCAAATGGCAATGGGAAATGCGACATTTGTAGAGGATGTTAAGGCCCATGTGCTACGACTAACTCAACAACAACTTAACATTGTTGGTGTGCCAGAGGAAGCGTGGGAATCAATTCGCTCTAATTTTATAGCGAAAAGAAAATCAACAGACTCAACCGATTCAACGAATACATCAGAAACAACAGATGCAATTGACAGTATGGAGACACCAGTAACAACCAATGTTAGTCCCGCAGTGGCACAAGCAGTGGCATTGTTTGGAGAAGAACTTGTTGAAATAAAAGAAGATTAATAAGGAGGCGCTAATTATGCGTGGAATGGGAAATATGCAAGGTATGATGAAGAAAATGCAAAAAATGCAAAAAGAAATGGCTAAAGCACAAGAGGAGTTAGAAGTAACACTTTTTGAAGGAACAGCAGGCGGCGGTGTTGTTAAAGTAACTGTTGCTGGAAATAAAATGGTACAAAGCGTTGTTTTAGATGAAGACGTTGTTGATCCAGAAGATATCGAAATGTTACAAGATCTTATCTTAACAGCTACAAACGAAGCGCTTAAAAAAGTAGAAACACAAACAGCTGAAACAATGGGCAAATATACAAGTGGTATGAATATCCCAGGATTGATGTAACCGTTTAAAAATCAATACAAACACACCTTTTGTTAGAATTGACGAAAGGTGTCTTTTTTAATAATAATTCAATTATAAAGGACTGACAGGCATGCATTACCCAGAACCAATTACGAAATTGATGGATAGTTTTTCTAAATTACCAGGAATCGGTCCTAAAACAGCGTCACGTCTTGCTTTTTTTGTACTTGATATGAAAGAAGATGACGTGCTAGATTTTGCGCAAGCGCTTATTAAAGCAAAGCGTGACCTTGGTTTTTGTTCAGTATGTGGACATATCACAGATACCGATCCATGTTATATTTGTGAAGATAAAACACGTGACCGCAGTTTAATTTGTGTTGTTGAAACACCGCAGGATGTTATTGCAATGGAAAAAATGCGCGATTTTGGTGGATTATATCACGTGTTGCACGGTACAATCAGCCCGATGGATGGTATTGGACCCGAGGATATAAATGTCCCTCAATTACTTAAAAGATTGCAAAACGATGAGGTCAAAGAGGTTATTTTAGCAACGAATCCAAATGTTGAAGGTGAAGCAACGTCAATGTATATTTCACGATTGATTAAGCCTTCAGGTATTTCAGTGACAAGGATTGCTCATGGTCTACCTATGGGTGGAGATTTGGAGTACGCTGATGAAGTGACACTTTCAAAAGCAATGGAAGGTCGCCGTGAATTATAAACAATTAAAGGAGTCATAAAAATGGCTAAGAATAAAAAACGTAAGCTACACAAAGAGTACGATGAAAAATTATTACAACTTTCTAAGCAAACACATGACAATTGGAAGTTAGCGGAACATTTATATCAATTAAGTGACGATACGAATAATGCTGTTGCTTTTAATGAACAACGCACGAAAGCGATGTACTATTTTGTATTGCGAGAAGTGCGTTATCAAAACCTTGCAAGTAGTCCCAAGTATATGAGACGTTTTCAATATTAAGGAATCTCTAGGCATCATATAAAGCGTTCTCATGAGACTGTACTAGTTTCCATATAGCTGTTTTGTGTATATCTAAATAAAAAATAGTAGTATTTGCTATAAAAAAATGTGAAATCTATGCTGATTTGCGATATAATGGGTTAATATAATATTTAAAATGAGGTTTTTAGATGTTATAAGAAGCGATGATCATCCGATTTTCACAGAAATAATTATTGAATGGGGTAATCATTATGACAAAAGGTTTTTTCATGACACTAGAGGGACCAGAGGGATCTGGAAAAACAACCGTTGCCAAATTGTTAGTCGAACGCTTAGAAAAAGAGGTTGAAAAATCGATAGTTCTAACGCGTGAGCCAGGAGGTATAGCGATTGCTGAAAAAATTCGTGATGTCATATTGGATGTCTCACACACGATGATGGATGCGCGAACTGAAGCGTTGTTATATGCAGCGTCAAGACGTCAGCATCTAGTGGAGAAAGTGATGCCGGCCTTAACTGATGGTAAAGTAGTTGTTTGCGATCGTTTTGTAGATAGTTCGCTTGCTTATCAAGGGTATGGTAGAAATATTGGTGTTGATAATGTTTGGGAAATGAATCAGTTTGCAATAGCTGATTTGATGCCACAAGTAACTTTTTATCTCGATGTGCCTATTGAGGTTGGGTTTGAACGTATTTATGCAAATAAAGATCGTGAAATTAATCGATTGGATCTTGAGAAAAAAGAGTTCCATGAAACTGTTGTTGAAGGATATCGTCAAGTGATTGAACGTTTTCCAGAACGAATCGTTGTGATTAATGCAAATCAAGCAGTTGAAGAAGTAACAGAGGCAATTATTCAGACGCTAAAACAGCGCTTTCCCGACATATTCAGAACTTTAAAAGGAGGAATTTAAAATGAAATTAATTTTAGCAATTGTACAGGACCAAGATAGTGGAAAACTGCAAACTAAGTTAATGAAAGCTAAATTTCGTACTACTAAGTTGGCGACAACAGGGGGCTTCTTGAAAGCCGGAAACACAACATTTATTATTGGTACAGAAGATGAAAAAGTGGACGACGTCTTAGAAATAATCAAAGAAAATTGTAAAGCAAGAGAACAAGCTATTTCTCCTGTGGCATCACTAAGCGTAACCGTCGACACTTATGTACCTTATCCAGTTGAAGTACAAGTGGGTGGCGCAACAGTGTTCATCTTACCAGTAGATCATTTTTATCGCTTCTAATCTAGGACAGAAAAAAACCTCTAACAAGCACTAACAAATATCTTTGTTAATTACGAGAGGAATGTTTTAAAAAATGTCAGTAGACCAGAAAAACACAGATACAGGATTTTTCGGACACCCTAAAGGGCTGTCTACGCTCTTCTTTACCGAACTATGGGAACGTTTTTCATACTACGGTATGCGTGCGATTTTAATCTACTATATGTACTATTCAATTTCTAAAGGTGGATTAGGTCTTGATGAATCGTTGTCAATTGCGCTGATGTCAATTTACGGTTCGTTAATCTATATGACGGGTGTTTTAGGTGGTTGGTTAGCCGATCGCGTATTTGGTACAAGAAAAGCTGTTTTCTATGGTGGTATTCTTATCATGGTAGGACATGTTGTACTATCATTACCTAATGCAGGTGTTACGGGATTATTCAGTTCAATGGTGTTTCTAGCTATTGGTACAGGGTTGTTAAAACCTAACGTGTCCTCGATGATTGGGGATTTATATTCACCCGAAGATGCGAGACGCGCAGGTGGTTTCAGTATTTTCTACATGGGAATTAACCTTGGTGGTTTCCTTGCGCCGTATGTTACAGGTTCATTAATGAAAATAAGTTTCCATGTTGGTTTCTTAATAGCTGCTGTTGGTATGGCTCTAGGTTTAATTTTCTTTGTAATCACTCAAAATAAATTTTTAGGTGATGCAGGGAAAAACGTACCAAATCCAATTGCAAAAGAAGAGCGTGGTAAAGTTACATTACTCTTCGGATCGATTTTAGGTGGTTTATTAATCATCGCATTGGTTGGTTATCTAACAGGAACACTAATCGTTGGAAATGTTATCAATTTTATTAGTTTTGTAGCGATTTTGTTACCAATTCTTTACTTTGTAGTGATGTTGCGAAGCAAAAAAACAAACACAGAAGAGCGATCGCGTTTATTGGCTTATATTCCATTATTCCTAACTTCTGTAATGTTTTGGATGATTCAAGAACAAGGTTCAAGCGTACTCGCTGTGTTTGCAAATAAACGTGTTTCACAAACGTTGTTTAATTTTGAAATTTCACCAGCGTTTTATCAGTCGTTTAACCCGCTCTTTATTATCTTCTTATCGCCTGTTTTTGCTCTGATATGGACAAAATTAGGTAAGCGTCAACCGTCTACACCACGTAAGTTCTCTCTAGGGTTACTGTTTGCTGGATTTTCATTTTTAATCATGATGATTCCCGGTCTTATTGGTGGCACTGCAGAACACACTGCAAGTCCAATCTGGCTTATTTTAAGTTTCCTTCTGGTAACTGTCGGAGAACTATGTTTATCACCAGTCGGTTTAGGTGTTACAACACAATTAGCACCACGAGCATTTGCTGCACAAACAATGGGTGTGTGGTTCTTATCTAATGCTATGGCACAAGGTATTAATGCTCAAATTGGTCAAATATTTACACCGGACATTGAAGTTCAATATTTCGGTACACTCGGAATAATTGCTGTTATTGTTGGTTTAATTATGTTTATGGTTACACCGCAATTACTTAAGTTAATGAAGGGTGTTAAATAATAGCAGCTCATAATAAAAAGTCGTGAAATAGATTATATTTCACGACTTTTTTGTTTTTTAAAAGTATTTATACGCAAGCAAAAGCTACTCTAATGAAGAGATTCTTAGAAAAAAAGACAATTTTGGTAACTAAATATAATAGTCTAGCTATCTAATGAGTGCTAAAGAGCCGTTTAAGTTGTATAATAAGAGAAGATGATTTTCAATAAAAGGAGAAGGTATACGTGAACATGCAAGCTGAATATCTAAAAAGACAACCTGTTGTGATGCGTATACTTACCCAAAGTATCACTGAAAATCGACTGGGTCATGCTTACATATTTGAAGGAGCACGAGGAATTGGGAAACGCGAAGTTGCTTCTTGGTTAACAAAAGCACAATTTTGTATGCAAGCTTCACCTGAAAATAGGGTATGTAATAAGTGTGTAAACTGTCGACGGATTGAAGAAAGTAATCATCCAGATGTTCACTTTGTTGAACCAGATGGTGCCTCGATAAAAACACAACAAATTAAAGATTTACGCCAAGCCTTTGTTAAACGAGGTATGGAATCAGATAAAAAAATAATTATCATTGATCAGGCTGAAAAAATGACTGCGAAGTCAGCGAATAGCCTGTTAAAATTTATTGAAGAACCAGAAGCTGAAGTTTTGATTGTTTTTTTGACAACAGCTGTTCAACGTTTATTACCTACTATTCAATCACGTTGCCAATTATTGACGTTTCAGCCACTTGCAACGGAGGTTTTAGTGCGTGAATTAGAAACGCAAGGTATATCAGAAGCACGTGGTCGAGTTGTTGCACATTTAACTCAGAGTAGTTCTGAAGCAATCGAGATGGCCCAAGACGAATGGTTTGTTGAAGCGCGTAAACATGTGGTTCAACTTTATGGGTATCTGAGGGTTGCCGATCCAATGGCGTTGATTTATATTCAAACAGATTGGATAGGTCATTTTAAAGAAAAAAATAACACGCAGTTGGGTTTAGATTTATTGCTTGCGTTGTATGAAGATAAATTGCATCTACAATTGGTGAGTGAACAACCGCTGATTTGTATGCAGCAAGAAAAGATGTTGAAGCAAGACGCATTGAATACAAAATTACTCACAACCACTTATGAGATTGAACAGATTTTAACTGCAAAGAAACGAATAGAAGCAAATGTAGGCGCACAATTAGCAATGGAAGAGCTTGTGTTGACCTTTGTAGCAATAAAAAATTAGGAGGGAACTAAATGATAGAGGTCGTAGGCATTCGTTTTAAGCCTGTTGGTAAAATATATTATTTTGAGCCACCGTACAAACCGCTAAAAGAGGGTGATGCGGTCATCGTTGAAAACTCTCATGGTTTGGAATTTGGTAAAGTTGTTTTTACCAAACGTGAAATGGATGAAGAAGATGTTGTTTTACCACTGCAAAAGGTGATGCGAAAAGCAACGCCAGCAGATATTGATAAAGTGATTGAAAATGAATCACGTGAGAAAGAAGCTGTTGTTCTTGCAAAAGAACGCATCAAAAAAAGAAAATTAGATATGCAATTAGTAGATGTTGAAATTGCATTTGATCGACATCGAATGATTTTTTATTTTACAGCAGAAGGTCGTATCGATTTTAGACAACTTGTTAAGGATTTAGCCGCTGTTTTTAGAACGCGTATTGAGTTGAGACAGATTGGTGTTCGTGATGAAGCCAAATTATTAGGTGGAATCGGCCCTTGTGGACGAATGCTTTGTTGCTCTACCTTTTTAGGTGATTTTGAACCCGTATCAATCAAGATGGCGAAGGATCAAAATTTATCGTTAAATCCAACGAAAATATCTGGTCTTTGTGGTCGATTGATGTGTTGCTTAAAATATGAGAACGATACATATGAAGAAGCTAAAAAAGCGATGCCTGATGTTGGGCGTAAATTGGTTACTGCTGCAGGAAAAGGGCGAGTAACAGGCTTAAATATGTTACAGCGTATTGTGCAAGTTAAATTAGAAGATAATGCTGGAGTAGTTGAATATTCATTAGAAGAATTAATTGAAATGAAGAGTATAAAAGGTTAGTAAAGGGCGGATGTTGTATGGATAAAAAAGCTTTTTTTGATTCTGTGACAAACATGGAAGAACAGATTGGTGATCTATATGGTCAATTGAGTGGCTTAAAAGATAATTTACAAATTGTTTTGGAAGAAAACAATCGCTTAACTATCGAAAATACACATTTACGTGAGGCGCTAAATCAACAGCAGGATGTGCCGGCCGAAGATGGTGGCGATAAAGTGTCAGAAACAACGCAAACAGTAACGCCTGATCAATCAGCAGGGCATGATAATCTTATGCAATTGTATAAAGAAGGCTTTCATATTTGCAATGTGCACTTTGGAAGTCCCCGTACAAATGGTGAAGACTGCTTGTTTTGTCTCGGTTTTTTAGGACATAAAAATCAATAATTTCAAAGAGTCGCCGTTAAAATAGGAGGCTCTTTTTTTGCATAACAGCGTTATCGTATCAAGGAGGAGTAAGAGTGGAAGTAATTTTAAAAACAGATGAACGTCTTGATCATCTATTGGCGCAATCATTGCGTATTATTCAAAGTCCCAGTGTTTTTTCATTCTCATTGGATGCAGTTTTGCTAGCTAATTTTTGTCGTATTCCCTATAGTAAAGGGAAAATAATGGATTTATGTAGTGGTAATGGTGTTATCCCATTATTGCTTAGTTCAAAAACAAAGGTCACCATTGACGCGCTTGAAATACAACCCCGTTTAGCAGACATGGCCCAGAGGTCAGTTGAATATAATGAACTCTCACAGCGTATTCATATCTATGAAGGTGATTTACGCGAGGCGACTCAACAGTTCGATAATGAAAGTTATAGTTACGTGACTGTCAATCCGCCTTACTTTTCAACACCTCCTGCAGGTGAAAAAAACAAGAATGAACATCATACAATCGCGCGACATGAAGTGATGTGTACGCTGGAAGATGTAGTGCGTACAGCGAGTTCATTAACTAAACAAAATGGTAAAGTAGGCATGGTTCATCGTCCAGAACGTTTGATTGAAATTATTGATTTAATGCGCCGTTACCGCTTAGAACCAAAGCGCATTCAATGGGTACATCCAACGCCTGATAAAGCAGCGAATACTATTTTAGTTGAAGCGATTAAGGATGGGAAACCCGGTGTCATCTTTGAACCGCCTATCTTTGTTCATGAAGCAGATGGCTATACAAAACAAATCAAGGAATGGCTATATGGAACAAACTAAACATTATTTTTATGTGTTGATGTGTGCAGATAATACTTATTATGGTGGTTACACAACTGATATTGTGAGGCGAGAGGCCGAACATAATCGCGGTTTTGGTTGTAAGTATACATTCACTCGTCGCCCTGTAGAATTAATCCATCACGAAGTATTTGAGAATCGTTCATTAGCGATGAAGGCGGAGTATGCCTTTAAAAAACAATCGCGTCTGGCGAAGGAACGTTATCTAAAAAGCAAAAAAGTAGAGGAGAGTTAACATGCAAACGCAACAAAGTTTTCAGCCGTCTGATGCGGGGAAGTTGTACCTTGTGCCAACACCGATTGGTAATTTAGAAGATATGACATTTCGTGCAATTAAAATACTAAAAGAAGTAGATGCAATCGCTGCGGAAGATACACGTAATACGATTAAACTACTTAATCATTTTGAAATTAAAACACCCATGGTCAGTTATCATGAACATAATAAACGTACACGTGGCGATGAATTAGTTCAACGTTTACTTGTAGGTGAAAATATTGCACAAGTGAGCGATGCAGGCATGCCATCTATTTCAGATCCTGGACATGAGTTGGTACTAGCAGCGACAGCTGTTGGAATAACTGTTGTGCCGTTGCCAGGGGCAAATGCGGCGTTAACAGCTTTGATTTCTTCAGGAATTACGCCACAACCTTTTCTATTTTATGGCTTTATCTCACGCTCTAAAAAGGAACGCCAAGAAGAAATTGAGAAATTAGCTAAAAAACCAGAAACTTTGCTTTTTTATGAGTCACCGCATCGTTTGAAAGAGACATTAAATGCTCTTTATAAAGGGATGGGAAATCGCCAAATAACACTTTGTCGTGAGTTGACTAAGCGATATGAAGAGTTTATTCGTGGCACGATTGAAGAAATCATTGAGTGGGCCAAAACATCGGAGATACGTGGCGAGTTTGTGATTGTAGTTGCTGGTAATAATCATGTGGTTGATGAAGATGTTATCACGTTTGATCACCTTAGCCTAAAAGAACACGTCGAAGAAATAATGGCGCAACAAAACTTAACGTCAAAGCAAGCCATTAAAGAAGTTGCAGTATTACGAGGCATCGCTAAACGTGAAGTATACGCGGAATATCACGATATAGATGAAAGTGAAACTAGCTCGCTTGGTCTCTAAAGAATGAAAATTACGGGTGTATTTTGCTATAATTTTATTTTTTTCTTCTATTAAAATGTTTATTGAAGTATGAAATGCTATAATGTTATAAATAGTCTGAGGAAAATATAGAAATTCCTGGGAAAGTAATGATTATCATGAGGAGGGCTTCATTTGCCAATCGAAAAGAAACCATTTTATTTAACGACACCGATTTATTATCCAAGTGGCCGTTTACATATCGGACATGCATACACGACAGTTGCGGGAGATGCAATTGCACGATACAAACGCTTAAAAGGTTTTGATGTGTTTTATCTTACGGGAGTTGACGAACATGGTCAAAAAATTCAACAAAAATCAGATGAACTTAATGTAACGCCACAAGCTTATGTTGATACAATGGCAGAAGGTATCCAAAAATTATGGAAAAAATTAGATATTTCAAATGATGATTTCATCCGAACAACTGAAGATCGTCATAAAAAAACAGTTGCAGCTATTTTTGACCGTTTATTAAAACAAGGTGATATATATTTAGACCAATATGAAGGTTGGTACAGTATTCCAGATGAAACGTTTTACACAGAAACGCAATTGGTTGATGTTGAACGCGATGCGGACGACAATATTATCAAGGCGAAAAGTCCAGATAGTGGGCATCCTGTGGAACTAGTAAAGGAAGAATCTTACTTTTTCCGCGTCAGCGAATATGCTGATCGTCTATTAAAATATTATGATGAACATCCGGATTTTATCCAACCAGAATCACGTAAAAATGAAATGATTAATAACTTTATCAAACCAGGTCTTGAAGATTTAGCCGTTTCACGTACAACATTTGATTGGGGTATTAAAGTGCCGAGCGATCATAAACATGTCATCTACGTGTGGATTGATGCGTTGGCTAACTATATCACGGCATTAGGATACGATAGTGATAATCCTGCGAAATTTGATAAATACTGGCCAGCTAACGTACAAATAGTTGGGAAAGAAATTGTACGTTTCCACACAATTTATTGGCCAATTATATTAATGGCGTTGGACTTACCATTGCCAAAACAAGTATTTGCACACGGCTGGTTATTGATGAAGGACGGTAAAATGTCTAAATCTAAAGGTAATGTCGTTGATCCCGAAGTTTTGATTGATCGTTATGGTTTAGATGCATTACGTTACTATCTATTACGTGAAGTACCTTTTGGATCAGATGGTATTTTTACACCTGAAGATTTCATTGATCGCTCAAACTTTGACTTATCAAACGACCTTGGTAATTTATTGAACCGTTCGATTTCAATGATCAATAAATATTTTGACGGTGAAATACCAGCGTACGAAGCAAATGTTACTGAATTTGATGAATCGCTCGTTAATTTTAAGGATGAAATGACAATCAAATTTGACAGTGCCATGGACGGTTTCCAATTTTCAGTGGCTTTAAGCGAACTTTGGGGTTTTGTGCGTCGTACGAACAAATATATTGATGAAACAGCACCTTGGGCGTTGGCGCGTGATGAAGAAAAACGTCATGAACTTGCAAGTGTTATGTCTCATTTAGCTGAGTCATTGCGCATTACAGCAGTGATGTTACAGCCGTTCTTGACGGAGGCACCGAAAAAAATGTTTGAACAATTAGGTTTGGATGCAACTGGATTGAATGATTGGTCAACTGTTGAGGGTTTTTCAGCGATACCTGCAGGAACTAGAGTCATTGAAAAGGCAGTACCGATGTTCCCTCGTTTAGATACAGAAGAAGAAGTTAAATTCATCGTGTCACAAATGGGTGGCGGCCAAGTTGAAAAAACAGAGGCAGCAGCGGTTGAAGTAGAACATTTACCTGAAATTACAATTGATGATTTCCGTAAAATGGAATTGCGTGTTGCTGAAGTTATAGAGGTAGAAAAAGTTAAAGGAACAGATAAACTCCTTTGCTTCCAATTAGATGCAGGCGAAGGTAAATTACGCCAAGTTATCTCAGGGATTGCAGAATATTATAAACCGGAAGATTTAATTGGCAAGAAAGTTACCATTGTAGCGAACCTTAAACCAGTTAAATTGCGTGGTAAATTATCAGAGGGCATGATTTTGTCTGGCGAACATGATGGCAGATTACGCGTCATTGAAGCTAATTCTGAACTGCCTAACGGGTCTTTAATCAAATAAGGATAAATTATATGACTGAAGAAAAAAGAGCAGTCAGCACGTTATACAAACGAATAAAGACGAGGGTAGAATTATCCCTGTCTCTGACGGGGATGAGGATGTAATATCCTCGTCTTTTTTTAAATTGAGGAGGAAGAATAGATGTTATTTGATACACATGTACATATTAATGACGAAGCATACAATGATGACCTGGAAAGTGTTTTAGAGAACGCTAAACAACATGATGTAAAATATATGGCCGTTGTAGGATTTAATGAAGAGACCATTAAACGTGCTTTAGAATTAGCGGATCGTTATTCATTCGTTTACCTTATTTTAGGTTGGCATCCTTGTGATGCAAATGATTTTAAACCTGAGCATTTACAATGGTTAAGAGAACTTTGTTCACATCCCAAGATGGTTGCACTGGGAGAAATGGGGCTTGACTATCATTGGGACACAGCTCCAGAAGCTGTTCAAAAAGATGTTTTTCGTCAACAAATTCGCTTAGCTCATGAAATGAATAAACCTATTGTTATTCATAATCGTGAAGCAACAGCGGATACTTTGACGATTTTAAAAAAAGAGCATGCTGAAAAAGTAGGTGGTATTATGCACTGTTTTGGCGAGACAGAAGATGTTCTAGCTGAGGTTCTTAAGCTAGATTTCCATATTGGTATTGGGGGCACAGTTACTTTTAAAAATGCGAAATTGCCTAAAATCGCGGCTCAAAAAGTACCTATTGATCGTTTATTAGTTGAAACAGATTGTCCTTATTTAGCACCAACTCCCCATCGTGGCAAACGAAATGAACCCGCTTATGTTCAGCTAGTTGCTGAAGAAGTTGCTCAATTAAGGGGTGTAGATTACAGTGAAATAGCTGAAAAAACAACTGAAAATGCTCTTTCCTTATTTAGAATTAATGAAAATCAATGAAAATTCACAAACGATGGGTAGTAGAATACTTTATATCAGTGATGAAAACAGCTGTTTAAGAGAAAGTATGTGAAAAGTGTTACATACTTGTAACACTAATAACATATAAACTAATAAAAAAAGCCTGCTAAATCGAATGAGTGCTGATTTAGTGGGCTTTTTGGCGTTTTTGATACATTTGCAACATTTTGCAATATTTAGATTGTGTTAGAGAGCTGTTTTGCGCTAAAACCCCTATAAAACAACGATTAAGAGTGTGTTTCTTTTTTTAAAGCTTCCTTTTATTTGGGCGGTTGCAATTGAGAGGTCACTCCATCTATACTATGTGAAGTAGAAAGGGGGAGCAAAAAAAATGAAAGTCTTAAAACAAATTTTGCCCCACTGGTCAATTAGCGTAGCGTTGATTGCCGTATTGATAGCGAGTTCGAGTATTATTTCAACAACAAATAAATCCGTGATGACGGTTCATGCGTCAACAACAACAACTCAGGCTAAAGCTCCTGTAATTAAACCAGGTGCACTAGTATCAGAAATTGTTAAAGTTGATGTTATCGATTCAAAAGGAAACAAAATAACTTTTTCAGCGATTAAAGGTAGTACGCTAGAAGCAGCAATGAAATTAGCTAAGGTTACAGTACCTACAACTGATGAATTACCAATGCCGCTTAGCACAGTATTAGAAAATGATATGAGTGTTGTTTTAACAGCGACTAACGAAACGGTTAAAAACAAAAACATTCGTTTTAAAACTGTTGAAAAAGAAGATGATTCTCTAGCTGAAGGTAAAACTAAAGTCGCTCAAAAAGGCGAACAAGGTAAAAAAGAAATGACATATGAAACTGTTGTTGCTAACAACACAGTTCAATCAACTAAAAAAATATCTGAAACAACTGTTCAAGAACCAGTTGATAAAATTGTATTAGTAGGTACGAAAGTGAAAGAAACAAAAGAAGTCGTTGCTACAAAAACAGAAAAACCAGTTGCTGAAAAAGAAGAGAAAACAACTCAAGCTGCAACTTCAACTGAAGAGATTGTAGAAACAAAAGCAGAAGCTCCAGCAGCTGCAACAAGTGGTCGTACGATGCAAGTAGAAGCAACAGCTTATACAGGCGGTGGCATAACAGCGACGGGTATTAATCTTAACGATAACTCAAAAGTTATTGCTGTAGATCCCTCAGTTATTCCATTAGGCAGTCGTGTGTTAATTGATGGTTATGGTGAATACATTGCTGGTGATACTGGTGGTGCAATCAACGGTAACATTATCGACGTATACGTTGCTTCGCATAGTGAAGCTATTTCGTTTGGTCGTCGTGCATTAACAATTCATGTCCTTAACTAAAACATTTTAAGCTGTTTACTCTAACGTTTTAATTAACGAGAGTAGGCAGCTTTTTTCTGTTGTGGTAATATAAGTAAGAGATTAAATGAAGTGAAGGACGGTTTCTATGAAAATTAAAGAAATTATCGTAGTAGAAGGCAAGGATGATACAATAGCGATACATCGAGCTGTTGCGGCAGATACAATCGAGACAAATGGTTCAGCAATATCAAAAAAAACGCTAGAACGTATAAAGAAAGCCCAGGAAATAAGAGGGGTTATTGTTTTAACGGATCCTGATTTTCCGGGGAATAAAATTCGTCAAACCATCGACCGATATGTTCCTGGCTGTAAACATGCTTTTATTGAGCGCGGGGCAGCTCAATCAAAACGAGCAGGTGCTAGTTTAGGTGTAGAACATGCATCAGACGACGTTATCAGGGAAGCTTTAGCGAATGTTTACACGACCGATAACGAGGCATTCACGTCAGAAATAACGCAAGAAGAATTGATCGCTCTAGGTTATTTGGGTGGGCCAGGTTCTAAAGAGAAACGCGCGATTTTAGGTGATGTTTTGAAAATAGGTTATACAAATGGTAAACAATTAATGAACAGACTGCGAATGTTTCATATTACGCGTGAACAATTTGAAGCCGCATTAGCAGAAATAGAGAAGGGACGACTAAAATGACACGACAATTAGCAATTGCAACACCAACAAGAACAAAAGAAATTCTACAAAAATATGATTTTATGTTTAAAAAAAGCTTAGGTCAAAACTTTATTGTTGATACGAATGTGTTACTTAACATTGTAGACGCTGCTGGCATCGACGAAAACTCGAATGTGATGGAGGTTGGACCAGGTATCGGTGCTCTTACAGAGATATTAGCACGACATGCACACCGTGTATTGGCTTTTGAAATTGATCAGCGTTTACTGCCAATCTTAGATGATACGTTGTCAGCTTATGATAATGTACATATTCATCATCAAGATGTTTTAAAAGCAGATGTTTCTGCATTGATTGATGAGTATCTTCCAGCTGAAGGCGGAGTAGATGTTGTCGCTAATTTGCCGTACTATGTTACAACCCCCATTATTTTGGGATTATTAAAAGTACCGCGTATTGATTCATTTACTATCATGCTACAAAAAGAAGTGGCGGATCGTATTTCAGCAAAACCTGGAACAAAAGCTTATGGTAGCTTATCGATCGCTATTCAATATTATATGACCGCTGAAGTGGCTCTGATAGTCCCTAAGACGGTTTTTATGCCGCAGCCTAATGTTGAGTCAGCCGTGGTGCATTTACGACGTCACGAACAGCCAGTGGCACAAGTGGACGATGAAGAATTTTTCTTCACTGTAACACGCGCTTCGTTCCAACAACGTCGTAAAACACTGTGGAATAATTTAACATCAAGTTATCCGCAATTGAAGGAGCAAAAAGAAACTTTCGAAGCAGAATTAGCAACATATGATATTGCTCTTATTCAACGTGGTGAGACATTATCTATTCAAGATTTCGCTAATTTATCTAACATTTTGAAAAAATATGTTCAAAATCCTGAGAAC
This sequence comes from Brochothrix thermosphacta DSM 20171 = FSL F6-1036, assembly GCF_036884295.1. Lineage (NCBI taxonomy): Bacteria > Bacillati > Bacillota > Bacilli > Caryophanales > Listeriaceae > Brochothrix > Brochothrix thermosphacta. The sequence continues at coordinate 50,388 of NZ_CP145608.1, forward strand.
TAGAATACTGACAGCAAGCCTTTTAGCGTTCTGTTTTTGATGAAAAAGAATAAAATTGTAACCTTTTCAAAAAAAATAAAAAATATCGGTAAAATCAATTGACTTGACGGTGTAGTACTGATAAAATAGTTGGTTACTTGATAAAAATGTGCATTTGTGCTATCATTAGGTATAGTGAGGTGGATGCGCATGTCAAAAACACTGGCAACTATCAAAAAAAATCTTGATAGTCATTTAGGTGATCGTTTAATGTTAAAAGCAAATGGTGGTCGTAAAAAGATTGTTGAGCGTAGTGGAATTTTATCCGAAACGTATCCGTCAGTTTTTGTGGTTGAGTTAGATCAAGACGAAAACAATTTCGAACGTGTTTCATATAGTTACGCAGACGTTTTAACAGATGCAGTGGAAATTGTATTTGATGAAGTAAAAGCGATCGAAGCGTAAACTAGATTAACAAAAATGAGTTATTTTTCATGTGGCGAACACTGCGTTTGCCTTTTTTTATGCCCTTTTATACTTATCTTTTTTCAATATCTGCCAATAATCTTCTTTAATATACAGAAAACATGCTATAATAAAAAAATTAAGTTTAAGTGCGTATAAAAGAAGTACTAACGAGTGCGGATTTCTTATCATAAATGAAAAAGTGGGAGACGACGGCGATGGATATTACAGTGAAAGCAACAGCTAAACTCAATTTAGCTCTAGATATTTTAGGGAAACGTGATGATGGTTATCATGAATTGGAAACAGTAATGGCAATGGTGGATTTAGCCGATTACCTCGATTTTTCGTTGCGTTTAGATGGTAATATTAAGTTGGAATCCAGTTCTAATGCAGTTCCTGAGGATGGGCGTAATTTGATAGTTAAAGCAGGACTTTTATTGCAACGTCGCTTTCAAGTCACTAAAGGTGCAACGATAAAGTTAGATAAAAAAATTCCAATTTCAGCAGGTATGGCCGGAGGTAGTAGTGATGCTGCGGCAACGCTACACGGTTTAAACCAACTTTGGGAATTGAATTTATCACTTGATGAACTCGCTGAAATAGGTGCTGAAATTGGTTCAGATGTATCTTTTTGTGTATATGGTGGCGTAGCCATGTGTAATGGACGTGGTGAAAAAATCACACCCTTACCTTCGTTACCCCCTTGCTGGGTTGTTCTTGCTAAACCGGCTATATCTGTTTCGACTCGAGACGTTTTTTCACACTTAGAAGTCAATGACATACAACACCAACATTCTGAAAAGATGTTAGCTGCTATTGCTTCGGGGGATTATTATCAGATGGTGGAAGCGCTAGGGAATGATTTAGAAGACTATTCTTTAGAAAAGTATGCCGAAATTTCTTATTTGAAAAAACAATTTGAAGCCTTTGGGGCAGATGCAGTGTTGATGAGCGGGACAGGTCCGACGGTTTTTGCAATTGTAAAAACTGAGAAAAAAGCGAAAAGACTATATAACAGTGTCAGTGGTTTTTGTAAAAATGTGCACATGGTACGATTTTTAAAACCGCAATTTGAATAAAAAACAAGCATAATGCCATTGTTTCTATTATAATAAAATATATACGAATGAAATCGATAAAAAAACACTGAATGTTTGTGTTTAAGATTGTAGAAGGGTGTGAGACGGTGAAAGTAAGAAGAAGTGAACGATTGATTGATATGACTCAGCATTTATTGACGCATCCAAGAACGCTTATTTCATTAAGCTTTTTTGCGAATCGTTATGAATCAGCGAAGTCATCAATTAGCGAGGATTTAATGATTGTCAAAAAAACGTTTGAAAATAGAGGGATCGGTACGTTAGAAACCTTACCTGGTGCTGCTGGTGGTGTGCGTTACCTCTCGAAAATTAGCCGTGAAAATGCAGAGCTTTTTGTTGATGATTTATGTCAACGCATCGCAGATAAAGAGCGCTTGTTACCAGGAGGCTACTTATTTTTATCTGATATTTTAGGCGAGCCAGAAACGCTGCACACAATCGGTAAAATTTTTGCATCTAAATTTGTGGATACAAAAATTGATATGATTATGACAGTTGCAACGAAAGGAATTCCGATTGCACAAGCTGTAGCGAGTGAACTTAATGTTCCGTTCGTTATTGTGCGTCGTGATAATAAAGTGACAGAGGGTTCGACAGTAAGTATCAATTACGTATCGGGATCGTCGAATCGAATTGAAAAAATGGCGTTATCCAAACGCAGTCTACCTACAGGCTCAAATGTATTAGTTGTAGATGACTTTATGAAAGCTGGCGGAACCGTCAATGGAATGAAGAGTTTGTTGGAAGAATTTGATGCTAAATTAGCTGGTATCGGTGTGTTGGTTGAAGATGAAAATGTGGGTGAAAAACTGGTAGATGATTATGTATCGGTAATTCGTGTGCAGAACGTGGATGTTCGTCAACAATCGATAGAAGTTGAAAAAGGTAATATTTTTAATTCGCCAACAGATAGTAAATAAGAAAAAAATCATTATTAAAAAGATAGACGTTTACTTTGAAGTAATGATGGGTAATTGTTAAAGAATCCTCTAGCACGGTGACAGACATCTTAGAGGTGTTCGCCCATCATGAATAAAGGACGTGTTAAAAATGGAAGTAACTGACGTTAGATTGCGCAGAGTTGAGACAGACGGACGAATGAAAGCGATCGCATCGATTACATTCGATGGTGAATTTGTTGTGCACGATATCCGAATTATCGATGGTAATAATGATTTATTTGTTGCGATGCCAAGTAAGCGTGGTGCTGATGGTGAATTTAGAGATATTGCCCATCCGATTAACTCAGATACACGAGCTAAAATTCAAGAGGTTGTTTTAGCGGCATATGCAGCTGCGGAAGAAGAAGCTAAGGCGAAACTAGCAGAATCGACAACGGAAGATATTCCGGTTGATGATGAGTGATTTTTATAATGATTAAGAGTTCAGGCTAAAGAAAACGTTGTGATTCGAGAGCGTTTTTCTTTAGCCTATTTTTTTATTTGTGCTTATTACCTTGAAAAAAACACGAATTTAAGCTATCATATTGATGTATATAACCTTTTCCATAATTGGAAATAAGGAGGATTCGGAAGATGCCAAATCACTACGCAATCGTACTCGCCGCAGGGCAAGGGACGCGTATGAAGTCTAAATTGTATAAAGTTTTACATCCTGTTTGTGGCAAACCGATGGTTGAACATGTGGTTGAGCAAATCAATCACTTAAATGTTGATGAAATTGTGACGGTCGTTGGTCATGGTGCAGAAGCAGTTGAAGCGCACTTGAAAGAGAACAGTTCTTTTGTTCAGCAAACTGAACAGCTTGGTACAGCCCATGCTGTTATGCAGGCACGACCACTTTTGGAAGATAAAGAAGGAATTACACTTGTTTTATGCGGAGATACACCACTTCTAACGAGTGATACATTATCTGAATTGATTATGTATCATAACGAAAAGAAAGCTAAAGCGACTGTCTTAACTGCAGTAACGGAGAATCCTACAGGCTATGGTCGTATTGTTCGAAGTGATTTAGGAATTGTTGAACAAATTGTTGAACAAAAAGATGCAACAGATCAAATTAAAGCGATTAAAGAAATCAATACGGGTACTTTTTGTTTCGATAATAAAGCTTTGTTTGCTGCGTTGCAAAAAGTAACGAATGACAATGCTCAAGAAGAATTTTACTTAACAGATGTTATTGGTATTTTACGCGAGCAAAATGAAGTTGTTGCTGCTTATAGCATGCACGATTTTTCAGAGTCGCTTGGTGTAAATGATCGTGTTGCGCTTGCTGAAGCTCAACGTTTGATGCAAAAACGTATCAATATAAAACATATGCAACAAGGTGTTTCGATTTTAGACCCATTAACAACTCATATCGGTAGTGATGTTGTTATCGGCGCCGATACAATTATAGAACCGGGTGTTCGTTTGAAAGGGCACACTGTTATCGGAGAAGATTGCGTTATTTCAGGAGATACAGAAATTATCGACTCGACGATTGGTGACAAGGTTGTTATTCGTTCGTCATCAATTGAAGAAAGCGTTGTTGGTAATGAGGTTCAAGTTGGACCTTATGCTCACTTGCGTCCACAATCTAAATTAGGCGATACAGTTAAGATTGGTAATTTTGTTGAAGTTAAAAATGCAACAATAGATCAAGGTTCTAAAATACCACACCTTAGTTACATTGGTGATGCGGATGTCGGCCAAGATGTTAATATTGGCTGTGGAAGTATTACAGTTAATTATGATGGTACAAATAAACACCGTACATCGATTGGTAATCAGGTGTTTGTGGGTTGTAACAGTAACTTACTGGCCCCAGTTACGATTGAAAGCCATTCATTCATTGCAGCAGGATCGACTATCACCAAAAATGTACCAGAGCATGCATTAGCAATTGCTCGTGCGAGACAAACAAACAAAGAAGGCTATGCCAAAAAATTTGGCTATTCTAAAAAATAAACTGTGGAGGTTCTCATGTCTAAATTGTACGAAGATTCAAAGCTCAAGATTTTCTCGTTAAGTTCTAATCCTAAACTAGCAGAAGAAATTGCCAATAAGGTTGGTGTACCACTCGGTAAGTCATCGGTCACACATTTCAGTGATGGTGAAATCCAAATTAGTATTGAAGAAAGTATTCGTGGTTGCCATGTATACATTGTTCAATCAACATGTGGTCCAGTTAACTCGAATCTAATGGAATTACTTATTATGATTGACGCACTTAAACGTGCTTCAGCAGCTACAATTAATATTGTAATGCCTTATTATGGTTATGCGCGCCAAGATCGTAAAGCGCGTTCACGCGAACCAATTACTGCTAAGTTAGTAGCGGATTTAATTGAAAAAGCGGGTGCCACTCGTGCAATCATGATTGATTTACACGCTCCTCAAATTCAAGGCTTTTTCGATATGCCAATTGATCATTTAACTGGTGTGCCATTATTGTCTGAACACTTTAAAAATACAATTGATACAAGCAATGTCGTTGTTGTATCACCTGATCATGGTGGTGTAACACGTGCGCGTAAAATGGCGGATAAATTAAAGGCGCCGATCGCTATTATTGATAAACGTCGTCCTCGTCCAAATGTGGCTGAAGTTATGAACATTGTTGGCCATGTTGAAGGCGCGACGTGTATTTTAGTAGATGATATTATCGATACAGCAGGAACAATTACTTTAGCTGCTCAAGCATTGCTAGATAGTGGCGCTAAAGAAGTTTATGCATGTTGTACGCACCCTGTATTATCAGGACCTGCAATCGAACGTATTAGCAATTCTAATATCAAAGAAATGGTTGTAACAAACACGATTGTTTTAACTGAAGATAAACAATGTGATAAGATTACACAAATTTCTGTTGGTGAATTGTTAGGCGAAGCAATTCTACGCGTTCACGAAAATCGTTCAGTGAGTGATTTGTTCGAATAAAAACAGTGAAAACCCCTTTCGGAACATTCCGGAAGGGGTTTTTTGTATTTAATTTATTTATTAAGCGGTGTAAAAGAGTCTGCAATGATTTTTTTCAAAGTGTTGGCAGAGTGGGTCAATTCTGCTTTTTCTTTTTCGTTTAAAGGAACTTCGGCAATTGTATTGATACCTTCACGTCCGATAACAGCAGGTGTTCCGAGATAAACATCTTCTATCCCATAATGTGATCCATCCATGTAGGCACTTACTGGTAATACAGCATTTTCATTGCGGAAAATAGCTCGTGTAATTCGAGCCAAGGCGCTTGCGACACCATAGGAAGTTGACCCTTTTTTCTCAATGATAGAATAGGCTGCATCACGAACTGCTACACGGAAATCTTCTTTGGCTTGATCCGTGAAGTCAGGAATCCATTTTTCAATAGGTAAATTTCCGATGCGAATATTAGACCAAGCGATAAAACCAGTATCTCCATGCTCACCTAGCACATAACCGTGAACGCTACCCGCTTCAATGTTGATTTTTTCAGCAAGTGTTTGACGAAGACGAGCTGTATCCAATGAAGTCCCGGAACCGATGACGCGTTCAGCAGGAAAACCGCTCCATTTGTAGGTTGCGTAGGTAAGAATATCAACAGGGTTCGCAGCTAATAAGAAAATACCATCAAAGCCAGTGGCCATGACCGAATCGATAATGCTTTTTAAAATTTTCAAGTTGCGTGTCACTAAATCAAGGCGTGTTTCTCCGGGCTTTTGTGCTGTGCCGGCAGTAATACAAATAATATCTGCATCAGCACAATCGCTATATTCAGCTGAGTACACTTTTTTTGGTGAAAGAAAGGGCAAAGCATGTCGTAAATCGAGCGCATCTCCCTCTGTACGATTTTTATCGACATCGAGGATACCTAATTCATGACCGATACCTTGATTAACCAGTGCGAAAGCATAGGCAGAACCAACAGCACCGTCACCTATTAAAATGACTTTTTGATTATTAGAAATTCCCATCTCTATTACCTCCTTATTATATGTACAACTTGTTACAGTTTTATTATAAGGTTATCTTTGATGCGATTGCAAGGCTTGGCAAATAACAAAAAGATAAGTTGGTTTCGGCGTTAATAAACGAAAAAAAGGGGTATATTATTAGGCCTTTTTAAAATATGATGGTTAGAATAAATATAAACGGGTATATTAATAGAGAAGTCTATTACAACAGGAGGAATTGATTATGACCATTGAATTGAAAACTAGACCGAGATCTTTAGAAAACCATTCAGAAGCAAAAAGTATTCGTAGAGCAGGCGCAGTGCCGGCTGTTGTTTATGGCTACGGTATCAAAAATACCAACGTTGCTGTTGATGAGATTGATTTGATCAAAGCGTTGAGAGAAAATGGACGTAATGCAGTATTGACACTTGAATTAGGCGGAAAGAAAACGAATGTCATTTTACACCAATACCAAAAACATCCGTTAAACGGTGAATTAGTACATGCTGATTTTTTAGCAGTTAACATGAAAGAAGAGTTAGAAACAGAAGTTGCTATTCGATTAGTAGGTGAACCGAAAGACAAGGCGGGAGTATTAGAGCAAGTATTATACAATGTGCTCTTATCCGCTACGCCATCTAATGTACCTGAGAGTTTAGAAATCGATATTTCGAAACTCACTATCGGTGATGTGATAACTGTGGCAGATTTAACAACAGCCAAAGAATATGCTATTTTAGCAGATGCTGAAGATGTTGTGGCTATTTTACAGGCGCCACAAAAATTAGAAGAAGCAACGGATGAAGTTGCGGAAGCCGCTGAACCAGAAGTTATTAATGGCGGAGAAGAAAAAGAATAACCATCAACTCATGATGGTATCCATATAAAATAAAAAGCGAGCCGCCATTGATTTGATATCTTTGGTGGTTCGCTTTTATTATGCGTATTATGAATGAGTGAAATCGGCATTTAAGACTTCCGATTCGGGTTCAATATGAATTAAAATCTCTGCTTGTGAAAAATGTTGTTGAATTGAATATTCAATTTCATCACATAGTTCATGCGCGCGTCCGACTGACATTTCTTGTGCAACGATTAAATGGAAATCAATGTAAATCTCAGTGCCAGCTCTACGTGTTCTAAAATCATGGTATTCAATATAATTTGATTGGTATGTTTCGATTGCGTCCGTAATGAGAAGTTCTTCTTTTGTTGAAAGACGTGAATCCATTAATGGTGGAAAGGATTCTTTTAGTAAGACGGTTGCTTCATACATGATATATAATGCAGTCAACATCCCGATGACAGGGTCAAGCCATAACATACCTGTATAGTGAACTAACAAAAGACTCACAGCAACACCAAGCGAGGTGAGTACATCAGTGGTTAGATGAAGGGCGTTTGATTTCATAGCAACCGATCCTAATTTGTCAGCTGAACGTTTAACTAAATACCCCACAATCCCATTGACTAATGCCCCGAATAACATGACGCCAATACCTAAGAAAGGTAAGGTTATTTCCGCAGGGTGTCGCAGTTTGTCGATACATTCAATGATAATCCAAATTCCGGCAACATAAATAAGTAATGTTTCTACAGTACCGGAGAGGTTTTCAGCTTTTCCATGGCCATATGGGTGTTTTTTATCTGCTGGTTGACGTGCGATTTGAATCGAAAAATAAGTGAGTATAGAAGCGAATAAATCCATTGAAGTGTGGATTGCTTCTGAGATGATTGCAACGGAACCTGTAACGAAGCCAACAATGAGTTTAAGGATAAACATAGTTAGATTACTAATGATAGATAATAGCGTGATATTAGTGTGTGATTTCATAATGAAACCTCCAGTCAATAAGTTTGTACATGCGTAACGAAATCATGTTTTATTATCATAGCATGTGGGTGATGAGTGGGTCTATAGCAACGTTTTTAGCTATGAGATAGAGTCTGAGCCATGTCAACTAATGTTGGTTAACTGCAAAAGAAAACGAGTGTTTCACATGGAACTAAACTGAAGATAGAAGTTAAAAGTAGGGGGTGAAAGAGAGCTATGTTATAATTATAAAAAGTAGTTATAAGGAAATGTGTGTGCTGTTTTAAACAGTAATGCTCAATTGTTCAACAAGTAAACCACTCTGATAAAAGTTTGGTGTTATTTAAGTGTTCCGAGGTAATTGCACATGATAAATGGAGGAAAGTTAAAATGAAAATGATTGTAGGTCTGGGAAATCCAGGTAAAAAATATGAAGACACACGCCATAATGTTGGGTTTATGGTGATAAATGAATTAAATGAACGTTTCAATGGTTCTTTCAAGGTAACAAAATACAATGGTGAAGTCAGTACGATAGTGCACAAGGGTGAAAAAGTGCTATTGGTTAAGCCACTCACTTATATGAACGAATCAGGGCAGTGTATTCGACAATTAGCAGATTATTATGAAATTCCAACTGACGATATTGTTATTGTTTATGACGATCTTGATCTACCAGTAGGGCAGTTACGCCTACGTCAAAAAGGTAGTGCAGGCGGCCATAATGGAATTAAATCAACCATTCAACATTTGGGCACACAGGATTTTAAACGTGTGAAAGTTGGCATAACACGTCCAGATGATGGAAATATTATCAATTGGGTATTAGGGCGATTTAGCAAAAAAGAACAACCGGATGTAGCTATTTCAATTAAAGAGGCAGCTGATGCGTTAGAAATGTGGTTAACTGCTGATTTTATTCAAGCGATGAATCGCTATAATCAAGCTGCAAAATAAGGAGAATCGAAGCATGTTGAGTCAAATAAAACAGCAATTCATGAAACAACCTGAAATGAAACAAGTCACACAAATGATTTCTGAAGATGGACGACCACAATTAGTGACTGGCCTGACGGGTTCAGCGCGCTCACTTTTCACAGCGCTTATCGCGGAATCGCTTAATCGCCAAGTCATTTATGTTGCTCATAATTTATACCAAGCACAACAAGTTCATGAATCGTTGCGTTCATTTTTATCGGAACAACAAGTGAAGCTTTACCCTGCGGATGATTTTGTAGCAACAGATATGAGTATTTCTAGTCCTGAACTTCGAGCACAACGATTGGAAACGCTTGAATTTATGCAAAGTAATACGACGGGTGTTGTCATTATACCGATATCAGCCTTGAGAAAACGAATGACTCCCGTGTCACAATGGACAGAAGCAAAACAAGTCTTTACTATTGGTGATGAAATCGATCTGACGTCATTCCGTAAACAAATGGCTGAGAGCGGTTATTTATATGTAGAAAAAGTGAGTTTACAAGGCGAGTATAGCATCCGTGGTGGAATTATTGATATTTTCCCGATGACAGAAACAAATCCGTTGCGTGTAGAACTATTTGATACAGAAGTAGATTCTATTCGTGCGTTTGATGTCGATAGCCAACGCTCATTAGATACGCGAGAAAAAATTGTTTTGTTACCAGCCAAAGAATGGTTGCTTAACGAGTCTGATCGCTCATATCTTACAAAAGAATTAGCCAAAGAACTAAAAAAAGCATTAAAAAAGGTCAAAGAGGAAGCAGATCAGTTGCACCTCATTGAGACGATTGAACATGATATCGCAAATATAACAGAGGTTATGTTACCGACAGATATCTTAAAGTATAATGCATACTTCTATAAGAAACCCGCAAATTTATTAGATTACACAGCTGATAATGCCGTGCTTATTATTGATGAATTATCACGTTTACAAGAGGCTGATGAACAGCTGCATCAAGAAGAAATCAACTGGTTGATGGATGGAATCGAACGCGCAGAAATTTTACCGCAGACAAGTTTACATCAGTTGTTTGCAGATACGTTAAAACATGCGGTTCAATCGCGTGTTTATCTCTCGTTGTTTCAAAAAAAAATGGGAAGCCATCGACTCTACCTTTCAACTAATTTTGTACATAAGCAAATGCAACAATTCCATGGTCAAATGCCGGCAGTCCAAACAGAAATGGCAAGTTGGCAAAATAATGAAATGGCCACTATTGTGGTTGTACCCACGGAAGAGAGACTAGGTAAAATCAGCCAGACATTTAGCGACTACGATATTTCAACGCAATTATTGAACGAAACCGATGAATTGGTATTTGGGCAAGTGCAACTTGTTGTGGGGCAATTAAACGAAGGCTTTGAATTACCTTTGGGACGTCTCGTTGTAGTGACGGATGCTGAATTATTTGGTCATAAAACAAAACCAACGATGAAAAGACAGAAAATGTCGAACGCAGAACGTATTAAAGATTATAATGAGCTCAAAGTAGGCGATTACGTTGTGCATGTCAGCCATGGTGTGGGCCGTTATGTCGGGATGGAAACATTAGATATAAAAGGTGTACACAAAGATTATTTATTAATTATTTATCGTGGTGAAGATAAACTATATATTCCTGTTGAACAACTAGAATTGGTGCAAAAATATGTCGGTTCTGAAGGTAAAACACCGAAGTTGAATAAATTAGGTGGTGCAGAGTGGAAACGTGTCACAGCGCGTGTTCAAAAATCAGTCATCGATATTGCGGATGATTTGATTAAGCTTTATGCTAAACGAGAAGCTGAAAAAGGTTTTGCTTATAGTCCAGATGACGCATTAATGCATGAGTTTGAAGAAGCCTTTCCTTATGAAGCAACAGAGGATCAAGGGCGCTCTGTTAAAGAAATCAAACGTGATATGGAAAGTATTCGTCCGATGGATCGTTTGTTAGTCGGAGATGTAGGATATGGCAAGACTGAAGTTGCACTAAGGGCAGCGTTCAAGGCGATGATGGATGGTAAACAAGTGGCTTTCTTGGTGCCAACCACCATTTTAGCGCAACAACACTATGAAACGATGATTTCCCGCTTTGCTAATTTTCCGATCAATATTGGTATACTGAGCCGCTTTCGTACTAAGAAACAACAAGAAGAGACACTAGCTGGTTTAGGTTCTGGCAAAATTGATATCGTTGTTGGAACACATCGGTTATTATCAAAAGATGTCGCTTACAGGGACTTGGGATTGTTAGTCGTCGATGAAGAACAGCGTTTTGGTGTAACTCACAAAGAGAAAATTAAACAGTTACGAGCAAATGTGGATGTACTGACATTGACAGCAACACCCATACCGAGAACGTTACACATGTCGATGGTAGGTGTTCGTGATTTGTCTGTTATTGAAACGCCACCAGCCAATCGCTACCCCATCCAAACTTATGTGGTCGAACAAAATGATATCTTGATCAAAGAAGCAATTGAGCGAGAGTTATCTCGTTCAGGACAAGTGTTTTATCTACATAACCGTGTGGATAGTATCGTTCAAAAAGCAGATCGTATTCAAGCTTTAGTTCCGAATGCACGCGTGGGATATGCACATGGACAAATGACTGAAAATGAATTGGAATCGACTATTTTACGCTTTTTAGAAAATGAATTTGACGTACTGGTAACGACAACAATTATCGAAACGGGTGTCGATATCCCTAATGTTAATACATTGTTAGTTGAAAATGCAGACCGTATGGGCTTATCACAATTGTATCAATTAAGAGGGCGTGTCGGTCGTTCAAATCGTATTGCTTATGCTTACTTCATGCACGAAAAAAATAAAGTGTTGCGCGAGGAAGCTGAAAAACGTCTCCAAGCAATTAAAGAGTTTACAGAATTAGGCTCAGGCTTTAAAATAGCGATGCGTGATCTTAGCATACGAGGTGCCGGAAATATCTTAGGCGCACAACAACATGGCTTTATTGATTCAGTAGGATTTGATCTTTACTCGCAAATGTTGAGCGATGCTATCAATGAGCGTATGCCACAAGTTGGTGAAAAACAAGGCGAATCCAGCACAGTGGAAATTGACTTGCCACTGGATGCGTATATTCCTGACTACTATATCGAAGACAGTCGCCAAAAAATTGAAATGTACAAACGCTTCCGTCAGATAACGACGACGGAAAATATTATGCAATTACAAGATGATATGATTGATCGTTTTGGGGAGTACCCACAACAAGTCGCTGATTTGTTTATCATTTCAGAAATTAAATTGAATGCTGAAAAAGTAGGTATTCAAACAATTAAATTGAAGAAAAATAGTATCGAGTTATTACTGAGTGAAGAAGCAACACAATTAATAGATGGTGCAAAAGTGTTTAAAGCTTTGGATATGTTGGGACGTCAGTCAGGTGTTGGAATGACAGAACAGCAGCTAGCGGTGACGTATCGTCTTCCAGGCACAGACCCAGCACAATGGTTGCCAACTTTAAGTAAATTTATTGAACAATTAACGTATGCAACTAAGGATGAAATAAAGTAACGACAAAGGAGTGAGGAGAATGGGGACCAAAATAAACACAACGCTTTTTCAAGGTGCCCTCATTCTAACGTTGGCATCATTACTTTCAAAATTATTGTCAGCTGTTTATCGTGTACCTTTTCAAAATATGGTCGGCGATGAAGGGTTTTATATTTTTCAACAGGCGTATCCTTTTTATGGTATAAGTATGACATTATCTTTAACAGCTGCACCTCTCTTTATTTCTAAAGTTGTTGCTGAATACAACGGTGATTATAATGCTCAAAGATGGTTCTTGGAACGAAGTAAACGTTATTTAGGGGTGTTGGGTTTTGTGTTATTCATAGCCCTTTTTATTGCGGCTCCTTGGTTAGCTAATACGATGGGTGATCCCAGTTTAACGGGTATTATTCGCGTAACAAGTGTCACGTATTTACTGTTACCTTATTTAGGCAGTTACCGCGGTTTTTATCAAGGGGATAATGATATGACGCCTACCGCAGTATCTCAGGCGGTAGAGCAGGTTGTGCGTGTTGCAATTATCATTGTGGGTGCCTATATAGGTGTATATGTTTTAGATGTATCGCTTTATCATGTGGGTGAATTGGCCATGTCAGGTGCGATTATTGGTGGTGCAGCCGGTGCAATTATATTGGCAGTGTTCGATAAAAAGCGCCGTGGTTTACAGCAGATACCTACAATGCGACCGGAAAACCTCCAGTTACCACGTGGAATTTGGCGGGACATGTTTGCCGTGATTATAACGAGTGCTTTACTGATTTGGTTTCAAATGGCAGATGCTTTTCAAATTTTTCGTTTGTTAGTTGCTAGCGGGATTGAGACAGATCAAGCTAAAATTCTTAAGGGAGTGTATGATCGGGGGCAACCATTAATACAATTAGGTGTGGTGGTTGTTACGAGCTTTAGTCTTTCTATCATACCGATGATATCAAAAGCACGCATTCAGCGTGAACGTGTTAAATTGCAACGTTTGGTTTCTTTCTTCATGCGAACAGGAATTGCATTGGGTTTGGCAATTACTGTGGCGTTAGTTGTGATGATGCCAACATTGAACTATACATTGTTTGCTGATTATGAAGGTGTTGATGTGCTGCAAGTTTTTGTAGCAGGGCTGTTTTTATTAACCTTGTTAGTTATCATTACGAGTGTATTGCAAGGATTTAATAGTATGAAGGCACCTGCAATTGCAGCGGTGTGTGGCATAATTATCAAAGTAATGTTGAATGGTGTTTGGTTACCTGAACATGGTATTATAGGAGGTGCATGGGCGACGAATAGCGCTTTGTTGGCCAGTGTATTGATTAGCGTTGTGATTTTAAAACAATCAATCAATTTTGAATGGCCGTCATGGCAGTTTTTAATTAAATTAAGCTTTAGTGTAGCACTGATGGCGGCGCCTTTAATTATTATTAATTATTTGCCGTTTGTAACAAACCATCGAATTGTTGGTCTAGTAGTGTTAATTATAGCTAGTTTGATAGGTGCGTTGCTGTTCCTGTTTAGTGCGAGTTACTTACGAGTGATTACCAGACAAGATATTGTGATGCTGCCGATGGGTAGAAGTGTAATAAAGCTTATCAAAAAAATGAAAAGGTGAGGATATAATATGGATGTAACAATGAGATTAGATAAATTTTTGAAAATATCACGAATTATTAAACGTCGTGCTGTCGCTAAAGAAGCGGCAGAAAAAGGCCGTATCCAAATCAATGGGAATGTCGCAAAACCAAGTGCAAATGTAAAAGTTGGTGATGAGCTTACTATTCAGTTTGGTGCTAAAATAATTACAGCTAAGGTGGAACGCCTTGATACATCAACAAAAAAAGAAGATGCGGAAAAAATGTATACCCTTTTAAGCGAATAAAGAGATTATTTTCAATAAGTATTACTTTAGTCAATATTTGAATGGTATAATATTGATTAGATGATTAAGTCAATTGTTTTTATCTTTTTTTGTTATAACTAATAGACAAAAAGAGCTAAACTTGCTATTCTAAGCATATAACTACTTATTGTCGAAAGTGAGGTCAGATAATGCCGAAATCGAAGCCATCAGTTACACAGATGAATAATGAATACGTTCAAAGTAAAGCGAAAGACGAGAAACGTCATCAGAAATTCAAACTGATATTCAGACGTCGTGTGTTGTTTTACTCCGTAGTCGCAACGTTGGTTATAGGTATTCTTGTTTTTAATCTTGTGAAACAGCAACACTTGTTGGCGACAAATAAAAAACAAAGTACAGAGCTACAAACAAAATATAACCACTTAATGCAGCAAGAAACAGCATATAAAGAGCAAGTGGAGCAATTGAAAGATCCAGAGTATGTTGCTAAACTTGCTCGCAGTGAGTATTATTTATCCAAAAATGGTGAAATCATTTTTACGATACCATCAAAAAAAGATTAGGCTATAAAGGAACAAAAATATAGATATTATAAAATTAAGAAGGAGCATTCTATTTATGTCGATTGAAGTAGGTACTAAGGTAACGGGTAAAGTGACAGGAATTACAAATTTTGGAGCTTTTGTTGAACTTGAAGGTGGAAAAACAGGTCTTGTTCATATCAGTGAAGTTGCAGACAGCTATGTTAAAGATATTCATGATATTTTAACTGTTGGTGACGAGGTTACTGTTAAGGTAATGAACGTTGGGGATGATGGTAAGATTGGTCTATCGATTCGTCGTGCCATTGATAAGCCTGAAAGTGAAAAAACGACAACAACATCAAGTTATTCTTCACGTAAACCGAGAGCAGCGGTTAAAAAACCAACTTTCGACAAACCAGAAGATTTTGAATCGAAAATGTCACGCTTCCTTAAAGATAGTGATGAGCGTCTTACGACTATCAAACGTCAAAGTGAGTCTAAACGTGGCGGTAGAGGCGCACGTCGCAGCTAATATTTGCACGAATTGAGCTTGAAAGCAGAGCTCGTCGTCAATTTTGAGCATCGCTGTATGTTTACGCGATGTTCTTTTTTTATTAAGGAGAGGCTATGATTTTTAATAAGCAGGTAGAGACATACAGCCAACAGCACGAATTACTACGCCCAGGCGATCATTATCTCCTGGGTGTTTCTGGTGGCGTTGATTCAATCGTATTATTACATTATTTTGTGAATAACCCTATGCTTAATAAACAGCTGACAGTGGTGCATGTTAATCATCAGTTACGACCAGAAGCTGACATGGAAGCGAAGTTTGTGCGGGAGATTTGTGAAGCCTATGATGTTCCATTTATGGAAAAAATAATTGATGTACAAGGTATTCAAAAGTCTGAAAAAATCGGTTTAGAAGAAGCCGCACGTCAAGGACGTTACCGTTGTTTTGAAGAAGTAATGGTCAGTGTTGAAGCGTCTTCGCTAGTACTCGCTCATCATGCGGATGACCAGGTGGAAACGATATTAATGAGATTAACACGCGGCAGTCAAGGTAGCGGTTACGCAGGTATGCCGATTAAAAGAGCATTTAGCAGAGGTCAATTAATTCGACCTTTCTTAGCTGTTACAAAAAAGGATATTATGCTTTACGCTAAGGCTAATAAGTTAAAACATGTGGAAGATGCATCGAACGCTGAAGATGATGCTACTCGCAATCGATTCAGACATCATGTTGTACCTTTATTGCAACAAGAAAACCAGCAAGTTGCAAAGCAGTTTTCAGCTTTTCATGAGGAGCAAACAGATTTAAGTGAATTTGCTACAACAATGATGCTAAAGCAAATAGAGGATGTTATCCTAAAAGAAGATAAACGATATGTTGTACAAATTGAAAAATTTAAAAAGCTGCATAAAATCATCCAAACTTTAATGATACGACAGGTTATCCGAGAATTATTACCGGATAATAGTGTGAGTATTAGCAAAAATAACATTATTGATGTGTTGGATTTATTGAAAGCAGCGTCTCCGTCTGCTAAACTATATTTACCTTCCGGATTACAATTGTTCCGCGTTTATGACGAAGCTTATTTCCAATTTGATAACATGGAGAAAAGTGAACGCTTTTATTATGAAATGCAACCATTAACAACAGTCCAGTTGTCGGGAAACGGCTCAATTAGCTGCGAAATACTAACAGAAGATACAATAATACATCCTGAAAAAACACAGTTGGTGCTAAATGCAACAGACATTGAATTTCCGCTGATTATAAGGTCCCGTTTACCTGGTGATCGTATAAAACTAAAAAAAACGGGCGGTACTCGCAAGCTGAAAAATATTTTGATTGATGAAAAAATACCGCAACATTTACGAGATGGTATCCCTGTTGTGACAGATGCAGCTGGTGAAATCATTTGGTTACCCACTTTAAAACATTCCGCCTTTTTGGCGTGTGTCAATAAAAAGCAACAACAATACTTGATTCAATATAATAGTCTATAGGAGGACGAAATTAGATGCGTGAAGATATTTTAGAAGTACTTATTTCAGAAGAAGAGATTGCCCAAAAGGTTGAAGAGTTAGGAAAAGAGCTTACAGCTACTTATCAAGATAAGTTTCCATTAGTTATTGGGATTTTAAAAGGTGCAACACCATTTATGATGGATTTAGTACGTACAATTGATACGCAAGTAGAATTTGATTTTATGGATGTTTCAAGCTATGGTGCAGGCGTATCTTCAAGTGGTGAAGTTAAAATCATTAAAGATTTAGATGCTTCAGTTGAAGGTCGCGATTTAATCATCGTTGAAGATATTATTGATAGTGGTCGTACATTAGCTTACTTAATGAACATGCTGAAAAATCGTAAAGCTCGTTCAATTAAATTAGTAACACTGTTGGATAAACCAGCTGGACGCGTTGTTGATATTGAAGTAGATCATGCATGTTTTAACGTGCCAAATGAATTTGTCGTGGGTTATGGTCTTGATTATGCAGAACGATATCGTAACTTGCCGTACATCGGTATTTTAAAACCTGAAGTGTACACGGATTAATTATAAGTGAATAAAGGTCAAATTATTGGGAAAAGAAAATCCTTTATGCTATTATTAATGTAGCTTTTTAAGACGAATTGCAAGGGGTAAACTCCTGAGCTTTAAGTAAAATTAAGTATTTTAAGAGTGTAAGTGCGAGTGGGAAAATTTGTATCAGTGGAACAAAATAAATAGCTCTTTATGCTATTAGTGGGTACTGTTGATCAGAAAAACACTTACATCAGAGGAGGTAAGGAATGAACCGTATTTTTAAACAAGGTATACTTTATGTCATTGTACTCGTTGTTATAGTGGGGATTGTTAACTTTATAAGTGGCGATAAAAACCAGCAACGTGACATTCGTTACGATGAATTTACAACTGCATTAAAAGACAACAAAGTTGAGTCGTACTCAATTAAACCAAGCCGTGGTGTTTTTCTTATTGAAGGTACATATAAAGACAGCGCAGCGAATAAAAGCGATAAGAAAGATACTTTAGAATTTACAACATTTTCTGTCGATTCTGAAGTAACTGTTGCTGATATTAAGGCAGATACTGCTAAGGGTGTTAAAACTGAGGTTCTTCCTCAGGATCAACCAAGTGGTTGGGTAACATTCTTAACAACATTACTACCATTCTTGTTATTGTTACTCTTCATTTTCTTTATGATGAGCCAAGCACAAGGCGGCGGTGGCGGCGGTAAGATGATGAACTTTGGTAAGAGTAAAGCGAAAATGTATGATAACTCTAAAATCAAAGTGCGTTTTTCTGACGTAGCGGGTGCTGATGAAGAGAAACAAGAACTTATTGAAGTTGTTGATTTCTTAAAAGATCCACGTAAATATGCAAGTCTAGGTGCAAGTATTCCTAAAGGTGTTCTTTTAGTAGGACCTCCGGGAACTGGTAAAACATTGCTTGCAAAAGCTGTTGCAGGTGAAGCCGGTACACCATTCTTCTCAATTAGTGGTTCTGATTTCGTTGAGATGTTTGTTGGTGTTGGTGCTTCACGTGTACGTGATTTGTTTGAACAAGCGAAGAAAAATGCACCGTGTATTATCTTCATTGATGAAATTGATGCTGTTGGTCGTCAACGTGGCGCTGGTGTCGGTGGTGGACATGATGAGCGTGAGCAAACATTAAACCAGTTACTTGTTGAGATGGATGGTTTCCAAGGAAACGAAGGAATTATCATGATTGCAGCAACTAACCGTGCGGATGTTCTTGACCCTGCACTTTTACGTCCAGGTCGTTTTGACCGTCAAATTACTGTTGATCGCCCTGATGTTAAGGGACGTGAAGCTGTACTTAAAGTGCATGCTCGTAACAAACCATTTGCTGACGATGTTGATTTGAAAGCAATTGCACAACGTACGCCAGGTTTCTCTGGTGCTGACTTAGAAAACCTTTTAAACGAGGGTGCTCTTGTTGCAGCGCGTCGTGATAAAACTAAAATTGATATGTCTGATATTGATGAAGCAACAGACCGTGTTATTGCGGGTCCTGCTAAGAAAAATCGTGTTATCAGTAAGAAAGAACGTAAAACAGTTGCTTTCCATGAAGCAGGCCATACGATTATTGGTACTGTTCTTGATGAAGCCGAAGTGGTGCATAAAGTAACGATTGTCCCTCGTGGACAAGCCGGTGGTTATGCTGTCATGATGCCAAAAGAAGATCGTTTCTTGTTAACTGAAAATGAATTGCTTGATCGTATCACTGGCTTGCTAGGTGGACGTGTTGCTGAAGATATCACTTTTGGTGAAGTATCAACAGGCGCAAGTAATGACTTTGAACGTGCAACTGAAATGGCTTACCGTATGGTAACCGAATGGGGAATGAGCAAAAAAATCGGACCTCTTCAATTCAAAGGTAGCAATGACAATGTATTCTTAGGTCGCGATATGAATAGCGGAAAAGGTTTCTCTGACCAAATCGCTTATGAAATCGATACTGAAGTTCAACGCATTATCACAGATTGTTATACACGTGCGAAAGATATCTTAACTGAACACGAAGTGCAGTTAGGTGTTATCGCTAATAAATTACTTGAAATTGAAACGCTTAACGCGAAAGAAATCCGTAGCCTCTTTGAAACAGGCGAAATGCCAGCTGAAGAAGAAGCAGAAGATACAACAGCAGTTGTTGATGCAACAGCAAACGTATCGGTGGATGAAATTGGCGATAAAGAAACAACAGATGCTGTTGATAAACCAACAATCGATACAACTACTGCTGAAACAGTAAATGAATCGACAATTGATAACCCAACAACAGAAGATAAAAAATAAAAATTAGCATGAGTGAGCCAGGGAATGCGTGGCTCACTTTTTGTTTAGAGGAGCTATGGAAATGAAAGATTATTTAATTAAAGCAGTTGCTTGTGATTCACAAGTTCGTGCTTTTGCAGCAATTACAACAAATACTGTGGGAGAAGCTCAAAGCCGTCACAATACTTTGCCGGTCACATCGGCAGCTCTAGGACGTTCGATGACAGGTGCATTGATGTTGGGTATGAGTGGAAAAGGTGATCAAAAAATCACTTTGAAAATTGAAGGTGATGGACCAATCGGCGCTATTATTGCCGACAGTGATGCACATGGTAAAGTGCGAGGTTATGTACAAAACCCGCATGTTCATTTTACAGAGTTGAATGAGAGCGGCAAACTTGATGTGCGTCGTGGAGTTGGAACAACAGGTACGGTTACAGTAACAAAAGACATTGGTATGCGTGAAAAAATTAATGGGCAAGTGCCGTTGATTTCAGGTGAAATAAGTGAAGATATCACATATTACTTAGCGACAAGTGAACAAATTCCTTCGGCAGTTGGCGCAGGTGTTTTAGTTAATCCAGATGCAACAATTCAAGCATCTGGCGGTTTTATGATTCAATTATTACCAAATGCATCTGATGAAGTTATTTCACAAATTGAGAATAAACTAGCAGCAATGCCAACAATCTCTAAATTAATAGATGAAGGTCGTACGCCAGAAGAAATCTTAACTGATATTCTTGGCGATGATGTTAAAGTTTTGGAAAAAGTTCCTGTTGAGTTTGAGTGTGTGTGCTCTAAAGAGCGCTTTTCATCAGCAATTGTGACTTTAGGTGAAAAAGAAATTCGTGATATGATTGAAGAAGATGGTGGGGCAGAAGCAAGTTGTCACTTCTGTGGTAATAAATACGATTTTTCAGTCACAGACTTAGAGGGTTTAATCGAAGAAACAAAAAACAAATAAACAGTCTAATCTTGACAAGAATACTAGGAATTGATAAAGTTGATTTAACAACAAACTGAAGGAGTGTTAAAAATGGCAATTTATAATTCTGCACTAGATTTAGTAGGAAGCACACCGATTGTTAAGTTAAATCGCTTAGTCAAAGAAGGCGACGCTGAAGTTTATGTGAAGCTTGAGTATCAAAATCCTGGCGGAAGCGTTAAAGATCGTATTGCGAAAGCGATGATTGAAGATGCTGAAAAAGCAGGTTTGTTAAAAACAGGCGATACTATTGTTGAACCTACGAGTGGGAACACAGGTATTGGATTAGCTTTTGTTGCAGCAGTCAAAGGTTATGCCTCTGTGTTTGTGATGCCTGATACAATGAGTATTGAACGTCGTAAACTTTTAGAGGCCTACGGTGCTAAGTTGGTTTTAACACCAGGTGCAGAAGGAATGAAGGGCGCCATTGCAAAAGCAAAAGAACTGTCGGAAACAGACGGTTATTTTATGCCTCAACAGTTTAGTAATCCTTCCAACCCAGCTATTCACGAAACCACAACAGGACCTGAAATTCTTGCTGATTTTGGTGATAAAGGTTTAGACGCCTTCATTGCAGGCGTTGGAACAGGTGGCACAATTTCTGGTGTTGGCCATGTATTGAAAAAAGCAAATCCTGACGTGAAAATTTATGCATTAGAACCATTGGAGTCGCCTGTACTTGCAGGTGGTAATCCCAGTCCTCATAAAATCCAAGGTATTGGTGCAGGTTTTATCCCAGATACTTTAGATACAGAAGTTTATGATGGTATTTTACAAGTATCAAGTGAAAATGCATTAAAAACAGCACGTCTTGTTGCGAGTCAAGAAGGTCTGCTAGTAGGTATTTCTTCAGGTGCAACTATTTATGCAGCATTAGAACAAGCAGCTAAATTAGGTGCAGGTAAAAAAATATTAGCGATTGTTGCGAGCAATGGGGAACGATACTTAAGTACACCTTTATATGAATTTGATGATCAGGTTTAATTCAAATTAAACGATACATTATTTTAGCACTTTGATACAGCCGATTTAGGTTGATTCAGAGTGCTTTTTTTATAAAAGCTTTTTTTTATAAAACAGTCATATGATTTTATACAATAATAACGTAAAATAGAATAGGTAAACATTGTTATTTTCGAAAGGGGTTATTACTAATGACGCTTTTGTGGAACAGGCCCCACCCTACCTATGTGATGGGGATATTAAATATTACACCAGATTCTTTTTCTGACGGTGGTCAATTCAATACAACGACTTTAGCGGTTAATCGTGCATTGGAAATGGTAGAAGATGGTGCTCATCTGATAGATATCGGTGGGATATCAACGCGCCCAGGTTATTCGGAAGTGCCGTTAAAAGAGGAGTTAAATAGGGTGTTGCCTATTATTGAAATGATTTCTTCTAAAAGTAATATTCCACTGTCTATTGATACTTATCGTGCTGAAACAGCTTATCAAGCGATTCAAAAAGGAGCATCATTGATTAATGATCAATGGCGAGCAACATATGATAATGAGATGGCAAGTGTAGCAGCTGAACAAAATGTTCCGATTGTGTTAATGCATAATCGTCAAAAGTCAGACTACAAACATTTTTTTGAGGATTATTTGGAAGATATGGAAGAAAGTATAACTATCTGTTTAAAAGCAGGTGTGCCGAAGCAGCATATTATATTAGATCCTGGTTTTGGATTTGTAAAAACAGCGCAACAAAATATAGAAGTAACACGTCGTCTAGGCGAGCTTGCTAACTTGGGATATGATGTTCTTTATGCGGCCAGCCGCAAGCGGACAATTGGTGCGATGTTAGGTGATTTGCCCGTCGATCAAAGAATGGAAGGAACAGGTGCAATGTCAGCTTATGCAGTGATGCAAGGCGCTGCAGCTGTGAGAGTACATGATGTGAAAGAAATAACACGAATGATGCGTGTGATTGATATTATGAAACGAAAGGTTGAGTGGAATGGATAAAATATTTTTGAAAAATTGTGAGTTTTATGGTTTTCATGGTGTGTTACCCGAGGAAACAGCTCTAGGTCAAAGGTTTGTTATATCGTTAATATTAGAGATGGATACGCGTATACCAGGCAAGAGTGATGAGGTATCTGATACAGTGAGTTATGCCGATGTATTTGATACTATGCGTGTGATAGTTGAGGAAGAGTGTTATAAATTATTGGAAACGTTAACGGATCGATTAGCGATGGTTATTTTAGAGCAGTATCCACTAATTGAGTTTGTCACTGTTACTGCGGAAAAACCACGTCCACCTATTAATGGCCATTTTGAGTCTGTGGCTGTTGAAATTAAACGTAGCCGTAAGGATATCGAATGATGACAGTGTATCTCAGTTTAGGTAGTAACATGGGAGAACGAATTGACTTTTTAAGCGCTGCAATTAAACGAATCGGCGAAATTGAGGGTGTAAAAGTTGTTAATTGTTCGTCCGTATACGATACGCCACCATGGGGATACATTGAACAGGCTACTTTTTATAATTGTGTTCTCGCCATTCAAACTGATTTAGAGGCAGAAGTGTTGTTGCAAAAGTTGTTAGCAATTGAAAAGGATTTAGGTCGAGAGCGTTTGTTCAAATATGGTCCGCGTGTGATCGATATTGATATTTTGTTATATGGTGATGAGATTCATGATAGTGAAACGTTATCTGTACCGCATCCGTTCATGTATGAACGTGCATTTGTACTGGTACCACTACGCGAGATTGCACCTGAGCATGTGCCTTTAGACAGTCCAGGACTGAATGATACATCAGGTATTGTTAAAGTATCTGAACCCTTGCAATAATGTTGCGTGGCATCATCTAGTTATGTTAGTATGAGTATGCTGAAAAGAGTTTGTTTTCAAAAAGACATTAGACATTAGGCTAGTGTTTTTTTATAAGGTTTTTTGTAGTCATTGTGAAAATATTGGTAAGTAATTGATTTCAAAAAGCGTTCGATAGAGTGCCTAACTAAAATGTATAAAAGAGGAGTGTCCACTGTTATGAATCAACCACATGAAGAAATGAATGATCAGTTACAAGTGCGTCGTGAAAAATTACAACATTTATATGATGAAGGGATTAATCCTTTCGGACAAAAATTTGAGCGTACAGCTGATTCTAAAACAATTAATGAAAAATATGCAGAAATTGATAAAGAAGCATTAGAAGAACAAGCAATTGAGGTAACTATTGCTGGACGTTTAATGACAAAACGTGGAAAAGGAAAAGTCGGTTTTGCTCATATACAAGATCGTTATGGTCGTGTTCAATTGTATGTTCGTAAAGATGCTGTTGGTGATGCGGACTATGAATTGTTTAAAACAGCGGACTTGGGTGATATTGTTGGTATCACAGGGTTCTTGATGCGTACTAATACAGGTGAATTGACTGTTAAAGCCACATCTTACATGATTTTAAGTAAAGCGCTGCGTCCGTTACCAGATAAATACCATGGCTTAACAGATGTAGAACAAATATACCGTCAACGTTACCTTGATCTTATTGCGAATGAAGAAAGTCGTGAGCGTTTTGTTCAACGTAGCCAAATTATTCGTTCATTGCGTGACTTTTTTGCTCAAAAAGAATATATGGAAGTTGAAACACCAACACTGCATTCAGTTGCAGGTGGTGCAGCAGCGAAACCGTTTGTTACACATCATAATGCCTTAGACATTGAAATGAATCTTCGTATTGCGTTGGAATTACATTTGAAACGCTTAATCGTCGGTGGCCTTGAACGTGTTTACGAAATTGGTCGTGTATTCCGTAATGAAGGAACAAGTACTCGCCATAACCCTGAATTCACGATGCTTGAATCTTATGCAGCCTATGAAGATTTCCAAGATATCATGGATCTAACAGAAGGTGCATTCGTTTACTGTGCTAAGGAAGTATTGGGTAAAACAGCGATTACTTATGGCGAATATGAGTTAGATTTAGGTAAAAAATGGACTCGTATTCATATGGTAGAAGCAATTAAACAATATTCTGGTGTTGATTTATGGGAAGTAGATACAGAAGAAGCCCGTCGTTTAGCCAAAGAGCATAATGTAGCAATCACTGAACATATGACATATGGACACGTTGTTAATGAATTTTTCGAAACGTTTGTTGAAGAGAAATTGATTGAGCCGACATTTGTTTTCGGGCATCCGTTGGAAATCTCGCCTTTAGCGAAGAAAAATGTTGAAGATCCACGTTTTACTGATCGTTTTGAGTTATTTATAGTAGGGCGTGAACACGCCAACGCATTTAGCGAGTTGAATGACCCAATTGATCAAAGAGAGCGTTTTGCTGCTCAAATAAAAGAGCGTGAAGAAGGTAATGATGAAGCTCATGAAATGGATGAAGATTTCTTAGAGTCTTTAGAATATGGTATGCCGCCTACTGGTGGACTTGGTATCGGTGTTGATCGAATGGTGATGTTATTAACGAATGCCGCATCTATTCGTGATGTATTGTTATTCCCGACAATGCGTCCGCACGATAAATAAGCAGTTTAAAAAGCCCAATAGAACTTGTTCTGTTGGGCTTTTTATATCTTTTATTAAATATATATAAGAATTTGCAGATAGATGATTGACAACGTCTTGTTATCGTTGTATTATATAAAAGTTACCACTTCTAAAAGAGATAAAACATTTTAAAAAGTATTTAAATAACTATTGATTATATCAAATAGTTATGATAATATTATATAAGTTGAAACGAGCTAATAGTGTTCGTACTAAACTTTTCAAAACCGTTGACATCCCTTGATAGACATGGTATGATTTAAAAGTTGTGTTAGTCAAATGACAAACAATAACAACTGAAAAAATAATAACAAAAGTTGTTGACTTTGAACTTCTTCTTATGTATAATAAAGAAGTTGTCACAAAAGAGACAGCGATTGACCTTTGAAAACTGAATGAACGAAAAGACATATTATATGCTTAAACTCTTCGGAGTTTAACCAATTAATTTCGTAACGCAAACAAGTAACAAATTTTTAGCTAGCGAACTAGTTAAGGATCATTTGATGGTTTAAACACTATCACTTTTTAACGAGAGTTTGATCCTGGCTCAGGACGAACGCTGGCGGCGTGCCTAATACATGCAAGTCGAACGAACGGATAAAGAGCTTGCTCTTTTGAAGTTAGTGGCGGACGGGTGAGTAACACGTGGGTAACCTGCCTCACAGCTGGGGATAACATCGAGAAATCGATGCTAATACCGAATGTGCTGAACATCATAAGATGTTCAAGTGAAAGACGGTTTCGGCTGTCACTGTGAGATGGACCCGCGCTGGATTAGCTAGTTGGTAAGGTAATGGCTTACCAAGGCGACGATCCATAGCCGACCTGAGAGGGTGATCGGCCACATTGGGACTGAGACACGGCCCAAACTCCTACGGGAGGCAGCAGTAGGGAATCTTCGGCAATGGACGAAAGTCTGACCGAGCAACGCCGCGTGAGCGAAGAAGGCCTTCGGGTCGTAAAGCTCTGTTGTTAGAGAAGAACATGGGTGAGAGTAACTGTTCACCCCTTGACGGTATCTAACCAGAAAGCCACGGCTAACTACGTGCCAGCAGCCGCGGTAATACGTAGGTGGCAAGCGTTGTCCGGAATTATTGGGCGTAAAGCGCGCGCAGGCGGTCTCTTAAGTCTGATGTGAAAGCCCCCGGCTCAACCGGGGAGGGTCATTGGAAACTGGGAGACTTGAGGACAGAAGAGGAGAGTGGAATTCCAAGTGTAGCGGTGAAATGCGTAGATATTTGGAGGAACACCAGTGGCGAAGGCGGCTCTCTGGTCTGTTACTGACGCTGAGGCGCGAAAGCGTGGGGAGCAAACAGGATTAGATACCCTGGTAGTCCACGCCGTAAACGATGAGTGCTAAGTGTTAGGGGGTTTCCGCCCCTTAGTGCTGCAGTTAACGCATTAAGCACTCCGCCTGGGGAGTACGACCGCAAGGTTGAAACTCAAAGGAATTGACGGGGGCCCGCACAAGCGGTGGAGCATGTGGTTTAATTCGAAGCAACGCGAAGAACCTTACCAGGTCTTGACATCCTTTGACCATTCTGGAGACAGAACTTTCCCTTCGGGGACAAAGTGACAGGTGGTGCATGGTTGTCGTCAGCTCGTGTCGTGAGATGTTGGGTTAAGTCCCGCAACGAGCGCAACCCTTGATTTTAGTTGCCAGCATTTAGTTGGGCACTCTAAAGTGACTGCCGGTGTAAGCCGGAGGAAGGTGGGGATGACGTCAAATCATCATGCCCCTTATGACCTGGGCTACACACGTGCTACAATGGATAATACAAAGGGTCGCGAAGCCGCGAGGTGGAGCCAATCCCATAAAATTATTCTCAGTTCGGATTGCAGGCTGCAACTCGCCTGCATGAAGCCGGAATCGCTAGTAATCGTAGATCAGCATGCTACGGTGAATACGTTCCCGGGCCTTGTACACACCGCCCGTCACACCACGAGAGTTTGTAACACCCAAAGCCGGTTTGGTAACCTTCGGGAGCTAGCCGTCTAAGGTGGGATAGATAATTGGGGTGAAGTCGTAACAAGGTAGCCGTATCGGAAGGTGCGGCTGGATCACCTCCTTTCTAAGGAATAGGAACACATCTTCGGATGTGATAATGTTACAAATTAATTGTTATATGTTATGTCTAGCGTTCATTTAGTTTTGAGAAGTCAATCTTCTCCAAAGGGCCTATAGCTCAGCTGGTTAGAGCGCACGCCTGATAAGCGTGAGGTCGATGGTTCGAGTCCATTTAGGCCCACCATTAAATTACATACCCTTAAACGGGGCCTTAGCTCAGCTGGGAGAGCGCCTGCCTTGCACGCAGGAGGTCAGCGGTTCGATCCCGCTAGGCTCCACCAATTTTAAATTTGTTCTTTGAAAACTGAATACTAATTGATATTAAATAGAAAGACCAAGTAACAACCGAGACTCATTTTAGGTGATTTATAATCATCAGATCGTATCGCACGATCAACCAGACATGTGTTCATCATGTCGAACTTTGCCTCTTCGGAGGCAAGGTAAAGGAATACAACCATTGAAGTGTAGGAGTCATCTTACATCGAAAGACATTGTAAACCTGAAGGTTAAGTTAGAAAGGGCGCACGGTGAATGCCTTGGCACTAGGAGCCGATGAAGGACGGGACTAACACCGATATGCTTTGGGGAGCTGTACGTAAGCTTTGATCCAGAGATTTCCGAATGGGGAAACCTACTATGCTTGATCGCATAGTGTCTTCAACTGAATACATAGGTTGTTGACGGCAGACGCAGGGAACTGAAACATCTTATTACCTGCAGGAAGAGAAAGAAAAATCGATTTCCTAAGTAGCGGCGAGCGAAACGGAAACAGCCCAAACCAAAGAGCTTGCTCTTTGGGGTTGTAGGACACTCTACACGGAGTTACAAAAGAAACGTTTAGTTGAGTAACCTGGAAAGGTTAACCAAAGAGGGTAACAGTCCCGTAAACGAAAAGCGTTTCTCTCCAGAGTGGATCCTGAGTACGGCGGGACACGAGAAATCCCGTCGGAATCCACGGGGACCATCCCGTAAGGCTAAATACTCCCTAGTGACCGATAGTGTACCAGTACCGTGAGGGAAAGGTGAAAAGAACCCCGGAAGGGGAGTGAAATAGTTCCTGAAACCGTGTGCCTACAAGTAGTTAAAGCCCGTTAATGGGTGATAGCGTGCCTTTTGTAGAATGAACCGGCGAGTTACGTTTACTAGCAAGGTTAAGTTGATAAGACGGAGCCGCAGCGAAAGCGAGTCTGAATAGGGCGAATTAGTTAGTAGGCGTAGACCCGAAACCAGGTGATCTACCCATGTCCAGGATGAAGGTAAGGTAAAACTTACTGGAGGTCCGAACCCACGTAAGTTGAAAATTGCGGGGATGAGGTGTGGGTAGCGGAGAAATTCCAATCGAACCTGGAGATAGCTGGTTCTCTCCGAAATAGCTTTAGGGCTAGCCTCGAGGTTGAGAGTCATGGAGGTAGAGCACTGTTTGAACTAGGGGCCCATCTAGGGTTACTGAATTCAGATAAACTCCGAATGCCATCGACTTATACTCGGGAGTCAGACAGTGAGTGATAAGATCCATTGTCGAGAGGGAAACAGCCCAGACCACCAGTTAAGGTCCCTAAATATACGTTAAGTGGAAAAGGATGTAGTATTGCTTAGACAACTAGGATGTTGGCTCAGAAGCAGCCACCATTTAAAGAGTGCGTAATAGCTCACTAGTCGAGTGACACCGCGCCGAAAATGTACCGGGGCTAAACGTATTACCGAAACTGTGGATGGACATCTAAGATGTCCGTGGTAGGAGAGCGTTCTAAGGACAGTGAAGTCAGACCGAGAGGACTGGTGGAGTGCTTAGAAGTGAGAATGCCGGTATGAGTAGCGAAAGACGGGTGAGAATCCCGTCCACCGAATATCTAAGGTTTCCTGGGGAAGGCTCGTCCGCCCAGGGTTAGTCGGGACCTAAGCTGAGGCCGATAGGCGTAGGCGATGGACAACAGATTGATATTTCTGTACCAGTCATTAATGTTTGAGCGATGGGGGGACGCAGGAGGATACGAACGCATGCTGATGGATATGCATGTACAAGCAATTAGGCAGGGAAGTAGGCAAATCCGCTTTCCGTGTAAGCTGAGTTGTGATGTGGTGGCACCTAGTGCCGTAGGTTCTGATTCCACACTGCCAAGAAAAGCCTCTAGTTAGTTAATGACTGCCCGTACCGCAATCCGACACAGGTAGATGAGGAGAGAATCCTAAGGTGAGCGAGAGAACTCTTGTTAAGGAACTCGGCAAAATGACCCCGTAACTTCGGGAGAAGGGGTGCTCTATTAAGGTGAAAGCCTGAGAGAGCCGCAGTGAATAGGCCCAAGCGACTGTTTACCAAAAACACAGGTCTATGCAAAATCGTAAGATGACGTATATGGGCTGACACCTGCCCGGTGCTGGAAGGTTAAGAGGAGTGCTTAGCGCAAGCGAAGGTGCGAATTGAAGCCCCAGTAAACGGCGGCCGTAACTATAACGGTCCTAAGGTAGCGAAATTCCTTGTCGGGTAAGTTCCGACCCGCACGAAAGGTGTAACGATTTGGGCACTGTCTCAACAAGAGACTCGGTGAAATTATAGTACCTGTGAAGATGCAGGTTACCCGCGACAGGACGGAAAGACCCCGTGGAGCTTTACTGCAATCTGATATTGAATGTTTGTGTCACTTGTACAGGATAGGTAGGAGCCTTAGATTCCGGAGCGCTAGCTTCGGAGGAGGCGTTGGTGGGATACTACCCTTGTGACATGACCATTCTAACCCGCACCCCTTATCGGGGTGGGAGACAGTGTCAGATGGGCAGTTTGACTGGGGCGGTCGCCTCCTAAAGAGTAACGGAGGCGCCCAAAGGTTCCCTCAGAATGGTTGGAAATCATTCGCAGAGTGTAAAGGCACAAGGGAGCTTGACTGTGAGACCTACAAGTCGAACAGGGACGAAAGTCGGGCTTAGTGATCCGGTGGTTCCGCATGGAAGGGCCATCGCTCAACGGATAAAAGCTACCCCGGGGATAACAGGCTTATCTCCCCCAAGAGTCCACATCGACGGGGAGGTTTGGCACCTCGATGTCGGCTCATCGCATCCTGGGGCTGTAGTCGGTCCCAAGGGTTGGGCTGTTCGCCCATTAAAGCGGTACGCGAGCTGGGTTCAGAACGTCGTGAGACAGTTCGGTCCCTATCCGTCGCGGGCGCAGGAAATTTGAGAGGAGCTGTCCTTAGTACGAGAGGACCGGGATGGACACACCGCTGGTGTACCAGTTGTTCCGCCAGGAGCATCGCTGGGTAGCTATGTGTGGAAGGGATAAACGCTGAAAGCATCTAAGCGTGAAGCCCCCCTCGAGATGAGATTTCCCATCACTTTATGTGAGTAAGACCCCTGAGAGACGATCAGGTTGATAGGTTCGGAGTGGAAGTACAGCAATGTATGGAGCGGACGAATACTAATAGGTCGAGGACTTAACCTTATTAATTTTTAAAAAAGCGAAAATGACGATTGGTTGTCGCAAATTCTTTCTATATCAATAAGTATTCAGTTTTGAGAGTGCAAATTCTCTTGATAATTTCATATTATCCAAGCAATAATAAATTTTAGATAAGCAAGTTGTTCTAGGCGTTTATGAATCGATTGAGGAACATACTTATGGTATGTGACGATTGAGAGGAAGAAGACAACGAAGAAAAGCGAAGCTTAGGTAGAATTTAAAAACTGTTTGGTGACGATAGCAAAGAGGATACACCTGTTCCCATCCCGAACACAGTAGTTAAGCTCTTTAGCGCCAATGGTAGTTGGGGGTTTCCCCCTGTGAGAGTAGGACGTTGCCAAGCAATGGGGGATTAGCTCAGCTGGGAGAGCATCTGCCTTACAAGCAGAGGGTCGGCGGTTCGAGCCCGTCATCCCCCACCATTTTTTGCCGACTTAGCTCAGCTGGTAGAGCAACTGATTTGTAATCAGTAGGTCGCGGATTCGACTTCTGCAGTCGGCATTCATCTTTTTTAAAAAGATGCTGTCAAAAAATAATATCTAACTTGTTGAAAAACAAGAGCCGTTAGCTCAGTTGGTAGAGCATCTGACTTTTAATCAGAGGGTCGCTGGTTCGAGCCCAGCACGGCTCATAGTTAGCGGATGTGGCGGAATTGGCAGACGCACCAGATTTAGGATCTGGCGCCGCAAGGCGTGGGGGTTCAAGTCCCTTCATCCGCATTATGCGAAAGTAGTTCAGTGGTAGAACATCACCTTGCCAAGGTGGGGGTCGCGAGTTCGAATCTCGTCTTTCGCTCCATTTATATTTTTTTGTTTATTTACACCCTTGCCGGGGTGGCGGAACTGGCAGACGCACAGGACTTAAAATCCTGCGGTGAGTGATCACCGTACCGGTTCGATTCCGGTCCTCGGCACCATATATAGCGCCCATAGCTCAATTGGATAGAGTACTTGACTACGAATCAAGCGGTTAGAGGTTCGACTCCTCTTGGGCGCATTATACATACGGGAAGTAGCTCAGCTTGGTAGAGCACTTGGTTTGGGACCAAGGGGTCGCAGGTTCGAATCCTGTCTTCCCGATACGTGAAACAACTCATAATTTATGGGTTGTTTTTTTGTTGTTTAAAAAGATAATTAAGCCACTATTTAATATAAGCTGCTAAATTACCCAAGTTATGCTTGTTTGTATTTTAAAGCATTCGGCTTTACTTCTTAAAAAGTAATGGGGTATGATATGTTTTATCCATTCGAGTTGGATGAGTTGATATGTTTGCACTCGGAATTGCTATTCAGTATAATGAGTATAAGTCAAATTAGGTCAATCAAATTTTGACGGAAACTTGGAGGTTGATACTGATGAGCAATATGTCGGATGTTATAGAAGCCTATATTAAAAGATATCTTGAAGCAGAAGAAGCGATAGAATTAAAACGCAATGAAATGGCACTACATTTTCAATGCGTCCCCTCACAAATCAACTATGTGATTAATACACGATTTACAACAGAACGTGGTTATACAGTTGAAAGTAAACGTGGTGGCGGTGGCTATATACGTATTGTAAAAGTACGATTAAGTACTCATAGTCAATTAGTAGAAGCTTTGTTACATTTGCTTGAGGATAAGGAAATTACGGAAAATGTCGCTACAGATGTCACTTATCGACTGTATAAAGAAAATGTTGTCACAGAAAGAGAAGCTAACTTAATGATGGTTTCTTTAAGACAAAATTTATTAGGTGATAAAACAGGCGATAACGAAATAAGAAAACAATATTTACGTGCTTTTCTTGAACATTTAAAATACGCAGAATAAAAAATAGAAGTAATTATAAAGGAGTGGCTGATTATGTTTGGACGATTTACACAACGCGCACAAAAGGTTATTGCGTTATCGCAAGAAGAAGCAATACGTTTACGTCATAGTAATTTAGGAACGGAACATATTTTATTAGGTCTCATTCGTGAAGGTGAAGGCATTGCTGCTCAAGCTTTAAAAGAATTAGGGTTAGATACTGCCAAAATTGAAGCAGCCGTTGCAGAGCTAATCACAGAAGGTCAGGATGATGTACAAATCATTCGATATACACCGCGTGCTAAAAAAGTGATTGAACTTTCAATCGATGAAGCCCGTAAATTAGGCCATACTTACGTTGGGACAGAACATATCTTATTAGGATTGATTCGTGAAGGTGAAGGCATCGCTGCACGAATTTTTAGCAACTTAGATATCAGTCTTAACAAAGCGCGTCAGCAAGTACTACAATTGTTAGGTGTCAGTACACAACCTAACCAAGCAAATAGAGCTAATGTGCAAGGAACGCCTACTCTAGATGGTTTAGCTCGTGATTTAACTGAAACAGCACGAGAAGACAAATTGGATCCCGTTATCGGTCGTTCAAAAGAGATTCAACGTGTGATTGAAGTATTAAGTCGTCGTACAAAAAACAACCCAGTACTTATTGGTGAACCGGGTGTGGGTAAAACAGCAGTAGCTGAAGGACTCGCTCAACAAATTGTTAATAACGAGGTACCCGAAACGCTTCGTGGAAAACGTGTCATGACATTAGATATGGGGACAGTTGTTGCGGGAACAAAATACCGTGGTGAATTTGAAGACCGTCTTAAAAAAGTAATGGAAGAAATTCGTCAAGCAGGTAATGTTATTCTCTTTATTGATGAATTGCATACTTTAATTGGTGCAGGTGGTGCTGAAGGTGCAATTGATGCTTCAAATATTTTAAAACCGTCACTTGCCCGCGGTGAGTTGCAGTGTATTGGTGCAACAACACGTGATGAATACCGTAAATATATCGAAAAAGATGCAGCTCTTGAACGCCGTTTCCAACCAGTTCAAGTCGAAGAACCGTCAATTAAAGATTCAATTATGATTCTGCAAGGTTTACGTGATCGTTATGAAGCTCATCATGGTGTTGAGTTTACAGATGAAGCAATTGAAGCTGCTGTTACAATGTCACAACGCTATATTCAAGACCGTTTCCTACCAGATAAAGCAATTGATTTAATTGATGAAGCTGGCTCAAAAGTACGCTTGAAATCATTTGTAACACCTGTAAATGTTAAAAAACTTGAAAACGAATTAGCGAGTATTCGTCAAGAAAAAGACGCTGCAGTCCAAGGACAAGAGTTTGAAAAAGCAGCTGCTTTACGTGATAAAGAAAAACACTGTGCTAACAACTTGAAAGAATGCAAAGAAACATGGGACAGTGAAAAATTAGGCGATCACCAACAAGTTGATGCGCAAGTCATTGCTGAAGTAGTTGCTAGTTGGACAGGTATTCCGGTTGCGAAATTAGCAGAAACAGAATCACAACGATTATTAAATCTTGAAAAAATCTTGCATGAACGTGTTATCGGACAAGATGCGGCAGTTAAATCAATTTCTAAAGCAGTTCGTCGTGCGCGTGCGGGACTTAAAGATCCAGCGCGTCCAATTGGTTCATTTATCTTCCTTGGGCCTACAGGTGTAGGTAAGACCGAATTAGCACGTGCATTAGCTGAAGCGATGTTTGAAGATGAAGATGCAATGATTCGTATTGATATGAGTGAGTACATGGAGAAATTCTCTACGGCACGTTTGGTAGGAGCGCCTCCAGGTTATGTGGGTTATGAAGAAGGCGGACAGTTAACAGAAAAAGTACGTCAAAAACCATATGCTGTATTATTGCTTGATGAAATTGAAAAAGCCCACCCAGATGTCTTTAATATTTTATTACAGGTATTGGATGATGGTCGTTTGACTGATTCAAAAGGTCGAGTAGTTGATTTCAGTAACACGATTATTATTATGACATCTAATATTGGTGCACATGAGATAAAAGTGGATAAAACAGTTGGCTTTGGAGCAGTAGACCCTTCAAAAGATTTTGATGTCATGCAAAAACGCGTGTTAGCGTCATTGAAAAATGCATTCCGTCCTGAATTCTTAAACCGTATTGATGAAAATGTAGTGTTCCATTCACTCGGTGAAAAAGAATTAACTAAAATTGTTAAATTGATGGTTACACAACTTGAAAAACGTTTATCTGAACAAGATATTCACATTTCATTAACACCGAAAGCAATTAAAAAGATTGCCAAAGAAGGTTATGATCCAGAATATGGTGCACGTCCAATTCGTCGTGCCATCCAAAAAAATATTGAAGATTTACTTTCTGAAGAAATTCTTCGAGGCAATGTTATTAAAGGACAAGCAATTTCAATTGATTTAGATAAAGATGATACGTTCATCGTCAAAAAACCGCGTAAAAAAGCAGCGGTTAAATCAAAAGAAACAGCAAAACCAAAAACAAAAGCAACAAAAAAAACAGCGATTAAAACAAAATAAAACAATGTGTGTAAAGTTTGAGCAGAGGTCTAGAACCTCTGCTTTTTTTATTGAACTATAGATACAATTAATATCTGAATCCAATTTGAGAGATATAAGAGCCAGTTTCTGTATTTTGTTCGTTTTCAGAATAGGCTTATACCTGTTGTTTCCCTTAAAATATGTTAAACTTATTAGAAAATATACTATTGTAAAGAAGGTGCGTTATGGCAAAGAAAAAAGCGAGTACTAAATTTGTCTGCAACGCCTGCGGATATGAGTCTCCAAAATGGATGGGGCGTTGCCCTAACTGTAGCGAATGGAACCAAATGGTCGAATTTGTTGAGGCAAAAGTCCAAAAAGGACGAACTAGTTTTAATCATACAGAAGAAATGGAAAGTCAGCAGGCATTGCCTCTTTCTAAAATAACAAGTGAAACTGAACAACGTATCTTAACAGATATGCCAGAATTGAATCGTGTCCTCGGCGGGGGATTAGTTAAAGGTTCATTGGTGTTGGTCGGTGGTGACCCAGGGATTGGTAAATCAACACTATTGTTGCAAGTATCAGCACAACTCACAACAGCAAAACGCAAAGGCCTTTATGTTTCGGGAGAAGAATCAATCAAGCAAACAAAACTACGGGCTGAACGTTTAAATGTGGATGGGGATTTATTATATGTTTATGCGCAAACCGACTTAGAAGTCATCTCTAAAACAATTCAGACTTTACAGCCGGAATTTGTCGTGATTGATTCGATCCAAACCATCTATCACCCTGATGTGACAAGTGCAGCAGGGAGCGTCACACAAGTAAGAGAGTGTACGTCAGAATTGATGCGTCTTGCAAAGACGTTAAACATTGCCATCTTCATTGTCGGTCATGTGACAAAAGAGGGGACAATTGCAGGTCCACGTATGTTAGAACATATGGTTGACACTGTTTTATACTTTGAAGGTGAACGCCACCATGCCTACCGGATTTTACGCGCCGTAAAAAATAGGTTTGGATCTACCAATGAAATGGGTATCTTTGAAATGCGCGATGTCGGTTTGGTAGAGGTCGACAACGCCTCAGAAGTGTTTTTAGAAGAGCGTTTAGAAGGAGCTGCTGGTTCTGCAGTTGTTACCTCAATGGAGGGGACACGTCCTGTTCTGGTAGAGATTCAAGCATTGGTGTCACCGACTGTTTATGGAAATGCACGTCGAATGGCAACAGGAATGGATTATAATCGTGTTTCTCTAATTATGGCGGTACTTGAGAAACGTGAAGGTTTAATGCTTCAAAATCAAGATGCCTATCTTAAAGCAGCAGGTGGTGTGAAGTTAGACGAGCCTGCAATTGATTTAGCAATAGCAATAAGTATTGCATCGAGTTATTATGATACACCAACAGCAGCAATGGATTGCTTTATTGGTGAAGTCGGTTTAACGGGAGAGTTACGTCGTGTTGCTCGTATTGATCAACGCGTACAAGAAGCTGCAAAACTAGGTTTCAAACGTATTATTATACCAGCGAACAATATCGGTGGTTGGACATTCCCTGCTGAGATTGAAGTAGTAGGTGTATCAACATTAAAAGATGCGATTCATAAAGCATTTCCAAATAGATAAAAAGGAGGAGTTAGCGTGGCTAAAATATTAATTTATATCTGTTATGCTATTGTAGGGAGCACACTCGGCGTTGTCGGAGCCCCTTATCTATGGCATGCAATTTTTGGCAATGATGTATCACCGTTTTTAGACAACTCGATTGTTAATACGATTATTGGTCTTATAGTGTTTGTAGTATTATTTTCTTGGGCAATTAAACATATCGAGCGTGGTTTAAGAACAATTGAAAGTTTCCTTGCAAAAACATCGAATACAAGCGTTTTGTTCGGTAGTTTAGGATTGATTGTAGGTTTGATTATTTCATTTTTACTTAGCTTACCAATTGGCCAAATTGAAGTGCCAATTATAAGCAATGTTTTACCAATCTTATTAGCGATTTTCTTTGGGTATTTAGGTGTTCGCATGGGGATTACTCGTAAAGAAGAATGGATCAATATCATAACGCTTAAAAATACTGGTAAGAAGAAACAAGCTGAAGCAGTTGTTAAAGAAAAAGAAATTAAAGAAAAACCGAAATTTCTAGATACAAGTGTTGTCATTGATGGTCGTATTGCTGATATTATCCGTACAGGATTTTTAGAAGGGCCTATTATGATTCCGTTGTTTGTGCTAGAAGAATTACAACATATTGCAGATAGCTCAGATTCACTGAAACGTACAAAAGGTCGACGTGGATTAGATATACTTAATGCATTGCAAAACGAAAAACAAGTTGAGGTTAAAATGTTTGAAGGCGATTATGAAGATATTACAGAAGTGGATAGCAAACTTGTTCGTGCAGCGAAAGAATTCGAAGGAATTGTTGTCACTAACGACTATAACTTAAATAAAGTGTGTGAGTTCCAAAAAATTCCTGTATTGAATATTAACGATTTAGCTAACGCAGTAAAACCCGTCGTATTACCTGGGGAAAAATTAAATTTACTTGTCGTTAAAGACGGTAAGGAAAGAAACCAAGGAATTGGTTACCTTGATGATGGAACGATGATTGTTGTAGAAGAAGGTCGTCGCTATATCAACCAGACCATTGATGTTGTGGTTACTAGTGTGTTACAAACATCGGCTGGTCGTATGATATTCGCTAAAGCGCATAAATAAGCGAGGCTAAATTATGGAAAAATATGATGCAATCGTATTGGCTGCTGGTGTTGGTCGCCGAATGGCAGCAACAAAAAATAAAGTCTTATTAACACTTGATGATGGACGAACGATTATAGAACATACTGTAATGGCATTTTTAGAGGACAGCCAGTGTGCGAGAATTGTGTTAGTTGTACAAGCCGATGATCACTCCGAAATAACGGATATCATTGCCAACGTTGAAGGTAATGAAAACATTATGTTAGTCATTGGTGGACGAGAACGCCAAGATAGTGTGAAAATAGGGTTGCAAGAATTACAAAATGGTGCGAATATAGTAATGGTACATGATGGTGCTCGCCCCTTTATTCAAAATGAAACACTTGAACGAGTGTTTGAAAAAGCACGGGAAACTGGTGCTGCAATTGTGGGTGTGCCAGTGAAGGATACGATTAAACGAGTGATCGAAGGTGCTGTTGTAGAAACAGTTGAGCGCGCGTGTTTATGCCAAGCGCAAACACCACAAGCATTTCGGCTAGAGCTATTAAAAGCTGCGCATAAATATGCTGAAGAAGTCGCTTTTCTAGGTACTGATGAAGCGTCACTGGTTGAACAACTAGGTATCACCGTTCACGTGGTCAAGGGTTCTTATCAAAACATTAAAATAACAACACCAGAGGATATGGTACTAGCGCAAGCTATTCTTAAACAGTTAAAAGAGGAGCGATAACGATGAGCGTGAGAATTGGTCAAGGATACGACGTACATCAACTTGTTGAAGGGCGTTTACTTGTCCTTGGAGGAATTGTGATTCCTCATACAAAAGGACTGTTAGGTCATTCTGATGCCGATGTTTTATTACATGCTATCATAGATGCATTACTGGGAGCTGCAGGACATCGTGATATTGGGTACTTCTTTCCAGATACAGATGACGCGTTTAAAGATATCGATTCAAAACAACTGTTGCGACAAGTTTGGGTGAAAGTGCAGCAAGAGGGTTATCAGTTAGGTAATATTGATAGTACCATCGTGGCGCAAAAACCACATCTTTCAATTCATATCCCGTTAATGCAACAAACAATTGCGGATATTATGAAGGTAGACCCAACACAAATAGGTATTAAGGCAACAACCAATGAACACCTCGGCCCTATTGGTCGGGAAGAAGGGATTGCTGCATTAGCTGTGGCACTCTTAGAAAAATAAATTAAAAGCAACATTCCATAAGGAGGAATTTTACAGTGAGTAAACGTATTCGTGTGCGTTATGCACCAAGCCCAACAGGACATTTACATATTGGTAATGCCCGTACAGCAATTTTTAACTATTTATATGCCCGTCATGCAGGTGGCGATTTTGTTTTACGTATTGAAGATACAGATTTAAAACGTAACGTCGCAGATGGTGAAACAAGTCAAATCGAATTTTTACAATGGTTAGGACTTGAGTGGTCAGAAGGCGTAACAAATGAAGGGCAAACAGGCGAGTTTGGACCTTATCGTCAATCTGAGCGTAATGAAATTTATGCGGAATTGATTGAAGAATTGTTAGAAAAAAACTTAGCCTATAAAGCTTACGATACAGAAGAAGAGTTAGCAGCAGAACGTGAAGCTCAAATCGCTGCAAGCACGATGCCACGTTACTCTGGTCGTGATGCCAACTTAACAGAAGCGGAAATCGCTGCCTATGAAGCAAAAGGCCTAAAACCAAGTATTCGTTTCCGTGTACCAGCAAATCGTACGTTTGCTTTTGACGATATTGTCAAAGGGAATGTATCATTTGAATCAAAAGATATCGGTGACTGGGTTATCTGCAAGAAAGATGGTATTCCAACTTATAACTTCGCTGTTGTAGCAGATGATCATCTGATGGAAATGACACATATCTTGCGTGGGGATGACCACATCTCAAATACACCAAAACAATTGATGATTTATGATGCATTTGGTTGGGACGTGCCTGTCTTTGGCCATATGACATTAATCGTAAATGACCAACATAAAAAATTAAGTAAACGTGATGAGTCAATCATCCAATTTATTGAACAATATGCGGAATTGGGTTATTTACCAGAAGCGTTATTCAACTTTATTACAATGTTAGGTTGGTCACCAGAAGGTGAAGAAGAAATTTTCAGTAAAGAAGAGTTTATTAAAATATTCGATCCTGCTCGTTTGTCACATTCACCAGCTGTTTTTGATAAAGCGAAGTTACAATGGATGAACAACCAATATGTTAAACAACTGAACTTGGAACAAGTGGTTGAGTTGGCATTACCATTCTTGCAAAAAGCAGGTCGTTTACCAGAAACGCTTACTGAGGAACAACATGCTTGGGCGACAAACTTGATTTCTCTTTACCACCAACAAATGAGTTATGGCGCTGAAATTGTTGAATTGACAGATATGTTCTTTACAGAGCATGTGACATTTAACGACGAAGAAAAAGAAGTGTTAGCTGGCGAAACAGTACCAACAGTTTTAGCAGCATTTGCCGCACAATTAGAAGCGTTAACTGACGAAGAATTTGTGGCTGAAAACATTAAGCCAACAATTAAAGCGGTACAAAAAGAAACAGGCGTGAAAGGTAAAAACCTCTTTATGCCAATACGTGTCGCAACAACGGGACAAATGCATGGCCCAGAATTGCCACAAGCAATTGAAGTGTTAGGTAAAGAAGTTGTACTTGCTCGTCTGCGTAAATTAGCGTAATTATTTTTCAGTTGCATGAATGTTATATTCTGCGTATAATTAAGTTAACTATAAAATGATCGTCAATAAGAAGAAGTAATCGAATCCGTTTTTTATAGAGACAATCAGCTAGGCTGGAACTGATTGAAAGACACTCGATGAAATGCCTCTTAGAGACTCTATTTGAATTAAGTAGGATAGAGCGTTCACTGTGCGTTAAACAGATAAGTTGGGAGTGTTCGATTGCTCCAAACAGAGTGGAACCGCGTGAACACGTCTCTGTCATTAGACAGGGGCGTTTTTTGTGCGAAAATCAAAAGAATTCGAGGGATAGTTTATGTTTCGTCATATTAAAGAACAACTTGATGTTGTACTATTGAATGATCCAGCAGCCTCTTCACGCTTGGAAGTGTTTTTGACATACTCGGGTGTGCATGCAATTTGGAGCCATCGACTGGCACATTTTTTCTACCGTCATCGCTGTAAATTGTTGGCACGTATTATTTCACAAGGGAATCGATTTTTTACAGGTATTGAAATTCACCCAGGTGCTAAAATTGGCCGTCGTGTGTTTATCGATCATGGTATGGGATTGGTTGTAGGTGAGACATGTGAGATTGGTAATGATGTTATCTTGCATCATGGTGTTACCTTAGGTGGAACAGGGCATGACACGGGCTGGCGTCATCCGATTATTAAAGATCGAGCATTTATATCCGGTGATGTGCAAATACTGGGTCCAATTATTATTGGCGAAGATAGCAAAATTGGGGCAGGTGCAGTGGTCATTAATGATATACCTGACAAAGCTACTGCTGTTGGCGTACCTGCGAGAGTCATCCGTATAGGTGATAAACGAATTGACGTAGCCGATAAAGCAAAACAACTTGAAAATCGAATCGATGAATTAAATACTGAATTAAAAAAATTAGTAAAAGAAGTAGCAGCAATTCGCGAAGGAAAAGAGGAGAAATAATGAGTATACAAGTTTATAATACGTTGACCCGACAAAAAGAAGTTTTTGAACCGATCAAAAAAGGCGAAGTGAAAATGTATGTGTGTGGACCGACTGTTTACAACTATATACATATCGGCAACGCGCGTCCTATTATTGTGTTTGATACTGTTCGTCGTTATTTTGAATACCGAGGATATAATGTGAAATTTGTTTCGAATTTTACAGATGTTGACGATAAGTTAATTCGTGTGGCAAATGAATTAAAAATGACGGTACCTGAAGTGGCTGATCGTTTTATTAAAGCCTATAAAGAAGATACAAGTGCATTAGGTGTAACGGAAGCGGATGTTCATCCACGTGTTACAGAAAATATGCCTGAGATTATTTCATTGATTGAAACGTTAGTGGCGAAAGATTTTGCTTACGAAAGTAACGGTGATGTATATTACCGTACGCGTAAATTTAAAACATACGGACAATTAGCACAACAATCATTACATGATTTGAAAGTTGGCGCTCGTGTTGAAGCGGATGAAGCGAAACAAGATCCACTAGATTTTGTATTGTGGAAAGCAGCGAAACCAGATGAAATTAGTTGGACAAGTCCTTGGGGCGAAGGTCGTCCAGGCTGGCACATCGAATGTTCAGCAATGGCTGAAAAATATTTAGGCAAAACAATTGATATCCATGCGGGTGGACAAGATCTGACGTTCCCTCATCATGAAAATGAAATTGCACAGTCTGAAGCGGCACATGATCAAACATTTGCACGTTACTGGATGCATAATGGTTACATGAATATTGACGATGAAAAAATGTCAAAATCGGTAGGAAACTTTATCACCGTTCATGATATGTTAAAAACACATGACCCCATCGTCTTCCGATTCTTTATGCTAAGTGTCCATTATCGTAACCCCATCAACTATAGCCCTTCATTGTTGGAAGACGCTAAAAGTGGGTTAGAACGTTTGCAGACAGCTTATTTTAACTTGAAGCATCGTTTGTCTGTTGCGTTGGAAAATGAGCCTGTTGATGCGGATGAATGGTATGAACAACTCAATGATGTTCAACGTGATTTTGAACATGAAATGGATGATGATTTCAACACAGCGAATGCCATTACAACGCTTTACGATTTAGCAAAACGTGCTAATATTTATATAGCTAAAGATCAGGTTGGTTTTGGTGTTTTAGAAGCCTTCATGCATGCTTTTGAAAAATATTTTGCTATCTTAGGCTTAACGCTAGAAGTGCAACACACTATTTCTGATAATCATTTAAGTGATGAAGCAATTGAAGCGTTGATTGAAGAACGTGATACTGCTCGTAAAGAGCGTGATTTTGAACGTTCTGACGAAATTCGTGACTTGTTTAAAGAACAAAACATTACATTAGAAGATACCCCACAAGGGACTCGCTGGAAAAGAGGATAAACATGGCTGATTTAAAACAACTGAATGGATTAGCGTTAGCCTATATGGGTGATGCGATTTTTGAAGTTGCTGTACGTGATCATTTATTACGTCAAGGAAAAACAAATCCGAACCGTCTGCATACAACAGCGACACAGTATGTAAGTGCTAAAGCACAAGATCAAATTTTGAAACATTGGCTAGCGACAGAAGCACTCACTGATTTTGAAGTAACAATCGTAAATCGTGGACGTAATGCCAAATCAAAAACGGTTCGTAAAAATACAGATTTAATGACATATCGTTATTCGACCGCTTTTGAAGCATTGATAGGTTATCTTTATTTAACAGAAGCGACGGAACGTTTAAATGAATTAATGAATTCAGCGATTGCTTTTCATGACGCTGTAATTGAAAAAGGAGGAAAATAAAATGGCAGATGATATTATTGCAGGACGTAACCCCGTCCTTGAGGTATTACGCTCAGATCGTGATATTAATAAAGTATGGTTACAAGAAGGAACAGAAAAAGGTGTAGGTTCACAAATTTTAGCACTTGCTAAAAAACGTGGCGTGCAAGTACAGATGATTCCTAAACAAAAGATGAGCCAATTAACAGATCAAGTGCACCAAGGAGTTGCAGCTCAAGTTGCAGCGTATCAATATGCTGAATTAGAAGATTTATTTAAAGCCGCAGAAGAAAAAGGCGAAGATCCTTTCTTCTTAATCTTGGATGAATTGGAAGATCCTCATAACTTAGGTTCGATTATGCGTACTGCTGACACTGTAGGTGCACACGGTATTATTATTCCCAAACGTCGTG
This sequence comes from Brochothrix thermosphacta DSM 20171 = FSL F6-1036, assembly GCF_036884295.1. Classification (NCBI taxonomy): domain Bacteria; kingdom Bacillati; phylum Bacillota; class Bacilli; order Caryophanales; family Listeriaceae; genus Brochothrix; species Brochothrix thermosphacta. The sequence continues at coordinate 94,251 of NZ_CP145608.1, forward strand.
CAGTTGGTTTGACAGCGACTGTTGCGAAAGCTTCAACTGGAGCAATTGAACATGTACCCGTTGTTCGTGTAACGAATATTGTTCGTACGATTGAAGATTTACAAAAAAGAGGCGTTTGGATTTTCGGAACAGACGCATCAGCAAAAGAAGATTATCGTTCAATGGACCCAACTTTACCTTTAGCATTAGTTATCGGAAGTGAAGGTCGTGGGATCTCACGCCTTGCTGTTGAAAAATGTGATTTCTTGGTGAGCTTACCAATGCGTGGACATGTAACATCATTGAACGCTTCAGTTGCTGCCAGTTTATTGATGTTTGAAGTCTTGCGTAAACGTTTGCCACTAGGTAAGTAATATGAAGACGATTCTGTTTGTCGACGGATATAATGTCATTGGCAATTGGGAACATCTTGAACGGATTAAACGGCAATCCATTGCGCAAGCGCGCGATCAATTGCTTGAAGAATTGGCAGACTACATTGCTTACACAGGCTATCGAACAATTGTTGTGTTTGATGCGCAATTTGTACAGGGTAAAGAAAGTGAAAGCATGTATAAGAAAATGAAAATTGTCTTTACAGAAGAAAACCGTATCGCAGATGAATATATTGAAGCGCATGCACGTGATTATATGAATGCGTCTACAAATGTAATTGTTGCTACAAGTGATGCGACTGAACAGTGGCAGATTTTTGGGCAAGGGGCGTTAAGACTTTCAGCGCGAGAGTTGTTGATTGAAATTCGTGAAATGGCTAGCCAAGTTCAACAAGATATTAAGGCTATCCATCAGAAAACACCTAAATTGACATCTAATTTAGATCCCAAAACCAAAGAAACGTTAGAACGCTGGCGTCGTGGAAGTATGCCTAATGATTGACGTTTTTCACGTACTTACTTATAATGAAGTCACTTAATAGATTGATGAGACATGAGGTGAATGCTAATGTCAGTAGATTCAATACAACGTGAAGAAGAAGCGCGAATGATTGTTGCAGCTAAAAATGGTGACTTAATGGCATTCAATCAGTTGTTAAAGCAGTTCAATCCACTTATAAAAGGCGTTGTTAGCAGCTACTATTTAAAGATGGGCGACCGCGATGATTTAATGCAAGAAGCTTCAATTGGTTTTTTTAAAGCAGTCCGAGACTATGACTTTGAGGCAGAGGCATCCTTTCGAACCTTTGTGAGATTGTGCATTGATCGACAACTTATTACAGCAATAAAAAGTGCAACACGAAAAAAACACGAAATGTTAACAAATTCACTATCTTTGGACATGCCTCTAGCGACTGATGCATCAGAAGATTGGACGTTGTTAGATATTATATCAGCGCAAAAAGCATACGGATCACCGGAAGAAGCGCTAATGGAGCAAGAAGGAGAGTCGCGCTTATTAAAAAAACTTAATGAGCGTTTGACTGCTTTTGAAAAAAAAGTCGCGGTGGAATATATTTCTGGTAAAAGTTACCAAGAAATTGCTAAAGCCTTGTCGAAGACGGAAAAATCGATTGACAATGCTCTGCAACGGATTCGTAAAAAAGCTAGTTTACCTTAAAAGTGTTATCGGCTGAATTTGACAAAAAAAAACGAACGTGTTACGATTTTTTATAGATTAAGTACAGAAACAAGAGGAGTGTCAAACGTGCAAAAAAAAGCATCCTTAGCGTGTGTGGAGTGCGGTTCTCGTAATTATACAATTACGTTGGGTGCATCAGCTCGTACAACTCGTTTAGAAATGAATAAACATTGTAAATATTGTAAAAAACATACAAAACACCGTGAAACAAAATAGTAGAGATGAGAGAGAATTGAGGTAATTAACCATGGCAAGCAAACAAGGTTTTTTCAAAGGCGTTAAAAGTGAATTAGGAAAAGTAGTTTGGCCAACAGGCAAAGAAGTAATTAACTACACAACAATCGTTGTTTTCACTGTTGCCTTTTTAGCGTTATTCTTTATGCTAACTGACTGGGGCATTGGCTCATTAGTTGAAATGATTACAAAGGATTAACTTTTATTTTGGCAATGATAGTGCTATACTAGGACTACGAGAGAAACCCGCATGCGAAAAACGGGTTTTTTATTTTGGTGAAATTAACTATTTTTATATGAGGAGGGTTGAGAAAGCTCCAACGGAGACTTTCTAATAAATTATGAATAAAGATTGGTATGTAGTACACACTTACTCTGGTTACGAAAATAAGGTGAAAATCAACCTTGAAAAACGAATTGAATCAATGGGAATGGATGATAAAATCTTCCGCGTATTAGTTCCTGAAGAAGAAGAAACAGAAACAAAAAATGGTAAAACAAAAGTTGTTAAACATAAAGTATTCCCAGGATACGTATTAGTAGAATTAATTATGACAGATGATTCTTGGTACGTTGTACGTAACACACCAGGCGTAACAGGATTTGTTGGTTCAGCTGGTTCGGGTTCTAAACCATCACCAATGCTTGATGAAGAAATCGAACGCGTATTCCGTAACATGGGCGTTGAAGATAACACAGTGGAATTAGATTACGTATTAGGCGATACAGTAATGGTTAAAGAAGGACCGTTTGCTGAATTTGCAGGTAAAATCACTGAAATTGATGAAGCTAAAGGTAAAGCACGTGTTATCGTTGATATGTTTGGCCGTGAAACACCAGTCGAAGTTGATTTCGATCAAATCGAAAAACTTTAAGAAATGAAAGTATCTTTAACATTTCTCTAAAAAATTGGAAAAACAAAAACATTCATTAGACTAGAAATCTTAAATGAGGGTTGACTGATTCACGTCGACTTTACTATTTAGATTTCAGCTCTAATGTTTTTTGTTGTTCTGAAATTACTGTTATCGTTGCGAGTTTACTCGCTTACGAGAACAGTATGGGACGGGGCTTATCATGGGGAATTGAGTGCCATTTCTTTATTAACAGGAATTGAGTACCATTAGATCGAGGTGCTAGAGAACAAAAACAACGTTAGAGATACCGAATACCAAAATAGATTCTACGGTCGAAAATAAAAAACCAGTGTTAGGGAGATACATTTTTAAATATATCAGCGTTAGCTATTCTGCTAACGATAAAAAATACAGTATTAAACGGATGGTTGACTTCACATCATTTTCAGTAAAGGGTGGAACTCGAGATGCTCAGCTAAGTTTATACAGAAAATGATATTATTTTTTTGTATGAATAAATATAAGGGCGGCATGTTACTATATCAAATAAAGACAACTATTATTGAAATATTATGTTGACGAAATCATTTTGAGATGATAGAATTCAAAGGTACGTGTTCAAACGTATCAGCCAAGAGCAAAGATGAGTGGGAGGGTGTAAAGCACCCAATTTAACCACATCACTGACTTAAGGAGGTGTGTCTCATGGCTAAGAAAGTAACGAAAGTAGTAAAATTACAAATCCCTGCAGGTAAAGCAAATCCAGCGCCGCCGGTAGGTCCTGCGTTAGGTCAAGCAGGTGTTAACATCATGGGCTTCTGTAAAGAGTTTAACGCTCGTACACAAGACCAAGCAGGTTTAATTATCCCTGTAGTTATTTCTGTATTTGAAGATCGTTCATTTACATTTGTAACAAAAACACCACCAGCAGCTGTTTTACTTAAAAAAGCAGCAGGTCTTGAAAAAGGTTCTGGTGAACCAAACAAAGTCAAAGTTGCAACTGTTAAACGCGATAAAGTACGTGAAATCGCTGAAACAAAAATGCCTGACTTAAACGCAAGTAGTGTTGAAGCTGCTATGCTTATGGTTGAAGGTACTGCACGTTCAATGGGTATCACAATCGAAGATTAATCTTTGAGGATGCTTTTGAATAGGCATGTTTTGTTTTAAAAGGTTGTGCTTTTGGTACGACCTTAAAGGTGGGAGGAAATTCCGCTAATACCACATTTGAGGAGGAGAATAAAAAATGGTTAAGAAAAGCAAAAAATATATCGAAGCTGCTAAAAAAATTGACGCAGATAAAGCTTATGTTGCATCTGAAGCTCTTGATTTAGTGCAAGAAATTGACTTTGTTAATTTCGACGCAACAATCGAATTGTCATACCGCTTAGGAGTAGATCCTAAACAAGCGGATCAACAAATTCGTGGCGCTGTTGTTTTACCGAACGGTACTGGTAAAACTCAACGTGTTTTAGTATTAGCAAAAGGCGCTAAAGCTGCTGAAGCTGAAGCTGCTGGTGCTGATTACGTAGGTGAATCTGAATACCTTGAGAAAATCCAAGGTGGATGGTTTGATTTCGACGTAATCGTTGCAACTCCAGACATGATGGGCCAAATTGGTCGTTTAGGCCGTGTATTAGGACCTAAAGGTTTAATGCCTAACCCTAAAACTGGAACAGTTACAATGGACGTTACTAAAGCTGTTAACGACATTAAAGCTGGTAAAGTTGAATACCGTGTTGATAAAGTAGGTAACCTACAATTCATCATTGGTAAAAAATCTTTCGGTACTGAAAAATTAATGGAAAACTTCAAAGCTGTACATGAAGTTGTTCTTAAAGCTAAACCGTCATCATCTAAAGGTGTTTACATTAAAAACTTAGCAGTTGCTTCAACAATGGGACCTGGTCTTAAAGTTGATCCTTCAACTCTTGGTTAATAGTTGACAACATCCGATTGTTCTGATATTATTTAGAACATTGGTGATAACTAAATATCTCTTACCGTAGACAGTAGGGAACGCTTGCGTTTTAAAAACCTACCGAGGATTTTTTGATTGCTGATTTATCAGTAAAACCTCTGACGCTATCTACGGTGTGCAGAGGTTTTTTATTGCTTATAATGAAGTGTCAATAATTTTAGAGGAGGTGTAAATTTTGAGTCAAGCTGCTATTGAAGTCAAAAAAGGTTTGGTTTCTGAAATCCAAACAAAATTAGAAAATAGTGTATCTACTATCGTCGTTGACTATCGTGGTCTTACAGTTGAGCAAGTAACCGAATTACGTAAACAATTACGTGAAGCTGGTGTTGAACTTAAAGTGTTGAAAAACGGTTTAGTTCGTCGTGCTGCTACTGCTGCAAACTACGAAGGTTTAAACGAGGTTTTAACAGGTCCTAACGCAATCGCATTCAGTAATGATGACGTTGTTGCTCCTGCTAAAATCCTTTACGATTTCGCGAAAGTGAATGAAGCGTTAGAAATTAAAGCTGGCGTAATCGAAGGTAACGTGGTTAGTGCTGAAGAAATTAACACTATCGCTTCCCTACCATCACGCGAAGGTTTACTTTCAATGTTGGTATCAGTTTTACAAGCGCCAATGCGTAATTTCGCAATGCTTACTAAAGCTGTTGCAGAACAAAAAGAACAAGAAGAAGCATAAAAAAACTATAATAATGGAGGAATAATATCATGGCCTTAAATATTGAAGATATCATTGCATCTGTAAAAGAAGCAACTGTTGTAGAATTAAACGATTTAGTAAAAGCAATCGAAGAAGAATTTGGTGTAACTGCTGCTGCTCCTGTAGCTGCTGCTGCTGCTGGTGCTGCTGCTGAAGAAAAAACTGAGTTTGATGTTGAATTAACATCTGCTGGTTCTTCTAAAGTTAAAGTAATCAAAGTAGTACGTACTGTTACTGGCTTAGGCTTAAAAGAAGCTAAAGAAATGGTAGATAACGCTCCTAAAGTAATCAAAGAAGCTGCTGCTAAAGCTGAAGCTGAAGAAATTCTAGCTCAACTTGAAGAAGCTGGCGCAAGCGCTGTTATTAAATAATTATTATTTAAAACGAAGCGTAAATACAGAACTGTTTGTTTAAGTTGTAACTAACCTGTCTAAGGATGTGTTAGATATGATTGTTGGTGTGTCTTGCCGTCGTTGATTTATATCAATTGCGGTAAGTAAATCAACAAGGGCTTAATACAAACAGCTCTTTTTTTCTTTATTTATAAGAATAAGATTCCTCTATAAAGAAAAGGAGGGATAAAAATGGAACGACACTATTATACGAAGAATACAGATTTAGCACATGAACGAAAACAGCTTGAATTTCAACTTAGAGGACAAGCTTTACGTTTTACTAGCGATGCAGGTGTGTTTTCTAAAAACACAATCGATTTTGGAACGCGCGTATTACTCGAAGCCTTTGAAATGCCAACGATAGCGGGAGATATTCTCGATGTTGGTTGTGGATATGGGCCTATTGGTTTGGCTTTAGCGAAAGAAGCGAGCGAACGAACAGTGCATATGGTTGATGTTAATGATCGAGCGTTGGAATTATCGCTTGAAAATGCACAAATTAACGGAGTGGCGAATGTGAGTGTGTACGAAAGTGCAGCTTATGCTCAGGTTGAAAAACAAGATTTCGCAGCGATTTTAACAAACCCTCCGATTCGGGCAGGGAAACAAGTTGTGCACGAAATTTTAGCGCAGTCTTATGAGTATTTAAAAAGCGGTGGATCGATTTGGGCTGTGATTCAAAAGAAACAAGGTGCGCCATCGGCACAAGAGAAGTTGATTACTGTTTTTGGCAACTGTGAGATTGTAACGAAAGAAAAAGGCTATTGGATATTACGCAGCGAAAAGTCTTGACAGTAGTACGGTATTGTTGTATGATATTATAATGCCAATATAATAGGTATCATTGGGCGGTTTTTTTGTTGGCCTAAAAACCTAATGATAGCTTTTTAAGGTTGGAAACAGGCTATATAGCGGTGTTTTCAGCTATGGATAAACGGTGTATTGCACTGTTTAAAAAATACGAATCTTTGAGGGGTGAATGGGTTGACAGGACATGTTGAACAGTATGGACGTCATCGCCAACGCAGAAGTTTCGCACGTATCAGCGAAGTGTTGGAGTTACCAGATTTAATCGAAATTCAAACAGCTTCTTATCAGTGGTTTTTAGATGAGGGCTTAAAAGAAATGTTTCATGATATTTCTCCGATTGAAGATTTTGCGGGGAACTTATCTTTGGAATTTATTGATTATTCGTTAGGAGATCCCAAGTATTCAATTTGGGAATCAAAAGAGCGTGACGCTACTTACTCCGCGCCATTACGTGTGAAATTGCGTTTGATTAATAAAGAAACTGGCGAAGTGAAAGATCAAGAAGTCTTCATGGGTGATTTCCCATTGATGACGGAAATGGGTACTTTCATTATCAACGGAGCGGAACGTGTTATCGTTTCGCAATTAGTACGTTCTCCAGGCGTGTATTTCCATGATCGTATGGATAAAAATGGACGTCAAGGTTACGGGTCAACTGTGATTCCGAACCGTGGGGCTTGGTTAGAATTAGAAACTGATGCTAAAGATGTTGTTTACGTACGTATTGATCGTACGCGTAAATTACCTGCAACAGTATTATTGCGTGCATTAGGTTTCAGTACAGATCAAGAAATTGTCGATTTAATCGGTGATAACGAGTACTTGCGCAATACGCTTGAAAAAGACAACTCAGAAAACACTGACAAAGCGTTGCTAGAAATTTATGAGCGCTTACGTCCTGGTGAACCACCAACAGTAGAAAATGCTAAAAACTTATTGTACACGCGTTTCTTTGACGCACGTCGTTATGATTTAGCAAACGTTGGTCGTTATAAAATTAATAAAAAATTACATCCACAAAACCGTCTCTTTAATCAACGTTTAGCAGAAACATTAGTCAACCCTGAAACAGGTGAGATTGTTGCTTCTAAAGATGAGATTTTAGATCGTCGTAAATTGGATGCAATCATGGAGCAATTAGAGTCTGGTCTTGGATTCACGACTTTAACACCTCATGGTGGAGCACTTGAAGAACCAATTACTATTCAATCTATTAAAGTCTACTCTCCTACAGATGAAGACAAAGTGGTTAATGTTATTGGTAACGCGTACCTTGAAGATACAGTTAAGCATGTAACACCTGCTGATATTGTTGCTTCTGTAAGTTACTTCTTTGGCTTGTTACACGGCATCGGCGAAACAGACGATATTGACCATTTAGGTAACCGTCGTTTACGTTCTGTTGGTGAGTTGTTACAAAATCAATTCCGTATCGGTTTAAGCCGTATGGAACGTGTTGTACGTGAGCGTATGTCAATTCAAGATATGACTACAATTACGCCGCAACAATTGATTAACATCCGTCCAGTTGTAGCAGCAATTAAAGAGTTCTTTGGTAGCTCTCAATTATCACAATTCATGGATCAAACGAACCCGCTTGCCGAATTGACACATAAACGTCGTCTTTCAGCATTAGGACCTGGTGGTTTGACACGTGAACGTGCTGGTTTCGAAGTGCGAGATGTACATTATTCTCACTACGGCCGCATGTGCCCGATTGAAACGCCTGAGGGCCCGAACATCGGTTTAATTAACTCATTGTCTTCATATGCACGTGTAAACCGTTATGGCTTCATTGAAACGCCATACCGTCGTGTAGACCCTGAAACAAACGTTGTAACTAACGATATTGATTACTTGACTGCTGACGAAGAAGATAACTACGTTGTAGCTCAAGCAAACTCATTGTTAGATGAAAACGGTCAATTCTTGGATGAAGAAATCAAAGCGCGTTTCCGTTCTGAAAACTTAGCGGTAACAAAAGAACGCCTTGATTACATGGATGTTTCACCTAAGCAAGTTGTATCTGCCGCAACGGCATGTATTCCTTTCTTGGAAAACGATGACTCCAACCGTGCCCTCATGGGTGCCAACATGCAACGTCAAGCTGTTCCATTATTAAACCCTGAAGCGCCGTTTATCGGTACAGGTATGGAACACGTTGCTGCGCGAGATTCTGGAGCAGCAGTTAAAGCGAAACATGATGGTATCGTTGAACACGTTGAAGCGAAATACATTAAAGTACGTCGTATTGCAGAGATTGATGGTGCGGAAACAGAAGGACAAACTGATGTTTACCAACTTCAAAAATTTGCACGTTCTAACCCTGGTACTTGCTATAACCAAACACCAAGCGTAAGCGAAGGTGACCGTGTTGTTGTTGGTGACATCTTAGCTGATGGACCATCAATGGAACTTGGTGAAATGGCTTTAGGTCGTAACGTTCTTGTTGCTTTCATGACATGGGATGGTTACAACTATGAAGATGCGATTATCATGAACGAACGCCTTGTAAAAGACGACGTTTATACATCTGTTCATATTGAAGAGTATGAATCAGAAGCGCGTGACACGAAGCTTGGACCTGAAGAAATGACACGCGATATTCCAAACGTCGGCGACGACGCTTTGAAAGACTTAGACTCACGCGGTATTATCCGTGTTGGTGCTGAAGTTAAAGATGGTGATTTATTAGTTGGTAAAGTAACGCCTAAAGGTGTAACTGAATTAACTGCTGAAGAACGTCTATTGCATGCAATCTTTGGTGAAAAAGCACGTGAAGTACGTGATACATCACTTCGTGTACCTCACGGTGGTGGCGGTATTATCCTTGATGTTAAGACATTTACACGTGAAAACGGCGATGAATTAGCACCAGGCGTAAACCAATTAGTACGTGTTTATATCGTACAAAAACGTAAGATCCATGTCGGAGATAAAATGGCTGGACGTCACGGTAACAAAGGTGTTATCTCACGTATCCTTCCAGAAGAAGACATGCCTTATCTTCCAGATGGCACACCGGTTGACGTAATGTTAAACCCATTAGGTGTACCTTCTCGTATGAACATCGGACAAGTTCTTGAGTTGCACTTAGGTATGGCTGCTAGCAAATTAGGCATTCATATTGCAACACCTGTATTCGATGGCGCGAGTGAAGAAGACGTATGGAGCACAGTTGCAGAAGCTGGTATGGCAGAAGATGCGAAAACAATCGTATATGATGGTCGTACAGGTGAAGCAATGGATAACCGTGTTTCTGTTGGTATCATGTACATGATTAAATTAGCCCACATGGTTGATGATAAATTACATGCTCGTTCAACAGGACCTTACTCACTTGTTACGCAACAACCTCTTGGTGGTAAAGCACAATTTGGGGGACAACGTTTCGGTGAGATGGAAGTTTGGGCACTTGAAGCTTACGGTGCAGCTCATATCCTCCAAGAAATTCTTACTTACAAATCTGATGATGTTGTTGGACGTGTGCAAACATACGAAGCCATCGTCAAAGGTGAGAACTTACCACAACCTGGAATTCCTGAATCATTCAAAGTATTGATTAAAGAATTACAAAGTTTAGGTATGGATGTTAAAATGATGTCTGCTGAGGATGAAGAAATCGAATTACGTGAGCTTGATGATGAAGATTACGTAAAAGATGATGAGTTCTTAACACCATCTGCAGCTGTTAAAAAAGATGAACCTATTCAAGAAGAAACAAAACAAGACTAATTTAATGAAAACATGCGCACGAGCTGTATTTACAGTTCGTTATGCGTGTTTATATAAGAAAATGTCGGAGTTTTAACAGATAAACAAAAAACGATAGGGAGGTTGACCCCTTGTTAGATGTTAATAATTTTGAGTATATGAAAATAGGTTTAGCGTCACCTGATAAAATCCGCTCGTGGTCTTTTGGCGAAGTCAAAAAACCTGAAACAATTAACTACCGTACTTTAAAACCAGAACGTGATGGTCTTTTCTGTGAGCGTATCTTTGGACCAACCAAAGACTGGGAATGTTCATGTGGGAAATACAAACGCGTACGTTATAAAGGTGTTGTCTGCGATCGTTGTGGCGTTGAAGTCACAAAATCAAAAGTCCGCCGTGAACGTATGGGACACATCGAACTTGCTGCACCAGTATCACATATTTGGTACTTTAAAGGAATCCCAAGCCGTATGGGTCTTGTCTTAGACATGTCTCCTCGTGCGTTAGAAGAAGTTATCTACTTTGCATCATATGTAGTAACAGAAGCTGGCGATACTGCTTTAGATAAAAAACAATTATTATCAGAACGCGAATATCGCGCATACCGCGAAAAATATGGTCAATCTTTCCAAGCAGGAATGGGTGCTGAAGCAATCAAACGTCTTTTAGACGCTGTTGATTTAGAAGGCGAAGTTACTGAATTGAAAGAAGAGCTTAAATCAGCTCAAGGTCAACGTCGTACACGTGCTATCCGTCGTCTTGAAGTATTGGAAGCTTTCCGTCACTCCGGCAACAAGCCGAGCTGGATGGTATTAGACGTGTTACCTGTTATTCCACCGGAAATTCGTCCGATGGTACAACTTGAAGGTGGCCGTTTTGCAACAAGTGATTTAAATGATTTATATCGTCGTGTTATCAACCGTAACAACCGTTTGAAACGTTTACTAGACTTAGGTGCTCCAAGCATCATCGTTCAAAACGAAAAACGTATGTTACAAGAAGCTGTTGATGGCTTGATTGATAATGGTCGTCGTGGCCGTCCAGTAACTGGACCAGGTAACCGTCCATTGAAATCATTGTCACACATGTTAAAAGGTAAACAAGGGCGTTTCCGTCAAAACTTACTTGGTAAACGTGTTGACTACTCTGGTCGTTCAGTAATCGTCTGTGGACCTTCATTGAAAATGTACCAATGTGGTTTACCGCGCGAAATGGCAATTGAATTATTCAAACCATTCGTAATGCGTGAATTAACTCAACGTGGATTAGCTCACAACATCAAGAGCGCTAAACGTAAAATCGAACGTCACTCACCAGAAATTTGGGACGTTTTAGAAGACGTTATCCGTGAACACCCAGTGTTACTTAACCGAGCACCTACGCTTCACCGTTTAGGTATCCAAGCGTTTGAGCCAATCTTAGTTGAAGGCCGTGCGATTCGTCTTCACCCGTTAGTATGTACTGCATACAACGCCGATTTCGATGGTGACCAAATGGCGGTCCATGTACCTCTATCACCAGAAGCACAAGCTGAAGCACGTATCTTAATGTTAGCAGCAAACCACATTCTGAACCCTAAAGATGGTAAACCAGTTGTAACACCATCTCAAGATATGGTTCTTGGTAACTACTACTTAACATTAGAGCGTGAAAACATTGTTGGTGAAGGTCTTGTCTTTACTGATATTAACGAAGCAATGATTGCTTACCAAAACGGATACGTGCATTTGCACTCTCGTGTTGCGGTTGCAGCAGCTTCATTAGGAAATGAAACGTTCACAGCTGAGCAAAACAACCAGTTGTTGATCACTACTGTTGGTAAAATGATTTTCAACTCAATCTTACCACCATCATTCCCTTACTTGAATGAACCAACTAAAACGAATCTTGAAGTGGCTACGCCGTCTCAATATTTTGTTCCTACTACAACAGATGTGAAAGCACATATTGAAAAACAAGCGTTCTTATTACCTTTCAAAAAGAAAAACTTGGAAGAAATTATCGCTCAAATTTTCAAATTGTTCCACATTACTGAAACTTCAAAAATGTTAGACCGCATGAAAGATCAAGGTTTTAAATACTCGACACTTGCTGGTATTACAGTTGGTATCTCTGATATCATCGTCGTGAAAGATAAACCTGAAATTCTTGCTGCTTCTCATGATGAAGTGGATAACGTAACAAAAATGTTTAAACGTGGTTTAATGACAGACGAAGAGCGTTATGAACGTGTTATTGCGATTTGGAATGCAGCAAAAGATCAGTTACAAAACAAACTGATTGCAGGCTTAGATCGCTTAAACCCAATCTTCATGATGCAAGACTCTGGTGCCCGTGGTAACATCTCTAACTTTACGCAGTTAGCTGGTATGCGTGGTTTGATGGCCGATCCTTCTGGACGTATCGTTGAATTACCGATCACATCTAACTTCCGTGAAGGTCTAAACGTTCTTGAATACTTTATCTCATCACATGGTGCTCGTAAAGGTTTAACGGATACAGCTCTTAAAACAGCCGATTCAGGTTACCTTACTCGTCGTCTTGTAGATGTTGCGCAAGATGTTATCGTGCGTGAAACAAATGACGGTTCTGATCACGGTCTTCTTGTTTCTGATATTGTTGAAGGACCAGAGGTTATCGAAACATTAACTGAACGTCTTGAAGGTCGTTATTCTGCGAAGACAGTACGTCATCCAGAAACAAACGAAGTAATGATTCGTCCTGATGAATTATTCACACAAGAAATTGCTGAAGCAATTCCTGCTGCTGGTATTAAAGAAGTATGGATTCGTTCTGTATTTACATGTAATACTAAGCACGGTGTAAGTAAAATCAGTTACGGTAAAGACTTGTCAACCGGCTCAGAAGTTGAAGTTGGTGAAGCAGTTGGTATCGTTGCCGCACAATCTATCGGTGAGCCTGGTACACAGTTAACAATGCGTACTTTCCATACTGGTGGGGTTGCCGGATCGGATATTACACAAGGTTTACCTCGTATTCAAGAAATCTTCGAAGCACGTAACCCTAAAGGTCACGCTGTTATTACTGAATTAACTGGTGAAGTTAAAGCAATCGAAGAAAAAGCTAACCGTCAACGTGAAATCACTGTTACAGGTACACAAGAAACACGTACTTATACTGTACCAATGGTTGCTCGCTTGAAAGTTAAAGTCGGAGATGCAGTTCGTCGTGGTGATCCATTGATGGACGGTTCAATCGACCCTAAAGAATTACTTCATGTAACTGATGTTATCACTGTTGAAAACTATCTATTAGGTGAAGTTCAAAAAGTTTACCGTATGCAAGGTGTTGAAATCGCCGATAAACATATCGAAGTAATGGTTCGCCAAATGCTTCGTAAAGTACGTGTTCTTGATCCAGGTGAAACTGATATTTTACCAGGAACATTAATGGATATCAGCGCGTTTAAAGATGCCAACACAGATACAATCCTTTCTGGTGGTCAACCAGCTACGGGTCGTCCAGTGTTACTCGGTATTACTAAAGCATCTCTTGAAACTGAATCATTCTTATCTGCGGCTTCATTCCAGGAAACAACACGTGTGTTAACTGATGCAGCAATTAAAGGTAAGCGCGATAACTTAATCGGATTGAAAGAGAACGTTATCCTTGGTAAACTTGTACCAGCTGGTACAGGTATGCCTAAATATCGTAAAGCTGAAGCTAAACTCGTAGGCGCACAAGTTGCTACTGCGACAGAAGGTTCTGCTGAATAAATAAATTTTGTTTAACATTGGCGTTCGCACTCTCGCTAAGAGGGTGTGAACATTCTTTGTTAAAATAAAAATTCATTTGCGGTTGACGGATAGAATTCTAAATGGTAAGATATTTAAGGTACTTCATTTAGAAGTCATGAGATTTATAAAAACATGATCTGGTCGTTGTAGTTAACTACAACATTTTATTTTAAAATAAAAATGATACGCTTGGATATGTGTGCTTATTAAATCACAACAAACTATTACAATTTTCGGGAGGAGGAAAACAAAAATGCCTACTATTAACCAATTGGTACGTAAGCCGCGTAAAGCGTCTGTATCAAAATCAAAATCACCAGCATTAGGTAAAACTTACAACAGCTTCAAAAAAGCGCAATCAAACGTGAACTCTCCACAAAAACGTGGTGTATGTACGCGTGTTGGTACGATGACACCTCGTAAACCTAACTCGGCTTTACGTAAATATGCACGTGTTCGTTTGACTAACTCAATCGAAGTAACTGCATACATTCCAGGTATCGGTCACAACTTACAAGAACATAGTGTTGTTCTTATTCGTGGGGGACGCGTAAAAGATTTAGCTGGAGTACGTTATCACATCGTTCGTGGTGCTTTAGATACTGCAGGAGTAGACGGTCGTCTACAATCGCGTTCTAAATACGGAACTAAGAAACCTAAAAAATAATCTAACTAAGAAGGGAGGACATCTCAATGCCTCGTAAAGGTCCTGTTCAAAAGCGTGACGTTTTACCAGATCCAATGTACAACTCGAAATTGGTAACTCGTTTAATCAACAAAATGATGGTTGATGGTAAGCGCGGAAAATCACAAGCAATTTTATACTCAGCATTTGCTAAGATTGAATCAACTACTGGAACTCCAGCAATGGAAGTATTTGACCAAGCAATCAACAACATTATGCCAGTACTTGAAGTTAAAGCACGCCGTGTCGGTGGAGCTAACTACCAAGTGCCAATCGAAGTTCGTCCAGATCGTCGTTCAACTCTAGGGTTGCGTTGGTTAGTAAACTATTCACGTCTTCGTGGAGAGAAAACAATGGAAGAACGTTTAGCTAACGAAATCATGGATGCTGCTAACAACACTGGAGCAGCTGTTAAGAAACGTGAAGATACACACAAAATGGCTGAAGCCAACAAAGCTTTCGCTCACTACCGCTGGTAGGATTAAACAAGCAGTTTTTAGTACGTTTAGGAACTGCTGTTTAATTTAAATTACAATATGGAAGGAGAAATACCATAATGAAAAGAGAGTTCTCCTTAGAAAATACGCGTAACATTGGTATTATGGCTCATATCGATGCTGGTAAAACTACTGTTACAGAACGTATTCTCTTTTATACAGGTAAAATCCACAAAATTGGCGAAACACACGATGGTGGCGCGCAAATGGACTGGATGGAACAAGAGCAAGAACGTGGTATCACTATCACTTCTGCTGCAACAACAGCTGCATGGAAAAATCACCGTATCAACATTATCGATACACCAGGACACGTAGACTTCACTGTTGAAGTTGAACGTTCTTTACGTGTACTTGATGGTGCTGTGGCAGTACTTGATGCTCAATCAGGTGTTGAACCACAAACTGAAACAGTATGGCGTCAAGCTACTACTTACGGTGTTCCTCGTATTGTATTCATCAACAAAATGGATAAAATCGGAGCAGACTTCTTATACTCTTTAGGTACATTACATGACCGTTTGGATGCAAATGCAGGCGCAATTCAATTACCTATCGGTGCAGAAGATACGTTCAAAGGTGTTGTCGATTTAGTTGAGATGCAAGCTTATCTTTATGAAAATGAGTTAGGTGACGATCCTCATACTGTTGCTATCCCAGAAGATATGCAAGAGTTAGCTGAAGAGTACCGTGATAAATTAGTTGAGTCTATTGCAGACGTTGATGAAGCTATCATGGAAAAATACTTAGAAGGCGAAGAAGTTTCTACTCCTGAGCTTAAAGCTGCGATCCGTCGCGCAACACTTGCGGTAGAATTCTACCCTGTAGTTTGTGGTACTGCATTCAAAAACAAAGGTGTTCAACCAATGTTAGATGCTGTACTTGCTTACTTACCAGCTCCAACTGATGTACCTGCAATCGAAGGTACAACAATGGATGGCGAGCCAACTTCTCGTCCTTCATCAGATGAAGCAGAATTTTCTGCTTTAGCATTTAAAGTTATGACAGACCCTTATGTTGGTCGTTTAACATTCTTCCGTGTATACTCTGGTGTTTTACAATCCGGTTCTTACGTATTGAACTCATCTAAAGATAAACGTGAACGTGTTGGTCGTATTCTTCAAATGCATGCAAATCACCGTGAAGAGATTCCTGAAATCCACGCTGGTGATATCGCTGCTGCTGTAGGACTTAAAAACACAACTACTGGTGATACTCTATGTGACGAGAAACATCCCGTTATCTTAGAATCAATGGAATTCCCAGAACCAGTAATCTCGGTTGCTATTGAGCCTAAATCAAAAGCAGATCAAGATAAAATGGGTCAAGCTTTAGTTAAATTAGCTGAAGAAGATCCAACTTTCCGCGCTGAAACTGACCAAGAAACTGGTCAAACAATCATCTCTGGTATGGGTGAACTTCACTTAGATATCATTGTTGATCGTATGCGTCGTGAATTTAACGTTGAAGCTAACGTTGGTGATCCACAAGTTTCTTACCGTGAGTCATTCAAAACTTCAGCATCAGTTCAAGGTAAATTCGTTCGTCAATCAGGTGGTAAAGGTCA
The DNA here is from genome assembly GCF_036884295.1 of Brochothrix thermosphacta DSM 20171 = FSL F6-1036. NCBI lineage: Bacteria > Bacillati > Bacillota > Bacilli > Caryophanales > Listeriaceae > Brochothrix > Brochothrix thermosphacta. Next base: position 111,024 of record NZ_CP145608.1, read on the forward strand.
ATACGGTGACGTATGGGTTGAGTTCTCTCCTAATGAAGAAGGAAAAGGCTTTGAATTTGAAAACGCAATCGTTGGTGGTGTTGTTCCTCGTGAGTACATCCCAGCAGTTGAAAAAGGTTTAGCAGACTCAATGGCCAATGGTCAATTAGCTGGTTACCCATTAATCGATGTTAAAGCTAAGCTTTATGATGGTTCTTACCATGATGTCGATTCAAATGAGACAGCTTTCCGTGTCGCTGCATCTTACGCATTGCGTGAAGCTTACAAAAAATGTAACCCTGCATTGTTAGAACCAATTGAACTTGTTGAGGTAGTAATGCCTGAAGAGTATCTTGGTGATATCATGGGTGACATCACAAGTCGTCGTGGTCGTGTAGACGGTATGGAAGCTCGTGGAAACGCTCAAGTTGTCCGCGCATTCGTACCATTATCTAACATGTTTGGATATGCTACTGACTTACGTTCTAAGACTCAAGGTCGTGGTGTTTATTCTATGCAGTTTGATCATTATGAAGAAGTTCCTAAATCTGTAGCTGAAGAAATCATTAAAGCCAATAAAGGTGAATAATTGATTTTTTACTGATTTTGAAGTATAAATATCATAGGTGGCATTATTACTGCCTATGATGTTACTTAAACTAAAAATAACTTATATATCCAAGGAGGAAATATCAAAATGGCAAAAGAAAAATTCGATCGCTCAAAAGCCCATGTAAACGTTGGTACTATCGGACACGTTGACCATGGTAAAACTACTTTAACTGCAGCTATTACAACTGTATTATCTAAGAAAGGTTTCGCAGAAGCTTCAGCATACGACGCTATCGATGGCGCTCCTGAAGAACGTGAACGTGGGATTACTATCTCAACTGCACACGTTGAATACGAAACTGAAACTCGTCACTACGCTCACGTTGACTGTCCTGGACACGCGGATTATGTTAAAAACATGATCACTGGTGCTGCTCAAATGGATGGTGGTATCTTAGTAGTATCTGCTGCTGATGGTCCAATGCCTCAAACACGTGAACACATTTTACTTTCTCGTCAAGTTGGTGTTCCTTACATCGTTGTATTCTTAAACAAATGCGACATGGTTGATGATGAAGAATTATTAGAATTAGTTGAAATGGAAGTTCGTGACTTATTAAGCGAATATGACTTCCCTGGTGATGATATTCCAATCATCCAAGGTTCAGCTCTTAAAGCATTACAAGGAGAACCAGAATACGAAGCTAAAATCGACGAATTGATGGCAGCTGTAGATTCTTATATCCCAACTCCAGAACGTGACACTGACAAACCATTCATGATGCCAGTTGAGGATGTATTCTCAATCACTGGACGTGGAACTGTTGCTACAGGCCGTGTTGAACGTGGTGTTATCAAAGTTGCTGACGAGATCGAAATCGTTGGTATCCACGATACTAAAAAATCAGTTGTTACTGGTGTTGAAATGTTCCGTAAATTGTTAGATTACGCTGAAGCTGGCGATAACATTGGTGCATTATTACGTGGTGTTTCTCGTGAAGATATCGAGCGTGGACAAGTACTTGCTAAACCAGGTACTATCACTCCTCATACTTCTTTCACTGCAGAAGTATACGTATTATCTAAAGAAGAGGGTGGACGTCATACTCCATTCTTCAACAACTACCGTCCACAATTCTACTTCCGTACTTCTGACGTAACTGGTTCAATCACGTTACCAGAAGGTACTGAAATGGTTATGCCTGGTGATAACGTTTCTATCACTGTAGAATTACACGCTCCAATCGCTATCGAAGATGGTACTAAATTCTCTATCCGTGAGGGTGGACGTACTGTTGGTGCTGGTGTTGTAGCATCAATCAACAAATAATAATTAATTATTTTACCGATACAGGTTTTCCTGTATCGGTTTTTTTATGTGTTAAATTAAGCAGGAATGAACGGAGTTGTGTTAATCTATTGATGTAGCAAAATCATGATGTTCCAATAAAGAGCATTGGAAGGGTGTGCCAACTGAAAATGAAGAAAATATATAATAGAAGAAACGGGTTTTTTGTAACACTGTTGCTTGTTGTTGTCGTTATGCTAAGCGCATGCGGACCTAGGAGCAGTGATCAATCAACTGCAGGGGAAAAGGCATCCGCAAAACAACCAAGCATTGACGAGCCGATGAGTGCTGTTGTATTTATTCATGGGTACAACGGATCTGAGAATAGTATGGCACCGATGATCAAGCGCCTTGCTAAAAAAGAAAAGTCCTTTGCTAGTGGTGTAACGTTTACAATTGAACCAAATGGTAGTTACGAGAAAAAAGGTGAGTTTGTTGCTCATAAAAAGAATCTCGTTAATGTAGTGTATGCTGATAGCCAAACAGAGGCAGCTACCGAAGGTGAACAACTCGCAACAGTGATGAGTGCTTTGCGTGAGGCGGGGATAAAGACTGTTGATTTTGTAGCTCATTCTATGGGAGGGACAACAATCACGTATTATCTTGAATCTCAACCAGATGAAACAAAAGTGCCGAAAGTGGAAAAGTTTGTTGCAATTGGAACGCCGTTTGCTTGGGCAGGAACAGCTGCAGCGTCTGAAAACAATGTATTGGAACAAAATAAAGTGGATTTGCCGACTAATCTGTCAGTTTATGGTATTATAGGGAATGTTGGTGATGAATCAGATGGTACAGTACCATATGCTGATGCGCATTTCGCTAAACGTTTGTTTGCTAATTATCAAGAGGCGATTATAACAGGTGATAAAGCAGCGCATAGTAAGTTACGCAACAATGATAAAGTGGATGAAATTATTCTGCGATTTTTGACGAACTAAAAAAGAATTAAGAAGCACTTGAAAGTTAGTCCGAAATAATGTATAATTGTAAAAGTGTGAAACCAAAGGGGTTCGTATGCCTATTACGGGCGAACGAAATCTAGCAGTGCCCACAAAAATGTTGAAGTGGGAGGTTGCGATACACCCGGCCGCTTTGTCATGGCGCTTGTATTGGAAATTTCCATGGAATATGCTTGGACAACAAGCAAAAAGGAGGGAAAATAATGGCAAAACAACAAATTCGTATTCGTTTAAAAGCTTATGACCACCGTATTTTAGATCAGTCAGCAGAAAAAATCGTTGAAACAGCGAAACGTGCAGGTGCGGAGGTATCTGGCCCGATTCCGTTGCCAACAGAACGTTCTGTATATACTGTTATCCGTGCGACTCACAAGTATAAAGATTCTCGTGAGCAGTTCGAAATGCGTACTCACAAACGTTTAATCGATATCGTAAACCCAACACCAAAAACAGTTGACTCGTTAATGCGTCTTGACTTACCAAGTGGTGTGGACATCGAAATCAAATTATAATTCAAACAAAAAAACAGGAGGTGTAACCCATGACTAAAGGAATCTTAGGTAAAAAAGTAGGTATGACACAAATTTTTACTGCTAACGGTGAATTAATTCCAGTAACTGTAATCGAAGCAACTCCAAACGTTGTTTTACAAAAGAAAACAGTTGAAACTGATGGCTATGAAGCTATTCAACTTGGATTTGACACTAAGCGTGAAAAATTGTCGAACAAACCAGAGCAAGGTCATGCAAGTAAAGCTAATACTGCTCCTAAGCGCTTCGTTAAAGAATTTGACGGCGTTAGCTTAGACGAGTATGAAGTTGGTTCAGAAATCAAGGTTGATATATTCGCAGCAGGTGACGTCGTTGATGTTACAGGTACTTCGAAAGGTAAAGGTTTCCAAGGCTCAATTAAACGCCATGGTCAATCACGTGGACCTATGTCTCACGGTAGCCGTTATCATCGTCGTCCTGGTTCAATGGGTCCCGTTGCACCTAACCGCGTATTCAAAAATAAAAAACTTCCAGGACAAATGGGTGGTACTCAAATTACAATCCAAAACCTTGAAGTTGTACAAATCGACTCAGAACGTAACTTGATCTTGATCAAAGGAAACGTACCTGGTCCTAAAAAATCTTTAATCCAAATTAAAAAAGCTTTAAAAGCTTAATTAATGATTCAGAAAGGAGGAACTAGAAATGCCTAAAGTAGCACTTTTAAAACAAGATGGTACAAACGCTGGTGAGTTAACACTAAATGATTCTATTTTTGGAATCGAGCCTAACGAAAATGTCGTATTCGATGCAATTATTATGCAACGTGCTTCATTACGTCAAGGTAACCATAAGGTTAAAAATCGCTCTGAAGTACGTGGTGGTGGTCGTAAGCCATGGCGTCAAAAAGGAACTGGACGTGCGCGTCAAGGTTCTATCCGCTCACCTCAATGGGTTGGTGGTGGTGTTGTATTCGGTCCTACTCCACGTAGTTACTCTTACAAATTACCTAAAAAAGTTCGTCGTTTAGCTCTTAAATCAGTTTTATCTGACAAAGTTGCAAACGAAAAATTGGTAGCTTTAGAAGGCTTAGCTTTCGATGCACCAAAAACTAAAGATTTTATCGCAGCATTAGCTGGTCTTAAAATCGAAGGTAAAACATTAGTAGTCATTGATGACGCTAGTGTAAATGCAGAAATCTCTGCACGTAACCTTCAAGGAGTTACAGTTGTCAAAGCAGACGGAATTAACGTATTAGATATCGTTGCACACGATAACCTAATCATTACTAAATCTGCTGTTGAAAAAATAGAGGAGGTGCTTGCATAATGGATGCACGTGACATCATTAAGCGCCCAGTCATCACTGAACAATCAATGACTTTCGTTGAAGAAAACAAATATGTTTTCGAAGTAGACGTTAAAGCTAACAAAGTAGCTGTCAAAAAAGCTATCGAAGAAATTTTCGATGTTAAAGTTGCTAAAGTTAACGTTTTAAACTACAAAGCGAAATTTAAACGTATGGGTAAATACGCTGGTTATACTAATAAACGCCGTAAAGCGGTTATTACATTAGCTGAAGGTAGTAAAGAAATTACATTATTCGAAAACTAATACAGTAAGGAGGATAACCAATAATGGGAATCAGAAAATATAAACCAACCACAAACGGTCGTCGTAACATGACTTCACTTGATTTTGCAGAGATTACTACTAATAAACCAGAGAAATCGTTGCTACAATCTAAGTTCCGTCAAGCTGGCCGTAACAACCAAGGTAAAATTACTGTTCGTCACCATGGTGGGGGACATAAGAAACAATACCGTATCATCGACTTTAAACGTAATAAAGATGGCATTCCAGGACGCGTTGCAACGATCGAATACGATCCAAACCGTACTGCTAATATCGCTTTAATTCATTACGCTGATGGAGAGAAACGTTACATCATCGCTCCTAAAGGTCTTGTTGTTGACATGGTAATCTATTCAGGCGAAGGCGCTGATATTAAAATCGGTAACGCTTTAGCTTTGAAAAACATTCCAGTAGGTACTGTCGTTCATAACATTGAACTTAAACCAGAAAAAGGTGGACAACTTGTTCGTTCTGCCGGTACTTCTGCTCAAGTTCTTGGTAAAGAAGGCACTAAATACGTACTTGTACGTTTAAACTCTGGAGAAGTTCGTATGATCTTGGCTGAATGTCGCGCGACAATCGGACAAGTTGGTAACGAACAACACGAATTAGTGAACATCGGTAAAGCTGGTCGTTCGCGTTGGTTAGGTAAACGTCCAACAGTTCGTGGTTCTGTAATGAACCCTAACGATCACCCACACGGTGGTGGTGAAGGTAAAGCTCCGATTGGTCGTAAATCACCAATGTCTCCATGGGGTAAACCAACTCTTGGTAAGAAAACACGTAAGAAAACGAACAAGTCCGATAAATTTATCGTTCGTGGACGTAAAAAATAATCGTTACGCAGCGTAGCTTTTGCTACGCGGCCATTATCCGAAGGGAGGCAATCTAATGGGTCGTAGTCTTAAAAAAGGACCTTTTGCTGATGATCACTTAGTTAAAAAAGTGGAAGCTGCAAAAACGTCTGAGAAAAAAGTTGTAATTAAAACTTGGTCACGCCGTTCTACAATCTTCCCATCATTTGTCGGCACTACAATTGCTGTCTATGATGGACGTAAACACGTTCCAGTTTTCATTCAAGAAGATATGGTTGGTCATAAACTAGGTGAATTTGCACCTACACGTACTTACCGTGGTCACGGTAGTGACGATAAAAGAACTCGTTAAATTTGAGAGGAGGGTTTTCCAATGGCAGAAATCACATCTGCAAAAGCAATTGTAAAAACAGTGCGCATTGCTCCTCGTAAAGCACGTCTAGTTGCTGATTTAATTCGAGGCAAGCAAGTTGGAGAAGCTATCGCTATCTTGGCATTAACGCCACGTGGTGCTTCACCAATTATCACTAAAGTATTAAACTCTGCTATCGCTAACGCGGAGCATAACTATGATTTAGACATCAACAAATTAGTTGTATCTGACATTCAAGTGAATGAAGGACCAACGTTGAAACGTTTCCGTCCACGTGCGATGGGTCGTGCAAGTCAAATTAACAAACGTACAAGTCACATCTCTGTAGTAGTGACAGAAAAATAAAGGAGGGATAGTCGTGGGTCAAAAAATTAATCCAATAGGTATGCGTGTTGGTATTATCCGTGACTGGGATGCCAAATGGTATGCTGGTAAAGATTACGCAGACTTATTACACGAAGATTTACACATTCGTGAATATATCGCTAAACGCTTAAAAGATGCTTCAGTTTCACGTGTTGAAATTGAACGTGCTGCAAAACGCGTTAACGTTTCGATTCATACTGCTAAACCAGGTATGGTTATTGGTAAAGGCGGAGCTGAAGTTGAAACTTTACGTAAAGCATTAAACGACTTAACAGGTAAACGTGTTCATATCAACATCGTTGAAATCAAACGTGCTGATCTTGATGCTAAATTAGTTGGGGAGAACATTGCTCAACAATTAGAAAACCGTGTATCATTCCGTCGTGCACTTAAACAAGCTATGCAACGTACTATGCGTGCAGGCGCTAAAGGGATCAAAACGCAAGTTTCTGGTCGTTTAGGCGGAGCTGACATGGCTCGTACAGAACATTATAGTGAAGGAACTGTTCCTCTTCATACATTACGCGCAGACATTGACTACGCATGGGAAGAAGCAGATACTACTTTTGGTAAACTAGGCGTTAAAGTTTGGATTTACCGCGGTGAAGTCCTTCCAACGAAGAAAAATATTGAAAAATCGGAAGGAGGCAAATAAAGATGTTAGTACCTAAACGTGTTAAATATCGTAGAGAACACCGTGGGAAAATGCGTGGTTTTACTAAAGGCGGCGCAGAAGTAGCATTCGGTGAATACGGCTTACAAGCTGTTGAATCATCATGGATCACTAACCGTCAAATCGAAGCATCTCGTATTGCTATGACTCGTTTTATGAAACGTGGCGGTAAGGTTTGGATTAAAATCTTCCCTCATAAATCATACACTGCTAAAGCAATCGGTGTTCGTATGGGTTCTGGTAAAGGTGCTCCTGAAGGTTGGGTAAGTCCAGTTAAACGTGGCAAGATTCTTTTTGAAGTTGCCGGCGTTCCTGAAGATGTAGCTCGCGAAGCTCTTCGATTGGCATCACATAAATTGCCAATCAAAACAAAATTCGTAAAACGTGAAGAAATTGGTGGTGACTCAAATGAAAACTAAAGAAATTCGTGACTTGTCCACTACTGAAATTCAATCAAAAGAAAAAGAGTTAAAAGAAGAGTTATTCAACTTACGTTTCCAACTTGCAACGGGTCAATTAGAAAACACTGCTCGCATTCGTCAAGTACGTAAAGCAATTGCTCGTGTTAAAACTATCGTTCGCGAACGTGAATTAGCGTAAATTAACTTTTTAAGTTATAATAAAATCTTTTGAGAAGGAGGATTACACTCATATGTCAGAAAGTAATCAACGTAAAGTATACACTGGCCGTGTTGTTTCAGATAAGATGGACAAAACAATTACTGTAGTAGTTGAAGGTGTCAAAAAACATAAGTTATACGGCAAACGTGTGAAATACTCGAAAAAATTCAAAGCACATGATGAAAATAATACAGCTAAAGTTAACGATATCGTTCGTATTGAAGAAACTCGTCCGTTATCAGCTACTAAACGCTTCCGCATCGTTGAAATCGTGGAAACTGCTGTTGTTATCTAATCGCGTTAAATCAATCGTGCATATATCGCAAGTCGATGTTGCATAGAAGGAGGAATATCAGTGATTCAACAAGAAAGTAGAATGAAAGTCGCTGACAACTCTGGTGCTCGCGAAGTTTTAACAATTAAGGTACTTGGTGGATCTGGCCGCAAAACTGCTGGCATCGGTGATATCGTTGTAGCTACTGTTAAAAATGCAACACCAGGTGGCGTTGTCAAAAAAGGTGAAGTTGTTAAAGCTGTCATCGTTCGTACTAAGTCTGGCGCTCGTCGTCCTGACGGTTCTTACATCAAATTTGACGAAAACGCATGCGTTATCATCAAAGATGACAAGAGTCCTAAAGGAACTCGTATTTTCGGACCTGTTGCACGTGAATTACGTGAAAGCAACTTCATGAAAATCGTTTCTCTTGCTCCAGAAGTACTTTAAGAAATACATGCAACCCATTCCGAGTGAAAAAGGAGGTGCCTATAGATATGCATCTAAAAAAAGGTGATAAAGTTCAAGTATTAGCAGGAAAAGATAAAGGTAAACAAGGCGTTATCTTATCAATCATCGCTAAAAAAGATCGCGTCATTGTAGAAGGTATCAACATGATTAAAAAACATGCTAAACCATCGAATGATAACCCTCAAGGTGGTATTTTAAATATCGAAGCACCGATTCATATGTCAAACGTTGCTCTTCTTGACCCTAAATCTGGTAAACCAACTCGCGTTGGATACAAGATTGTTGGAGACGAAAAAGTACGTGTAGCTAAAAAATCAGGTGAAGTAATTAAATAATCTCTTTAAGAAAGGAGGACTACATTATAATGAGTCGCTTCAAAGACATTTATAAAAAAGACATTGCACCTGCGTTAGTAACTAAATTCGGATACGAATCAGTTATGCAAGTGCCTCAAGTAGATAAAATCGTTATCAACATGGGTGTTGGTGATGCAACTTCAAACGCTAAGTTATTAGACAAAGCTGTTGAAGAATTAACATTAATCGCAGGTCAAAAACCTGTTATTACTAAAGCTAAGAAATCTATCGCTGGTTTCCGTTTACGTGAAGGTGTTCCAATCGGAACTAAAGTTACTTTACGTGGCGAAAAAATGTACGAATTCCTTGATAAATTAGTATCTGTATCACTTCCTCGTGTACGTGATTTCCGTGGTGTTTCTAAAAAAGCATTTGACGGTCGCGGTAACTACACTTTAGGTGTTAAAGAACAATTAATTTTCCCGGAAATTAGTTTTGACTTAGTTGATAAAACTCGCGGAATGGATATCGTTATTGTTACAACTGCTAACACTGACGAAGAAGCTCGTGAATTATTAACTGGATTTGGATTCCCATTCCAAAAATAATAAACATTGCGTAGGCGATGTAAAATAAGGAGGCAACATTGTGGCTAAAAAATCAATGGTAGCTAAACAACAACGCACACCTAAACATGCGGTTCAAGCGTACACTCGCTGTGAACGTTGTGGTCGTCCGCACTCAGTTATCCGCAAATTTAAACTTTGCCGTATTTGTTTCCGTGAATTGGCTTACAAAGGTCAAATTCCTGGTGTTAAAAAAGCAAGCTGGTAAGTATTCAGTATTGGAAGGAGGTTAATTAAAAATGGTCATGACAGATCCAATTGCAGATTTCTTAACTCGTGTTCGTAACGCTAACATGGTTCGCCACGAGAGCTTAGAGGTTCCGGCTTCTAACGTCAAAAAAGAAATCGCTGACATTCTTAAACGCGAAGGTTTTATCCGTGAAGTTGAGTATATCGAAGATGACAAGCAAAATGTTATCCGCGTATTCTTAAAATATGGTGCTAACGACGAACGCGTTATTACAGGTTTAAAACGTATTTCTAAACCAGGTTTGCGTGTATATGCGAAAGCTGATGAAGTTCCTAAAGTATTAAACGGTTTAGGTATCGCTATCGTATCAACATCAAACGGTTTATTAACAGATAAAGAAGCACGTGCCAAACAAGTTGGCGGCGAAGTACTCGCTTACGTGTGGTAATAATTTAGAACATAAGGAGGTGCAAACATGTCACGTATTGGTAAAAAACCAGTCGTTATTCCAGCTGGCGTAACCGTTACTATCACTGATAACAATCACGTAACTGTAAAAGGTGCATTAGCAGAATTAACAAATCAATTTGACTCAAATCTTACTATCAAACAAGAAGGCGAAGAGATTACGATCGCTCGTTCTTCTGAAGATAAAAAAGTACGTGCTCTTCATGGTACAACTCGTGCGTTAATCGCGAACATGGTAGAGGGTGTATCTACAGGCTTTACAAAAGGCTTAGAACTTATTGGTGTTGGTTACCGTGCTCAAAAGCAAGGTACTAAACTAGTTCTTAACGTTGGATACTCTCACCCAGTTGAGTTTGAACCAGAAGCAGGTATTGAAGTTGAAGTTCCTGCCGCAACATCAGTAATCATCAAAGGTTCTGATAAAGAAAAAGTTGGCGCATTAGCTGCTAACATTCGTGCGGTACGTCCACCAGAGCCTTACAAAGGTAAAGGTATTCGTTACGTAGGCGAGTATGTTCGTCGTAAAGAAGGTAAAACTGGTAAATAATGCTGCCTAGCATTTTTACTAAGTCTATGAGAAAAAGAGGTGACTCATTGTGATTACGAAATTGGATAAAAACAAAACTCGTAAAAAACGTCATGGCCGCGTCCGTTCTAAAATTAGCGGAACTGCTGCATGTCCACGTTTAAACGTATTCCGTTCAAACACTAACATTTATGCTCAATTGATCGACGACGTTAATGGTGTAACTTTAGCTAGCGCATCTAACATCGAAAAAGATTTCGACGTTAAAGGCTCTAAAACTGAACTTGCTCAAGCTGTTGGTAAATTAGTAGCTGAACGTGGTGTTGCTAAAAACATCGAAAAAGTTGTCTTTGACCGTGGAGGTTACTTATATCACGGACGTGTTGCAGCATTAGCTGACGCAGCTCGTGAAAACGGTTTGAAATTCTAAAAAAGGAGGTAAATACATTCATGGCTTATATTGATCCAAACACATTAGGAGAATTGGAAGAACGCGTTGTTACTATCAACCGTGTTGCAAAAGTTGTAAAAGGTGGACGTCGTTTCCGTTTTACTGCTTTAGTAGTTGTCGGTGACCGTAATGGACACGTTGGTTTCGGTACTGGTAAAGCTCAAGAAGTTCCAGATGCAATTCGTAAAGCAGTTGAAGATGCTAAGAAAAACTTAGTTGTTCTTCCAATTGTTGGAAGTACTATTCCACACCGTGTACTCGGTAACTTTGGCGGCGGTTCTGTTCTTATGAAACCTGCAGCAGAAGGTTCTGGTGTAACAGCTGGTGGACCTGTACGTGCTATCCTTGAATTAGGTGGCGTTGCTGATGTATCTTCTAAATCTTTAGGTTCAAGCACTCCAATTAACATGGTACGTGCGACAATCGAAGGAATTAAAGAACTTAAAACAGCAGAAGACGTAGCTCGTTTACGTAACATCTCTGTTGAAGAATTATTAGGATAAGGAGGTACTACATTATGGCTGAAAAATTAGTAGTAACATTGAAACGCAGCTTAATCGGACGTCCTCAAGATCAACGTGATACTGTAAAAGCTTTAGGCTTAGGTAAAACTAACAGTACTGTTGAGAAAAACGATACTCCTGCGATTCGCGGCATGATCAACAAAGTGTCTCATTTAATTGAGGTCACTGAAAAATAATACAGTACTCCTTTAGGGGAGTGTTGTAAATTTTTTGTTAAAATATATAAGGAGGTGCAATATATAATGAAACTTCATGAATTAAAACCTTCTGAGGGATCTCGTAAAGTACGTCACCGTGTTGGACGTGGATCTTCATCAGGTATGGGTAAAACTTCTGGACGTGGACAAAAAGGTCAAAACTCTCGTTCAGGTGGTGGTGTTCGTTTAGGTTTTGAAGGTGGTCAAACTCCTTTATTCCGTCGTTTACCAAAACGTGGTTTTAACAATATCAACCGTAAAGATTACGCAGTTGTTAACGTTGAAACATTAAACCGTTTTGAAGATGGAACTGTAGTAACTCCTGCTTTATTAATTGAAACAGGCGTAATCAGTAAACAATTAAACGGAATTAAAGTGTTGTCGAACGGTACTTTATCTACTAAACTTACTGTTCAAGCACATAAATTTTCACAAGCTGCAAAAGAAGCTATCGAAGCAGCTGGTGGTAGTGTAGAGGTGATTTAATGTTTCAGACATTTATGAACTTCTTCAAAGTAAAAGACATTAGACGTAAAATTCTTTTTACTTTGGCATTATTGATCGTCTTTCGTATTGGGGCGCACATACCAATTCCTGGTGTTGATGCGTCACAATTAAAAGCGTTGAATACATCGCTAGTAGGTTTCTTGGACTTATTTGGTGGTGGCTCGCTATCCAACTTCTCAATTTTTGCTGTTGGTATCATGCCGTATATTACGGCGTCTATCATTGTGCAATTGTTGGAAATGGATGTCGTTCCAAAGTTTGCTGAATGGGCTAAACAAGGTGAAATGGGCCGTCGTAAGTTGAATCAATTTAAACGCTATTTAACGATTGCACTAGGCTTAGTACAATCTTTCGGTGTTTCATATGGTTTCAACAATATGACAGGCGCTACACTTGTTCCTAACGCTTCTGTCGGTCAATTCGCATTAATGGCTATCATCCTAACAACAGGAACTATGTTCTTGATGTGGATGGGTGAACAAATTACTGAAAAAGGTATCGGAAACGGTGTATCAATCATTATTATGGCTGGTATTATCGCAAACGTTCCTTCATCAGTTGGTCAATTGCTTACGACACAACTTGCTAAAACAGGCACACCGCTTTTCATCACTGTGATTGAAATGCTATTACTTGTTGTAGCTGTAATTGTTATCGTTGCGTTAGTTGTATTCGTACAACAAGCGTCACGTAAAATTCCTGTTCATTATTCAAAACGTGCGTCTACTCCGACTGCCCCTCGTGGTGCTCAAGTATCGCATTTACCTTTGAAAGTGAACTCAGCAGGTGTTATTCCGGTTATCTTTGCTTCAGCGTTTATCATTACTCCTCAAACACTCTTGACCTTTGCGGATCAAGATAAAGGATGGGTACAAACATTAGGTAAAGTATTTAACCTTCAACAACCAGCAGGAATGGTATTATATGTTATCTTGATTCTTGCTTTCACATACTTCTATGCATTCATTCAAGTGAATCCAGAAAAAGTTGCTGAAAACTTACAAAAACAAGGTGGCTATGTACCAACAATTCGTCCTGGTAAAGATACAGAAAAATATCTATCGTCAGTGCTTATGCGTTTGACATTCGTAGGTTCAATTTTCTTAGCAGCAATTGCAATCTTACCAACAATTGGAACACAGCTGTTTGGCTTACCTCAAGGCTTAGGCATTGGTGGAACATCACTACTTATCATGGTAGGGGTTGCGCTAGACACTATGAAACAATTAGAAGGACAACTTGTGAAACGTAACTATAGAGGATTTCTTAAGTAAGTGTTAAATGGGAGCAAGATTATTCTTCGCTTCCATCTGCCTTACCCTCAGAAAGATTTATAGATCTTTGCAAGGTAGCAACAATATTCGAAAAACAAAGCATGCTTTGGCTTTGAAGAATGGGAGAAAAACCAATATGAACTTAGTTTTAATGGGGCTTCCGGGTGCAGGAAAAGGCACGCAAGCTGAGCGCATTGTTGCTCAGTACCATATACCGCATATTTCAACTGGAGATATGTTCCGCGCTGCAATTAAGAACGGAACAGAGCTTGGTTTGAAAGCTAAAGCGTTTATGGATGAAGGAAATCTAGTACCTGATGAAGTAACGAACGGTATTGTTCGTGAACGTCTTGCACAAGATGATGCTAAAGAAGGCTTTTTGCTTGATGGTTTCCCAAGAACTGTCGCTCAAGCTGATGAATTAGAAAAAATCTTAAAAGATTTGAATCGTAGCTTAGACGCTGTCATCAATATTCAAGTTGATCAATCATTATTAATGGAACGCTTAACAGGTCGATGGATTTGCCCGACGTGTGGACGTACGTATCACGCGACTTACAACCCGCCGAAAACTGCTGGTGTTTGTGATGATGATAACGCAACATTGTATCAACGAGAAGATGATAAACCTGAAACAGTTGAAAATCGTTTGGCTGTTAATACGAAACAAACCCAACCATTGCTTGATTTTTATAACCAATTAGGTTATTTAAAAGAGATTGATGGTGGACGAGCGATAGATGAAGTCTTTAAGGATATTAATAAACTATTATCGAAATAGTTGTTAAAACGCCCGAAGTCTAGTATAATGGATAACTGGCAACGAATTGTTGAATTTTATTACTTTTATGTTGTAATGTGTTCAATTATACGTAGAAATAATGCGTCTTTTTCGTAAGATCCCGTTATTTTTAGAAGTGTCAAGTTGGTTAAGTAATAACTAAACTTCCGAACGGCGGATAAAGACGATTCCAAAGTTCAAGACAAAAAGGAGGTAACGAGGTAATGGCGAAAGAAGATGTAATTGAGGTTGAAGGTGTAATTAAAGAAACTTTACCGAACGCTATGTTTAAGGTTGAGTTAGAAAACGGTCATGCGGTACTTGCTACTATTTCAGGTAAGATTCGTATGCACTATATTCGTATTTTACCGGGGGACAAAGTAACTGTTGAACTTTCTCCGTACGATTTAACGCGCGGAAGAATAACATACCGTTTCAAATAATCTGAACTCCGGCATATTGAAGGAGGTATTCTACGATGAAAGTAAGACCATCCGTGAAACCGATCTGCGAAAAATGTAAAGTTATTCGCCGTAAGGGTAAAGTCATGGTAATTTGTGAAAATCCGAAACATAAACAAAGACAAGGTTAATAATTAGGGAGGTGCACATAAATGGCACGTATTGCTGGAGTGGATGTTCCACGTGAAAAACGCATCGTTATTTCATTGACATACGTATTCGGTATTGGTACGACTACTGCTCAAAAAGTTTTAGAAGAAGCAGGCGTTAACCCAAATACTCGTACTCGTGATTTAACAGAAGACGAATTAACTAAAATTCGTGAAGTTGTTGATACAGTTAAAACAGAAGGTGACTTACGTCGTGAGGTCGCATTAGACATCAAACGTTTACAAGAAATCGGTTCTTTCCGAGGAATTCGTCACCGTCGTGGTTTACCTGTTCGTGGTCAAAACACGAAAAACAACGCTCGTACTCGTAAAGGTCCATCGAAATCTATCGCTGGTAAGAAAAAATAATAATAAGCAAGGAGGTCAACTAACAAATGGCACGTAAAACAAACACTCGTAAACGTCGTGTGAAAAAGAATGTTGAATCTGGTATTGCACATATCCGTTCTACTTTCAATAACACTATCGTTACATTAACAGATATGCAAGGAAACGCTTTAGCTTGGTCAAGTTCAGGTTCATTAGGTTTCCGTGGTTCTAAAAAATCAACACCGTTCGCTGCTCAAATGGCTGCAGAAACTGCTGCTAAAGTAGGTATGGAACATGGTTTGAAAACATTGGAAGTAACAGTTAAAGGTCCTGGTTCAGGTCGTGAAGCTGCTATCCGTGCTTTACAAGCTGTTGGTCTTGAAGTAACTGCTATTAAAGATGTTACTCCAATTCCTCACAATGGTTGTCGACCACCAAAACGTCGTCGTGTATAATTAACAATTGAACATTGCTTTAATTACTAAATTATATTCAAATTGTAACAAGACGTTTATCATGGGAGGTATAATAAATGATCGAAATTGAAAAGCCGAAAATTGAAACGATTGAGATCAGTGAAGATAGCCGTTATGGGAAGTTCGTCATTGAACCACTAGAACGCGGTTATGGTATCACTTTAGGCAACTCCTTGCGTCGTATCCTTTTATCTTCATTACCAGGTGCAGCGGTTACTTCTATCCAAGCAGACACAGTTTTACATGAATTCTCAGCAATTGATGGTGTCGTTGAAGATGTAACACGTATTATCTTGAACTTGAAGAAACTTGCTTTGAAAATCTATTCTGATGATGAAAAAACATTAGAAATCGATGTTCAAGGACCAGGTGTGGTTACGGCAGCTGATATTAACTTTGATAGTGATGTTGAAATCTTAAATCCAGATTTACATATTGCAACTCTTAGTGAAAATGCACATTTCCATATGCGCTTGCATGCAAGTCGCGGTCGTGGATACCGTCCAGCTGATCAAAACAAACGCGAAGATATGCCAATTGGTGTTTTACCAATCGATTCTATCTTTACGCCAATTCTTAAAGCTAACTACCAAGTTGAAAATACTCGTGTAGGTCAAAATCCTGATTTTGACAAATTAACGTTTGACTTAACTACTGATGGAAGCATCGGCGTTAAAGAAGCGATTAGTTTAGCTGCTAAAATCTTAACGGAGCATTTGAACATCTTTGTTAACTTAACAGATGAAGCTCAAAATGCAGAAATTATGATTGAAAAAGAAGAGAGTAAAAAAGAAAAAGTGCTCGAAATGACAATCGAAGAACTCGATTTATCAGTTCGTTCATACAACTGTCTAAAACGTGCTGGTATTAATACTGTGCAAGAATTAGCAGATAAATCGGAAGAGGATATGATGAAAGTACGTAACCTTGGACGTAAATCACTTGAAGAAGTTAAGGTTAAATTAACTGATTTAGGATTAGGTCTTCGTAACGAAGATTAATTAAAGGAGGCAAAACACTAATGTGTTACCGTAAATTAGGCCGTACAAGCTCGCAACGTAAAGCTATGTTACGTGATTTAGCAACAGACTTAATTATCAACGAACGCATCGAAACTACTGAAGCTCGCGCTAAAGAACTTCGTAAACTTGTTGAAAAATTAATCACTGCTGGTAAACGTGGAGATTTAAGCGCTCGTCGTCGTGCAGCTGCAATCGTACGCCATGAAATCGTAGGTTATGTAGAAAAAGAAGTTACAGATAAAGAAGGAAACACAGTGACTAAGGAACGTCCAGTATATGCATTGCAAAAATTATTTGATGATGTAGCAGGTCGTTACACAGAACGTCAAGGTGGTTACACTCGTATCTATAAAAAAGGTCAACGTCGTGGCGATGGCGCACCAGTTGTCATTATTGAATTGGTAAAATAATACAAATTCGATCATTTATATGAAAACGTCTAAAGCATTGGCGTGTTATGATAAGGTGATTGATTTATTCATCATCTTGTCTAGCGCTGTTGTGCTTCTTAATTCTTTGCGGAGACTAAGGAGCACGGCTTTTTTTGTTTTTAAAATGTGAGAATATAATTTGGCTTTTGAAAATCGATCTATTCGATGGACAAAGGTCCTTTTTATATTTCCAGAAAAAAAGAGTGATTTGTTATCTTTTTTTATAGAAAGTTAACAAATCAGTCTTTTTTGCGTTGTTTTTTTTGATGAACGTGTTAGAATAACAGTTAATAATGACATTTTTTGATAGAGGAGAACTCAATGAACACAAAAGATATAGTAACTTTGGAGAACATTTCGTTTTATTATGATACAGAACCAGAGAAACAAGTGTTACATGATGTTTCACTTCAAGTTAAACATGGTGAGTGGTTAGCGATTGTGGGGCATAATGGATCTGGTAAATCGACAATGGCAAAAATTATCAATGGACTTTTGTTTGCGCAGTCAGGTAATGTGACGATTGCTGGCTATGATATGACCGAAGAAAACATTTGGGACATTCGCCGTCAAGTGGGAATGGTTTTTCAAAACCCTGATAATCAATTTGTCGGAGCTACTGTTCAGGATGATGTTGCTTTCGGATTAGAGAATAATGGTATCGCTCAAGTCGAGATGGTGGAACGGGTTGCTCAAGCGCTCGCTGACGTCGGTATGACAGGTTTTGAAACATATGAACCTATTCGCCTGTCTGGGGGTCAAAAACAGCGTGTAGCGATAGCTGGAGTGGTTGCATTGCGCCCTCAGCTCATTATCTTAGATGAAGCGACATCTATGCTTGACCCTGAAGGTCGAGAAAGTGTATTAGCAACGATTAAGCGTCTAAAAGAGCAACATGATTTAACAGTTATCTCAATCACACATGATTTGGAAGAAGCGAGTTTAGCGGACCGTATGATTGTGATGAATAAAGGCGAGTATATGATGGAAGGTCATCCCTCAGCTATTTTTAAAGAAACAGAAAAATTACAAGCAATTGGATTAGATGTCCCATTTGTTAATCAATTGCAAAACGATCTAAGTAGACAAGGCTTCGTTTTCGAAGATGTTTATTTTTCGGAAGGAGAATTAGTGAACGCCTTATGCCAATTACGTTTGAAAAAGTAGGATACACGTACCAAGTCGGTGGTCCGTTTGAGAAAACAGCATTGAAAGACATTTCTTTTTCTGTGGAAGACGGGACTTATACGGCGATTGTCGGTCATACTGGTTCTGGTAAATCAACTCTGTTACAACATCTAAATGTGATATTGCAACCAACTGCGGGGAAAGTTATTTTTGATTCACGTGAAATTATTGCGGGTCAAAAATATAAAAACTTAAAAGAAATTCGTCAAAAAATTGGTGTTGTTTTTCAGTTTCCAGAAGCACAGTTATTTGAAGAAACAGTTGTGAAAGATATCATGTTTGGACCAATGAACTTTGGTGTATCAAAAGAAGATGCGAAAAAACGTGCAGAAAGCTTATTGCCAATCGTTGGCTTGCCAGAAAGTATTAAAGAAAGTTCGCCGTTTGAATTATCAGGCGGACAAATGCGTCGTGTAGCGATTGCAGGAGTGTTGGCGATGGAACCTGACATCTTAGTCCTAGATGAGCCAACTGCTGGCTTAGACCCGCGTGGACGTCGTGAAATGATGGATCTTTTTAATCGTTTACACAAGGAACAAAACATTACGATTATTTTGGTTACACATAATATGGATGATGTGGCAGAATTTGCCGATAAGATGATTGTGTTACAAGCGGGTAAAGTGAGTGCTGTTGGCGAACCACGTGCATTGTTTGCAGAAGATGAGCGCATGCATGGTTTGGCAATTGGACAACCGAGTGCACTCGTTGTACAACGTCAAATTGAAGCACAAACAGCTGAAAAATGGCCGGTGACCTGTTTAACACGGGCAGAATTAGTGGCGTATTTAACGACTGATTGGCGAGGGGGACAAAACGATGAATAATATGATTTTGGGTCGTTTTATTCCGGGGAACTCGTGGCTACACCGCATTGATGCGCGTGCAAAATTAATGGCGGTTATGTATTTTATTATCATGGTCTTTTTTGCGAATAACATCTGGACGTATGCTTTATCCTTCGTTTTGGTATTAGCGCTCTTATATATTTCGAAAGTACCGTTTTTGTTCTTTATCAAAGGATTACGCCCGATATTGTTTCTTATTTTGCTTACCGTTATTTTACAACTATTTTTCACAAAAGATGGGAATGTGCTGTGGCATATTGGGCCGTTGTATATCACTGATTTTGGTATTCGTAACGCGATATTTATTGCGCTGCGTTTTGTGCTCATTATCTTTATGACAACACTCTTATCCTTAACAACAAGCCCAATCGAATTAACAGATGCGATTGAAGCGTTATTAAATCCTTTACGAAAAATCAAATTCCCTGTGCACGAGATGGCATTAATGCTGAGTATCGCATTACGTTTTATCCCCACGTTGATGGATGAAGCTGAAAAAATAATGATGGCTCAAAAATCTCGTGGTGTTGAATTTAACAGTGGCTCTCTTCTGGCCCGTGTAAAAGCAATTATTCCGTTATTGATACCGCTCTTTATCAGCGCTTTTAAACGCGCGGAAGATTTAGCAATTGCGATGGAAGCTCGTGGTTACCATGGCGGAGAAGGGCGCACAAAGTACCGCATTTTAAAATGGGAAGCACGTGATACACTACTGATACTAATTATGGTGTGTTACACAATAGCACTCTTTATGTTGCGAGGAGGTTAGTATATGACACGTTATAAAGCAGTGATTCAGTATGATGGTTCAGGCTTTTTAGGCTATCAAATTCAAGCAACAGGTCGGACAGTTCAAGAAGAAATTCAAAAGGCATTAACAAAAATGCATAAAGGGCAAAAGACGGTGGTCAATGCATCAGGCCGCACCGATACAGGTGTTCATGCAAAAGGCCAAGTGATCCATTGGGATTCACCCTTCAGTATTCCTGTTGAAGGGTATTATCGTGGATTGGAGACGTTGACACCAGATGATATTGCAATTGTGTCAGTTGAAGAAGTCGCGGCTGATTTTCATGCGCGTTACGATGTTAGTGGTAAGGAATACCGTTATTTTGTGAAACGTTCACCACAACATGATCCTTTTTCCCGTCATTATGCATTGCGCTATCCATTTGATTTGGATGAGTCATTAATGAATCAAGCTGCACGTATTTTGGAAGGGGAACATGACTTTACAAGTTTTTGTTCTGCTCGAACAGATCGTGAAAGTAAGGTCCGTAATCTCTACGCAATTAAAATAATGCCCACAGAAGATGGTTGGATTTTCTCTTTCTCAGGCAGTGGTTTTTTATATAATATGGTGCGTATTTTAGTCGGTGCGTTACTGTACGTTGGGCAAAAAAAATTAACACCTGCGGAAATTAAAGTTGCGCTCGATAAAAAAGATCGAACTGCTTTAGTGAGTAGGACTGCACCACCACAGGCGTTATATTTATGGGAAGTTTTTTATGAGAAGGATAATAAAAAATAATAATGTGATGCTTGACTTAAGAGGTGAAACATTGTAGTATTGAATATGGTATTGTTTACCCCATGATAAGCCCCGGAAACTTATTATGCTTATATAACAATGACAGAGTTTTTAAATAAAAAAAAAGAATGAATTTATCATTTAGGAGGCAAAACAAATGCGCACAACATATATGGCAAAATCAGGCGAAGTACAACGTGACTGGTATGTCGTAGATGCAACTGACGTTCCACTTGGTCGTTTATCAAGTGAAGTCGCTGCAATCTTACGCGGTAAAAACAAACCAACTTTCACACCACACATCGATACTGGTGACTTCGTTATCATTATCAACGCTGAAAAAATCGCTTTAACAGGTAACAAAGCTGATGGGAAAATTTACTACCGTCACTCTGGTTACGCAGGTGGTTTAAAATCAATTACTGCTGGTGAACTTCGTACAAACCGTCCTGACCGTTTGTTAGAATTATCAATCAAAGGTATGTTACCAAAAACAACTTTAGGCCGTAAACAATTTACAAAATTGAACGTGTACGCTGGTACTGAACATCCACATGCTGCTCAATCACCAGTTGAATACAAAGTACGCGGATAATAGGAGGAGAAAAATAATATGACACAAGTACAATATTATGGAACTGGTCGTCGTAAAAGCTCTGTTGCCCGTGTTCGTTTAGTTCCTGGCGATGGTACAATTACAATCAATGGCCGCGATGTAGAAAACTACATCCCATTCGAAGTTTTACGTTCAGTTATCAAACAACCTTTAACTCTTACTGAAACTGTAGGTAACTACAATGTTTTCGTAAACGTTGATGGTGGTGGATACACTGGTCAAGCAGGAGCTATCCGTCACGGTGTTGCTCGTGCGTTATTACAAGTAGATCCTGAATACCGTTCAACTCTTAAACAAGCTGGTCTCTTAACTCGTGACCCTCGTATGAAAGAACGTAAAAAACCAGGTCTTAAAGGTGCACGTCGTGCTCCTCAATTCTCAAAACGTTAATAACAACTTTTGGATGTTTCGCACAATTTTGTTGCGAAGCATCTTTTTTATTTAGATAAGTAGAAATGAATTTTATTTATTGTAAAAAACATTCGAAATAAAGGTGGTATGGAAGATGGATAAACAGGCAAAAGAGAAATTATTAGAGTTGATTAAAAAGAAAAAAACCGGTGGCGGTAGATCGAAAAAGATGGCTGCACCAAAGAATGATGTGAAGAATATGCGTAGTGGTCCACATATTTTTAATAAGTAGGAGAAGTATTGAAGCATCGGCTATTGGCGGGTGCTTTTTTTAATTGGAGTCAGTGTTAAATAACGTTGTTTTCCAAAAAAAAGTAAAATAAGTCATTTTTGCAGCTGCCTTTTTTGGTAGCTGTTTATTTTTAGTCGTTTTTTACGTGAGGGAAGTTGCTGCGGTGACTTAATTTTTCAGTGATTTTAAAAATGTCGCTATTTTTTGCGGAAAATAACCATCAGTAAAATTTAACCAACACCGTAAATGATAGAGGCCTTGTTTATGTGGAAAAATGTAAACTAGCCCGAAAATGATAACTTTGTTAAACTAAGAGCAGTTAATTTTTAAGGGGGCATAAAAATGGATGTAAAAGAATTTCAACAATGGGTGAGTGATTATTACGAAAAACGTGGTTGGTCGGAGCTAGATATCTTTGTTCGCATTGGTTTTTTAGCAGAAGAAACAGGTGAAGTTGCGCGTGCGATTAGAGCATTAGAAATTGGTCGTGACCGGCCGGACGAGATTGTTACATCTGTGGAGCAAAATAAAGCTAACTTAGTTGAGGAATTGGGCGATGTTTTGGGTAATGTAATCGTCATTGCAAATAAATATAATATTTCATTAGAAGAGGTATTTAGCTCTCATAAAGAAAAATTGGCTAAACGTTATGCCAAAGAAGAATAATGGGCTCGGGTTTATTAAATGAGTAGGAGGTGAGAGCGTGTCATTATTAAAAACACATTTCGGTGTTTACGCCGTTTTTTTTCAAGAAGATAAATTGTTATGTATCAATAAAGCAACTGGGCCTTATCGATATCGTTATGATCTACCTGGCGGCAGTCAAAAAAGTGGTGAAAGTTTAATTGAAACATTAGCACGTGAAGTTCTGGAGGAAACAGGTTATGAAGTAATTACGAATGAGAACAATCGTTGTTATGACGTATTTGTAAAAGAAGAAGGAACGGCTCTAACGGTTCATCACATGTTTGTTCTGTTTGATATAAAAGCTAAAGCCATTCATGATAAAGTTGCACAATTACAATGTGAAGTTAATGATTCTGCTGGTTTTGAATGGATCGGTCTTAATAAGTTAAATAGCGACAATGCGTCGCCACTTGTACTTAAAGTGCTACAAGAACAAAAAAATGATAAGACAACGAATATAAATGAAGCTGTACATTATGAAGCATGGGAAGTTAAAGCTGATAATTGCTAAAGTTATAAAATAGATGTCCACAACTTATACAGTGTAAGTGCATAAGTTTTCTGTGAAAGAGTTATCCACATGTGGATAACTCTTTTTTTAACAGCTAAAACTATCTTTCGATTGTAAGATAACTTAAAATAAGAAGAGAGAAGCTAGAGATAGAAATGAGGGTGAGAAATGGTGCCGAAAATTGAGATGACAGTTAAATCTGCCAAAATAGCATTAGAAACAATTGAAACGGTTGATTTTCATGTGAATGATGATTTAAAAGTGTTATTTATTTTGGCTGATCACTTAGAGGTTTTAAAGCAAGGGAAGGTCATTTTATTAAAAGCGGGTGACATTTTTCTTGTTAATCCCGGTGAAATAATTGGGATGGTGGGAAGCTCTAAAAACCGTGTTTTAATGCTGAATATACAGTTGCTGGAGTTTGAAAAATTAGTCGGTCAGTTTAAGTTAACCCGTCCACTCTCGTTAAGTTATCATCATGATGCCTATAAAAATTTAACGAAATTACTCTCCCGCTTGTATATTGAACAAATGCAAAAGAAAAAAGGCTATCAAGCAATAATTAATGGGTGTGTCTCTTTAGTTCTTGGGACATTGCTGCGAACATTAACAATTGAGCCGCTATCATTTAATCGAACGATAGATAATGATAATAAAATTAAAAACAGAGAAGTGATGGCCTATATTAATGAACATCATACCGAAAAATTAACTTTACAAAAGCTGGCGGATCACTTTTATGTGAGTAAATTTTATCTGGCACATCGTTTTAAAGAAGATTTAGGAATGTCAGTAGGTAAGTACCTTAAGGAGATTCGTTTGTTATACGCGATACGTCAGTTGGAAACGAGTCATTTATCGGTGGGAGAGATTGCGATTAATAATGGCTTTCCAAATGTGCGAAGTTTTAGTGATGTTTTTAAAGAACGAAATGGAATGACACCAACAGAATTCCGTAAAAAGAAACCGATTTTATTTACTGATACGCCAGGTATAGAAGAGTCAGATGTCTATCAATTACTGGAAAACTATATAACAATTGAGGAAATAAGTGAATTAAAGAAACATGATTTTGAGCTTTTTAATAAGAGCATCGATCTTTCTCGCGTTATTGGAAAAATGGCTATTAAAAATTTTGTTGTCAAACTAAATCCACTTAATTTAACAAATACAACTGCTTTGAAACTGATGCAATTAGGTGTGCGTTATATTGCTGTGGAAAAAATCATTTTGAAAGTTAAACATAATGCTAAAAAAGAAATCTGTTTTAAAGATGTGACCGATATAATTGATAATATTTTACAACAGGGGTTCTTACCCTATATTCAGTTACAGACAGTGGATTGGGAAGCGATAAAACCATCTGAAAAAGCTGTTTTTTTAAAAGTATTAAAACAACTGTCTTATCATCTACAAAGTAACTATCCAGATATGACAGGTTGGGTCTTAGAGTTTAGATGTTTTTATGAAGAGGGAAACGATAGTTCACTTTGTAGAGAGTTAGTCGAGGCAATTCCATATTTTGTAGAGATAATCCCTATCCATCTTCATTTTCCGAGGCATCCACATAACATTGCTGACGTTGAAAATAACAGTGGTATTATGATAAAAAGTATTGATGATTTTTCTCAAGTCAGAGAGCTGCCGTTAGAACAGGCAATGGTTGCCTTGGAAGCACCTGCAATTATTGATCGAATTGTAGAGATGGAAAATATTAAAGGTCAGACAGCAATACTTAAGCAAATGGCATCGTTTGATCAGGATGAGTATTTGATAAAAATGACCGAGCTGACAATGGCCAATTCTACAGTATGGTATATGCTTAACCAGCTCAAAAGTGACGGTGCTTATTATATACCACTTTCGTTAGATGCTACGCCGCTTTTTAATTATTTTCCAACAGAATTAGCAGCGAAAATGGCTCTCATGGACGCGTATGGTTTTTTCAAAGTGAACATTCATGCGTATCAATTCATCAGTGAACTATATCGAGAGATTGTATACCAAGATGAACATTGTATTGTTACGAAGAGGCGAGAAAATTATCGGATTTTAATGGTTCGTCCCGAAAAAAGTAGTCGTCGTTTATCACCCAAAATTAAACAACAACAAGACGAATTAATAGTGCTGGATAAAACAGCAACTCCTTCGTTAATGGATGTTATGGCTTATAATAACGTACATCAACCAGCAATCGAAATAGAAAAAATAATAGAAGAGAATTACCATTTAGAAGTATCCTTACCGTTATTGGGCATTTATTATATTCAATTAGATAAAATGCTGGATTAAACTGTTAAATATTGCTGTCTATCGTTACATGGTGTAATGATAGGCAGCAATATTTTGTTGTTTTTCAACAATAAAACAACCTCAAAACTGTAAGCGTTATCATATAATGATGATGTAAAACATAATTGGGGGGTTAGTCTGATGAATGAGAAAAAAGAACGCAAACTAAAAATAGCAAAACAAGTAAAAACTGACAAAGAATTAGCAAAAAAACAACGGCTAATGTCAAAGAATTTAACAGTAACTGAACGTGATGAATTAAAAAAGAAAGCTAAAGCAGTTAAAAAGGTAACACAAGAGGAATTTAAAACTTTAAGTAAATCAGTGAAAAAACAACGAAAAAAAGATGCAAAGCTCTATCGTAAAATTAAAAACAGACCACGAAATCTCATGATTTGGTCGGTTGTTGCGCTTGCGGTTGTTGGTGTCGGTATTAAAGTAGGTCCAACTGCTGCACATATGTATAATGTGATGACAGGTAAAAACATAACAATTAACACAGAGACGCCGGCAGGTGAAAAAGCTCGAGCTGCAGGTAATGAAGTGGCTCGTAAGATCGCTAATGAGGGTATTGTATTGATGAAAAACGAAGATAGAAGTCTACCATTAGACGATAAACCGTTAATGTATTTGGAACAGCTTCATTTGATTTCCGTTACGGTGGAGGCGGTTCTGGTGGCATTGATACATCAGAAGCCGTTAATTTATTTGATGGTTTGAAGAATGCGGGCATTGAGTATAATAAACAATTATATCAATTTTATACAGAACTCGATGAGGTTAAGGCACTCCAAAAGCAAAAAAATGAAAATGGTTTAACGCAAGTTCTGAAATCGATGGTTTCAGGAACCGATAAAGATGAACCGAATGTTTCTTATTTGAAAGATAATGTGCTAAAACAGGCTAAAGATTATTCAGATAATGCCGTGGTATTACTTACAAGTTCGGGTGTTGAAAGCAGTGATATGTCAGAGGAGCAGTTACGATTAACGGCGAATAAAAAAGCGCTAATTAAAAAAGTGGCAGAAAACTTTGAAAATGTGACTATTGTCGTCAATGCAGGTAATGCGCTTGAATTAGGTTATCTAGAAGAATTCCCGCAGATTAAATCGATTGTTTGGGTGGGGATACCAGGGCCATTCGGTACGGAAGCTTTGGGTGATGTATTAGCGGGTAAAGTTAATCCATCGGGACGTTTAACAGATACGTATGCCTATAATAGTCAATCAGCGCCAGCAACTGAAAATTTTGGTGATTATAACTATACAAATTTAAAACAGTCATTTGTTAATTATCAAGAAGGGATATACATTGGGTATCGTTTTTACGAAACGTATTATAAAGGCGATGAACAAGGCTATCAAAAAGCAGTACAATTCCCTTACGGACATGGTTTAAGTTACACAACATTTGATTGGAAAGTAGCCAGTCAAAAAATGACTGACAAAAAAATAAGTGTTGAGGTAGAAGTGACAAATACAGGTAAGGTAGCAGGTAAAGACGTCGTACAACTTTATTATTCAGCACCGTATACAAAAGGTGGTTTAGAAAAAGCGGCAGTTGCTTTAGGTGCCTATGATAAAACAAAGGAGTTACAACCTGGAGAAAAACAAACGTTGAAACTATCATTTGCAACGAATGATATGGCGTCATACGATTCTCAAACAGAGGAAGCCTATGTGCTAGATGAGGGTAAGTATCAGCTTAAGTTAGCAAAAAATGTGCATGATAAAGGAAAAAAATTAACGTATGAGGTTGCGAAGCGTCAAGTTATTAAAGAAGATTCCGCAACGGGTACGACAATCAAAAATCAATTTGAGGCAAGCGAAGCAGGATTAACCTATTTATCACGTGATGATTGGAAAGGAACCTACCCGTCAGATAAAAAAATCAACGATGAAGCGCCACAATTTGTTTTAGATGATTTAGCAAAAACGCCAACAGATTCTAAGTTGGATATGCCGGCGTTTGGCAAAGATAATGGTCTGAAGTTAAGTGATTTAAAAAATCTAGCACATGATGATCCAAAGTGGGAGCAGTTCTTAGATCAATTTACGAAGGATGAATTAATTAATTATGTTGTAAAAGGAGCGTATCAAACAGAGGCGATTGACCGTTTAGGGATACCAGCTTCAATGTTATTGGATGGACCGGCTGGACTGAATTCGTTCTTCAAAAAGTTCAAAGCCGCCTCGTTCCCATCGGAAAATGTTTTGGCAGCAACATGGAGCAATGCGCTTGGTTATGAGATGGGTGAAGTAGTTGGAAAGGAAGCAAAAGTATATGGCGTTCATGGTTGGTATGCGCCTGCTGTTAATCTTCATCGAACAGCAATGGGTGGACGTAACTTTGAATACTTTTCAGAAGACCCGCTATTATCAGGAAAGATGGGGGCTGCTGTAATAAAAGGAGCGCAAGAGCAAGATATTATTGTATTTATGAAGCATTTTGCGATGAATGATCAAGAAAAAAATGCTCGCTCAGGTTTATATGTTTGGGGGAACGAACAATCGATTCGTGAATTGCATTTACGCCCCTTTGAAATAGCCGTGAAAGAAGGTAAGAATTTAGGAACAATGTCAAGTTTTAGTATGATTAATGGTAAATGGGCAGGTGGCAATACAGAGTTGTTAAATGATGTATTACGTGATGAGTGGGGCTTTAAAGGGATGGTTTCGAGTGATGCTGTTTTTGGTTTCATGCATGCGGATGATGCCATTGTAGCGGGTAATGATTTAATGCTCGATACAATGAGTGCGCCTAAAAATATAAAACGGATTGAGCAAGCCTATAAAGCAGATCCATCTGGCACAGCATTAGGGCTTAGAACGAGTGTGCATAATATTTTATATGCGTTATTACAAACATATTTAATTAAATAAAAGTTAGAGCAGAGGGGGTGAATCACGTTGAAATATGAAGCGTTGATTAACAAGATGACACTAGAAGAAAAAGCATCACTGATGTCAGGAGAAAATTTTTGGAATACAAAAGCGATTAAACGCTTAAATATCCCAGGGATCATGATGACAGATGGACCGCACGGTTTAAGGAAACAAGGTGGGAAAGCCGATCACTTGGGACTTAATGCGAGTATTCCAGCCACGTGTTATCCGACTGCAGCCACGTTGGCGAATAGTTGGGATAAGCAACTGGTTGAAGAAGTGGGGCAGTTTTTAGCGCGGGAATGTGTCTCTGAAAATGTGAGTGCCATACTAGGTCCCGGTTTAAATATAAAACGTAATCCGCTTTGCGGACGTAACTTTGAATATTTTTCAGAAGACCCATTTCTAACGGGAACTTTAGCGAGTGCACAAGTAACGGGGATTCAAAGTGAGGGTGTAGCAGCTTGCCCTAAACACTTTGCGGTTAACAGTCAAGAACACATGCGTATGACGATCGATGAAATTGTGGATGAGCGCTCATTGCGTGAACTTTATCTAGAAGGCTTTCGTAGAG
This sequence comes from Brochothrix thermosphacta DSM 20171 = FSL F6-1036, assembly GCF_036884295.1. Classification (NCBI taxonomy): domain Bacteria; kingdom Bacillati; phylum Bacillota; class Bacilli; order Caryophanales; family Listeriaceae; genus Brochothrix; species Brochothrix thermosphacta. The sequence goes on from NZ_CP145608.1 coordinate 140,064, forward strand.
TGGTAGAAAAAGCGGCGCCGCAAATGATGATGTCATCGTATAATAAAATTAATGGTATCTATGCCAATGAACATCCTCATCTTATGAATGAAATTTTGTATGATGAATGGAACTATCAAGGTGTGGTTGTGACAGACTGGGGCGGCAATAATGAGCGTGTAGCAGGTTTAAAGGCGGGTAATCAATTGGAGATGCCCGCTACTAACGGCATTACTGATAAGGAAATTGTTGAGGCTGTTACGGACGGTAATCTTGCGGAAACGATTCTTGATGAAGCTGTTGATCGCATGTTATCACTTGTTTTCACGACTCATGCAGTGGCAGAAAGAGAGTTAACAATTGATTTGGAAGAACATCATCAGAAGGCTGTGGAAGCTGCAAAACGTTCAATGGTATTATTAAAAAATTCAGCTGAAATTTTACCGTTACACCCACAAGAAAAAGTGGCCATTGTGGGTGATTTTGCGAACAAACCACGTTACCAAGGTGCGGGAAGTTCTTTGATTAATCCCACGCAACTTCAAAGCCCGTTGGAACTGTTGGAGAAAACGCAGTTGGATGTAGTGGGCTATGCACAAGGTTTCAAGCGGATGGGTGGCAAAAGCAAATCGTTAATCAAACAAGCGGTTGAACTTGCTGTAAATGCAGATAAAGTGTTAGTGTTTATGGGGTTGGATGAGAGTAGTGAAGCGGAGGGGATAGATCGAGATACGCTTGAATTACCTGACAATCAATTACAACTTATCAACGAATTACTAAAAGTAAATCAAGAAATCGTAGTTGTCTTAGCAGGTGGTGGCGTTCTTGAGTTGCCTTTTGCTGATGAGTCAGGTGTGAAAGGTCTAGTGCATACGTATCTTGCAGGTCAAGGAAGCGCAGAAGCTTTGATCGCAGTGTTATTAGGTGAATACAATCCTAGTGGAAAGCTCAGTGAAAGTTACCCCTTTACCTATGGGGATGTTCCATCAGCACCCTATTATCCAGGGCGAGAAGCGACGTCTGAACATCGTGAAGGTTTGTTTATTGGTTATCGTTATTTTGATACGATGAACGTGCCGGTGCGTTATTCGTTTGGTTATGGTCTATCCTATACGCAGTTTGCCTATTCGAACATTGTTCGCACAGATCTAAGTGTGTCGTTTAATATAACGAATACGGGGAAAGTTGCGGGTGAAGAAATCGCCCAACTTTATGTTGAAAAGGCCGATACAAAAATCATTCGAGCAAAACGCGAATTAAAAGGGTATGCAAAGGTGAGGCTAGAACCCGGTGAGACTAAAACGATTACAATAAATTTGGACGAGCAAGCTTTTGCTTATTATAGTGTGATGCATGAAGATTGGGCAATTGAAGCGGGGGTATACCGTATTCAAATAGGAAGTTCACTACAAGATATTCGTTTAGAAACAACAATTGAATGTGCTGCTAAAAATGAGAGTGATGAATTTAATCTAGATAGGTATCCTGAATATGCATCTGGAAATATTCAGGCGATATCCGATGAGGAGTTTCACAAACTATTAGGTTATTATCCGCCAGCTGCGTTATGGTCACCTGCTGATCCATTGGGAATGAATGATACTATTGCACAAGCTAAAAATAAAAATTGGCTTGGTAAATTAACCTATGGCACAGTGATGTTAGTGAAAAACTGTCTAACTATCGTTAAACAGCCTCTGTGGGCGAATAATATTTACTTTGTATTGAACATGCCATTTCGACAGATTGAACGTTTCACTGGAGGCAAAGTTAGTCGTAAAAAAGTAGAACGTTACTTACGTTGGATAAACGGCAATACAAAGTAGTTTAAAAAGATAACTACTAATACTATCTTCTTAGTCTGAGCACCTTCCAAATAATTTGGAAGGTGCTTTTTTATTTTTCAGCAAATTTTTTTCTAGTACTTCAACTAAAACAATGGTTTGGTACTTAATTGCTTGAGAAATCTTCGTCCCATACTGTTCTCGTAAACGGATAAATCCGTAACGATGTCAGTAATTTCATAAACGCAAAAAAATCACTACAAGACCTGAAATTTCTAGTCTAATGAGTGATTTTTTAGCATTCCAATTTGGATAAAGTAGAATGAGCTTGTTATTCTTTTACTTTTTCTCCAGAATTCCAAGCTTACTTTATCAAAATTTCATAAACGCAAAAAACTCACCAGACCTGAAATTTAAGTGCTTTAGTAGGCGTGAATCAGCCTACCCCAACTGAAATTTCTAGTCTAATGAGTGATTTTTTAGCATTCCAATTGAGATAAAGTAGAATGAGCTTGTTATTCTTTTACTTTTTCTCCAGTTGGAACACCTATCCTCCAGATAAATTTCAAAACAAAAAAACATTAGACCTGAAATTTAAGTTTTAAATAGACATGGACCAGTCTATACTAACTAAAATTTCTAGTCTAACGAATGTTTTTTTATTTTTCCAATTTATTGAAGGATGAGCTAGGTGTTTTCACTTTTACTTCAAAAATGGATTTGTTGCTTTTTCATGTCCGATTGTTGTGCTGTCACCATGGCCTGGATAGGCTGGCAATATATCGGGTAAAGTAAGTATGTTATCGCGGATACTTTGTACGAGTTGTTCTTGACTGCCTAAGTAGAGATCAGTTCGTCCAATACTTCCTTTAAACAGGGCGTCGCCGCATACGATAAAGTCTTCAAAAACAATGGTTACGCTGCCTGGTGAATGTCCGGGTGTTTCAACGACATGAAAAGAAATATCACCTAGTGTATAGGTTTTACCTGTTTCAAATAGTTCTTCGGCGGCTTTTGCTACAATCGGGTTACCGCTGCCTGCTGAAAGATTTAACTCAGGATTAACAAGCCATTCTTTTTCAATGGGGCTGACATAGACCGGAATTGTGTAAAGGTCGCGTATAGGTTGTAAAGAGGCGATATGATCAAAATGCGCATGTGTCAATAAAACTGCGACTGGTTTCGTTGCTGTTTTCTCTATTGTTGCAACGATTGTCTCATAATCTTCACCAGGATCGATAATTAAGCTATAACGATCATTATGTACGATATAACAGTTTTCTTGAATGTTTCCGTTAACGATACGTTCAATTTTCAACATAAAAAACCCTCCTTCTATTAGATGCAAAACCATTATAACATGAAATAAATTTCAAATAGAAATCATAATGTTCAAGGTTGTTCACAAATTAAGAAACTTTATTACAAATAATTAATAATTAACTTGAAATATAATTTCATGTGCGATACACTTGTTTTGTAAACGTGTACATATCTATATTAAAGGAGTGGGAATAAATGATTGAACATTTAAACACTGAAAAACGTAACGAGAAAACAGCGGACTTAGATCAGATGTCTGTCTTAGAGATACTAACTGTGATGAACCAAGAGGATGAAACAATTCCGAAAGCGATTGCTAAAGAATTACCTGCGATTGAAAAAATGGTCAAAGCGGTTATTACGGCTTTTGAAAAAGGGGGTCGCTTATTTTATATTGGTGCTGGAACGAGTGGTCGTTTAGGTATCCTTGATGCGGTTGAATGTGTGCCAACGTTTGGTACTGAACCGGAAATGGTACAAGGCTTAATTGCGGGTGGCGCGAAAGCGATTAAAGATGCAGTTGAAGGTGCTGAAGATTCAGAGGAATTAGCGGTTGCTGATTTGAAAGCTGCCCAATTAACTGAGAACGATGTTGTCATTGGTATCGCGGCGAGTGGTCGTACACCTTATGTTATTGGTGGTTTGGATTATGCGAAAAACATAGGTGCAACGACGGGAAGTATAGCGTGTAACGCACCTGCTGAAATTAGTGAGCATGCTGATATTGCAATTGAAGTTGTATCAGGGGCAGAGATACTAACGGGTTCAACGCGTCTAAAAGCTGGAACAACACAAAAATTAGTGTTGAATATGATTTCAACGACAGCAATGATTGGTATCGGTAAAGTATATAAAAACTTAATGGTAGATGTTCGTTCAACAAATATTAAATTAGTGCGACGTGCCAAAAATATCATTAAAGATGCAACAGGTTGTGATGAAGCGACAGCTGAACGTGTGTTTGAAGAGAGTAATCACCATGTGAAAACGGCGATTGTAATGGTATTAACAAATATGAGTTATGAAGAAGCGACAAATAGCTTGGTTGAGAATAAAGGCTTTGTCCGTCGCACAATTGCAAAAGACTAAGGGGGGAACATAATGAGTAAAGAAACAGAATTAGCACAACGGATTTTAGGGCAAATTGGTGGCCTTGAAAATATTAGAGTTGTCAATCACTGTATGACACGTGTGCGTTTGAGTTTGCGTGATAACGATCAAGTCCAAATGGATGCCTTGAAACAAGTAAAAGGTGTGATGGGTGTTGTTGAAGAAGATACCATTCAAATCATCGTGGGTCCTGGTACGGTTAACAAAGTTGCGAAAGCGATGACGGATATGACGGGCGTGGAATTGGGTGCTGAGATTCCAACGGGGAATACGCACACAAGCGGTGGCAGTAATCGTGAAAAAGTAGAAGCCTTAGCTTCAGAAAATAAAGCGAAATATAAAAAAGGCGGCAACGGACGATTTAAACGTATTTTAGCGACAATTTCCGGTATTTTCATTCCGTTAATTCCAGCGTTTGTTGGTGCGGGGTTAATTGCGGGTATTGGTGCAATTATCTCGAACATGTTAGTAGCAGAGCGAATTCATGGGATGCAATGGGAGCAAATCGTTTTAGTGTTGAATGTCATTAAAAACGCATTGTTTACCTTCTTAAATATCTATGTCGGTATTAATGCAGCGAAACAATTTGGTGCGACGTTGCCTCTGGGTGGTGTCATTGGTGGTGTTGTCTTGCTTAGTGGTGTGACACCTGATCAAACGATCCAAAATATCTTTACAAATGAACCTTTGATTGCTGGTCAAGGTGGGATAATTGGTGTAATACTTGCTGTTTACCTCTTATCATTTATTGAAAAAGGGTTACGTACGTTTGTGCCTAATGCGATTGATATTATTGTGACACCAACGATTGCATTGCTTGTGACAGGTCTGGCGACAATCTTCTTGATTATGCCGGGCGCAGGTTATATCTCAGATGGTTTGTTAACAACAATTAACTGGGTGATTGGTACAGGTGGCGCAATTTCCGGCTTCTTGTTAGCGGTATTGTTTTTACCGATGGTAATGTTTGGTTTACACCAAGTGTTAACGCCGATTCATATCGAAATGATTGCTCAAACAGGAATGACAACATTATTGCCGATTATTGCAATGGCAGGTGCCGGTCAAGTTGGTGCAGCAATTGCGTTATGGGTTAGATGTCGTAAAAATAAACCGTTAACAAACATCATTAAAGGTGCTTTACCAGTTGGTGTGCTTGGGATTGGAGAGCCACTCATCTATGGTGTAACATTACCATTAGGACGTCCATTTATTACTGCTTGTTTAGGTGGTGGTATTGGTGGTGCTGTGATTGGGTTATTCGGTAATGTGGGTTCAATTGCAATCGGACCGTCAGGTGTTGCCTTGATTCCGCTAATTAATACAGGTCATTGGATGATTTATATTTATGGCTTATTAGCTGCTTATGCTGCAGGTATGGTATTAACCTATTTCTTTGGTGTACCAAAATCAGCAATGGAAGCGATTGATGAAGACTAGAGAAAAGCAGACTGCTAATAAAAGTCTGTTCCAGATTGTAGACAAAGTATCGAAAAGCTTCTTTTTTCTTTGCAGATGATTTAAACGACTTTGACTACGATATGAGAAGGCTGAATAGAAATGCTGTTATAGTAGGAACAACGAGCGAGTGACGGTGCGCGTACTAATGGTACGTAATCCCAAGCAAGCAAGAAGTGACGACCTGGAACAGTGTTTATCTTCAGTCTCAAGCAGACTGCTAATAACAGTCTGCTCTTTTATTTTAAGGAGTGATAATATGTTGGGTTTTTTAGTATCATTAACAGAACAAAGTATCGCAGAAAATAAGCGTTTGATTAAACAGATGTCAACCGCAGGTAGTCGTTACGTGTTTACTTCGTTACAAATGCCTGAAGAAAGGGACCGTGATTTAACAGCTGTTATAAAAGAGCTAGGTGACTGTATGAAAGAGCAGCAGTTACAATGGATAGCTGACGTATCGCCCGCAACATTTGAACGTTATACTGAAGCGGATTTAGCATCATGGGGATTCACTGGTTTAAGGATTGATGATGGCGTGACAATGAGACAAATTGCGGGGATGACACAACGATGGCAAATTATTTTGAATGCCAGTACCTTAACGGCTGCTGATTTAGCCGAACTAACAGCGGAACAGGCTGTATTTGAAAACTTAAGTGCCTGGTATAATTATTACCCACGTCCTGAAACGGGATTGGCACGTGAGGCAGTGAGAGCGCATACGAGCTTCATCAAAAGCCATGGTTTAACAACAGGTGCATTTATTCAAGGAGATGGTCAACAAAGAGGGCCGATTTTTGCTGGTTTGCCAACATTAGAAGCACATCGTGACCTGCATCCATTGGCGCAGTACTTCAATCTGCTAGATATTGGTATCGATACGGTTTTAATTGGTGATTTGAGTTTAGCTGAATCAACATTAGTACAGTTTAAGAAATGGTTTAATGAACGCATTATCCAGTTACATGTGACCGTTTTAGAAAATACCGTGGATTGGTTATCACCTGTTTATCAAGTGAGACGTGATGTGGCACGCGATGTCATCCGAGCAGCAAATAGTCGCATTGAATTTTCTAACCATTATCATCCAATAGCACCTGCTAACTGTCAGGAACGTTTACGAGGAAGTGTTACGATTGATAACGCTGCTTATTTAAGGTATGAAGGTGAATTACAAATTATACTCGGTGATTTGTTAGCGGATGAGAAGGTGAATGTTGTGGGTAGAGTAGTAATGGAAGAACATGTACTATTGCGCTATGTGAATAAGCCAAACTCTCGCTTCACATGTGTCGTACGATAGTGATAGAATAGAAATAATGAAGAGAACGGGGGAGAATGGATGAGTGGGTTAATCAGTCATCGTATAGAAATGAATCTAAGCAAGCTATCTAAAGTGGAACAACAGGTGGCGCAGCTTATTCTGGATAAAGGCCATGCGATTGCACAACTATCAACGCAGGAAATTGCAAAACAAGCACAAACCAGTCCTGCATCAGTGGTGCGTTTTTGTCGTTCGATGGGATTGAAGGGCGTACCTGAGTTAAAGATGGCCTTGTCTGCTGAAAGTGGTCAGGATAAGATGACAGGTTACTATGACATCCGTTCAGATGAAGCCCCCGATATCCTTATACGTAAGTTAAAAGCCAATACCATTCAAACGTTAGAAGATACACTTGCCATGGTTGATGTGAAGCAGCTTCAAACGATAGCGGATAAGATGGTTGAAGCGGAGACGATATTTATATTTGGTATCGGAGCTTCTTGGCTCGTAGCAGAAGACTTTATGCAAAAATGGTTACGATTAGGTAAACATGTTTATGCGGTACAAGATACCCATTTAATGGCAACCATTATGACGACAGCGCCTAAGAAAGCGATGTTCTTTGGTATCTCATACAGTGGTGAGACAAGAGAAGTCATCAAGTTGCGCGATATTGCTAAATTTAATGGGATACAAACAGTTTCGTTAACAGGATTTGGTAGCAATACGCTAAATCGTGAAGTAGATCATGTATTACAAACATCTCATGCGCCAGAAGCCCTTTTAAGGAGTGCAGCAACGAGTTCAAGAACGGCGCAAATGTTTATTGTTGATTCGCTCTTTTATGTATACGCAGCTAAGGATATTGCACGTACACAACAGCTGTTACAGGAAACGCGCGGAACTATTGCCGATTTAAAATGAGAGGATGATCAAAATGAAAACTAAAAGAAGTATGCAGCTGAAAGTGTTTTATTGGGCGTTGATGGCGATCCTTTTTACCATCGTAGCATGGCTGAATACAGAACCTTTTTATCGTTGGATTGCCATTACGTGGGTTGTTATCTGCATCGTGTATATCTTTGTGTTGATTAGAAACTATCATAGAACAAAAAATGCACCCTCAAAAACAGAGGATGCATCAGAGTGAATTCAAGCAGTAAATCGTACACACGGTTTACTGCTTTTTTAATTGAAGAAGAATAAACATCCGCCGATAATAGCTAGCCATAGTAACGTATAATAAACGTCAACGCGTGAAAAAGTCGTTGTGTAATAAAACGTACGTGGGCCAGTCGTGAATTTTTTTGCTGACATGGCGACTGAGATTCGAAAGGCTCTGCGAATTGATTGAGATAACATGGTAATGCTGTAACGTTTCATTTTTTCCCAAACACCACGGGGCCCCTTAATACGAGAAACGCCACGCACACGCATTGCTTTATTTAAAATCGTAATCTCTTCTGCCATGATAGGAATCAATCGAAAGACTGTGAGGAAACTATATGCAATAAAGGTAGGGACTTTGAATTGTTGCATCGCTGAATAAAAGAATAAAACAGGGTTCGTCGTTGTAGCGAATGACAACCCGATTAATGAGAAAAACAATGTACGTAAGATAATCATCGTTCCGTGAGCTAAACTTTCACTAGAAATGCGCCACCATAAAAATTGAAATAACACATCATCTCCAAGGCCAAAGAGAATGACGGTAATACCACTGAAAAATGCTAAAAGAACAAAGGGTAATAATAAGCCTACCTTCCATTTTAAAGTTAAGGGCGAAAAGATGAGATATACCAATAAAGCACAACCAGATAAAGCAGCTAAGAGAGTCACATCACGTAAAAAAATCGTTAATAATGTGATGATAAAGAAAATTAAAAACTTATAGGCCGGATTTACACGGCGAAAGAAAGCTGTTTCAGTTACCATCGTCAAACCCCTCCTTTTACAGTAGCGATACCATCTTTGACATTGATCACACCTGTTGCGTAACGCTCGATGATTTCTGGCTCATGGGTAATCATTAGGATGGCCATGCCTTTTTTGCGCCAATGTTCTAGACTCTCAATCAAGCGGAAGGTATTACGGGCATCTTGACCAAAAGTGGGTTCATCTAGTAATAATAGTTGTGGTTCTGTAATAACGCTTGAAGCAACGCTTAAACGTCGTTTTTGCCCCATTGATAATGAGAGCGGATGAATTGCTTGGCGTGCCGTCAGGCTGAAATAGTCTAAATAGGCGAGGATACGTTCCTCTTTAGCCTCTTCAGTGAGTTTTTCGAATTGTAAGCCAAAGGCCAAATCCTCTTTTACTGTATCACATACAAATTGATAATCAGGATTTTGGAAGACGAAGCCCGTTGTTTCTTGTGAACCATTTGGGAAAGTGAGTTTTCCGCTTGTTTTAAGCAAGCCGCGAAGTCCTTCTAACAAGGTGGATTTCCCTGAGCCGTTCTCCCCGGAAATACAAAGCCAATCCCCCGTTTGAACAGTGAGGTTATCTAGGGAAACCACTGTTTGTTTTTTTCGTTTTACTTTGAACTGTGAAGCGGTGAGTAAATTTTCAGGAGATGCGATAGGAATACGCTCGAATTTTGGAGCAAGTGTCCAACTTTCAGGGTGCCAAATCCCGGCATCGTGCAGATAGTCTGTATGTGTTGTCAAAATTTCAGCAGTAGGTCCATCCGCTATAATGGAGCCATCTTCTGACATAATGACTATGCGCGAGACATAATCGATAATTTCGGTAATCTTATGTTCCACTACGATGACCGTTTGTTGCTGAGTGAGCTGTTTCATTTGTTCCCAAAAATACTGTGTTGCTTCAGGGTCAAGCATTGCTGTGGGTTCATCTAGGTAGTAGAAATCACTTTTCAGAGCTAATAAACTCGCTAATTGCAAACGTTGCTTCATTCCGCCTGACAATTTATTGATGGCGGTATGTGTATCCGTTGTAACGTTAGCAAGTGCCATGTAATGAGCAATACGCTCCGGCATCTCTGCTGAGGGAATTTGTTGATTTTCAAATACGAACGCAATTTCTTCATCCGTGTAAGGCATGTTGAATTGCGCATCAGGATCTTGAAAGAAATACGCGGTGTTATCAGGGACACGTAAATCATCCCATTTAGCAGGGACATCAATAATGGTTGGAATAAGCCCAGCTAATACTTCGAGTAAGGTGGATTTACCAGCACCACTAGGGCCTAAAACTAAGATTTTTTCACCGCTTGTATAAGAAAAATCCAGATTTTTAAGAAACGCTTCTTTCATACCTGGAAATAACAGTCGTAGATTTTTTGTGCCATACTCGTTATTTGAGAGCATCGTAGTCATCCTTTGTGATGGGACGTACCATTTGAGCAACACCTGTTTTCTCCATTGCTTTAGCAAGGTAGTAAGTTAAGAAACCGGTAATGATGATTGTACCAATGAAGCGGAAAACAATGATAAGAGTCAAAGCCCAAGGTTGAACAGCGAGGTAACCATATGGCCAGTCAATTAAGAAAGAAGCAAGGCAAGCTAGTAAGCCTGATATAATAGCCGTATCTAATGTGAAACGACGGTAACGCGTCATCAAAAAGATGAGTTCACAAGCAAGTCCTTGACCAATACCGTAAACAAAACTTTGCATCCCCATACCTCCTGCTAAAAATGTTTCAATTAGCGCCGCAGCTGCTTCTGCTATTAAGGCTACACCAGGTTTGCGGATAATTAACATTGCAAATGGCCCGGCCATGAACCAAAACCCATAAATCACTTGTTCCAATTGTAAACCAAAGGGTTTTAATAAATCATAAGGAATCGTACCTACTTTATAAATAATCCCGAACACTAATGCAATGACAATCGCTACCAAGGTATCCTTTAATGTGAGTGTCTTTTTCATCTGAATCTCCCCTTTTATCTTATTTTAGGGCATAAAAAAAGCCCCGTTTACATTACCCAAAACCAGGGTTGTAAGCGAAACGTGTTAAAGGTACAGACTTAACCTTTATAATAAATAGACGTTTCCACTTTCCTACGCTGGTATTAACCAAATCAGGTTCAAAGGGATTAGACATACCGTCTATCTCAGCTAAATGAATAGCACCCCTAGTGGATAAATATAAGTTGGTTAAAATATAACACAGACGTTTCACATTAGCAAACGCCGCTCTTTTGTTAACTTTTAAAATAAAAGGTTGACATTGTTGGTGAGGAAAGTTAAAATTTACTTATTCGAGGAATAGGGGAGATTCAGATGAAAACACATTCAATTGCATTTATAGGGATAATGATAGCAGTACTTATTATTTTAGGATTTATACCACCGATCACGATAGGAATCATACCCGTTCCAATTGCAGTACAAAGCATGGGTGTCTTATTAGCAGGATTGTTATTAGGTAAGCGGAACGGTACTATCGCAGTATTGTTATTGTTGCTGCTTGTTGCAGTAGGTTTACCTGTTTTGGCAGGAGGTCGTGGTGGGTTCGCGTTGTTTTACAGCCCAACTGCTGGTTATATAATTGCTTATCCAATCGCTGCTTTTTTAATTGGCTGGTGGAGTGGTAAGTTAGGCGAAAAGCCCTCATTTCTTCGGTTGTTCGCAGTGACTGTTATAGCTGGGGTGCTAGTCATCGATTCATTTGGAGCAATTGGTTTACACTTTGTTACGGGTATGCCTTTAAAAGCTGCATTCTTATCGAACTTGGTATTTATTCCAGGTGATTTACTAAAAGCGATATTGAGCGTTATCATTTTACAACGATTACCCAAAAATTTACGCTACAAGTTAAGAGCCTAATAAAAAAGTCCTATATCGGCTATGGTTAGCGATATAGGGCTTTTTGTTGTTTCTGGAATAATCAATTAGAAGTGTTATAATGACTGTAAGTTAATAATTAGTGTATGAGTGTTAGTGCCAGATATAAATTGATAAAATTTTATAAAATACGTCAATAAAAGGAGAACGATATGACAAGAAAAAAATGGCTTGTTGTGGGCGGTGTGATTGTTGCATTGGTTTTGGTAGCGAGTGTTTTTGGTGTGAAAAAGTATCAAAATGCTAAGGCCGAACGAGAAAAATTAGCAGCTGTTCAGACTGTTGCTAATAATTATGTGAAAAGTTTGCAGTCAAAAGATTTTAAGAAGTTAACAACACTATTATCCAATGATAGCATTAAAGCTGAAGGTTTAGACGAAAAAGAATTGGTAACAAAATACACTAATATTTATGAAGGTATTAATGCTACGATTACGAACATTAAGGCAGATGAAGTTAGCTACGATGAAGCTGATGATAGTTACTCGTTTTCTTATGATATGAAGATGACAACAACTCTTGGTTCATTACCCGTTAAGCGTTATACTGTCAAATTTGTATCAGATAATAATGAATGGAAGGTTAAATGGCTCACAAGTTTAATTTTTCCGGAAATGAAAAAAGGTGACAAATTACACATTGAAACGTTCTCTCCAGTTAGAGGGACGATTAGTGATAAAGATGATGCGCCATTAGCGAAAGACAATGATGAAGGAATACGAAATTATGAATTAGGAGCAGCGGATTCAGCGATAACGGGTTATGTTCGTCCTGTAACAGCAGATGATATTAAAGATAATCCTTTGTTAGGTGAGCATGATGTGATTGGAGCTGCCGGTTTAGAAGAAACCTTTGACAAAGAACTACGTGGTGAACGTGGAGGGAAAATTAGTATCGTTAAAGAGGATGGAAAAGAACGTGCTGAACTACAATTGAAAGAAACCAAGAATGGTAAGGATTTCACTACAACAATTGATAGTAAGTTGCAAAAGGCTTATTATGCTGCGTTTGCAAATGATAAAGCAGCAGTGACAATGCTTAATCCACAAACGGGTGAAGTGATGGCAGCAATCAGTACGCCGTCATATAATCCAAACGACTTTGTTAAAGGTTTAAGTGCTACTCAGTGGGAGGCATACAATGATGCTGACAAAAAACCATTATTAAATCGTTTAACTGTCCGTTATGAACCAGCTTCTACTTTCAAAGCATTGACGGCTAGTGCAGGGATAGAGCACGGGACATTGATTCCAGATGAGGAATTGAATATTAAGGGATTGAAGTGGCAAGCAAGCAGCGATTGGGGCGATTATAAAGTAACACGAGTAAGTGATGTTAATCCTGTCGATCTTAAGAAGGCACTCGTATACTCAGATAATATTTACTTTGCACAACAAGCTATAAAAATGGGGCAGAAAGCATTTACTTCAAAAATGGAACAATTTGGTTTCAATGGAGAGGATAAATTCCCGCTTGAGACAAAGGCGCCACAACTCTCAACAGATGGTTTGAAAAGTGAGGTGCTTCTGGCGGACACTTCTTATGGACAAGGGCAAGTATTAATGTCACCTATCCAGTTAGCGCGTAGTTATACTCCTTTTGCGAACAGCGGTAAGCTTATAGAACCACAATTGATGAAAACAACAGAGAAGAGCCCAGAAACAAATGCCATATCTGAGGAAACAGCAAACATAGTCATGAAAGATTTAGAAGCAGTGGTGTCTGATTCGCAAGGTACTGCGCATGAGTTGCGAATTTCAGGCCATAGATTAGCTGCTAAGACGGGGACGGCTGAAGTGGGTAAATTGACTCAAGACAGTAAAGGTTCCGAAAATTCTAGCTTGGTTGTTTTGGACGCAGATAAAAAAGAGTATGTATTAGCAGGTATATTAGAAGGTAGCGATAAAAAACCAAGTCATCATCTTATAAAACAAGTGAAAAAAGTTTTGGAAGAATATTATAATTAATTAAACAAAGAGTATTCTCGAATAAAGAGAATACTCTTTGTCGCTTTATATAGAAGAGAAATACTTTTAGTGGATCATTATTACTGAGTTAATGCTGGTTTAACAACAATCATAGTCGTTCATCTTAAGGTAGGTAATTGTCGGTTTTTAATGGATTTATCTAGCTTAGAGTGGCTGTTAGATGTTTTTTACAATGTACTTTGTATTCTTAAAAAGAAAAAGATGATAAAGTGTTGACTTAATACAGTATCTGTTATATTATATAAAAGTTGCATCAAACAGAAAAGCAAGTTTTCAACTGTGATTAAGTCGTATAACTGAATGTTAAAAACGCCTTGACACGAAAGAGATTAGCATGCTATACTGTAAAAGTTGCATCAGACAAAAAGTTTTGTTGCTTCAAAAAATATTATAAAAACTTGTTGACATAATGTCGGCAATGAAGTATTATTAAGAAGTTGTCAAAAAGAGTTTGACGGCGATTGACCTTTGAAAACTGAATGAACGAAAAGACATATTATATGCTTAAACTCTTCGGAGTTTAACCAATTAATTTCGTAACGCAAACAAGTAACAAATTTTTAGCTAGCGAACTAGTTAAGGATCATTTGATGGTTTAAACACTATCACTTTTTAACGAGAGTTTGATCCTGGCTCAGGACGAACGCTGGCGGCGTGCCTAATACATGCAAGTCGAACGAACGGATAAAGAGCTTGCTCTTTTGAAGTTAGTGGCGGACGGGTGAGTAACACGTGGGTAACCTGCCTCACAGCTGGGGATAACATCGAGAAATCGATGCTAATACCGAATGTGCTGAACATCATAAGATGTTCAAGTGAAAGACGGTTTCGGCTGTCACTGTGAGATGGACCCGCGCTGGATTAGCTAGTTGGTAAGGTAATGGCTTACCAAGGCGACGATCCATAGCCGACCTGAGAGGGTGATCGGCCACATTGGGACTGAGACACGGCCCAAACTCCTACGGGAGGCAGCAGTAGGGAATCTTCGGCAATGGACGAAAGTCTGACCGAGCAACGCCGCGTGAGCGAAGAAGGCCTTCGGGTCGTAAAGCTCTGTTGTTAGAGAAGAACATGGGTGAGAGTAACTGTTCACCCCTTGACGGTATCTAACCAGAAAGCCACGGCTAACTACGTGCCAGCAGCCGCGGTAATACGTAGGTGGCAAGCGTTGTCCGGAATTATTGGGCGTAAAGCGCGCGCAGGCGGTCTCTTAAGTCTGATGTGAAAGCCCCCGGCTCAACCGGGGAGGGTCATTGGAAACTGGGAGACTTGAGGACAGAAGAGGAGAGTGGAATTCCAAGTGTAGCGGTGAAATGCGTAGATATTTGGAGGAACACCAGTGGCGAAGGCGGCTCTCTGGTCTGTTACTGACGCTGAGGCGCGAAAGCGTGGGGAGCAAACAGGATTAGATACCCTGGTAGTCCACGCCGTAAACGATGAGTGCTAAGTGTTAGGGGGTTTCCGCCCCTTAGTGCTGCAGTTAACGCATTAAGCACTCCGCCTGGGGAGTACGACCGCAAGGTTGAAACTCAAAGGAATTGACGGGGGCCCGCACAAGCGGTGGAGCATGTGGTTTAATTCGAAGCAACGCGAAGAACCTTACCAGGTCTTGACATCCTTTGACCATTCTGGAGACAGAACTTTCCCTTCGGGGACAAAGTGACAGGTGGTGCATGGTTGTCGTCAGCTCGTGTCGTGAGATGTTGGGTTAAGTCCCGCAACGAGCGCAACCCTTGATTTTAGTTGCCAGCATTTAGTTGGGCACTCTAAAGTGACTGCCGGTGTAAGCCGGAGGAAGGTGGGGATGACGTCAAATCATCATGCCCCTTATGACCTGGGCTACACACGTGCTACAATGGATAATACAAAGGGTCGCGAAGCCGCGAGGTGGAGCCAATCCCATAAAATTATTCTCAGTTCGGATTGCAGGCTGCAACTCGCCTGCATGAAGCCGGAATCGCTAGTAATCGTAGATCAGCATGCTACGGTGAATACGTTCCCGGGCCTTGTACACACCGCCCGTCACACCACGAGAGTTTGTAACACCCAAAGCCGGTTTGGTAACCTTCGGGAGCTAGCCGTCTAAGGTGGGATAGATAATTGGGGTGAAGTCGTAACAAGGTAGCCGTATCGGAAGGTGCGGCTGGATCACCTCCTTTCTAAGGAATAGGAACACATCTTCGGATGTGATAATGTTACAAATTAATTGTTATATGTTATGTCTAGCGTTCATTTAGTTTTGAGAAGTCAATCTTCTCTATAAAAATTTGTTCTTTGAAAACTGAATACTAATTGATATTAAATAGAAAGACCAAGTAACAACCGAGACTCATTTTAGGTGATTTATAATCATCAGATCGTATCGCACGATCAACCAGACATGTGTTCATCATGTCGAACTTTGCCTCTTCGGAGGCAAGGTAAAGGAATACAACCATTGAAGTGTAGGAGTCATCTTACATCGAAAGACATTGTAAACCTGAAGGTTAAGTTAGAAAGGGCGCACGGTGAATGCCTTGGCACTAGGAGCCGATGAAGGACGGGACTAACACCGATATGCTTTGGGGAGCTGTACGTAAGCTTTGATCCAGAGATTTCCGAATGGGGAAACCTACTATGCTTGATCGCATAGTGTCTTCAACTGAATACATAGGTTGTTGACGGCAGACGCAGGGAACTGAAACATCTTATTACCTGCAGGAAGAGAAAGAAAAATCGATTTCCTAAGTAGCGGCGAGCGAAACGGAAACAGCCCAAACCAAAGAGCTTGCTCTTTGGGGTTGTAGGACACTCTACACGGAGTTACAAAAGAAACGTTTAGTTGAGTAACCTGGAAAGGTTAACCAAAGAGGGTAACAGTCCCGTAAACGAAAAGCGTTTCTCTCCAGAGTGGATCCTGAGTACGGCGGGACACGAGAAATCCCGTCGGAATCCACGGGGACCATCCCGTAAGGCTAAATACTCCCTAGTGACCGATAGTGTACCAGTACCGTGAGGGAAAGGTGAAAAGAACCCCGGAAGGGGAGTGAAATAGTTCCTGAAACCGTGTGCCTACAAGTAGTTAAAGCCCGTTAATGGGTGATAGCGTGCCTTTTGTAGAATGAACCGGCGAGTTACGTTTACTAGCAAGGTTAAGTTGATAAGACGGAGCCGCAGCGAAAGCGAGTCTGAATAGGGCGAATTAGTTAGTAGGCGTAGACCCGAAACCAGGTGATCTACCCATGTCCAGGATGAAGGTAAGGTAAAACTTACTGGAGGTCCGAACCCACGTAAGTTGAAAATTGCGGGGATGAGGTGTGGGTAGCGGAGAAATTCCAATCGAACCTGGAGATAGCTGGTTCTCTCCGAAATAGCTTTAGGGCTAGCCTCGAGGTTGAGAGTCATGGAGGTAGAGCACTGTTTGAACTAGGGGCCCATCTAGGGTTACTGAATTCAGATAAACTCCGAATGCCATCGACTTATACTCGGGAGTCAGACAGTGAGTGATAAGATCCATTGTCGAGAGGGAAACAGCCCAGACCACCAGTTAAGGTCCCTAAATATACGTTAAGTGGAAAAGGATGTAGTATTGCTTAGACAACTAGGATGTTGGCTCAGAAGCAGCCACCATTTAAAGAGTGCGTAATAGCTCACTAGTCGAGTGACACCGCGCCGAAAATGTACCGGGGCTAAACGTATTACCGAAACTGTGGATGGACATCTAAGATGTCCGTGGTAGGAGAGCGTTCTAAGGACAGTGAAGTCAGACCGAGAGGACTGGTGGAGTGCTTAGAAGTGAGAATGCCGGTATGAGTAGCGAAAGACGGGTGAGAATCCCGTCCACCGAATATCTAAGGTTTCCTGGGGAAGGCTCGTCCGCCCAGGGTTAGTCGGGACCTAAGCTGAGGCCGATAGGCGTAGGCGATGGACAACAGATTGATATTTCTGTACCAGTCATTAATGTTTGAGCGATGGGGGGACGCAGGAGGATACGAACGCATGCTGATGGATATGCATGTACAAGCAATTAGGCAGGGAAGTAGGCAAATCCGCTTTCCGTGTAAGCTGAGTTGTGATGTGGTGGCACCTAGTGCCGTAGGTTCTGATTCCACACTGCCAAGAAAAGCCTCTAGTTAGTTAATGACTGCCCGTACCGCAATCCGACACAGGTAGATGAGGAGAGAATCCTAAGGTGAGCGAGAGAACTCTTGTTAAGGAACTCGGCAAAATGACCCCGTAACTTCGGGAGAAGGGGTGCTCTATTAAGGTGAAAGCCTGAGAGAGCCGCAGTGAATAGGCCCAAGCGACTGTTTACCAAAAACACAGGTCTATGCAAAATCGTAAGATGACGTATATGGGCTGACACCTGCCCGGTGCTGGAAGGTTAAGAGGAGTGCTTAGCGCAAGCGAAGGTGCGAATTGAAGCCCCAGTAAACGGCGGCCGTAACTATAACGGTCCTAAGGTAGCGAAATTCCTTGTCGGGTAAGTTCCGACCCGCACGAAAGGTGTAACGATTTGGGCACTGTCTCAACAAGAGACTCGGTGAAATTATAGTACCTGTGAAGATGCAGGTTACCCGCGACAGGACGGAAAGACCCCGTGGAGCTTTACTGCAATCTGATATTGAATGTTTGTGTCACTTGTACAGGATAGGTAGGAGCCTTAGATTCCGGAGCGCTAGCTTCGGAGGAGGCGTTGGTGGGATACTACCCTTGTGACATGACCATTCTAACCCGCACCCCTTATCGGGGTGGGAGACAGTGTCAGATGGGCAGTTTGACTGGGGCGGTCGCCTCCTAAAGAGTAACGGAGGCGCCCAAAGGTTCCCTCAGAATGGTTGGAAATCATTCGCAGAGTGTAAAGGCACAAGGGAGCTTGACTGTGAGACCTACAAGTCGAACAGGGACGAAAGTCGGGCTTAGTGATCCGGTGGTTCCGCATGGAAGGGCCATCGCTCAACGGATAAAAGCTACCCCGGGGATAACAGGCTTATCTCCCCCAAGAGTCCACATCGACGGGGAGGTTTGGCACCTCGATGTCGGCTCATCGCATCCTGGGGCTGTAGTCGGTCCCAAGGGTTGGGCTGTTCGCCCATTAAAGCGGTACGCGAGCTGGGTTCAGAACGTCGTGAGACAGTTCGGTCCCTATCCGTCGCGGGCGCAGGAAATTTGAGAGGAGCTGTCCTTAGTACGAGAGGACCGGGATGGACACACCGCTGGTGTACCAGTTGTTCCGCCAGGAGCATCGCTGGGTAGCTATGTGTGGAAGGGATAAACGCTGAAAGCATCTAAGCGTGAAGCCCCCCTCGAGATGAGATTTCCCATCACTTTATGTGAGTAAGACCCCTGAGAGACGATCAGGTTGATAGGTTCGGAGTGGAAGTACAGCAATGTATGGAGCGGACGAATACTAATAGGTCGAGGACTTAACCTTATTAATTTTTAAAAAAGCGAAAATGACGATTGGTTGTCGCAAATTCTTTCTATATCAATAAGTATTCAGTTTTGAGAGTGCAAATTCTCTTGATAATTTCATATTATCCAAGCAAGTGAGATGAATTCACTTATGAAGCGAAGGATTTCTAGACGGCTTTGAGTCGATTGAGGAGCATACTTATGGTATGTGACAATTGAGACGATAAGACAACAACGAAATACACAGCTTACTAAGAGAATGGCATCAAAAAACGTTTGGTGACGATAGCAAAGAGGATACACCTGTTCCCATCCCGAACACAGTAGTTAAGCTCTTTAGCGCCGATGGTAGTTGGGGGTTTCCCCCTGTGAGAGTAGGACGTTGCCAAGCAATCTATCATGTGATTTATGCTTGACATTGATCGCTAAACATGGTAAGATTAAATAGCTGTTCAATCAGCGATTGACCTTTGAAAACTGAATGAACGAAAAGACATATTATATGCTTAAACTCTTCGGAGTTTAACCAATTAATTTCGTAACGCAAACAAGTAACAAATTTTTAGCTAGCGAACTAGTTAAGGATCATTTGATGGTTTAAACACTATCACTTTTTAACGAGAGTTTGATCCTGGCTCAGGACGAACGCTGGCGGCGTGCCTAATACATGCAAGTCGAACGAACGGATAAAGAGCTTGCTCTTTTGAAGTTAGTGGCGGACGGGTGAGTAACACGTGGGTAACCTGCCTCACAGCTGGGGATAACATCGAGAAATCGATGCTAATACCGAATGTGCTGAACATCATAAGATGTTCAAGTGAAAGACGGTTTCGGCTGTCACTGTGAGATGGACCCGCGCTGGATTAGCTAGTTGGTAAGGTAATGGCTTACCAAGGCGACGATCCATAGCCGACCTGAGAGGGTGATCGGCCACATTGGGACTGAGACACGGCCCAAACTCCTACGGGAGGCAGCAGTAGGGAATCTTCGGCAATGGACGAAAGTCTGACCGAGCAACGCCGCGTGAGCGAAGAAGGCCTTCGGGTCGTAAAGCTCTGTTGTTAGAGAAGAACATGGGTGAGAGTAACTGTTCACCCCTTGACGGTATCTAACCAGAAAGCCACGGCTAACTACGTGCCAGCAGCCGCGGTAATACGTAGGTGGCAAGCGTTGTCCGGAATTATTGGGCGTAAAGCGCGCGCAGGCGGTCTCTTAAGTCTGATGTGAAAGCCCCCGGCTCAACCGGGGAGGGTCATTGGAAACTGGGAGACTTGAGGACAGAAGAGGAGAGTGGAATTCCAAGTGTAGCGGTGAAATGCGTAGATATTTGGAGGAACACCAGTGGCGAAGGCGGCTCTCTGGTCTGTTACTGACGCTGAGGCGCGAAAGCGTGGGGAGCAAACAGGATTAGATACCCTGGTAGTCCACGCCGTAAACGATGAGTGCTAAGTGTTAGGGGGTTTCCGCCCCTTAGTGCTGCAGTTAACGCATTAAGCACTCCGCCTGGGGAGTACGACCGCAAGGTTGAAACTCAAAGGAATTGACGGGGGCCCGCACAAGCGGTGGAGCATGTGGTTTAATTCGAAGCAACGCGAAGAACCTTACCAGGTCTTGACATCCTTTGACCATTCTGGAGACAGAACTTTCCCTTCGGGGACAAAGTGACAGGTGGTGCATGGTTGTCGTCAGCTCGTGTCGTGAGATGTTGGGTTAAGTCCCGCAACGAGCGCAACCCTTGATTTTAGTTGCCAGCATTTAGTTGGGCACTCTAAAGTGACTGCCGGTGTAAGCCGGAGGAAGGTGGGGATGACGTCAAATCATCATGCCCCTTATGACCTGGGCTACACACGTGCTACAATGGATAATACAAAGGGTCGCGAAGCCGCGAGGTGGAGCCAATCCCATAAAATTATTCTCAGTTCGGATTGCAGGCTGCAACTCGCCTGCATGAAGCCGGAATCGCTAGTAATCGTAGATCAGCATGCTACGGTGAATACGTTCCCGGGCCTTGTACACACCGCCCGTCACACCACGAGAGTTTGTAACACCCAAAGCCGGTTTGGTAACCTTCGGGAGCTAGCCGTCTAAGGTGGGATAGATAATTGGGGTGAAGTCGTAACAAGGTAGCCGTATCGGAAGGTGCGGCTGGATCACCTCCTTTCTAAGGAATAGGAACACATCTTCGGATGTGATAATGTTACAAATTAATTGTTATATGTTATGTCTAGCGTTCATTTAGTTTTGAGAAGTCAATCTTCTCTATAAAAATTTGTTCTTTGAAAACTGAATACTAATTGATATTAAATAGAAAGACCAAGTAACAACCGAGACTCATTTTAGGTGATTTATAATCATCAGATCGTATCGCACGATCAACCAGACATGTGTTCATCATGTCGAACTTTGCCTCTTCGGAGGCAAGGTAAAGGAATACAACCATTGAAGTGTAGGAGTCATCTTACATCGAAAGACATTGTAAACCTGAAGGTTAAGTTAGAAAGGGCGCACGGTGAATGCCTTGGCACTAGGAGCCGATGAAGGACGGGACTAACACCGATATGCTTTGGGGAGCTGTACGTAAGCTTTGATCCAGAGATTTCCGAATGGGGAAACCTACTATGCTTGATCGCATAGTGTCTTCAACTGAATACATAGGTTGTTGACGGCAGACGCAGGGAACTGAAACATCTTATTACCTGCAGGAAGAGAAAGAAAAATCGATTTCCTAAGTAGCGGCGAGCGAAACGGAAACAGCCCAAACCAAAGAGCTTGCTCTTTGGGGTTGTAGGACACTCTACACGGAGTTACAAAAGAAACGTTTAGTTGAGTAACCTGGAAAGGTTAACCAAAGAGGGTAACAGTCCCGTAAACGAAAAGCGTTTCTCTCCAGAGTGGATCCTGAGTACGGCGGGACACGAGAAATCCCGTCGGAATCCACGGGGACCATCCCGTAAGGCTAAATACTCCCTAGTGACCGATAGTGTACCAGTACCGTGAGGGAAAGGTGAAAAGAACCCCGGAAGGGGAGTGAAATAGTTCCTGAAACCGTGTGCCTACAAGTAGTTAAAGCCCGTTAATGGGTGATAGCGTGCCTTTTGTAGAATGAACCGGCGAGTTACGTTTACTAGCAAGGTTAAGTTGATAAGACGGAGCCGCAGCGAAAGCGAGTCTGAATAGGGCGAATTAGTTAGTAGGCGTAGACCCGAAACCAGGTGATCTACCCATGTCCAGGATGAAGGTAAGGTAAAACTTACTGGAGGTCCGAACCCACGTAAGTTGAAAATTGCGGGGATGAGGTGTGGGTAGCGGAGAAATTCCAATCGAACCTGGAGATAGCTGGTTCTCTCCGAAATAGCTTTAGGGCTAGCCTCGAGGTTGAGAGTCATGGAGGTAGAGCACTGTTTGAACTAGGGGCCCATCTAGGGTTACTGAATTCAGATAAACTCCGAATGCCATCGACTTATACTCGGGAGTCAGACAGTGAGTGATAAGATCCATTGTCGAGAGGGAAACAGCCCAGACCACCAGTTAAGGTCCCTAAATATACGTTAAGTGGAAAAGGATGTAGTATTGCTTAGACAACTAGGATGTTGGCTCAGAAGCAGCCACCATTTAAAGAGTGCGTAATAGCTCACTAGTCGAGTGACACCGCGCCGAAAATGTACCGGGGCTAAACGTATTACCGAAACTGTGGATGGACATCTAAGATGTCCGTGGTAGGAGAGCGTTCTAAGGACAGTGAAGTCAGACCGAGAGGACTGGTGGAGTGCTTAGAAGTGAGAATGCCGGTATGAGTAGCGAAAGACGGGTGAGAATCCCGTCCACCGAATATCTAAGGTTTCCTGGGGAAGGCTCGTCCGCCCAGGGTTAGTCGGGACCTAAGCTGAGGCCGATAGGCGTAGGCGATGGACAACAGATTGATATTTCTGTACCAGTCATTAATGTTTGAGCGATGGGGGGACGCAGGAGGATACGAACGCATGCTGATGGATATGCATGTACAAGCAATTAGGCAGGGAAGTAGGCAAATCCGCTTTCCGTGTAAGCTGAGTTGTGATGTGGTGGCACCTAGTGCCGTAGGTTCTGATTCCACACTGCCAAGAAAAGCCTCTAGTTAGTTAATGACTGCCCGTACCGCAATCCGACACAGGTAGATGAGGAGAGAATCCTAAGGTGAGCGAGAGAACTCTTGTTAAGGAACTCGGCAAAATGACCCCGTAACTTCGGGAGAAGGGGTGCTCTATTAAGGTGAAAGCCTGAGAGAGCCGCAGTGAATAGGCCCAAGCGACTGTTTACCAAAAACACAGGTCTATGCAAAATCGTAAGATGACGTATATGGGCTGACACCTGCCCGGTGCTGGAAGGTTAAGAGGAGTGCTTAGCGCAAGCGAAGGTGCGAATTGAAGCCCCAGTAAACGGCGGCCGTAACTATAACGGTCCTAAGGTAGCGAAATTCCTTGTCGGGTAAGTTCCGACCCGCACGAAAGGTGTAACGATTTGGGCACTGTCTCAACAAGAGACTCGGTGAAATTATAGTACCTGTGAAGATGCAGGTTACCCGCGACAGGACGGAAAGACCCCGTGGAGCTTTACTGCAATCTGATATTGAATGTTTGTGTCACTTGTACAGGATAGGTAGGAGCCTTAGATTCCGGAGCGCTAGCTTCGGAGGAGGCGTTGGTGGGATACTACCCTTGTGACATGACCATTCTAACCCGCACCCCTTATCGGGGTGGGAGACAGTGTCAGATGGGCAGTTTGACTGGGGCGGTCGCCTCCTAAAGAGTAACGGAGGCGCCCAAAGGTTCCCTCAGAATGGTTGGAAATCATTCGCAGAGTGTAAAGGCACAAGGGAGCTTGACTGTGAGACCTACAAGTCGAACAGGGACGAAAGTCGGGCTTAGTGATCCGGTGGTTCCGCATGGAAGGGCCATCGCTCAACGGATAAAAGCTACCCCGGGGATAACAGGCTTATCTCCCCCAAGAGTCCACATCGACGGGGAGGTTTGGCACCTCGATGTCGGCTCATCGCATCCTGGGGCTGTAGTCGGTCCCAAGGGTTGGGCTGTTCGCCCATTAAAGCGGTACGCGAGCTGGGTTCAGAACGTCGTGAGACAGTTCGGTCCCTATCCGTCGCGGGCGCAGGAAATTTGAGAGGAGCTGTCCTTAGTACGAGAGGACCGGGATGGACACACCGCTGGTGTACCAGTTGTTCCGCCAGGAGCATCGCTGGGTAGCTATGTGTGGAAGGGATAAACGCTGAAAGCATCTAAGCGTGAAGCCCCCCTCGAGATGAGATTTCCCATCACTTTATGTGAGTAAGACCCCTGAGAGACGATCAGGTTGATAGGTTCGGAGTGGAAGTACAGCAATGTATGGAGCGGACGAATACTAATAGGTCGAGGACTTAACCTTATTAATTTTTAAAAAAGCGAAAATGACGATTGGTTGTCGCAAATTCTTTCTATATCAATAAGTATTCAGTTTTGAGAGTGCAAATTCTCTTGATAATTTCATATTATCCAAGCAAGTGAGATGAATTCACTTATGAAGCGAAGGATTTCTAGACGGCTTTGAGTCGATTGAGGAGCATACTTATGGTATGTGACAATTGAGACGATAAGACAACAACGAAATACACAGCTTACTAAGAGAATGGCATCAAAAAACGTTTGGTGACGATAGCAAAGAGGATACACCTGTTCCCATCCCGAACACAGTAGTTAAGCTCTTTAGCGCCGATGGTAGTTGGGGGTTTCCCCCTGTGAGAGTAGGACGTTGCCAAGCAATCTATCATGTGATTTATGCTTGACATTGATCGCTAAACATGGTAAGATTAAATAGCTGTTCAATCAGCGATTGACCTTTGAAAACTGAATGAACGAAAAGACATATTATATGCTTAAACTCTTCGGAGTTTAACCAATTAATTTCGTAACGCAAACAAGTAACAAATTTTTAGCTAGCGAACTAGTTAAGGATCATTTGATGGTTTAAACACTATCACTTTTTAACGAGAGTTTGATCCTGGCTCAGGACGAACGCTGGCGGCGTGCCTAATACATGCAAGTCGAACGAACGGATAAAGAGCTTGCTCTTTTGAAGTTAGTGGCGGACGGGTGAGTAACACGTGGGTAACCTGCCTCACAGCTGGGGATAACATCGAGAAATCGATGCTAATACCGAATGTGCTGAACATCATAAGATGTTCAAGTGAAAGACGGTTTCGGCTGTCACTGTGAGATGGACCCGCGCTGGATTAGCTAGTTGGTAAGGTAATGGCTTACCAAGGCGACGATCCATAGCCGACCTGAGAGGGTGATCGGCCACATTGGGACTGAGACACGGCCCAAACTCCTACGGGAGGCAGCAGTAGGGAATCTTCGGCAATGGACGAAAGTCTGACCGAGCAACGCCGCGTGAGCGAAGAAGGCCTTCGGGTCGTAAAGCTCTGTTGTTAGAGAAGAACATGGGTGAGAGTAACTGTTCACCCCTTGACGGTATCTAACCAGAAAGCCACGGCTAACTACGTGCCAGCAGCCGCGGTAATACGTAGGTGGCAAGCGTTGTCCGGAATTATTGGGCGTAAAGCGCGCGCAGGCGGTCTCTTAAGTCTGATGTGAAAGCCCCCGGCTCAACCGGGGAGGGTCATTGGAAACTGGGAGACTTGAGGACAGAAGAGGAGAGTGGAATTCCAAGTGTAGCGGTGAAATGCGTAGATATTTGGAGGAACACCAGTGGCGAAGGCGGCTCTCTGGTCTGTTACTGACGCTGAGGCGCGAAAGCGTGGGGAGCAAACAGGATTAGATACCCTGGTAGTCCACGCCGTAAACGATGAGTGCTAAGTGTTAGGGGGTTTCCGCCCCTTAGTGCTGCAGTTAACGCATTAAGCACTCCGCCTGGGGAGTACGACCGCAAGGTTGAAACTCAAAGGAATTGACGGGGGCCCGCACAAGCGGTGGAGCATGTGGTTTAATTCGAAGCAACGCGAAGAACCTTACCAGGTCTTGACATCCTTTGACCATTCTGGAGACAGAACTTTCCCTTCGGGGACAAAGTGACAGGTGGTGCATGGTTGTCGTCAGCTCGTGTCGTGAGATGTTGGGTTAAGTCCCGCAACGAGCGCAACCCTTGATTTTAGTTGCCAGCATTTAGTTGGGCACTCTAAAGTGACTGCCGGTGTAAGCCGGAGGAAGGTGGGGATGACGTCAAATCATCATGCCCCTTATGACCTGGGCTACACACGTGCTACAATGGATAATACAAAGGGTCGCGAAGCCGCGAGGTGGAGCCAATCCCATAAAATTATTCTCAGTTCGGATTGCAGGCTGCAACTCGCCTGCATGAAGCCGGAATCGCTAGTAATCGTAGATCAGCATGCTACGGTGAATACGTTCCCGGGCCTTGTACACACCGCCCGTCACACCACGAGAGTTTGTAACACCCAAAGCCGGTTTGGTAACCTTCGGGAGCTAGCCGTCTAAGGTGGGATAGATAATTGGGGTGAAGTCGTAACAAGGTAGCCGTATCGGAAGGTGCGGCTGGATCACCTCCTTTCTAAGGAATAGGAACACATCTTCGGATGTGATAATGTTACAAATTAATTGTTATATGTTATGTCTAGCGTTCATTTAGTTTTGAGAAGTCAATCTTCTCTATAAAAATTTGTTCTTTGAAAACTGAATACTAATTGATATTAAATAGAAAGACCAAGTAACAACCGAGACTCATTTTAGGTGATTTATAATCATCAGATCGTATCGCACGATCAACCAGACATGTGTTCATCATGTCGAACTTTGCCTCTTCGGAGGCAAGGTAAAGGAATACAACCATTGAAGTGTAGGAGTCATCTTACATCGAAAGACATTGTAAACCTGAAGGTTAAGTTAGAAAGGGCGCACGGTGAATGCCTTGGCACTAGGAGCCGATGAAGGACGGGACTAACACCGATATGCTTTGGGGAGCTGTACGTAAGCTTTGATCCAGAGATTTCCGAATGGGGAAACCTACTATGCTTGATCGCATAGTGTCTTCAACTGAATACATAGGTTGTTGACGGCAGACGCAGGGAACTGAAACATCTTATTACCTGCAGGAAGAGAAAGAAAAATCGATTTCCTAAGTAGCGGCGAGCGAAACGGAAACAGCCCAAACCAAAGAGCTTGCTCTTTGGGGTTGTAGGACACTCTACACGGAGTTACAAAAGAAACGTTTAGTTGAGTAACCTGGAAAGGTTAACCAAAGAGGGTAACAGTCCCGTAAACGAAAAGCGTTTCTCTCCAGAGTGGATCCTGAGTACGGCGGGACACGAGAAATCCCGTCGGAATCCACGGGGACCATCCCGTAAGGCTAAATACTCCCTAGTGACCGATAGTGTACCAGTACCGTGAGGGAAAGGTGAAAAGAACCCCGGAAGGGGAGTGAAATAGTTCCTGAAACCGTGTGCCTACAAGTAGTTAAAGCCCGTTAATGGGTGATAGCGTGCCTTTTGTAGAATGAACCGGCGAGTTACGTTTACTAGCAAGGTTAAGTTGATAAGACGGAGCCGCAGCGAAAGCGAGTCTGAATAGGGCGAATTAGTTAGTAGGCGTAGACCCGAAACCAGGTGATCTACCCATGTCCAGGATGAAGGTAAGGTAAAACTTACTGGAGGTCCGAACCCACGTAAGTTGAAAATTGCGGGGATGAGGTGTGGGTAGCGGAGAAATTCCAATCGAACCTGGAGATAGCTGGTTCTCTCCGAAATAGCTTTAGGGCTAGCCTCGAGGTTGAGAGTCATGGAGGTAGAGCACTGTTTGAACTAGGGGCCCATCTAGGGTTACTGAATTCAGATAAACTCCGAATGCCATCGACTTATACTCGGGAGTCAGACAGTGAGTGATAAGATCCATTGTCGAGAGGGAAACAGCCCAGACCACCAGTTAAGGTCCCTAAATATACGTTAAGTGGAAAAGGATGTAGTATTGCTTAGACAACTAGGATGTTGGCTCAGAAGCAGCCACCATTTAAAGAGTGCGTAATAGCTCACTAGTCGAGTGACACCGCGCCGAAAATGTACCGGGGCTAAACGTATTACCGAAACTGTGGATGGACATCTAAGATGTCCGTGGTAGGAGAGCGTTCTAAGGACAGTGAAGTCAGACCGAGAGGACTGGTGGAGTGCTTAGAAGTGAGAATGCCGGTATGAGTAGCGAAAGACGGGTGAGAATCCCGTCCACCGAATATCTAAGGTTTCCTGGGGAAGGCTCGTCCGCCCAGGGTTAGTCGGGACCTAAGCTGAGGCCGATAGGCGTAGGCGATGGACAACAGATTGATATTTCTGTACCAGTCATTAATGTTTGAGCGATGGGGGGACGCAGGAGGATACGAACGCATGCTGATGGATATGCATGTACAAGCAATTAGGCAGGGAAGTAGGCAAATCCGCTTTCCGTGTAAGCTGAGTTGTGATGTGGTGGCACCTAGTGCCGTAGGTTCTGATTCCACACTGCCAAGAAAAGCCTCTAGTTAGTTAATGACTGCCCGTACCGCAATCCGACACAGGTAGATGAGGAGAGAATCCTAAGGTGAGCGAGAGAACTCTTGTTAAGGAACTCGGCAAAATGACCCCGTAACTTCGGGAGAAGGGGTGCTCTATTAAGGTGAAAGCCTGAGAGAGCCGCAGTGAATAGGCCCAAGCGACTGTTTACCAAAAACACAGGTCTATGCAAAATCGTAAGATGACGTATATGGGCTGACACCTGCCCGGTGCTGGAAGGTTAAGAGGAGTGCTTAGCGCAAGCGAAGGTGCGAATTGAAGCCCCAGTAAACGGCGGCCGTAACTATAACGGTCCTAAGGTAGCGAAATTCCTTGTCGGGTAAGTTCCGACCCGCACGAAAGGTGTAACGATTTGGGCACTGTCTCAACAAGAGACTCGGTGAAATTATAGTACCTGTGAAGATGCAGGTTACCCGCGACAGGACGGAAAGACCCCGTGGAGCTTTACTGCAATCTGATATTGAATGTTTGTGTCACTTGTACAGGATAGGTAGGAGCCTTAGATTCCGGAGCGCTAGCTTCGGAGGAGGCGTTGGTGGGATACTACCCTTGTGACATGACCATTCTAACCCGCACCCCTTATCGGGGTGGGAGACAGTGTCAGATGGGCAGTTTGACTGGGGCGGTCGCCTCCTAAAGAGTAACGGAGGCGCCCAAAGGTTCCCTCAGAATGGTTGGAAATCATTCGCAGAGTGTAAAGGCACAAGGGAGCTTGACTGTGAGACCTACAAGTCGAACAGGGACGAAAGTCGGGCTTAGTGATCCGGTGGTTCCGCATGGAAGGGCCATCGCTCAACGGATAAAAGCTACCCCGGGGATAACAGGCTTATCTCCCCCAAGAGTCCACATCGACGGGGAGGTTTGGCACCTCGATGTCGGCTCATCGCATCCTGGGGCTGTAGTCGGTCCCAAGGGTTGGGCTGTTCGCCCATTAAAGCGGTACGCGAGCTGGGTTCAGAACGTCGTGAGACAGTTCGGTCCCTATCCGTCGCGGGCGCAGGAAATTTGAGAGGAGCTGTCCTTAGTACGAGAGGACCGGGATGGACACACCGCTGGTGTACCAGTTGTTCCGCCAGGAGCATCGCTGGGTAGCTATGTGTGGAAGGGATAAACGCTGAAAGCATCTAAGCGTGAAGCCCCCCTCGAGATGAGATTTCCCATCACTTTATGTGAGTAAGACCCCTGAGAGACGATCAGGTTGATAGGTTCGGAGTGGAAGTACAGCAATGTATGGAGCGGACGAATACTAATAGGTCGAGGACTTAACCTTATTAATTTTTAAAAAAGCGAAAATGACGATTGGTTGTCGCAAATTCTTTCTATATCAATAAGTATTCAGTTTTGAGAGTGCAAATTCTCTTGATAATTTCATATTATCCAAGCAATAATAAATTTTAGATAAGCAAGTTGTTCTAGGCGTTTATGAATCGATTGAGGAACATACTTATGGTATGTGACGATTGAGAGGAAGAAGACAACGAAGAAAAGCGAAGCTTAGGTAGAATTTAAAAACTGTTTGGTGACGATAGCAAAGAGGATACACCTGTTCCCATCCCGAACACAGTAGTTAAGCTCTTTAGCGCCGATGGTAGTTGGGGGTTTCCCCCTGTGAGAGTAGGACGTTGCCAAGCCAATTATCCGCAATAGCTCAGTTGGTAGAGCACACGACTGTTAATCGTGTTGTCGTAGGTTCGAGCCCTACTTGCGGAGTATTTAGAAATTAGAGTGCAACTTAGTTGTGCTCTAATTTTGTATAATGCCGTTTTAGCTCAGTTGGTAGAGCGCATCCATGGTAAGGATGAGGTCGCCGGTTCGATCCCGGCAAATGGCTTCTATTATACATATAAGAGGATCACTATCATACGATAGTGATCCTCTTTCTTATTTGTTTGCAATAAAGTTCGGTGCTTGTAAAGCAAGGCTAGTAAAGTAGTTTACAATAGGTAAGAGTATTTTATCGTCAGCTTCAAACTTGGGATGATGTAGCGCGTAAGGTCCACCAGAACCAATGAAAACGAAGGCTCCTGGTATTTGAAGTTGGAAATTCGCAAAATCTTCACCTATAGATAATGGGGACATTGAGGTTGTTGAAAAACCAGATTCAGAAGCAACTAATGTTGCGAAATCGGTTAATTCTGGGTTGTTATTTGTTGCTGGTGAAAATTCTTCTACCCATTCTAAATCGATTTTTGCATCGTTTGTGACGGCTAATCCAGCTAATATTTGAGACATACGTTTTTTTATGGTTTCAACAATTGCGGGATCAAATGCACGAACGGTGCCACTGAGACTGACTGTTTCAGGAATTACATTTCTATTGTTCCCACCGTGCATTTGAGTAATACTCACTACCGCATTTGTTTGTGATGGAAGGTAGCGACTAATAATTGTTTGAAAGGCAGTAAGAACTTGTGCTGCTATAATAAAGGGATCATTACCTTCATTTGGTTTAGCAGCATGTGAACCTTTACCCGTTATTTTTATGTCAAAGGCATCGACTGAAGCAGTAACAGGGCCATGAGCACTTGCAACTGTTCCAATTGGGAGCTCTGGATCATTATGCCAGCCAAAAATAGCAGATACATCGTCTAGAAGATGTGTTTTTAACATCTCAGCAGCACCATAGGCAATTTCTTCGCCGGGTTGGAAAATAAAACGGATAGTGCCTTTTATTTTATCTTTTAATTGTGACAGACGGATTGCCGCACCTAATAGAACTGTTGTATGTAAATCGTGTCCACAAGCATGCATTGCACCTTTATTTAATGAGCGAAAAGAGATATTACTTTCCTCTTCAATGGGTAGAGCATCTATATCACCGCGCAATGCAATGACTGGACCAGGTAAATCACCTTTTATCTCAGCAATAATCCCTGTTGGCATAGAAAGAGGTAGAATATCGATATTGTGTGCAATTAGTTGCTCACGAATACGTCTGGTAGTTTCAAATTCTTGTTTAGAAATTTCAGGATGTTGATGTAATTCATGTCGGAAATCAATTAAATAAGTTTCAAATGTTGTCATTGTAAGCCTCCTCTAGATGATATTAATATTAATCTGTAAAATAATAAAAATCAAATTTAACAATTAGTAACTTACTTACTTTTAGTTAGACAAAGAAGACGGAATATGTTTTAATAGAGTTATAGTAATTAAAGGGAGTCGATTAATATGAACTATCAAAGTGATATGCAATTAGGAACAGTAGCTTTAAACATAACTAATTTAAAAAGAGCTGTCGATTTTTATAAAAATACGCTTGGTTTAACTGTATTATCTGAGAATGAAAATTATACTGATTTGGGAATAAGTGAGGATACTATGCCACTTATTAGATTAGTAGAGGGTGCAACCAATAATTCTAATACGGATCATGCGGGCTTATATCATGTTGCAATTTTACTACCCACACGTGAAGCACTTGCTCAATTTGTGTACCATATGGCAACCAATAACTTTGAAATTGGTGGTGCAGGTGATCATTTATACAGCGAGGCTTTTTATTTGAATGATCCTGATGGAAATGGCATTGAAATTTATGCAGATCGTCCTTATGATACGTGGGATATAAGTGAAAGTGGCATGATTACATCTGCAACGAATGCAGTCGATGTTAATGATTTGTTAACAGAGATTAAAGAACCATTTTGGGATGGTATGCCAAAGGGCACAATTGTAGGACATGTCCATTTACAAGTAAGTGATATTGCCGAAAGTCGTAAATTTTATCATGAAATTCTGAATTTTGATATTAAAACTTTAATACCGCGTGCTTTATTTATGTCCCGAGGTTTATATCATCATCAAATAGCAACTAACAATTGGATTGGACATCAATTAGACCCACGTTTAACTGAAGATGTTGGTTTGATTTACTATACGATGATATTTGATAATCGTGAGCAAATCATAGCGAAATTAGTAGCTGGAGGTTATACAATTAATAATAAAGCTGCAGGTGTATTTGTTGTTGATCCTAATGGAATAACAATAAAATTAGAGCAAAGTTCTAAGCGTACGTAAATGTCACTTTGGGTAGATTTTTTGTAAGATTCATCGATGGTTGCCGCGTACTTTTTTATGTATAGTTGATGGTAGATACTATAGGTAAGAAGGAGCGATAAATAAATGAAATATTTTTTAGGTGTATTAATACTAGCCGTACTACTTTTTGGTGGCTATAATTGGTATATGGGACAAACGAATGATTATTATGTGAAAATTACAAATGAAGGTAAAAAAGTTGTGACAAAAGCTGATAATGAAACGTACACTTCCTATGCATATGAATTGAATGGTTATGATGAGGACGGCACAAAAAAAGTAATGGCGTTTAATGGCAATTTAGAGAGACCACTTAAACTTAATCATTATTTAAAGGTCAGTGAATTTAAACACAAAAGCGGTGTTAAAACATATGAAGAAGTACAATTTAAAGATATCCCAGACAAAGCAAAAGCTCCGCTAAAATAGATATATATTTTACAAAGAACAGATTTTTGAAAACAATTCTAAAAATCTGTTCTTTTTGTAGTGTTTATAGTGTAGAATAAGGATAAGTAATATTTTTCAAGGTGTTATTTTTCGTTATATGGTTAAAATATGTTTTTAGGGAGGCGCTTATAATGGTTAAGAAAAAGTGGAAACGCAATGAATTGTTAGAAATTTTAGACAATGAGTTTTTATCTACCCAGGAAGTCTTAGATACATTACAAATCACCAAACAAGCGCTCTATTCACTTGTGCTCCGAAATAAAATCGAACAAGTGCAAAAGGGCAGTGTTAAACTCTATTTTAGATCAGATATTGAAAAAAGACGAATTGAACAAGCTGCACTTAGAAAGAAATATCGACCTTACGATTTCAAAGAAACATCAAATTAACAATCCACAGACTTACATAGTAAAACGCAAGACTATTGTTTTAATTCAGTAGTCTTTTTTGTACGTGAAAACTAATAAAAATACAATCAAGTTGTATAAATATTCATTTTAAGATATAATAAATAAAATAAATGAAATAAAAGGTGGTTAGTATAAATGCCGACATTGAATTCATTAACAGCAGATAATTTACTGACAGAGAAAGAAATATTAACCATACTAGACCTTGCTTTTAAATTAAAAGCTCAAAAAAAAGCAGGGAAACGTCCCCAGTTATTAGCAGGTAAAAATATTGCTTTGTTATTCGAAAAAACTTCAACGCGAACTCGTGCGGCATTCACTGTCGCGGCTAATGATTTAGGCGCTTTTCCAGAATTTTTAGGCAAAGCTGATATTCAATTTGGGACCAAAGAATCGTTAGAAGATACAGCAAAAGTATTAGGTCGCATGTTCGATGGGATTGAATATCGTGGGGCTAAACAATCTGTCGTAGACGGTTTAGCGCAACATTCAGGCGTACCTGTTTGGAATGGTTTGACTGATGAATGGCATCCAACACAAATGTTCGCAGATCTATTGACTCTAAAAGAACATTTTGGGTATTTAAAAGGTCTCACGGTGTGTTTTGTAGGAGATGGACGTAATAATGTCGCTAATAGCTTAACCATCGGTTGTCTTAAAGTAGGCGTTAATGTTGTTATAATTGCACCAAAACAATTACAGCCAGCAGCAAACATTGTCGATATCGCACAGCAATGTTCACAGATATCTGGAGCAACCTATTTTGTTTCAGATAACATAGAAGATGTTAAGGGTGCGGATGCTATTTATACAGATGTTTGGGTCTCCATGGGGGAAGAAAATCAGTATGAAGAGCGTATTAAACTTCTGAAAAACTATCAAGTAAATGAAGCGCTGATGACAGCTACCGGTAAAAAAAGCGTGTTTCTTCATTGTCTACCTGCTTTTCATGATTTGGAAACTGAAGTAGGAAAAGAAGTGTATCATAGTTATGGTCTAGCAGAACTGGAAGTTACTGATGCTGTTTTCCGTTCGAAGGATTCATTGGTTTTTGATCAGGCTGAAAATCGGATGCATACAATTAAGGCGATTATGGTTGCGAGTTATCATCAATTATAACGGTTTATTATGCGTATATACTACGGGAAATGTAATAGAATATGATTGTTATTTGTAAAATCATTGAGTCTTGGTTTTACTAGGGTTAAAAAAGAATCTTTTGAAAAGGTTCTTTTTTTTGAGAATAATGTAAAAAAGTTACTAGTTATAAGGCTCGTGGTATAATAAACTTATTGAAAAAAGAGAAAAGGAAGATGTGTTATGAGCTTGTTAACGGGTATACAAGAGTGGCGTTGGATAAATCAAGCTGCTCCTTTATCAACTGAATCGGCCCTGTATTCATTTGCAACTGATGACGTTTTAAGTGAAAGTATCAGCAAAGAAATGGGGATGTCAGGATTACTTCGTTCGTGGTGTCATCCTAAAACGATTGTTGTAGGTATTCAAGATCAAAGACTGCCTTATTTTAAAGAAGCAGTGCAGTTTCTAAAAGAGTCAGGTTATGATGTGGTAATGCGCCATTCGGGTGGTTTGGCTGTTGTATTGGATGAAGGTGTCTATAATTTATCGTTAATCCTTAATGAGCCAAAGGAGTCTATCAGTATAGATGATGGCTATGAGGCAATGAAAGCCTTGATTTCAGAGATGTTCGCTGATTTTCCAGTGGAAATTGAAGCTAAAGAAATTGTACACTCATATTGCCCAGGGAGTTATGATTTAAGTATCAATGGTAAAAAGTTTGCAGGCATTTCACAACGTCGTGCAAATGGTGCAATTGCAGTGCAAATCTATTTAAGTGTAAACGGTGATCAGGCGCAACGTGCAGATTTAATTCGTGACTTTTATGCCATTGGGAAAAAGGGAGAAGAAACGCGTATTCAATACCCAGTTGTGAAAAATGAAGTGATGAGTACATTAAGTGATTTATTAGCAATCCCTCTTAGCTTAGAAGACGTCAACCAACGATTGTTAACGTTGATGCAAACAAGTGAGATACCCTTAACAGAGGAAGAATATGCACGGTTGCCCTATTTTATGGAACGATTAAAGAAACGAAATCAAGCGATTGTTGACTATTAAATACCAAGAGAGGTGAGGGCATGATTAATAAATTAAAGGATGAAAAAGTCATTAAAGATCCGATTCATCGTTATATCCATGTTCAGGATACTTTGATTTGGTCGTTGATTCAAACAAAAGAAATGCAAAGATTACGTCGTGTTAAGCAATTAGGAATGACTAATTTAACATTTCCGACAGCAGAACATAGTAGATTCACGCATTCTTTAGGTGTTTATGAAATCATGCGCCGCATATTAGGTATTCGTGAAAATACGAATGGTTGGGCTATCACTAAAGATACAGAAGAGTATCTGGTTGCTTTATCAGCTGCCCTTTTACATGATGTTGGACATGGTCCTTTTTCGCATACATTTGAAGCTGTTTTTGATACAGATCATGAGGAATACACAAAAAAGATTATTTTAGATCCACATACTGAAGTCAACCAGATATTATCACAAATCAATGCTGATTTTCCGATGAAAGTTGCCAAGGTAATTGATAAATCGTATGAAAATCAAGTGATTGTTAACTTGATATCCAGTCAGATTGATGCCGATCGGATGGATTATTTACTGAGGGATGCTTATTTTACGGGTGTTAGTTATGGCACCTTTGATATCGAGCGTATTTTACGTGTGATGATGCCTTTTGGCAATACAGTTGTGATAGAAGAAAAAGGAATGCACGCTGTCGAAGATCATGTGATGAGCCGTTACCAAATGTACATGCAGGTATATTTTCATCCGGTAACACGCAGCGCGGAAGTGATTGTTAACCAAATATTTAGACGAGCAAAGGCATTATATTTGAAAGGTTATCAATTTAAACATGAGCTATTTTTGTTAATTCCTTTCTTTGAGCGCACAGTATCTTTAGCAGATTATTTGAAGTTAGATGATGATGTCATGCGTTATCATTTCTTAATTTGGCAAGAAGAGGAAGACTCGATATTGAGGGATTTATGTTCACGTTATATGAACAGGAAACTTTTTAAATACTGTGA
This sequence comes from Brochothrix thermosphacta DSM 20171 = FSL F6-1036, assembly GCF_036884295.1. Classification (NCBI taxonomy): domain Bacteria; kingdom Bacillati; phylum Bacillota; class Bacilli; order Caryophanales; family Listeriaceae; genus Brochothrix; species Brochothrix thermosphacta. Next base: position 176,751 of record NZ_CP145608.1, read on the forward strand.
TTATGATCCAGATACAGATAGTGTTTTTTATGAAAAATTGCGTCAGCTCTATCAAGAAGTTGGGTATAATCCTGAGTATTATATACAAATCCATTCTTCAAGTGATTTACCCTATGATTTATATCGACCAGGTAAGAATCAACGGTTACCTATCACGATAAAACAAAAAGATAATACATTAATGGAACTGTCTGAATGTTCACCCATTGTCAAAGCAATCAGTGGTAAAACTAAGACTGATATAAAAATATTCTATCCAGAAGATATAGAGACAAAGGCCACTGAAAAACAAATGATAGCTATTAAAAAGCTTATTTCAGCACATAAAAGATCAAAATTATAAGAGGCGGTAGTTATGAAAAAGAAAACAACTCCCTTGAGTTACGGGAAAATCAGTAATGTAAATACCTTGCGTGGTTTACGTATGGATCCAAAGTACCAAGAAGAACAAGAAGTATGGCTCGTTGAACAGAAACGAACAGATACAACCAAGCCTGTAACAATAGCAGAAAATACTTTTGCAAACTTGGAACAAACACTGCAGCAACTGCCAATTAGAGAGCGATTACAGACGATAAGTATTTGGACATCCAGCTGGCTGGCTACAAAACAAAAACAACACGTTACATTAGCTGTTGACGATATGATGACGTTATTACAATTATTAGAAAACACAGGTGAACGATTATCAGATGAAGTGATTGTCCAACAGACAGCCCTATTGTTAGGTGTATTACGCCGCTTAATACGCAACGCATAAAAAAACTACTATCCGAGGATAGTAGTTAATATTTGTTCAATTGGTGAGCAGATAAAGCTTGAAGCGGTTTAGATATCGCTTTTCAATACGCCTTCAGTGGCATAATCTGATTTAGCCATATCTTCCAAAATAATATGGATGTTTTCTTTTGGGGCATTAGCAGTGCGAGAAATAGCTTCAGTTACTTCTTTTACAAGCGCTCGTTTTTGTTCGATTGAACGTCCTTCAAGTAGTTTGATTGTTACGATGGGCATTAGAGTACCTCCTGTAATATGTGATAACTTAAATATACGCCAATTGAAAGAAAAAATATAGCGATTCACAAAAAAGAATTATTTTCATAAATAAATGAAAGCTTTAACTGGTATATGAATTTAAATTGCAAGAAACAATCAAAAAACCATTTATTTGTGATAAAATGGCATATGGTATTGTTTTTAGAAGGAGTCGATAATATGACAAATAAAAACAATGAAATGAAGCGACAACCTGTGAAAATTAATCTTGTAACTGAAATAACAGGTGAACAGGAAGAGAAAGTCGCACAATTCTTTGAAGGCAGTGTTTATGAAGATGGTGCCACACTATATTTGCGATACAATGAGTATATGGACGGTAACGAGGTGCGTACAACTATTAAGTTGATGGCCGATCGTGCGTTGATTATCCGACGAGGAGCAATCAATATGAATTTACCACTAGTACCTGAAACAACATCTGTTGGGACCTATGAGACGAGTCAAGGTAAAATGCGTTTGGCAACCAAACGAACAATGATTCATCGTAAACAAGTGACAGATCGTATCTATCAAATAGAACTGCATTATGACTTACACAGCGAAGATGGACAGCATAGTATGGGAACATTTCAAATGAAATTTAGAATTGAGGAGGAAATAACGAATGAGTATTAAGTTACAAAAAGAAGCAGCGATTCGTCAAGGGATTGCTGACGCAGTTATTGCAGCAGGATTAACTGATGCTGAAAATATGCCGTCGATTATATTAGATACACCTAAGGACAAAACACATGGTGATTTTGCAACTAACATTGCGATGCAGTTAGCAAGAGTCGCAAAAAAAGCGCCACGTGCAATTGCAGAAGCTTTGGTTGAAAAGTTAGATACAGAGGCGTTGAATATTGAAAAAGTAGATATTGCAGGACCAGGCTTTATTAATTTCACATTAAACAATGCGTATTTAACAGAATTAGTTTCACAAATCATTACTGAAAAAGATGCCTATGGACAAAGTGAATTTGGTGAAAAAGAACGTGTGTTGATTGAGTTCGTTTCGGCAAATCCAACAGGTGATTTACATTTAGGTCATGGACGTGGCGCAGCTATCGGTGACTCGTTAGCCAACATCATGAATAAAGCTGGCTTTGATGTATCACGTGAGTATTATATCAATGATGCGGGTAATCAAATTATGAATCTCGTACTTTCAACTGAAGCGCGTTATCATGAGGTGTTAAATGTTGAATGGGAATTTCCAGAAGATGGTTATCGCGGACAAGATATTTTAACGTTAGCTCAACAATTGGTTGATAAATATGGCGATCAATTTATTGGCGAAGATAAATTAGAAGAACGTCGTCGCGTTTTCCGTGAAGAAGGTTTGGCATATGAATTAGCTAAATTGAAAAAAGATTTGAGCGATTTCCGCGTTAATTTTGATACGTGGTTCTCGGAACAAACGTTATATGATGATAACAAAGTATTGCCGACGTTGGATGTTATGAAAAAAAGTGGTCGTATCTTTGAAGAAGGTGGAGCAACTTGGTTTAAATCAACTGAATTTGGCGATGATAAAGACCGTGTGTTAATTAAGTCAGATGGTAGTTACACTTATCTGTTCCCAGATATTGCCTACCATAAAAATAAATTTGATCGCGGCTTCGATACATTAATTGATGTTTGGGGAGCGGATCATCATGGGTATATCGCGCGTATGAATGGGGCAATTCAAGCGCTAGGTTATAACGCGGATCAGTTTGAAGTCCAAATTATTCAATTAGTTCGTTTAATGAAGGGCGACGAAATTGTTAAGATGAGTAAGCGTACTGGTAAATCAGTGACTATGCGTGATTTAGTTGATATGGTTGGATTAGATGCTGCGCGTTATTATTTTGCAATGCGTTCAAGTGATACTCATTTAGATTTCGATTTAGATTTAGCAACATCACAATCAAGTGAAAACCCTGTCTTTTATGTGCAATATGCTCATGCACGTATTTGTCGTATGCTTTCTTCAGCAGCTGAAAAAGGTATTGTTGGCGGTTATGCTGATTATGATGCATCACTTCTTGAAAATGAAAGTGAACTTGCTGTATTGAAAATGCTTGGTGATTACCACAGTGTCGTAATTGAAGCAGCTAAAAAACGCGCACCACAACGTATTACACGTTACTTACATGATTTAGCAAGCACATTCCACCGTTTTTATAACCATTCGCACGTAATTGATGTGGAAAATATTGCACAATCAAAAGCGCGTTTAGCTCTTTGTGAAGCGGTTCGTATTACATTACAAAATGCATTATCATTGATTGGCGTTTCTGCACCTGAAAAAATGTAATTGAGGTGATTAGGGTGAAAAAAAGCATTATTTGGCTTGTTTTGTTTATTGCGTTTAGTATTACGCTCTATTTTGTGTACGATAAAATGCTCGGATCAATCCCGATAATGCTACTCAGTGTACTACTGTTTGTTTTGAGTTGGGATTTGTTGAAAAAATAGTCATAATGTAGTAGAATTAGATTTATATTGTATAAAATAGGCAAATTATGGTTAAAGCCCTATATTTGTGCGTTTTAATTTAGCGCGGTAACAAACATTGGTAGATGTAAATTTGAAAGGACGTGTCGATTTTGATCTTGAATCATTTGACGGATGAACAACGCCAAGAAATGTCGTTGATAGAACTTGCGTATCACATTTTAGATGAGAAAAAAGAAGTTATGCCATTTAAAGACCTCACGACTGTTATGAGTGAATTTAAAGGGATGAGCCAAACGGAAATGCAAGAGCGTTTAGTTCAATTCTATACAGATTTGAATACTGCTGGAACATTTATCTCATTAGGACATAACACATGGGGCTTACGCGATTGGTATCCATTAGATGCAATCGATGAAGAGGTTCAAGAGTTAGCGAAACCTAAAAAACGTCGTAAAAAAGCAGCAGTTGCTGAAGTTGACGAAATCGAAGATGAAGAAGAAGACTTCGAAGAAAAAGAACCTGAACTTGGTGAAGAACCAATCGTATTATCTGATAAAAATGCAGATGATGACGATATCGATGGTGACTTAAAAGATCACTTGCCAGACGGTATTGAAGGCGAATTGACAATTGTCGATGATAAAGATGAAATTTAATATCGTATAATCACTTGACGAATTAAATATTTTTCGGTATTATTCTTTTTGGGCTCCTTACATTAAATTAAGGACAAATAAGTAATCGTAACGAAGTGCTCCCTTACTTTTTTTATTAAGTAACGGGGGCACTTTATCTTTTTTAACACGAGGTAAGCAACCTGACAGTAACAGTAAAAATTCGCCGATTTATAGCGATAATTCAAAGGAGGAAACGAACGTGACGAAGTATATTTTTGTAACAGGAGGCGTGGTTTCGTCTATTGGAAAAGGAATCACAGCCGCATCTTTAGGGAGATTATTAAAGAACCGAGGATTAAGTGTCACTATTCAAAAATTTGACCCTTATATTAATGTGGATCCAGGGACAATGAGTCCTTATCAACATGGTGAAGTATTTGTAACTGATGATGGTGCGGAAACTGACCTTGATTTAGGGCATTATGAGCGTTTTATTGATATTAACCTTAATCAAAACAGCAATGTAACAACTGGTAAAATTTATTCAGAAGTATTGAAAAAAGAACGCCGTGGCGATTATTTGGGCGGAACAGTTCAAGTTATCCCGCATATTACAAATGAAATTAAAGACCGTGTTTATCGCGCGAGTCGCTTAACAAAAGCGGATATTGTTATCACGGAAATTGGTGGTACTGTTGGTGATATTGAATCGTTACCATTTATTGAAGCCATTCGACAAATTAAAACAGAAGTGGGTTCAGAAAACATTTTATACTTGCATACTACTTTGATTCCTTATATCAAAGCTGCAGGTGAAATGAAAACAAAACCAACACAACATAGTGTTAAAGAGCTGCGTAGTTTAGGAATCCAACCAAATATTATTGTTGTGCGTGCAGATCGTCCGATTACAGAAAGCATGCGTGAAAAATTAGCGATGTTCTGTGATATTAAAAAAGAAGAAGTTATTGAGTGTATTGATGCACCGACATTATATGAAATTCCGTTAGCGTTACAAAAACAAAACTTAGATCAAATTGTTTGTGATAAGTTAAATATTGATGCACCAGAAGCGAACATGGAAGAGTGGGGCGCTTTGGCGGCTAAAGTTCAGAATCTGTCTAAAGAAGTTAATATCGCGTTAGTAGGTAAGTATGTAAGTTTGCAAGATGCTTATTTATCAGTAGCAGAAGCGCTTCGTCATGCGGGTTATAGTCATGATGCTAAAATAAATATTGATTGGGTACAAGCAGAAGATATCACTGCTGAAAATGTTGCCGAGGTATTAGGTAAAGCTGATGGTATTTTAGTTCCAGGTGGTTTTGGTGATCGAGGTATCGAAGGTAAAATTCAAACAATAAAATACGCACGTGAAAATAAAATTCCGTTCTTCGGTATTTGTTTAGGTATGCAATTAGCAACAATTGAATACGCACGTCATGTAGTTGGTTTGGAGGGTGCTAATTCAGCAGAGATTGATCCTGAAACAAAACATCCAATTATTGCATTGTTACCAGATCAAAATGGTGTTGAAGATTTGGGTGGAACGCTTCGTTTAGGTCTTTATCCAAGTGTTCTTAAAGCGGGAACAAAAACGGCTGCTGCTTATGGCAATGTAACAGAAGTCGAAGAACGTCACCGTCACCGTTATGAATTCAATAACACGTATCGTGAGCAACTTGAAGAAGCAGGTATGATCTTCTCAGGTGTTTCACCGGACGGTCGTCTTGTTGAAATTGTCGAACTTGAAAATCATCCTTGGTTCATAGCAGCGCAATTCCATCCGGAATTCGTTTCTCGTCCTAATCGTCCTCAAGGTTTGTTTGCAGATTTTATCGCAGCATCTATTAAAACTAAATAATATAACGGAAAGTGATTGTCTCATTACCAAAAATGAGACAGTTGCTTTTTTTGTCTTTTTTTTGAAACATATAAATACCAATAAAGAATAGTAATTAAAATACAAAGTAATCGTATGATGTTATACTAAAGTTAATTATAAAGATGGGTATAATGCTATACTTACATCATTCGTTAAGATATAAAGGCAGAATGTCTACAACAATAGAGTGAGATTCCATAAAAAAAGTGACCTAGCGATATGATATGAAAATTAATTTAAAGGAGTAACCTATGACAACAGATGTATTTAAAATTAAGGGTGGCAAACCATTAAATGGAAAAGTAAAAATAGATGGATCGAAAAACAGTGCGGTTGCGTTAATACCTGCTTTGATTTTAGGTGATGAACCCGTTATTTTGGAAGGCGTACCAGATATATCAGATACACATACTTTGTTTGAAATTTTGTCAGAAATTGGTGGAACTGTCACCGAATTAGCACCAGGTACTTTTGAGATTGATCCTCGAGCAATGGTTTCTATGCCGTTGCCGGAAGGTAATGTGAAAAAATTACGTGCTTCTTATTATCTGATGGGAGCAATGTTGGGTCGTTTTAATGAAGCTGTTGTCGGTTTACCGGGTGGCTGCTATCTTGGACCCCGACCGATTGATCAGCATATTAAAGGTTTCGAGGCACTGGGTGCAAAAGTAACGAATGAACAGGGTGCCATTTATTTGCGTGCTGAAAAAATGTTAGGTAACCGTATGTATTTAGATACTGCAAGTGTGGGTGCGACAATTAATCTAATGCTAGCTGCTGTTAAAGCAGAGGGGCAAACAGTGATTGAAAATGCAGCGAAGGAACCTGAAATTGTAGATGTGGCATCCTTATTAAATCAAATGGGTGCACGTATTGTTGGAGCAGGGACGGATCGTATCCGTATTGTAGGAGTGGATTACCTTCACTCTTGTCGTCATGTTGTTATCCCTGATCGTATTGAAGCGGGAACATATATGATTATGGCTGCTGCTACAAATGGTCATGTGCAAATTGACAATGTTATCCTAGAGCATCTTGAACCGCTTGTTGCTAAGTTGCTAGAGATGAATGTGCCGCTTGAATTGGGTGAGGATTACGTTATTGTGAAACCGCATGAGGAATTGTTACAACCTGTTGATATTCAAGCGATGACATATCCTGGATTTCCGACAGATTTGCAGCAACCATTTGTGACGTTATTAACACAAGCTGATGGCGCTTCTGTTGTTACTGATAACATTTATTCTGCACGTTTTAAACAGGTCGATGAATTGAATCGTATGGGCGCGCATATATATGTCGAAGGTCGAACAGCGATCGTAAAAGAGGCTGCAACACTTAGTGGAACAGTTGTTACTGCTTCGGATTTAAGAGCAGGTGCTGCGCTTGTTACTGCAGGTTTGATTGCATCTGGTGAAACAATTATTCAAGAAGTCAGCCATATTGAACGTGGCTACTCTAATATTATTGAAAAATTACAAGGTTTAGGTGCGGAAATTGAGCGAACGTCGCATAAATAAAATAGATAAAGGTGTGAATGAAATGGCAGAGATGTCAATGGCGCAATTGGAGAGGCAGACGCTAAAAGAGCTTTATTCAGTTGCGAAATCGTTAAAGTTATCAAATTTTAGTAAGTTATCTAAAAGAGAGCTTATTTTAGAAATTATTAAAGTGAATGTTGAAAATGATGGTTTTGCATTCATGGAAGGCGTTCTAGATATCATCGCCTCAGAAGGATTTGGGTTCTTGCGTCCGATTAATTATGCACCAAGTTCAGCAGATATTTATATTTCTGCATCACAAATCCGCCGTTTTGAATTACGTAATGGAGATAAGGTACAAGGGAAAGTCAGGGCACCTAAAGAAAATGAACGTTATGCAGGTTTATTGAAAGTTGTTTCTGTGAATGGTGAAAATCCTGAAGTAGCAAAAGATCGTGTACATTTTCCGGCGCTAAAAGCCCTATATCCTGATCGTCATATGAACCTGGAGTCTTCGCCAGAAGATGTATCCGCGCGTTTGATTGATTTGGTGGCGCCGATTGGTTTTGGCCAACGTGGCTTGATTGTTGCACAGCCTAAAGCTGGGAAAACAATGTTGTTGAAAAAAATTGCGAATGCTATTAGTATTAACCATCCCAAGGCGGAGTTAATTATGCTATTAATTGATGAACGACCTGAAGAAGTAACAGATATTGAACGATCAGTTAATGCTGAAGTGGTGAGTTCGACTTTTGATGAAGTGCCTGAAAATCATGTGCGAATTGCAGAATTGGTTTTGGAGCGTGCTAAACGATTAGTGGAACAAAAGCGTGATGTTATTATTCTAATGGATAGTATTACACGCTTAGCGCGTGCCTATAATCTTGTTGTCCCACCGAGTGGTAGAACATTATCAGGCGGAATTGATCCGGCTGCGTTCCATCGTCCGAAGCGCTTTTTTGGAGCAGCGCGTAATATCGAAGAGGGTGGCAGTTTGACAATTGTCGCTACAGCCCTAATTGATACCGGTTCACGGATGGATGATATTATTTACGAGGAGTTTAAAGGGACGGGTAATATGGAGTTACATCTGTCGCGTCAATTATCAGAACGGCGTATCTTCCCAGCCGTTGATATTAGATCTTCGGGTACTCGTAGAGAGGATTTATTACTTTCTAAGGATAAATTGGAACGTTTATGGAAAATCCGTAAAGCGATGCCAGCTCAAGGCGATAATTTAGAGCTAACAAATCGCTTTATTAAATACATAAAACAAACCAAAACAAATGAGGATTTTTTCGAATACATAGCGAAACAAGAACAAAAAAAGAAATAATTACGTGGGATTTTAATTTTATAATTTCAGCTTTGGTTTGTTTGCATAATTGACTTTTGCGTAGTATAATGTTTTTATGTGCCAATAGGGCGTAAATAACTCTGTTTCAGATGATTCAGGGCAAAGGAGTGAAATAATCATGAAAAAAGGTATCCACCCAGAGTATAATAAAGTTGTATTTATGGATTCAAGTACTGACTTCAAATTTTTAACTGGTTCTACTCGTACTTCAGAAGAAACAATCGTATGGGAAGATGGCAACGAATACCCAGTAATTCGTGTTGAGATCAGTTCTGACTCTCACCCGTTCTACACAGGTAAACAAAAACATGCCGCTGCTGACGGACGTGTTGATCGATTCAACAAAAAATACGGCATCAAATAATTATCATACAAGCTATGGTAAAGGCTTCTTGAATATAGCCTAATTAAGAACACCTCTTATGAAGGGAAGCTTCCCCATAAGGGGTGTTTTTTCTCTTTCAGCATTTTTAGCTCGGTGTCACTCATTGTTGTATCTGCGCTTGCTTAATCACATACAGTAAGTATGTTCATGTCGCATTGCTCGATACGCCGCGATTGCCATCCGAGCTAAAAACGCTGATTATAGAAAGTGTTGTCATCGCTTAGTGTTGTATCTGCGCTTGCTTAATCACATACAGTAAGTATGTTCATGTCGCAGTGCGCGATACGCCGCGATTGCCATCCGAGCTAAAACGCTGATTATAGAAAGTGTTGTCGTCGCTTAGTGTTGTATCTGCGCTTGCTCGATAGGCTACGATTGTTATTTGAGCTAAAGCTGTTGATCATTGTGAAAAAAAGGACGAACATTTTTTAAAGAGAGTAGTTATCTTTTGCTATAGCTTGTATAATAAATAAGGTAGATATTTTATAAATAAGGGGTAGAGTTGATGGCACAATTATTTTTCAGATATGGTGCAATGAATAGTGGCAAGACGATTGAAATTTTAAAAGTTGCGCATAACTATGAAGAGCAACACAAAAAAGTGTTAATTTTAACATCGAGCGTAGATGATCGCGACGGGGTAGGTTATGTTTCTAGTCGTATTGGCATGAAGCGTGAAGCGATTGCAGTTGGAGCGAATACTGATATTTATGAATTGGTAAATGCTTTAGATGAAAAGATATATTGTGTGCTATTCGATGAATCTCAATTTGTAACAAAACAACACGTGGAACAAATGGCTCGTGTCGTAGATGAATTGAAAATACCAGTGATGTGTTTTGGTTTGAAAAACGATTCGCGTAACGAATTGTTTGAAGGATCGAAGTATTTATTAGTCTATGCTGATAAAATAGAAGAAATAAAAACAATTTGTTGGTTCTGTGAAAAAAAAGCGATTATGAACTTACGTATTAATGCAGATGGTACACCGAATTATGGTGGTGAACAAATTCATATTGCAGGCAATGAAAGTTATTATCCCGTTTGTCGACGTTGTTATAAAAACCCGAAATTGTAGAAAAAGGAGCGATTAGATAATGTATGATCGATTACAGATGGTGGAAGATCGTTATGAATCACTCAATGAATTATTGAGTGATCCAGCGGTAACAAGTGATACAAATAAATTGCGTGATTATTCGAAAGAGCAATCATCAATTGCTGAAACGGTTCGAGTTTACCGTCGTTATAAGGAAGTGCAAGAACAATTAGCAGGCGCAAAAGAGATGTTTAATGAGAAATTAGATGATGAAATGCGCGAAATGGTAAAAATGGAAGTAGCGGAACTTGTGGAAGAAAATAGCGAGTTAGAGCAATCGCTTAAAATTCTATTATTACCAAAAGATCCCAATGATGATAAAAACGTTATTATTGAAATTCGTGGTGCAGCTGGTGGAGATGAAGCGGCGTTATTTGCCGGTGATTTATTTAATATGTATGCACGTTATGTTGAAAGTAAAGGCTGGAAAATTGAAGTGCTTGATTCAAACGAAACGGGCGTTGGGGGCTACAAGGAGGTATCAGCGATGATTACCGGCCAAGGTGCTTACTCTCGATTGAAGTATGAAAATGGCGCACACCGCGTACAACGTGTACCTGAGACTGAATCTGGTGGTCGTATCCATACGTCAACTGCAACGGTGGCTGTAATGCCTGAAGCAGAAGAAGTAGATATTGAAATTGCTGATAATGATGTGCGTGTTGATATTTATCATGCAAGTGGCGCGGGTGGGCAACATGTTAATAAGACAGCATCAGCTGTTCGTTTAACTCACCTTCCGACAGGGATTGCTGTAGCGATGCAAGATGAGCGTTCACAGCTTAAGAACCGTGAAAAAGCATTTAAAGTATTACGTGCGCGTGTATATGATAAAATTTCATCTGAAATTCAAAGTGAAATCGATCAAAATCGTAAATCTGCTATTGGTACAGGTGACCGTTCAGAGCGTATTCGTACGTATAACTTCCCGCAAAATCGTGTAACAGATCACCGTATTGGATTAACAATTCAAAAATTAGATCAAATTTTAACGGGTAAAATTGATGAGTTTATCGATGCTTTAATTATGGAAGATCAAACAAGTAAACTTGAAAGCCTAACGAATTAATGAAAGTGACAGAGTGGCTCGCCCAAGCCAAAGCCACTTTGCAGACAGCTGAGTTAGAGCCTGTTATTTCTGAGGTGTTAATGCAACGGCAAATGGGTTGGACAAAAACACAGATGGTGTTGTCGAGACATGAATTAGTGCCAACGACAGTGCTTGCTATGCTAGATGAACAATTATCGCGTGCGCTGGCTGGTGAACCCGTTCAATATATCACGGGTGAAGAAGTTTTTTATGACCGTGTTTTTTCTGTGAGTGAGGCGGTTCTGATTCCGCGACCCGAAACAGAAGAATTGGTCGAGCATGTATTATCAGTGTTGAAAAAATTTCCTGACGATGCACGTGTGGTGGATGTGGGCACCGGCAGTGGTGCAATTGCGATTACATTAAAAAAAGAACAACCGACATTGCGCGTTTTTGCGTCGGACATTTCTGTTGAAGCGCTTGCTGTGGCTGAAAAAAATGCGCAAACATTGGCAGCAGAAATTACATTTGTTCAAGGTGATTTATTGCAGCCGTTGATTGATAGTGGTGAAAAATTTGATGTTGTTGTTTCGAATCCGCCTTACATCGCTTATTCGGAAACGGATGTTATGGATGTTTCGGTGATAGAGTACGAACCACATCTTGCGCTCTTTGCAGAGAATGACGGGCTCGCTTTATATCAACGATTGATTCAACAGTTACCCTCTTGTTTGAAAAAGGGTGGCGTTGCAGCTTTTGAAATTGGTTACCATCAGGGTGAAGCGATAAAATCAGCGTTAGCCGAGGCTTATCCACAAGCAAAAATAGCAGTGGTGAAAGACTTGTCAGGGAATGACCGTGTGGTATTGATGGAAACATAGAAGCGTAAGGTCAGTGTGTTTGGCTTAATCACGCGTTTGTAAATAATTATCGCAGTTAAGAAGAGGTAAAACAGTTTTTCTTATTTTTAGATACTTACTAAGGTTAGGGCGTGCCCTGACCTTTTAATTTATAAAAAAATAACGATACCAACAAGTTATCCACAGTTTATAAACAGTTCAATCGCTCTAAAGTGCCTTTATTACAGTAGAAACGATGTAATGAAAATGTAATATAAAAAAGTTGTTGATAGTTATCCCTTTATTACCAGTGACTTTAAAGGTTATGCACATAGTTATCAACAAAAAACACACATTGACAAAATTGTTATCCACAGTCTGTGCATAAGCTGTGTGTATCATGGTATTTAAAAAAAGGTTGAAGTGTATTTGGATGTTAATGTTCGCTTTTAAATCATTTTAAATCAATTTATAATGTTTTAAAGAGTTATTATAACTTAAAGACGAACGATTTCCGTTATTTTTGCTGAAAAATAAACATTAAGTTAATAAAATGCTATTTTTATAGTGACAAAAGCGTTGCTCATCGTTACAATAGAAACTATATGAAGGGATGTATGAAAATGAAAACGTCATTTAAAGAAGCAACAACGACTGATATTGATGCTGCGGCTGTGCTCTTGCAAGAAGGAGAGTTAGTGGCATTTCCGACCGAAACGGTTTATGGTTTAGGTGGTGATGCAACAGTATCGGATAGTGTGAAAAAAATATACGAAGCAAAAGGTCGTCCATCGGATAATCCATTGATTGTGCATGTGGCAGAACGCACGCAGTTAGATGCGTTTGTGACTGACGTTTCTGATGAGGCTCAACGTTTAATGGATGCTTTTTGGCCAGGGCCACTCACTATTTTGTTGCCAGTTAAAGAAGGGGCGTTAGCACCAGAAGTAACCGCAGGTCTATCGACGGTTGCTGTGAGAATACCTTCTCATCCTGTTGCTTTGGCGATTTTGAAAGCTGCGGATCTACCTATCGCAGCGCCTAGTGCGAATACATCGGGTAAACCTTCACCAACCAAAGCAAGTCATGTGAAAGAAGATTTAGCGGGACGCATCGCCTGTATCATTGATGGCGGTACGACGGGCGTAGGTGTCGAATCGACCGTTTTAGATTGCTCAGGCTCACAACCTGTTATTTTACGACCAGGCGGAGTAACAAAAGAAGCCTTGGAAAATGTTGTGGGACCTGTATTAACAGATGTGGCGCTCAAGCAAACGACGGCGGCACCCAAAGCGCCGGGAATGAAATATACACATTACGCCCCAGTAGCGCCAGCTTATCTAGTTGATGGGACGACGGATTACTTCCAAGCCTGCATTCGCCTGTTTCAATTAGAAGGTGAGGTTGTTGGCGTTTTGGCGACAACAGAAACCCTTGCAGATCTGGATGCTGATGTTAAAGTGTCCTGTGGTACGCAATCTGATTTAGCGAGTATTGCGGCGGAGCTTTATGATGGTTTACGAACGTTCAATCATCATGAAGAAGTCACTGTTATATTAGCAGAAACATATGCGGAAGCAGGCATTGGTCAAGCCATTATGAATCGTTTAGAAAAAGCGGCCGGTCACCGTTATCTTCGTGCGACCGATCGTTAAAGTAAAGTAATCCAAGAAAATCTTCTTGTTACTATAGATAGCAATTAAACGCTCACGAGGCGTAATCCTAAGGAGGAACATATTATATGTCAATTTTATCGCATTCTGATTCAGCTGTTTTTGAAGGGATTCAACAGGAAAAATCACGTCAACGTGCAAAGATAGAACTTATTGCCTCTGAAAATTTTGTTAGCCAAGCTGTAATGGAAGCTCAAGGGTCTGTATTAACAAACAAGTATGCGGAAGGGTATCCGGGTCGTCGTTTTTATGGCGGTTGTGAACATGTTGATGTCGTTGAAGATATTGCGCGTGATCGTGCTAAGGAACTTTTTGGTGCTGAACATGCAAACGTTCAACCCCATTCAGGTGCACAAGCAAACATGACAGTTTACTTTGCGGTATTGGAACCTGGTGATACAGTGTTAGGCATGAACTTGGCTCACGGTGGTCACTTAACTCATGGAAGTCCTGTTAACTTCAGTGGGAAATACTATAATATTGCTGCCTATGGTGTTGATCCTGAAACGAAAGAAATTGATTATAATGACGTGCGTGAAAAAGCGTTAGCAAATAAACCGAAAATGATTATTGCAGGGGCAAGTGCTTATCCTCGTGCAATTGACTTTAAAAAATTTCGTGATATCGCAGATGAAGTAGGGGCATATTTGATGGTAGATATGGCTCATATTGCAGGTCTTATTGCTGCGGGTGAACATGAAAATCCAGTGCCATATGCGGATTTTGTCACCTCAACAACGCATAAAACACTTCGTGGACCTCGAGGTGGTTTGATTTTATGTAAGGAAGAATATGCTAAAATCATTGATAAGACATTATTCCCTGGCGTTCAAGGTGGGCCATTAATGCATGTTATCGCAGCGAAAGCTGTTGCATTTGGTGAGGCTCTGCAACCAGATTTTAAAGATTACGCAAAACAAGTCATTGTGAATGCGAAGGCAATTGCAAAAGCGCTTCAAACGGAAGGTGGCGAAATTTTAACAGGTGGTACTGATAACCACTTGTTGTTATTGGACACACGTTCGTTTGATTTAACAGGTAAAGAAGCGGAGCATATTTTAGACGCTGTAGGTATTACAACGAATAAAAATGCGATCCCGTTTGATCCGGCAAGTCCGTTTATTACTAGTGGTGTTCGTATTGGCTCAGCCGCTATTACTTCACGCGGTTTTGATGAAGAAGCGTCATACAAAATTGGTGAGTTAATCGCGAAATCATTGCGTAACCCAACAGATGAAGCGATTCAAGCAGAAGTGGCGAAAGATGTTCTTGCATTAACAGATTCATTCCCGCTTTACGAATAAAGAGTAACGTTATGCGTTTTATTCAGTTTTTGTGTAGCTTATTTGATTAAAAATATTCCAGCATTTTGGTACAGTCATGATGATTGTAAGGAAGTGCTGGGATTTTATTGTGCACACAATGTCGCAATGTAATTGTTTTTATATGATTAAGAACCGTATTTAAAGTGTTTTTTTCTGTTTGAAAAAAGAATTTCATTAGACAAATGCGAGCTTTCTCTATACAATAGAAAAGAAGTTTATTAGTGAACGGAGGAATTATTAATGGGAATAGGACAAGTACATGTAATGGATCATCCATTGATCCAACACAAGTTAACAATTATTCGTGATAAAGCAACGGGGACAAAGGTTTTCAGGGAAGTTGCTGATGAGATTGCAATGTTGATGGCGTATGAAATTACACGTGATTTAGAGTTAGAAGATACAATGGTGGAAACGCCAGTTGTAACTGCAAAAGCAAAAACATTATCAGGTAAAAAATTAGGTGTTGTTCCAATTTTACGTGCAGGACTTGGTATGGTTGAAGGTGTTGTGAATATGATTCCAGCAGCTAAAGTAGGTCACATTGGTATGTATCGTGACGAAACAACGTTTGAGCCGGTAGAATACTTTATTAAAATGCCGTCAGATATTAGCGAACGTACATTGATTGTTGTTGATCCAATGTTAGCTACAGGTGGATCTGCTATCTTAGCAATGGATGCATTGAAAAAACGTGGTGCAACTAATATTAAATTTATGTGTATGGTTGCGGCTCCTGAAGGTGTTAAAGCTTTACAAGAAAAACATCCAGATGTAGATATTTATATCGCTGCATTAGATGAAGGTCTAAATGAAGATGGTTACATCGTACCTGGTTTGGGCGATGCTGGCGATCGTCTTTTCGGAACGAAATAATATGGTGAATCCGGTGAAAAAACTCAAGGTCATGCCGATTTTCGGAACGCGTCCAGAAGCTATTAAAATGGCGCCCGTTATTGCAGCACTAAAGCGCTTTTCGGATATTGAAACGGTTGTAACAGTAACAGCACAACATCGTCAAATGCTCGATCAAGTACTGGAGATTTTTGATATTCACCCCACACACGATTTAGACATCATGCAAGATAAACAGACATTAAGTGGTATCACAAGTCGAGCATTACTCGGATTAGAAGAAGTTATCGCTGCTGAAAAACCAGATATTATTTTGGTTCATGGTGATACGACAACTACTTTTTCGGCTTCGCTTGCCGCTTTTTATCAACAAGTTAAGGTGGGTCATGTCGAAGCAGGGCTACGTACGTACCAAAAGTACTCGCCTTTCCCAGAAGAAGTGAATCGCCAAATGACATCTGTTTTGACAGATATTCATTTTGCACCAACGCAACAAGCACACGATAACCTCATTAGTGAAAATATTCCGGCTGATAACGTTTATATTACGGGTAATACTGTGATTGATGCTTTGGAAACGACAGTTACCGAAGAGTATCATCATCCTGTATTGACGGAGTTAAACGGTGCGCCTTATATTTTGTTGACCACACATCGTCGCGAAAATTTAGGTGAACCAATGAAACGTATTTTCCGAGCGGTACAGGGAATTTTAACAGCACGTGAGGATGTGCATATTGTTTTTCCAATTCATCTTAACCCAGTGATCCGTCAAATGGCGGAAGAGATATTGGGCGATAATAAACGTGTACATTTGATTAAACCACTAGACGTATTTGATTTCCATAATCTTGCTTATCGCTCGAAATTGATTATGACAGATTCGGGTGGTGTTCAAGAAGAAGCGCCAAGTTTAGATGTCCCTGTTCTGGTGTTACGTGATACAACAGAGCGTCCAGAAGGCATTGAAGCAGGCACTTTGAAATTAGTAGGTACTGATGAAGCTTTAATTTTATCTGAAGCACTGCATTTGCTGAATGATGAAGAAGCGTATTCAAAAATGGCGACGATTCAAAATCCTTATGGTGATGGGAAAGCTTCGGAACGTATCGTAGAAATTATACGTTATGAATTTGGACAGCAATCCGAAAAACCACAAGAATTTTTATAAAAATAAAGGATGGTAAGCTACTTGTTAGCTACCATCCTTTTGTTTAAGGTTAAACTGTTTTTTGATATGCTGAAATGTCAAGCGTAGCAAGGGTCCGTTAAAATATGCAATTGTTACCATTAAGTTAAACTTTGTGAATAGTATTGTTTTGTAGGTTGATTTTATGCTAGGATTACAGCAATGAATGCTTTGAAAATGTTCTTTGAAATCCGAAATAAGGGTAAAAGCGAACACTTTTTGAACATTTTGTGAACACTTGCAATTGTGCCGAAAATGTGTCCAAGTGTAATATTGACAACGCTTGCTGGTTGTTGTAAGGTGTTATTATGGGAATTGTAACGCTTTCAATGGATTGCAAAGGGCAGGGTATTTGATATTGTACGTGTCTGATGTTGGCTTTTGAAGCTAACAAAAGACATAATGACACTATATTTTCCGCATGCTTGTTCTCGTGATTTTTCTCAGGTAACAGGCATTTTTTGTGCGTTCATAAAAAATAATAATGTTTCATTGAGAAGAAATAAAGAGACAATTTACATGATGGCTAATAACTAAGAGGGGGTGAGAGAGAGCATGGAACATGAACAACCCATTATTTATATTGGTGGCCTAGGTTTTAACTTAGCAAATATATTGCCAATGGCTGCAACGTTTTTAATTGTATTGTTGCTGGCAATCATTTGTACGCGTAACCTTAAAATCAAACCGACTGGAAAACAAAACTTTATTGAGTGGATTATGGATTTTGTGAAAAATATCATTAAAAGCAATATGGATTGGAAAACAGGCGGTCGTTTTCATGTATTAGGAATAACACTCTTAATGTATGTGTTCGTTGCCAACATGTTAGGACTGTTTATCACAGTAACAATTGATGGCACACAGTGGTGGAAATCACCAACTGCGGATCCATTAATCACATTAACCTTAGCGGTAATGGTGGTAGGTCTAACACATCTTTATGGTGTGAAACAACGTGGTTTAGGTGGGTATCTTAAAGGTACTTATGCGACACCGTATGCATTCTTGTTACCATTCAAACTGGTGGAAGAATTTTCGAATACCTTAACGTTAGGTTTACGTTTATACGGTAATATTTACGCGGGTGAGGTATTGCTTACTTTAATCGCGACTCAGTTATCACATATGAACACAGGGGTTTACATTTTATCGTTCATCCCATCTGTCGTATGGCAAGGATTCTCGGTCTTTATCGGGTCAATTCAAGCCTTTATATTCACAATGTTAACCATGGTTTATATGGCACATAAAGTGAACGACGATCACTAGTTTTAAACAGTAAGTGAACACAATGAATAAAAAAAATTAGCAACATACAAATGAGGAGGAAATTTATTATGGGTTTAGGTGTAATTGCAGCTGCAATAGCAGTAGGTTTAGGTGCTTTAGGAGCAGGTATTGGTAATGGTTTAATCGTTTCAAGAACAGTTGAGGGTATTGCTAGACAACCAGAGGCACGTGGTGCTTTACAAACAGTTATGTTCATCGGTATCGCAATGGTAGAAGCTATTCCAATCATCGCTGTCGTTATTGCTTTCATGGTTCTTAACAAATAATTAGAGTATACACTTTTATATTTGAAATTAATTAGTAATTGAAAGGAGTGGACTGCTCGTGTTAGGAACACAATTTACCATTGGTGCGGCAAAAGGCGTGATGTGGGGAGATGCAATCTTCCTAATCATAAGTTTCGTACTCTTACTTATTTTGATTCGAATCTTTGCTTGGAAACCGTTAATGGATATGATGAAAAAACGTGAAGAACATATCGCTGCCGAAATCGACAATGCTGAAAACGCACGTGTTGAATCAGCAGCTATACTTGAAGAACAACGTCAAGCGTTAAAAGCGGCACGTGTTGAAGCGCATGAATTAATTGATAGTGCAAAACATCAAGGCGTTTTAGAACGTGAAAAAATTGTTGCTGCTGCAAAAGAAGAAGCAACACGCTTATACAACGAGGCGAAAGCTGACATCAATAGCGAACGAGAAAAAGCTGTTGCGGAAGTACGTGGACAAGTTGCCAATCTTTCAGTCTTAATTGCGTCTAAAGTAATTGAGAAAAACCTGAATGAAGCGGATCAAAGCGAACTCGTAGCAAGTTATATTGATGGGTTAGGAGATACTAAATGAGTGTAAACATTGGGATTGCTAACCGTTACAGTATGGCACTTTTGGAAGTTGCAAAAGAAAGAGACAACGTTCAAGAGTTAACTGCTGAAGTAACAGCAGTCAAGGATATTCTTGGTCAAAATCCTGAATTCATCTCTTTTTTATCTTCACCAGCAGTGTCAATGAAAACAAAAAAAGAAGCCGTTAAGGCAGCTTTTGAATCAGCGGATGACGTTGTGTCAAACCTGATCTATGTATTGATTGATAACAAGCGTGCAGGACTTTTGCTAACAATTATCGACCATTATATTTCGAGCGTCAACGCTTACTTAAACGTAGGCGAGGCAGACGTTTATTCTGTTGTGGAATTATCTGAAGCAGAAGAAGCGAAACTTGCTGACGCATTTGCGAAATTTACTAACAATAAACAAATGATCTTGCGTAAGCACATTGATGCTTCACTAATCGGCGGCGTTAAAGTTGTTATGGGTAGTGTGGTTTATGATGGAAGTTTACGTTCTAAATTAAATGGTTTAGCACATCAAATTAAGATGTCATAATAGCCGTGAGAGGTGAGACTAAATGAGCATTAATGCTGAAGAAATTAGCACGATAATTAAGAAACAAATTTCGAATTATCAAGCAGACATGAACGTAACAGAAGTGGGTACAGTTACTTATATCGGTGATGGTATTGCACGTGCACATGGTCTTGATAATGCAATGGCCGGAGAGTTACTTGAGTTCTCTAACGGAACAATGGGTATGGCTCAAAACTTAGATGAAAATGATGTTGGTATCATCATTCTTGGACCTTACACTGATATTGCTGAAGGTGACGAAGTTCGTCGTACGGGTCGTATCATGGAAGTGCCAGTTGGAGAAGAATTGCTTGGCCGTGTTGTGAATCCATTAGGTATTCCAATTGATGGTTTAGGCGAAATCAAAACAACTAAAACACGTCCTGTAGAATTCCAAGCACCTGGTGTTATGGATCGTAAAAGTGTTTTCGAACCTTTCCAAACAGGAATTAAAGCGATTGATGCTCTTGTTCCAATCGGTCGTGGTCAACGTGAGTTAATCATCGGTGACCGTCAAACAGGTAAAACTTCTTTAGCAATCGATGCTATCATTAACCAAAAAGGTCAAGATATGATCTGTGTTTATGTTGCAATCGGTCAAAAAGAATCAACTGTTCGTGGTGTTGTTGAAACATTGCGTAAACATGGTGCGCTTGAGTACACAATAATTGTATCAGCAAGTGCTTCTTTACCTGCTCCATTATTGTATTTAGCACCTTATTCTGGTGTTGCTATGGGTGAAGAATTTATGTACAACGGTAAGCATGTCCTTGCAGTTTATGATGATTTATCTAAACAAGCAGCTGCATATCGTGAACTTTCACTCTTGCTTAAACGTCCGCCAGGTCGTGAAGCATACCCAGGTGATGTTTTCTACTTACACTCGCGTTTATTAGAACGTGCAGCTAAGTTGAATGATGCATTAGGTGGCGGTTCTTTAACTGCGTTACCGTTCGTTGAAACACAAGCTGGAGATATCTCTGCTTACATTCCAACAAACGTTATCTCAATTACAGATGGTCAAATTTTCCTTGAGTCTAACTACTTCAACGCAGGTATTCGTCCAGCGATTAACGCCGGTCTTTCAGTATCACGTGTTGGTGGGGCTGCTCAAATCAAAGCAATGAAAAAAGTAGCGGGTAACCTTCGTCTTGACTTAGCTTCATATCGTGAGCTTGAAGCCTTTGCACAATTCGGTTCAGATTTAGATGAGCAAACACAATCTAAATTAGAGCGTGGTAAACGTACAGTTGAATTGCTGAAACAAGGATTGAACCAACCGTTAGGCGTTGAGAAACAAGTTGTGAGTCTTTACTCATTAACACGCGGTTTCTTAGATGACGTTCCTGTTAAAGACATCAACCGTTTTGAAGGTGAATTAATCGCATTTATTACGAATAATCACCAAGGTCTCTTCGATACAATTATCGAAACTAAAGGCTTACCAAACGAAGATGAATTAAAAGCAGCAATTACAGAATTTAAAGCAACATTTATTGCATCCGAAGTCTAGAAACTGGAAGCAGCAAACATGAAAAGGTGGTGAAATGTTTTGGCTTCTTTACTTACGATCAAACAACGTATTTCTTCTACTAAGAAGACAAGTCAAATAACGAGTGCCATGAAGATGGTCTCGGCATCTAAACTTGGTAAAGCTGAACGTAACGCCCGCAATTACGAGCCTTATGCAGATAAGATTCGTAACATTGTGGCGCATCTTGCGTCAAACAATTCAGCAAGCGATCCGATGCTTGAAAACCGCCCAGTTCATCGAGTAGGTTATATTGTTTTAACCGCTGACAGTGGATTGGCAGGTGCTTATAGTAGCAATGTTATTAAAACGGCTGTTAAATTGATTAAAGAAAGACATAACAATAATGCTGATGAGTACGAAATTATCGCGTTAGGAAATATGGGACATCATTTCTTTAGCAAAAACGACTATAATGTAGCGTTGCAAATTACCGGTATTTCGGATCACCCAAGCTTTAATGAAATTCAAAATATTGCGAATGATACAATTCAGTTATTTGTAGAAGGTCGAATTGATGAGTTACACATGATTTACAATCATCACGTTAACCCAATCACGCATGAACAACGCACTGTTCAACTATTGCCAGTGGCAGCAGTTGAAGGGGCTGAAACCTCAGGGTTGAGTTCATACGAATTCGAGCCTTCAGAAGAAGCTGTGTTAGAATCTATTCTTCCACAATATATTGAAAGCTTAATCTTTGGCTCTATTTTAGACGCTAAAGCAGCAGAACATGCTGCACGTATGACTGCGATGTCAAGTGCGACTGATAATGCAAATGAAGTTATCGGTGACCTTACATTACAATATAACCGTGCGCGTCAAGCTGCAATCACGCAAGAAATTACTGAAATCGTCGGCGGAGCTGCCGCGTTAGAATAATGATTGAATTGAAACAAGGAGGAGAAAACATGACTGTAGGACATGTAACTCAGGTAATGGGACCAGTAGTAGACGTTCGTTTCCCTGAAGGTAACTTACCTAAGATTAATAGCGCACTTCGCGTAAAAAGTGAAACGACTACGATTACACTTGAAGTAGCCATTCAACTTGGCGATAACGCCGTACGTACAATTGCAATGTCATCAACTGATGGTTTGCAACGTAACGCAGAAGTTGTGGATTCTGGTTCACCGATTACGGTACCAGTTGGTGAAATCACTTTAGGTCGTGTCTTCAACGTTTTAGGAGAAAACATCGACTTAGAGGCACCAGTGCCAGCGGATGCAAAACGTTTACCGATTCACCGTGAAGCACCTAAATTTGAGGATTTATCAACTCAAACTGAAATTCTTGAAACAGGTATTAAAGTTGTCGATTTATTAGCACCTTACGTTAAAGGTGGTAAAATTGGTTTGTTTGGTGGAGCCGGTGTTGGTAAAACCGTACTTATTCAAGAGTTAATTAACAACATTGCACAAGAACACGGTGGTATTTCAGTATTCGCCGGTGTTGGTGAGCGTACGCGTGAAGGGAACGATTTATTCTTTGAAATGACTGATTCAGGCGTTATCGCTAAGACTGCAATGGTCTTTGGTCAAATGAATGAGCCACCTGGTGCGCGTATGCGTGTTGCTTTAACTGGTTTAACAATTGCGGAATATTTCCGTGATGAAGAAGGCCAAGATGTTCTTTTATTCATCGATAACATCTTCCGCTTTACTCAAGCTGGTTCTGAAGTATCTGCCCTTTTAGGTCGTATGCCTTCAGCAGTTGGTTACCAACCAACATTAGCAACTGAAATGGGACGTTTACAAGAGCGTATCACTTCAACTAAAAAAGGTTCTGTTACATCGATTCAAGCAATTTACGTGCCAGCGGATGATTATACTGACCCTGCTCCGGCAACAACATTTGCCCATCTTGATGCAACAACCAACTTAGAGCGTAAATTAACTGAGCAAGGTATTTACCCTGCGGTTGATCCTTTAGCATCTTCTTCTCGTGCATTAAGCCCAGAAGTTGTTGGTGAAGAGCATTATGAAGTTGCGACTCAAGTTCAACAAGTATTACAACGTTATAAAGAATTACAAGATATTATCGCAATCTTAGGTATGGATGAAATTTC
Organism: Brochothrix thermosphacta DSM 20171 = FSL F6-1036; assembly: GCF_036884295.1. Taxonomy (NCBI): domain Bacteria; kingdom Bacillati; phylum Bacillota; class Bacilli; order Caryophanales; family Listeriaceae; genus Brochothrix; species Brochothrix thermosphacta. The sequence continues at coordinate 200,264 of NZ_CP145608.1, forward strand.
TGATGAAGAAAAACTAATCGTTAACCGTGCGCGTCGTATCCAGTTCTTCTTATCACAAAACTTCCATGTTGCTGAACAGTTTACAGGTCAAAAAGGTTCATACGTACCTGTAGCTGATACAATCAGTGGCTTTAAAGAAATCTTAGCTGGTAAATATGATCACTTACCTGAAGATGCATTCCGTCTTCTTGGTGGGATTGATGATGTTATCGCGAAAGCGAAAGAAATGGGTGTTGAGGTTTAAGACCTCAATAACAGCCTCATTTTAAGGAGGAAAACGTATGGCTACTTTACAAGTGTCGATTGTTACTCCTGATGGTCCAGTTTTTAATGGTGAAGCAACAATGGTTAGCGCTGTAACTAAAAGTGGAGAACTTGGTATTTTACCAGGTCATATCCCGTTAGTTTCTCCAGTTGATATCGATATCGTTCGCATTAAAGATGCAGAAGGTAAAGAACACTGGATTGCGGTCAATGGTGGTTTTTTAGAAACCGACGGCAAAGAAGTTAACATTTTAGCTGAGTCGAGTGAAGCTGACGAGGACATTGAGTTATCACGTGCGGAGCGTGCGAAACAACGCGCTGAAGAACGTCTAACACATACACAATCGAATCAAGAAGAAATGTTAAGAACACAATTGGCATTGCGTCGTGCGATTAATCGAATTAACGCCGCGTCGCATCGTTAATTAAAAAAACTGAAGGGCTTTTGCCTTTCAGTTTTTTTTGCATACAATTGTATAAAATCGCCAGATAATGAGCACCTTTAAACAGAGGGCTGTTAAAAATTTCACGTGTCATTTTATGCTATTTTACGATATTATTGAAAAAACCGTTATTTTTTCATAAAAATAAGCACCAATGAAGATTCGTTCATGTTATAAAGTGGAGAACCATAAGGTTTTGAGATAGTTAATGTGATTGAAATAATAATTCTGTCAAACAGTTATGTATTTTTGTAAATAGATTGGAATTTTTGCTATAATAAAGGTTGTATAGAAGGAGGTTTTGCAAAAAGTGAATGTTGTCACGGATTCAGCAATTTTGACATTGGTATCACATTTAGTATTTATGGGGATTGCATTCTTCTCGTTGCAAGCGCTAGATTTAGAAAAGATGATTCGTAAAAATAAAGTAGTGCAAGCACGTCTGTTATACATTCTTCTTGCTGTTGCTTTAGGTTACGGCGTTAGTTCATTTTTCTTATCTTATCTTTTAGCTGCACAAAATTTACCATCCTTTTAAGTGATTTACAATTGCAAAAGACTTAAATCTTTGAAATCAAGGAACGAAGTATGGAAAAAAAGTGCACATCGTGATAGTATTAAGAAGTTAGAAAAAACATACAAAATGAAATTTTAGCATAAATAATACAGAAATATAATCTAAATGGTTAGTTAGCGGAGGGATTTTAAATTGGAAAAAATTATCGTTAGTGGGGGAAAAAGACTTGAAGGTTCTGTTCATATTGAAGGAGCCAAAAATGCAGTATTGCCAATTATTGCAGCGACTTTATTAGCAGAAGAAAATCAAGTGACATTACATAACGTACCTAAGTTATCAGATGTTTATATGATTAATGAATTATTGCGTTACTTACAAGCTGATGTTGTGTTTGAAGGGGATAAAGTAACCGTTGATGCAACACGTACAATCGGATCGGAAGCACCGTTTGAATATGTAAGCCAAATGCGCGCTTCAATGGTAGTAATGGGACCGATGTTAGCACGTACTGGTCGTGCACGTGTAGCGTTACCAGGAGGCTGTGCCATTGGTTCGCGTCCCGTTGATTTACACTTGAAAGGTTTTGAAGCAATGGGTGCTGTTGTTAAAATCGAAGATGGTTATATGGAAGCAGCAGCAGAAAAATTAACTGGTGCAAACATTTACTTAGATTTTCCAAGTGTAGGTGCAACGCAAAATATTATGATGGCAGCAACATTAGCTGAAGGTACAACTACTTTAGAAAACGTTGCACGCGAACCTGAAATTGTTGACTTAGCAAACTTTTTAAATAAAATGGGTGCAAAAGTTATCGGTGCAGGAACAGAAACGATTCGTATTGAAGGCGTAAAAAAATTACATGGTGCGGAGCATTCAATTATTGCCGATCGTATTGAAGCCGGCACATTTATGATTGCTGCAGCAATTACAGAAGGTAATATTTTCATTGATAACGCAGTGCCTGAGCATGCTGTTGCACTTATTGCGAAATTGCGTGAAATGGGCGTTGAAGTAATTAGTGAAAACGAAGGTCTTCGTGTGATTGGACCAAAAAAATTGAAACCTGTAGATGTTAAAACAATGCCACACCCAGGTTTTCCAACGGATATGCAATCACAAATGATGGTTGCGCAAATTTGTGCGGATGGAACTTCAATGATGACAGAAACAGTTTTTGAAAATCGTTTTATGCATGTTGAAGAAATGCGTCGCATGAATGCAGATATGAAAATTGAAGGCCGTACAGTTATTATGAATGGTCGCAAACCACTTCAAGGTGCAGAAGTTTCAGCAACTGACTTACGTGCAGCAGCAGCCTTAATTTTAACAGGTCTTGTATCTGATGGTTATACTCGTGTTACTCATCTGGAATATTTAGATCGTGGTTATACAGATTTCCATCTTAAATTACGCGATTTAGGAGCAACAATTCATCGCTTTGATGATGAAGCAATGACTGAAGAAGAAGCAATTTCACAACTTCAAACGGTTTAATCGAGGGTTTTGTGAGAATGAAATAAGTGAAAAAGTCTGATACTGTGTAAAACAGTATCAGACTTTTTAAGATATACGTCGGCATTCGACAGTAACTATGATATAATGATGTGATTGTAATTATAGAAAACAGTGAATATTAGGAGGAAATATAAAGATGGCAAAAGATATTGGAATCGACTTGGGGACCGCCAACGTTTTGATTTTTGTAAAAGGTAAAGGCATTGTCCTTAATGAACCCTCAGTTGTTGCATTAGATACAGCGACAAATAAAGTGTTAGCAGTTGGAGAAGAAGCCTATCAAATGGTTGGACGTACACCGGGAAGTATCGTAGCAATTCGTCCGATGCGTGATGGTGTTATCGCTGATTTTGATATTACTCAAGCGATGTTACAGTATTTCATTAACAAGTTAAAAGTTAAGAGTATGTTCTCACGGCCACGTATTTTAATTTGCTGTCCAACGAACATTACAAGTGTTGAACAAAAGGCGATTCGTCAAGCAGCAGAATCAACAGGTAGTCGTAATGTATTTATCGAAGAAGAGCCAAAAGTAGCAGCTGTTGGTGTTGGAATGAACATATTTGAACCAAGCGGCAATATGGTAATCGATATCGGTGGAGGTACAACAGATGTTGCAGTACTTTCAATGGGTGGTATTGTAACAAGTGAGTCATTAAAAATGGCAGGTAACACACTTGATAACGACATTCTTAATCATGTAAAACGTGAACATAATTTATTAATCGGTGAACGTACAGCTGAAGCCATTAAAATTACTATTGGTACAGCAACTCCGACTGATACTGAAGAAACAATGGATATTCGTGGACGTGATTTATTAACAGGTTTACCACGTACATTAACAATCAATGAAACTGAGATTCGTGAAGCAATGCGTGAATCAGTTTACGCTATTGTAGATACAGCTAAAACAGTCTTAGAGAATACTCCGCCAGAACTTTCTGCAGATATTATTGATCGTGGTGTTGTTGTAACAGGTGGTGGGGCTTTGTTAAGAGGCCTTGATAAATTACTTTCTGATGAATTGAAAGTACCAGTTGCAGTAGCTGATTCACCATTAGATGCAGTTGCAATGGGAACAGGCGTATTATTAGATCATTTAGTTAACCAAAAATAATGAGGAGGTAGTTCATAATGATGACAAGTAATGAAATTAAACAAGCGTTACCACATCGTTACCCTTTTCTATTAGTCGATCGTGTTATTGAAGTAGAAGCTGGGAAACAAGCACGTGCGTATAAAAACGTTTCGCATAACGATCCCTTTTTCGAAGGTCATTTCCCGCAATTCCCAGTGATGCCAGGTGTTCTTATTTTAGAAGCATTGGCACAAACAGCAGGATTAGCAATGGCGAATAAAGAAGAGACTAACAAAATTGGATTGTTTGCAGGTGTTGATAAATGCCGCTTTAAAAAACAAGTTGTACCAGGTGATCAGTTGCATTTAGCAGCTGAAATCACACGACAAAAAGGTGCGATTGCAAAAGCACACGTTATTGCGACAGTTGATGGTGAAATCGCGTGTGAAGCAGACATAATGTTTGCAATGGCTGAAGTGTAATAAAAGTGAAACACCCTGTTCATTCTTCAAGAAATTGGAAAAACTAAAAAACATTCGTTAGACTAGAAATTTTAGTTAGGATAGACTGGTCCATGTCTATTTAAAACTTGAATTTCAGGTCTAATGTTTTTTATTTGTTCTGAAATTTCGCAAGAGAATAGGTGTTTCAACTGAAGATAGGCAATAAAGCGAGAAACACTAATACTACCATTTAGATTTCAGGTCTCGTTATATTATTGAATCCCGTTATGAAATTTTGATAAAGTTGGCTTAGTTTTTGGAGGAATGCCTACTAAAGCACTTAAATTTCAGGTCTTGTAGTGGTTTTTTTATAGGTGTATGAAATTTTAAGTTTTTTTGGTTGAAGTACTAGAGACGATAAAAGTGAAACACCCTGTTCATTCTTCAAGAAATTGAAAAAACTAAAAAACATTCGTTAGACTAGAAATTTTAGTTAGGATAGACTGGTCCATGTCTATTTAAAACTTAAATTTCAGGTCTAATGTTTTTTATTTGTTCTGAAATTTCGCAAGAGAATAGGTGTTGCAACTGGAGATAGGCAATAAAGCGAGAAACACTAATACTACCATTTAGATTTCAGGTCTCGTTATATTATTGAATCCCGTTATGAAATGTCGATAAAGTAAGCTTAGTTTTCTGGAGACATGTCTGTTTCTGATTCGAATTTCAGGTCTCGCTTTAATTTTATGTCTTTACGATATCTCGATAAAGTAGTTTCAAACGATGATACAAGCCGTAAGCATGTGATGCTTACGGTTTTTTTGATGATTGTGGTCTAATTGTGATAAACTGTTAAAGAGAATATAAGAACGGTGGAGATTAATATGGCACGTAAAATCACAGTGTTAGGGATTCCTTTTTATAATACAAAATTACAAGAGATGGTTTCTGAACTAACGGATAGAATTGATTCGCAACAAAAAACATTTGTAGTGACCGCCAATCCTGAAATTGTTATGAAAGCATACGATGACCCATCGTTTAAAGCACATATTACACAAGCTGATTACATTACTGCTGATGGTATCGGGGTAGTGAAGGCGACCGAACATCTAAAAGAGCCTTTGCCTGAGAGAGTAACAGGGTTTGATATGTTTCAAAACCTGTTAGAAAGAGGGAACGCGAAGGGCTATTCGCTTTATCTCGTGGGTGGTACAGAAGAGGTAATCAATAAAACACATAAAGTCGTGCGCTCTTCTTATCCAAATATTAACTTAAAGGGATCACATAGTGGTTTTTTTGTGACAACAACAGAACGGTGTGACGTTCAAAATGCTATTATTGATAGCAAAGCAGATATGGTATTTGTAGCGATGGGCAGCCCGTATCAAGAGACCTTCATCACCGAAATTTTACCGCAAATACAAAAAGGACTTTTCATGGGAATAGGCGGAAGTTTTGATGTATTAAGTGGCACTGTCAAACGCGCTCCGCTCTTCTGGCAAAAGTTAGGATTGGAGTGGTTTTATCGCTTAGCTTCACAACCCACACGTCTTTGGCGTATGAAAGATTTGGTGCGTTTTTATCTTGCGGCACGTAAAGAAGCTAAACGATAGGAGGTCACATGATGAAATTCGTTGAAATGAAAATATATCGTATGAAACTGCCGCTCGCGCAGTCGTTTTCTAATTCGCAAACAACATTAACCTACCGTCGCTTTGATTTAGTGCGTTTGACTACAACAACTGGAGAAGTTGGCTGGGGTGAGACCGTAGCTTTTGAGACGCCTTGGTACACCTCCGAAACAGTGACGACTTGCCATGATGCGTTAGTGAATTATATTTGGCCACTTATCAGAAATAAAGAAATTGCTGACCCGAAAGCGCTTAATCTTATTTTAAATAAGCTAAAAGGGCATCATATGGCCCGTTCAGCTGTCGAAACATCCTTTTGGGGTATTTATGCAAAAAAAAACAAACAACCGTTGTATCGGCTTTTAGGTAGTGATAATGCCGCTGTTGCTGTTGGGATTAGTCTAGGTATGAATAATTTAGAAGATTTAATGCAAGAAGTACAAGCAGCTGTTGAAAAAGGCTATACCCGTGTTAAAATAAAAATAAAACCCGGTTGGGATATTCTACCCGTTCAAACAATCCGTCAGTCTTATCCGCATTTGAAATTAATGGTGGATGCGAATGGGGCCTATGATCTAGCAGATGTTGACGTGTTTAAAGCATTAGATGCCTATGATTTGGAGATGATCGAACAGCCGCTCGGAGATGATGATTTTATTAATCATGCAAAACTTCAACGTATCATCCGGACAAAAATATGTTTAGATGAAAACATCCATAGCATAGAAGATGTTAAAGTGGCACATCAATTAGGTAGTGCTCGTGCCATCAATTTGAAGTGGGCGAGAGTCGGCGGTTTGTTTAACGCGTTAGAGATTATTCAATACTGTCAAAAGCATGACCTATTGGTGTGGTGTGGCGGTATGTTTGAATCAGGTGTTGGTCGATCATATAATTTAGCATTGGCATCGCTTGAGGGGCTGGATTTCCCTGGTGACATATCAGAATCTTCTCGGTATTGGTCGGAAGATATCGTTGAACAGCCACAAAAATTGGTAGAGGGTCGTTTACTCATACCAAAAATTAGCGGAGCTGGATTCAACATTAGTAAAAAGCGTGTAGAGAAATATAGTGAAAAAATAGAGTCGTTCATCTGACTGGATTTTCAGAGGTGTTCTTGAGGAGGAAACAAAGTGGTTACAATTACTTTGATAGTAGTATTTTTAGCATCGGTCATATTAACACCGCTTGTGCGTAAATTTGCGTTTGCAATCGGGGCCGTTGATGTACCGAACGATCGACGTGTCAATAAAAAAGCAATGCCAACATTAGGTGGATTAGCTATTATTTTAAGTTTTTTAATTGGTTTTGTCATATTGCCTGTTGATTTGAGTTCGTTTTGGCCTATTTTAGTCGGAGCTTTTGTTGTGACATTAGTAGGTGTATTGGATGACCGCTTTGAATTGACAGCCGGCATGAAGCTATTTGGGCAATTTTTAGCAGCTTCTGTTGTTGTATTTGGTGGAAATCTAATGATTAATTACTTAACCTTACCACTAATTGGTCAAATTAATTTTGGTTGGTTTGCCGGACCTTTCACCATTATCTGGATTATTGCCATTATGAATGCAATCAATTTAGTTGATGGTTTAGATGGTTTAGCAGGTGGTATCTCATCAATCGTCTTAATCTCAATTGCGGCGATGGCGTATGTATTGAATGATTTTATTGTTTTTCCGTTAGCGATGGTGCTTGTTGCTGCCATTCTAGGTTTTTTAATTTACAATTTCCATCCTGCCTCTATTTTCATGGGAGATACAGGCGCGCTCTTTTTAGGGTACATGATAGGTGTATTATCTGTGATGGGCTTTAAAAATGTGACGTTTATCTCATTGATTATCCCAATTATGATTTTAGGTGTACCATTTTCAGATACATTTTTTGCAATTGTAAGACGACTAGCACAAAAAAAATCGATTTCTGAAGCGGACCATTCACATCTGCATCATCGTTTATTGGCACTAGGCTTTACACATCGCCAAACAGTAATATTAATTTATGCTTTAAGCGCACTGTTTGCGATTGGCGCCTTTACTTTTTTTATCTCGTCTTTCGTCGGCTCAATTATGTTGTTTATACTATTGCTACTAGCGTTGGAGTTACTTGTAGAGTTTGTCGGTTGGATTAGTCCAGAATATCGTCCAATCATTAATTTTTTCCAAAAATGGATGAGTAACATTACAAAATATCGCAAAAATAAACGCAAAACGAAGTAAAAGCAACTTATTGTTGCAAAACGTGTTTGATTTTCATAAATGAATGAAAAACCCTTATAAAACGGCGTTTCACAGCCGGTTTATAAGGGTTTTTTTTTTGATTTGGCAGCTATTAAAATAAAAAAATAGCGTTATTTTAATAATTAAATGTAAAAATATGGGAAAAAGTGGTGAGCTATTGCAATTCATGTTCAAAAATTGACGTGTAATGAACTTTAGTTTCAATGAGATTGACGATAAGATTAGTCATAGGGAAAAACAAATGGTTCTATATAGAACTGAAAAACATTTATTGAAGGAAGATTAGATTGAATAAGAAGAAAATTTTTGGCATAGCAATGAGTATCAACTTAATTGCGTCACCGCTATTGGTGGATGTAGCACCTGTTTTGGCAAAAGCAGATGAGAAAACTCCGCAAAAAGAAAGCCGTTTTGTGAATCAAAACATTAACTTGTTGAAAAATCCAGAAATGGCACCAGCAGCAAATGGTTTAGGTGTTTTAGGTTATAACTTATATAGCTATAACATTACAACTGGAGAGTTAGATGCATCTCAAAACAAATCAGGTACATATGGAACACAAGTAAACCATGACACGTATGTTCAACAAGCTGAAAGTGGCAAGTTACGTTTCACCACTGATCTTGGAGGAGTTCAGGTTATTAAAGGAACAGATGGACCTGTCGTAGAACAACAAGTGCCTGTGATTGCCGGTCAAACATATGAGTTTTCTTTTAAAGCTCAATTAGAAGGAGATAGCAGCTATTGGACACGTAAAGACTTTGCTGTTCTTTATTCAATGGGAGCGGCTCTTACCAAAGATATATATGATGACACAGCTACACGTACTTTTAAAACAACTTATACAGCAACGAAAACAGGTACAGTTCCAATTCGTTTCGGAATTTACCGTTCATACCGTGCGAATACCGCAGGAGCAACACAACATAACTATGTGTGGGATGCTAAGGTAGTTAACGTTGACAAATCAGCGCCAGCAGCACCAAAAGCTAACCGTCTCGATACAGATAGTAGTGCACTAACAGGAACTGCTGAAGCAAATACATCGATATTGATCAAAGATAGTGCAGGTCAATTACTTTCAACAATAAAAGTTGATGCGAAAGGTAACTACTCATTCGATGTTAAAAACCCCGCGTATAACACTGTCTACTATATTGCTAACAAAGATATCGCTGGTAATATCAGTGATGATACAAAGGTGACTGTAGCACAAGGTAACGTTATTGCACCTGTATTAGATCGTGTGGATGATGAGATGGCAACTGTGGTAGGTCACACAGAACCAAAATCAAAAGTAACTGCAACATATAATAATGCGCAAAATGAAATGATTACTTCTGAAGCAATGGCTGATGACAACGGTGATTTCAGTTTGGAAATTAAGAGTGGTATTAAAGCAGAAACAGATTTCAAGGTGATTTCAGAGCTTAACGGCGTGAAGAGTAAAGAAACTTCTTTCCATGTTATTGAGAAGACTTATGAAACAGCTGTTGTAACTGTTGATAATTTGTTCGTAGATAAAACACACGCAGCGATTATTAAGGGCATGGATGAATCAATTATTGCAAATGCACAAGCTGATGTTGATTTAGTGAAAAATGCTGATCGTAAAGCAGAATTGCAAGTATTAGTGGATTCAGCAACAGCGATGTTAATCGAACGTAATAAACAATCAGCATTATCAACAGATATGGCAGACGTTTTTGCAAATGCTGAAGAAACAGTATTAGTTGACGGTGTAACAGAAGAGCAATTAGAAAAAATTGGTGCAGCAATTGCTGATTTAACAGATAAAGAGAAAGCAGCAGAATTTGAACAACGATTAGAAAATGCTCAAACGTTATTAACAGAACGACGTCATCAAGAAGCAGCAACAGCGGCGATTGAAGCGTTATTCACTGATAATACACATGAAGCGATTGGCAAAGATGTTGTAAAAGAAGCAATCGATGCAGCGACAGAATTAGTATCTAAAGTAACCGATGCAGATAAAAAGGCAGAGTACACAGAACAAATTAAAGTGGCACAAGAGTTATTAGATACTCGTATTGAAAATGCTCGTCTATTAGGATTAGCAAATGATGCAGTAGCAGCATTATTTACAACAGCTGATAAAGCAGAATTGATTGCTGGTATGACTCAAGAAACAATCGATGCAGCTGCAGAAGTTGTTGCAGGTGTAAACGATGCAGATGAAGCGGCTAGAACAGCGTTAGAGTCAGATATCAAACATGCAACAGCATTGTTAGTAGAGCGTCACAATCAAGAAGCCGCAACAATAGCAATCGATAAGTTGTTTGCAGATGATACTCATTCTCAAATGCACCCAGACTTAACACAAAAACAAATTGATGCAGCACAAGCATTGGTTGATAAAGTGAAAGATGCTGAACCATTAGCGAAATTCACTGCAGAAATCAAAGCAGCTCAAAAATTCCTTGATATTGAAAACGCACATCTTGCACACTTAGCAGCGACTCAAGATGCTGTTGAAAACTTATTCACAGGACCAAACCATACAGCTATTAAGAGTACAACAGATCAACGTGAAATTAATGATGTTCAAGCATTAGTTAACGCGGTTGCTTACCCAGAAGAAAAAGCGAAGTTACAAGCAGAAGTTGATAAAGCACAAGATTTCTTGACTAACACAACAGCTGTTGTTATAGAAAAAATCGCTGCTCTTTCAACAGATTTAATTGCAAATGACAAACTCACAGCAAATGGTGCAGTGGCAATGATCACAGACCAAACGCAAATCGATGATGTTTATAATGCGATTGTTAAAATGCCTGCAAGTGTAAAAGATAAAGCAACTTACACAGCGCAAGTTAAAGCAGTTGAAGATTTATATAAAAACCGTACAAATGAGCAAGTCGGAAACCTCGCGCAAAATAATGAGTTTGACCTTGGTATTACAGAATGGACAACTTGGATGTCATCAACAGCAAAACGTCCAACAACTGTTCGTGATGGTGCTGAAGGCAACAACGTTATTAAACTAGAAGGTAACTCAAGTGCTGAGCAAATTATCGAAGATTTAGATCCAAATACAACGTACACATTAACTGCATACGTTAAAGCAGATAAAGGTGGACGTATCAAGTTAGGCGCTAAAAACTTTGGTGGTGTTAATACACTTGGTTCAAACTTTACTCAAGATAAATACTCTAAAGGTGAAGTAACATTTACAACGGGACCAAATAATACAAAAGCAACAATCTATCTTTATAACCCAACAGACTTAAACGGTTATGCAGATGTTGTATTACTTAAAAATGCATCAAGTGATTTAAATAAACCAGTTGTTAGTGCAGCAGTTGACGCGCTTTATGTTAACCAAATTGTAGCGGGTGGCGGTAAAGCACAACATGTCGTTCAACAAGGTGCATTACATGCAACAACAACAGTAGAAAAAATCGCTGCAGCAAAAGCTTTAGTAACTGCTTTAGATGATAAATATACAATTAAAGCAACATTGCTTGATACATTAGCTGAATCAACACTCTTGTTACAACAACGTGAAGATAATAAACACAGTAACCTTTTAGTGAACAGCGATTTTGCAGCTGACTTCTCTAACTGGAAAGTATGGACAGGTGGAACAACTGCTCCTGTTATTACACAAGACAGCAACATGACAGGTAATGTTGTAGAAATTTCTCCAAATTCATCACTAGAACAAAAAGTGCAAGGATTGAAAGCCAATACAACATATGAATTGACTGTACAATCAAAAACAGATAATAACGAACCATTCAGTATCGGCGTTAAGAATACGGGTGCTGCTACTCCAACGGTTGCATTGATTAACGGCCGCACATATAACGAAGCAGTTGTTAAATTCACAACAGGTGATAACCCTGCCAACACAACAGTATACATGTACAAATCTGGTGGTAACGGTAAAGGTTACGCAGGTTTAACAACAGTTCATGAAGTAGTAAGTAATGATGATGTTGTAGCAGAAGTAACAAACTTGTTTGTGAAAAACAACAAGAAACAGACAGCGTTAAACTGGAAAGTTACAACAGAAACTTTAGATGAATTACAAACAAAAGTTAACGTGATTGAAGATGTTGTTGTTAAAGAACGCATGAACAAACGCTTGAAAGAAGCGCAAGAATTATTAGCAAAAGTAACTGCTGAAAGACTTAACAATCAAGTGTCTACAAACGCTGATTTCTCTCTTGGTTTAGATGGTTGGAAACCATGGAATAGCGCAATTGCAAAAGTTCCAACAGTAGTGGAAAACACAGCATCATTTGATCAAGCACTCACACTTAATGGTGAAAGTAGTGTTGAACGTACAATTACATTAAAACCAAACACAGCTTATAAATACACAGTTTATGGTAAATCATATGAAACAGAACGTGTAGCAATGGGGATGAAAGCAATGGCTGATACTGTTGTTAACAGTGTGTTGATTGATGATTCGGCAGTTGATGCTGAAACAACAATTGAATTTACAACTGGACCAGCAACAACATCAGGTCGTCTCTTCATCTACAAATCTGTTGGTAGTGTTGATACATTTATCCAATCAGTACGAGTAAGTGAAGTAACAAAATAATAAATGGCTACCATTTAACACCATGACAATACAGATAAAGCTGAGTTTACACTTGTAGACTCGGCTTTATCATCTTTTTTAAATGAAATAGGAGGAACAAAAAATGAAAAAAAAGCTTGTTATATTAGTTACCCTAGCTATCTGCCTAATTATGGTAGGTTGTGCTAACACAAACAAAGAAACCAAAGCAATTACCGATTGGAAAAATGATGACGGTAATGTTTCTGACAAAGAATTTAAAGAATACACAAAAAATAATAACAGCCTTAGCTATGAAAAAGATAAATTCGTGATTAAAAAGAGCGAAAATGTCAATAAAGCCACTGCTGATGATACAAACATTACAACTTATAGCGTTTCTGATGTTTATTTGCCTAAAGATATGGCACGAAAACTATTAAAAGATGACCTCACAAAAACAGAGTTGCTAACGAAATATATAGGTGCAGCACAAGCAATTACTGTTGATGGGGATAAAACGACTGTATCTTTTGTTACAGGACCAAGAGGTTATGAAAATATAACTTTCGTTTTTGAAAAAGATAAATTAGTTGATAAAAAGAAAGATTTCTAAGAGACAGAAGTTCCTTCAATCGCAGTAGATGAAATAGAGTGAAAAACCGAAGAAAGCTGTGCGATGTATGAGGGAAAATAGGGAAAAAAACGAAACGGATAAAGGAGTAATTTATGACAGAGACAATCGGTGTTAAACAAATTTGGAACATTATTTCCCGGGGAAAGAAAATATTATTCGCCAGCACATTTATATGTTTACTCATTTCAGCTACTTACGCATTTGTGATCGCCACACCTATGTATTCAAATAGTGCGCAAATATTGGTCAATCAAACGAATCGAACGACAAATGGTCTAGCAGATGTCCAAGTGGATTTGAGTCTAGTAGATACGTATACCACCATTATTACAAGTCCGCGTATTTTAAACGAGGTCAATCATCAATTAAACGGTGATTACAGCATTGAAGGTTTAACGAAAATGTTACGCATCGAAAGTGATGCTTCTTCACAAGTCATCAAAATATCTGCAGTGGCAACGAGTCCTAAAATCGCTACAGAAATAGTAAATACAGTTGTTCAGGTATTTAAAGAACAAGTACCTACCATTATGTCAGTTAACAACGTATCAATATTGTCCGAAGCACGTGTAATGAATAAACAAAAACAAATACAACCGCAAAAACAGATGATTATGATTGTTGGCTTTTTAGCAGGGATTATCAGCGGTGTGTTGATTGTGCTCGCTCGCTTTTTCTGGGATACAACGATTAAAGAGCCCGAAGAATTACAAGCTGTGTCTGGTTTACCACTCTTAGGTGTGATTCCACATTTCAGCCAGGATGATGTTTTTGAAGAAAGGGGACGCAAAAAATGAAACGAAAATTAAAGCAAAATCTTATTACATTTTACAATTCAAAATCACCGGTATCTGAACAGATAAAGGCGGTGCGAACGAGTCTTAATTTTGCGACTATCGATCAAGATGCACAAGTCATTTTAATTACGTCACCGACACCTTCTTCAGGAAAATCCGTTGTCTCTTCGAATTTAGCAGTTTCTTATGCACAACAAGATAAAAAAGTTTTGATTATCGACGGTGACTTAAGAAAAGCAACGCAGCATTACCAATTTAAAGCAGATCCTTATCGCGGCTTATCTTCATTGTTAATCGGAAAACTATCGATAGCAGATGCAATTCAAGAAACGTTTGTACCCAATTTATCAGTCTTAACAAGTGGTCCGATGCCCCCCAATCCTGCTGAATTATTATCAACAAATAAACTTGATACATTAATGGATGAATTCAAAAAAAGCTTCGATATTATTATTATCGATACGCCGCCTGTCATTAATTTAACAGATGCAGTCGTTATTTCACGAGTAGCAGACGGTATCATTTTAGTGGTTCGAGCAAACCATACGCAAAAAAATGAAGTATCACGCAGTGTGGAAATTTTAAAAACAACGAATAAAAAATTATTTGGAACGATACTGAATGACGCGAAGCATGAAGTTTCTGATTACTATTATTACTAAGGAGTGACGACAATGATTGATTGCCATTCGCATTTGCTACCCGAACTTGATGATGGAGCAACAAATAAATATGTTGCCATTACAATGGCAAAACAAGCAGTAAGTATGGGTATAACAGATGTTATTGTTACACCACATTATAAAACCGCAGAATATTCCGTATCGAAAGCAGAAATGTTAATCGCACTTACAAATTTTAAAAATGAGTTGGAGTTAAATGATATACAACTTGTTTTACATGCCGGACAGGAGGTTCGAATCTATGGTGAATTGGTAACTGATCTAGAAGCCGGCAATGTTCAAACATTGGCTAATAGTCGTTATGTGTTGATTGAATTTCCAAGTACATTTATTCCAAGTTATACGAAACGTCTTTTTTATGATTTATTAGTTGCGGGATTTGTGCCAATTATTGCACATCCTGAAAGGAATCAAGAGTTTAGGAATAACAGTGATTTATTATTCGAATTAGTGAGTAAAGGCGCTTTAGTACAAATAACTGCCGCAAGTTTTATTGGTGATTTTGGTCGAGCCGAAAAACGAGCTGCGATAAAATGGTTGAAGCAAAAGTTAGTTCATTTTATTGCATCGGATGCTCATAATGCAACAAAACGCAGTTATAAACTGCAAAAAGCAATGAAAAAAATTACAAGGCTAACTTCAAAAGAAGAACAACGACGTTTGCAAGATAATACGCAAAAAATTATTCGGAATGAAGCATTGGTGATAGATAGTGACGGAATCGGTTCATCACAAAGATGGTGGTATCGAAAAAAACGAAGAGAATAGAGGGAATAAAATGGTGGAAAAAATATTGATTACAGGTGGCGCAGGATTTATCGGATCACACTTGGTCGACCTTTTAGCAACAAAAGGTTATGACGTTTATATTGTAGATAATTTAAGCAGTGGTCGTATGGAGAATGTGAGTACGCGTGAAAATGTCTTTTTTATAATGGGTGATATTCGTAATGTTGATTTGATGAAATCACTTATTATCAAGCACCAATTTGATTATGTTTTTAACTTAGCGGCAGTTGCAAGTGTGGCTGAATCAATTGATAACCCACTAGAAACACATAAAGTGAATCATGAAGCAGTCGTTCATTTATTAGGTTTATTAAGAGAATATAACAGCAATCTTAAACGGTTTATTTTCTCATCATCAGCTGCAGTATATGGTAATTGTCCAGAGTTACCGAAAAAAGAGACGTCCGATATTCGTTTGTTGTCACCCTATGCAATCGATAAATATGCATCTGAGCAGTACGTTTTAGCATACGGTCGTTTATATGACTTGCCAATGGTAGCCGTTCGTTTCTTTAATGTTTATGGTCCGAGACAAAATCCAGCATCAGATTATTCAGGTGTGCTTTCAATTGTTAAAAATTGTTTTGAACAAAATAAACAGTTCACGATATATGGAGATGGTAGACAAACACGAGACTTTGTTTATGTGAAAGATGTTATTCAAGCCTTGGAGTTAGTAATGTTAAAAAATGAAATGCAGCATGCGGTCTACAATGTTGGAACAGGTCGTTCGACTAGTTTGAATGATATTATCGCCGCATTATCTAAGAGTTTTGAAAAAGAACTGAACATAACAGTAAAAGCCAGCCGTGCAGGTGATATTAAAGATTCATTGGCGGATATATCAGCGATTACGTCGCATGGTTATCAACCACATTATGATATTAATAGAGGATTAAGTGAATACGTGAAGGAGGAATTAGAAATATGTTTCAAATAGCCAATCGTAGTATTTATAACTATACTAAAAAAATTCAACATTTAGAAAGTGTACATACACCTTATATCAAAATAAAACGTTTCAGTGATGTGAGTATCAGTTTATTGCTTTTTATTCTGACAGCACCGATTATTTTAATTGCAGGGATTGCTATTCGTATAGAATCGAAAGGCAGTATGTTTTATCGACAAGAGCGTGTCGGTTTTATGGGACGTCCAATTATCATTATTAAATTGCGTTCAATGTACACTGACGCTGAAAAAAATGGTGCGCAATGGGCTAAGGAAGAGGATTCACGCGTCACAAAGATAGGGGCATTTATTCGCAAAACACGCATTGATGAATTGCCACAACTATTAAATGTTATACGAGGGGACATGAGTTTGATTGGTCCACGTCCAGAACGTCCGATATTTACGCGTCAATTTTGTGCAGAAGACTTTGGTTTTGAACGTCGTTTAGTTGTGAAGCCAGGTTTAAGTGGCTGGGCTCAGGTTAACGGTGGGTATGACATAACCCCGAAAGAAAAATTGCAGCTTGATGTAGAGTATATCCGTAACTATGGCTTAAAGATGGATATGCAAATATTTTTTAAAACAATAAAGGTGGTATTTAATGGTGATGGAGCAAGATAAACAGTTAGTCAGCGTTATTGTACCAACGTATTGTCGTCCAGTAGCGATTATTGAACGAGCAATTGCTTCAATCGCTGCTCAAACATATGAACGAGTTGAAATAATATTAGTGGATGATAACGCAGAACATCCGGAGTATCGTGAAAATAATCGTCGGGCATTTAGTAACAGAGATCAGCTTGTTTTAATAGAAAATGAAAAAAATCTAGGTGGTGCTTTGAGTCGCAACGCAGGAATTGTTGCGAGTCAAGGTAGCCATATTACTTTCCTCGATGATGATGATAAATATCTCCCTGAAAAAATAGCCAAACAGTTGGCATTTATGCAAGAAGTCGCATGTGATTTATCATTCGCAAATCTCAATATCGTGAATCAACAAGAAAAAACAGTGGATTATCGCGAATTTTCTAACCTCGTTGATTTTAAAACAGACACCCTCATGAAATACCATTTGCAACACCATATTACAGGCACGCCAACGTTTATGTTTAAACGGGAAGCGCTTTTTAAAATTGCGCTTTTTGATGATATCAGTATGGGGCAAGAATACATACTCATGTTGAAAGCAATCGAACAAAAATTGACGATTCGCTATTTTGATAGTTGTGATGTTGTTGCTTATCGTCATGATTTAGGTAGTATTTCACAAGGTCGTAATAAAATTATTGGTGAAAAAAACATGTATAAAATAAAAGAAACATACTTTGATCAATTGAATACAAAAGAAATTAATTATGTGAAATTTAGACACCGTGCAGTTTTAACAGTGGCTTATAAACGTAATAAACAAATAACAAAAGCATTAGGATTGGCTTTATATACCGCGTGTTCACACCCGTTGGTATTAATGCAATCTGTCTATCAATTTATAAGAAAGATTCAAATGAATCGACAGGAGTTGGAAAAATGAGTGTACAACAATTAATAGATAATAAAGCAAAAGTAGCCGTTATTGGCTTAGGATATGTGGGCATGCCCTTAGCAGTTGGTTTTTCTGCTAAAGGAATCGCTGTGATTGGTTATGATCTCAATGAAACACGTATTGCGGCCTATCAAGCAGGCATCGATATGACCAATGAAGTGGGTAATGAGGTCATTGCTGCGACAACTGTTGAATTCACGGCAGATGAAAGCAAACTGCAAGAGGCGATGTTTCATATTATCGCGGTACCAACACCAGTTAATCAAGATAAAACACCCAATCTTTACCCGGTTGAATCTGCGAGCCGTACAGTCGGTCGTCAGTTAAAAAAAGGGTCGTATGTTGTCTATGAATCAACAGTTTATCCAGGTGTCACAGAAGAAGTATGTATTCCGCTTTTGGAAGAAGCGTCGGGTTTAATTTGCGGCAAAGACTTTTTTGTCGGTTATTCTCCAGAACGTATTAATCCAGGCGATCAAGAAAATCGTTTAGAAAACATTGTGAAAATTGTATCAGGAACAGATGCTGCGACATTAGAAACAATTGCAAATCTGTATGAAATTGTTGTTGAAGCGGGTGTACACCGTGCCAGTTCGATTAAAGTAGCCGAAGCTGCTAAGGTTGTTGAAAACAGTCAACGTGATATCAATATTGCTTTCATGAATGAATTATCGAAGGTGTTTGACCGTATGGGCGTAAATACTTTTGAAGTAGTGGAAGCGATGAATACCAAATGGAATGCGTTAGGTTTTTATCCAGGGCTTGTTGGCGGTCATTGTATCGGAGTTGACCCGTATTACTTCATCTATGAAGCAGAAAAATTAGGTTATCATTCACAAATCGTCTTAGCAGGTCGCCAAATTAATGATTCAATGAGTGAATTTGTATCAGAAAATATTATCAAAAAAATCATTGAAGCTAACCTGTTAGTGAAAGGTGCCAAAGTCGTTATTTTAGGTGTAACGTTTAAACCGAACACACCAGATATTCGCAACTCGAAAATTTATGAAATCGTCCAAGGGTTGTTAAGTTATGGCGTTGATGTACAACTGTGTGATGCGTTAGCCAATGGAGCAGATGTACAAGAAATGTACGGTTTGCCATTGCAAACAATTGCTGATATTAAAGACGCGGATTGTGTTGTGATGGGCTCAGTACATGACGAGTATCAAAAATTAACCCCAGAAATTATTGACACGCTGTATAAACAAACAAATGAGCAGAAAATAATGATTGAAATGCAGAGTCGCTTTTATAATGAGTATCATGCAAATGCTGATTACTTATATTGGAGTTTATAAGGAGGAATTATGACAACCATTGAATTTTTAGTTGCCACAATGAATCAACCTCATTTAACTTTTTTTGAGAAAATGAACATTAATACGCAGGCAGTAATTGTAAACCAACTGACGCATAAAACTAAGGGTTCCTGTGTTATTCCTGAAAAGGAAGCGGTCAAATGTATCAGTTATGAAGGTAAAGGTCTCAGTAAAAGTCGCAATATTGCGCTACAACAAGCGACAGCAGATATTGTCGTTGTAGCTGATGATGATGTGCAGTACGTTGATGATGTTGTCGCAATCATTGACACCGCTTATCAGACTTATCAAGAGGCTGATATGATCTGTTTTATTGTAGAACGCACAGGTACACCTACACCAAAAAAATTCCGCACAACTTCTAGTGAGGAAAACTACCTCTCAATTTTAAAAGTGTCATCCGTGGAAATAACTTTTAAACGTTCAGCTATTGAGGAAAAAGGTTTGTTATTTAATGAATTAATCGGTGCGGGGGAAGCACTCTATTGTGGTGAGGAAAGTGCCTTTTTATATGCAGCTTTACGCGCAGGTTTGACCGTTCGGTATGTGCCCATAAAAATCGGAACCACAGATATGAGTACATCCACTTGGTTTAGTTCGTATAATCAACAATATTTTGAATCAAAAGGTGCCGCATTCTATGCAATGACATCGAGGTGGTACCGTATTTTAATGATACAATTCATCATCAGGAAACAAAAAATAGTCAAAGGTGACTACAGTTACTTTGCAGTCTTAAAGATGATGAGTAATGGTGTGAAGGCATATAAAAAGGCACGGGATGCCAAATAGTTATTCAAAATAAAGGGAGAGTGTTTAATAGTGACATTACAGGATAATCGTCAATGGAAATGGTCAGAAATATTTGTATTGTTAGTGATGCTCTCACTTTATTTTGGTATTTTTAATATCTATGTGGGTTTTTCCGTTAAGTTGTACATGATAGTGTTGGGAATTGGGGCGATATTTAGTATCAAAACGCTTGCTTTTGATAAATTATTATTCTTTGAAACACTGATGATTGCCTTTTTTATGATCTCGATTTTCTCTGCACTCCAATTTAGATATCCTGCAGAACAGTTGCGTTTTATCGTTGTTGTGCTGATTTTGCTCAGCTATTACTTCATTATGCGAGGCACTCTTGTCCGCCTCTCAATAAAAAAAATTGAAACGATGATCGAAATATCTGGATTAATCGGAATTAGTATTTCATTAGTATATTATGTGTTGGGTATTATGCAGGTAAACATGGTTTTTAAAGGAAACGGTATTCAAGTCTTAGGCGCGTTAATTGACCGTCAGGCACCTCGTTTAACAGGTGTAGCAAGTACGGACCCTAATATATTTGTGTTGTTTGTGACGTTGTATTTCTTCTACACATTTACACATTTAAATAAGTTTCGTAATATTCTTGGCTTTATTTTAACTTTATCGGCCATCGTCTTAACTTTTTCACGTGGCGGATATGTCGGTATTGTCTTAGGCGCAGTGTTGTTGCTCTTTATTGGTAAAAATTATGGTAAAAAAATAAAGATCGTTATGGGTGTCTGTATAATTGTAATAATTGCGTATTACTTTCAAAACCAATTACCAATCAATCCTTTTGAACAGTTAGAAAATCGGTTTTCATCTATTGGCTCAGATGGTGGGAGTGGCCGTAACGTATTATGGGCCAATGCGTGGCACACGTTCACACAACATCCACTTTTAGGAATCGGCATCAATAGTACGCTAAGTTATTCCCTAGATCAAGGTGAGTTATTGGCACGTTATATCCATAATACTTATTTAGAGATATTGTCAGAATTAGGAATCGTAGGCTTTATTACGTATTTCTCTTTCTGTATAATGCTACTTTACACATCGCTTAAATTAATTAAGCATAAAGTGTATTTTTTCTTGCCGGTATTTGTTGCGTTGTTTGTGCAGATGTTTTTTTTATCGGTGGAGTACAATGAAATGTTTTACCTCTGTGTGGTGCTGCTCTATCGGTATGCGAAAGAATATAAAATCAATGGTTAATATGTGTATAAGGAGAAAATTATGAAAATCGCTAAAAATTTCATCTATAATACCAGTTATCAAATTTTGGTGTTGCTGTTACCGTTAGTGACTGTGCCTTATATTGCGCGTGTATTAGGACCAGAAGGAGTAGGGGCGAAAAGTTATACTTTTTCAATCGTCCAGTACTTTATTTTAATTGCAATTTTAGGTTTGGACGCTTATGGTATCAGGGAAGTTGCTAAAGTCAAAGACAATCGTAAAAAGTTGAGTGAGACGTTTAAAAGTTTATTTATATTGCGTGTAATGACCGTGAGTGTCGCCTTTATTTTATTCTGTTTATTTATGTATTGGAACACGGAATTCATCTCTCTTTTTTGGATACAATCGCTTTATATTGTTATTGTGGCTTCAGATGTCGCATGGTTATTTATGGGTTTGGAACAATTCAAAAAAATTGTTATTCGTAATACAATCACAAAATTGGCAGGATTAATCGCCATCTTTATGTTCGTCAAACAAAAAGAAGATTTACCGCTCTATATCATTATTTTAATAATTTCCCAAGTAGCAGGACAAGTGACATTATTTCCCTATATACCAAAATATATTGACCGTGTAAAAGTTTCTTGTCTCAGTGTTATCAAGCATTTGAAACCGACGTTAGCCATTTTTATTACACAATTGGCGATGCAGGTGTATCTTGTGTTAAATCGGACACTGTTGGGAATTTATAGCACCACGAGCGAAGTAGGGATTTTTGATAGTTCGTATAAAATTATCAGCATCGCACTCGCTTTGATGACGTCTATTAGTACAGTGATGTTACCTCGTATCTCTGCGCTTGTATCAGAAGGTGAGCACGCCACTGTGCGCTTGTTTTTGAACCGGACGTTGAGTATCACGTTGTTATTTGCTGTTGGACTCATGTTCGGCATCGCCGGAATATCTGGGAATTTTATGGGATGGTTTTTAGGGGCAGGTTTCACAGGCGCAGGCAGTGTTTTAGTGTTACTAACACCAGTGATTCTATTCTTAGCTTGGGGTTCAATTATCGGTAATCAATTTTTACTGCCGATGAATCGGATGAGGGGATATAGTATTGCGGTATGTTCAGGATTATTCGTCAATGTAATCATCAATGTGCTGTTGATACCACAGTACGGAGCTCAGGGAGCGGCTGTGGCAACTTCTATATCAGAAGGCGTTGTTCTGTTAGCGATGATGATTATTGTGCGTGAGAGCCTTGATCAGTGGGTTTGGTTAAAAGAGCTAACGTTACTTATCATAGCAGGCGGCGTGATGGTGAGCGCTCTGTTAGTTATGAATAAATTACCAATACAACCAGTGGGACTAACGTTTTTACAAATTATTGTGGGGATAGGGATTTATCTTGTTATACTCTATCTCTTTAAAACAAAAACATTGAACTGGTTGCTTGATAAAATAAGCGTTGTAATTAATAAAAGACGTCAGAAATAGTGTTGTTTTTTTAAAATAGTCATTATACTCTTACTAACAGATTATGAACGTATTTAAACTATCCATTCTAATGTGAAGAGAGTCGTTACTGTGATATTAGCATTCCTGAATATTAGGGGAAGTTCATAGTTTTTTAGTTAGAGGCAATTATAGTGGTGTGTTGGGGTAAATTGAAGTGTTAAAACGAATATAATTCAGGACCGATTTGATTAATTATCATTTAATGAAAAATCTCTTATTTTTGAATCTAATAAGTATACAATTCCGATGAAACAATAAGAGGATCCAAACAGAATAAAGAAAATATTAGGATTAATATATAGTGAGAGCCACCCGAAAAAAAGTGAACCCAGAGGCATTGTTATAATGCTGATGCTTGCTTTAGTACTGAATACTTTCCCTAAATGTTGTTCAGGTATAAGTATTTGATAAAAAGGTTTATTAGAAACATGTGTTACTCCTAAAAATATAAAAGAAATCGCTAATGAAACGATAATGAATTTCGAAGAAACAAACAGAGCATTAGCAAGCAACGTTACCCCGAAAAATAAAGTTGCAAATACCTGTATTCTACCAATAGTATATTTTGAAAGAACAATTTTGCTAGCTATTGTTGAGCCTATAAGGGTTCCTATGGCCATTGATGACATGATGAATCCATATAAGATCGGACTATTCTGATCGTTTGCAATTATAACTTGGTAGATGCTTAACCCACCAAAACAGAAATTGACTAGAGCACCCCCAAGTGTGAGTTTCAAAATTGATTTTTCTGAGAAGATGTATTTAAAACCTAAAAAAACAGTTTTGTTTTTTTCAGTAGTTAAAATTTTTGGTAGTTTTTCTTTATAATTAATTTTAGAAAATGTAATAATTGCAATCATGAGTGCAAATACATCAATCATTAATAAATATAATAGCGATAAATATTTCAGCATAATACCTGTTAAGGCATTGAAAACATAATCAACCGCATTATATGAAAAAGACATGTACATCTGCGCATGGGCTAAATCTTTTTTTGAGACCAATTTAGGAATAAAGGCATCTTGGATAGTGTAGGTATTCATCCCAAAAAAGGAAGCCGTCGCTACTATGATACAGATGATATAAGGGTTTTCAATACCATTGAAGACAATGAGAGTTAATGCCATAATAGGTAATAGTTGTCCCCATTCACAAATAATTAATAGCATTCTTTTATTGTATTTATCGATGTATGGGCCGATTAAAAAAGAAAGTGCATTAGGTATAAAAATAGCGAAGTTAAATACACCTAACACCTAACCATAAACCAGAATCAGTAACCTGCATGATGTACCAAGAAAGTGCAATATAATAAATGCTATCCCCTAGATTACTCATTGTTCGCCCCAACAATAAATATTTGAAATTTACATTTTTAAGCATCTGTTACCTCCAAAAAGTCCATAAAATTTTCAAATGTAATTTTTTCTATATGCGATAGTATTAATTGAATCCAAGCATCATAAGTGAGTCTACATGTATAGAGGTCTAGTTTTATAATTAGGAGAGGTATTGAGAGGTTATTTAATGTAATAGAAGTTCATTTCTATTACTAGTTATATACTAGCATCTATTACGCGCTAAGTAAACTGATAATTCTGTTTAATTTAAACTTTATAACTAAAAAAATAATTAGATTTTATCTTTAAGTAGTTATTTTTAGTTATATTTATATTTGATTTTATGCTAAATCGTTTCAACAATTTCTATGAATTGATTCTTTGTAGTTTATCTTTAATAAGGATAGGTACTCTTAAGGAATCAACATAAGGAGTGGTACTCAATTGCTTGAAGGTTTGGTACTCGCTGTCGCTGCGTCCCATACTACTCTCGTAAAGCGAATAAATTCGCAACGATATTAGCACCCATACTGTTCTCGTGAGCGAATAAATTCGCAACGATAACAGCAATTCGTAATGATAACAACAAATAAACAGCTACCCAAAGGTAGCTGTTTATTTTTGTTTTATTGATTTTTGAAATAAAAATACTATTTTACAACAAGCTTTTATTTAAGGAGTAACTGCTGGTGTTTCAGTTCCGATTCCAGTGTCAGTTGTTACTTCGTCGCCTGTAGTGTTCGTTGCATCTGGGAAGGGTAGATCAAAATCCAATTCCTTCGCTAAAGTATTAGCAGTTTTATGTAGCTCTTCATTGTCTAATCGGTAGTAGTAAATATTATCAATTGTTGAATCTGCACCTTTTAAGTTGAGTGATTTAACTTTGAAATCGTCTTTATTGTTGATGGCATATTTTGCAAGTGACATCATCGTTTCGAAATCCATATCAGTTTTCATGTTATTTCCAACTGTATCAATGATCGAACCGTATTTTGAAATAGATCCCATTTGTAACGCTTTTTTGATAATGGCTTCAATAACAAGTTGTTGTCGTTTACCACGTTCGATATCGTTATCAATATGACGTGTTCGAGCAAGAGCTAATGCTTGCTCACCATTTAGTTCTTGTAGTCCTTTTTTCAGTGTGATTGCGCCCGCTTTATCCTTTGAATCTTGCTCAGTAAAGGATACAGGTACATCAACTTCAATACCGCCTAAAGCATCGACAATCTCTAAGAAAGATGTGAAGTTGAAACGCACGTATTTATCAACGGGTAGTTGTAACGTGTTTTCGACAGTTTTAACACTGAGTTCAGGTCCGCCGTATGCATGAGCATGGGCAATTTTTGTCCATTGTTCAGTGCTGTTTTCTGTGCCTGGTACAAGAACATAGGAGTCACGCGGAATACTAAGTAATGTGAGTGCATGTGTTTTTATGTTTAAAGTTCCATATAATAAAGCATCTGAGCGAGCATTACCTTTAAAGTTACGAACATCGCTATCATCAACTCCGATGATAAGAAATGACATATTATCTTTAGCTGCTACGACGTTTTTAGTACGTAAATCAGAACCTTTACCGTCACGTATTGAAGAGAATGCCTTATCAAACGCATTTTCGCCTTTTGAATAAAGATAAGTTGCATAGACTGAAACAACCATAATTATAAGCATTATTGGAATCATAATCGAGAAAAGAATAATTCTTCTTCGACGAAATTTTTTGTGCTTATTCTGTCGCAAATCGGACATTTAGAAAACCCCTTTTTTATATAGTTCATATTTTGAAAAACTGAACAGAATGACATCATTATTTCATTATACATAAAACAAATGTGTAAATATAGCTAGTTTAGATTAAAATTAGGTAAGAAAATTCTTTTTTTGCAAAATAAAATAAGAAATATGGATATTTTTATCAAGTTCAACATTAAATTCCCAACTTTGAAATTGTTGCTCAAAGTTAAACGAACGCAGCAATTCTTTTGAAGGCATATTGGCGCTATCTACTTTTGCGTAAATAGAGTCATCAGTTAATGACCAAATAAAAGGCAGTAGACATAAAAAAACTTCGCGCATAAAACCTTGACGACGATACATCGCATGTAGTTCATAACCAATTTCAATCCCTTTAGGTGTCCAATCATTAATGCCAACGGTACCAATTAGTGAGCCGTTAGCTTTCAATCGAATGGCATAACGTATTGCGAAACGATCGTCTTCAAGCATTTTCACCATATCTTGAACAGTACTTAAATCGTCAAGCGGTTTAACGTGTAGATAATGCATGGTTTCAGCTTCAGACCATAATGAGAGCAAATCAACAGCGTCAATCATCGTGAGTGGTGTAAGTGTTAAACGCGAGCTATCAAGAGCGCGTTTAAAAGTCGAAGAACTTTTTAGCATGGCACCACGTGCTCTTGGTATAAAACATCGCCAATCGTTATATTAGCAGTCCCGTTTGTTACATTTATCAACCAATCTGAAATCTCACTTACTTCGGAATGTTTGACATAAATAGAAAGTGATACATTTTCACTGTAGTCTATCTTTTGTATGCCTAATGCTTTTTTTTGTAATAGATTTTCGAGAATCGGCAATAGCGGGTAGGCGACAGCACACGTTACAATTGTCATTAATTCACAGCGAACAATTCCAATTGTATTGAGTGTCTCGCTGACAGCACTGCCATAAGCACGTACTAAACCGCCTGCACCGAGTTTGGTACCACCAAAATAGCGCGTTACAACAACGGTCACATTTTTCAATTGACGTTTTTTTAGAACTTCAAGCATCGGCACGCCAGCAGTGCCACTTGGCTCACCGTCATCATTTGCTTTTTGAAACTGGTCTCTATCTCCAATAAGATAGGCTGAGCAGTTGTGTGACGCTTGGTAGTGCGCCTTTTTTATGCTCTGAATAAAGTGCTGTGCATCAGCTTCGTCAACTGTTCGTTTTACGTGAGTAATGAAACGAGATTTTTGAATAATTATTTCATGACTTCCGTTAGTTTTTACAGTTAAATATGTATCTAGCATGGGGAAAACCTCTCTTTTGAAATTTAAAAGTTATTTGTAAATCTTAAATCACCGTCGTTTAAAAATTAAATGAATACAAAAACAGGCTCACTTTTACTTTGGTGATATTTTTTTATAGCTGAGTGAGATGGTACTTTTGTTTGATGAAGCTTAACATCTTACTATTTATTATAGAGCTTATTGAGAAACCATTCAAATATCTATCGTATATTGTGTGAAAATTGTTTTTTTTATTTCTTTTTTAGAGCTGCTGAACTTATTCTTAGAAAGAGATAATGTTTTTTTTATTCATTTTTTTGTATGGATGTTAGCTATCACAGTTTGTTTTTAGAAAGGAAGTCTTTTATTTATAACGTTTTGAATTGTTTAATAGTTTAAAGTAATGAATTATTATTCAATACCCATTGGTTTGGTGTGCATTATCTATGCCAAATTGATATTAATAGGTACTATTTGAAAAGTAAATAAAGTTTGTTTGTTAGGTCAAATTTACTTATAATAGAAAATATATAAACGGTTTTTATGGGCTAAAAGAATCATGACTGAGTATTTTATTTTTTATGGTTAAAAAACACAACTTGAGGATGAGGGTAAATGCAGACAACAATAATGATTATAGATGATCACCAGTTATACCGAGAAGGATTACGACATATTTTAAATGGAGATGATGACCTACAAGTTGTTCATGTAACGACTCTATCTGATTCAATCATTGCTGAGTACGAAGAGTATAAACCGCAAATCGTTTTTGTGGATGGTAATTCTGAAAAAAATACTATTTTAAATGAAATGTTAATTTATATGAGTGATAAAGAAGAAACGCAAGTTGCGTTATTATCTGATTTTGTTACCAATCAAGAAATTGCAGCAGCGATTCAAAAAGGTGTGGTAGGATTCCTACTTAAAGATATGGACAGCCAAGAGTTTATTGCTGCTGTAAAAGAATTGAGTAATGATAATGCGTATATTCATCCTAAAATAAGTAAACGTTTACTTTTGCTACTATCAAAAAGTTCAAATGATAGTATTAGTTTAGGGAGTTTATCGGCTTCAGATGTTCAGTATCCGTTGCATATTTTGACACATCGAGAGTGTGAAGTGTTACAATTATTGGCAGCTGGGAAAAATAATCGTGATATTGGTGTGGACCTTTATATCAGTGAAAAAACTGTGAAAAATCATGTCAGCAGTATCTTGAAAAAATTAGATGTTGCTGATCGAACACAGGCTGTTTTGAAAGGTATTCGCAACAACTGGGTGGGGATTAGTTAAAGGAGAGAAAGAGATGAAAATAGCACTTGTATCTGATACGACTGCAACGCTTGATCAAGCAGTCATTGAAAAGTACGCGATTCATACCGTACCGTTAACCATAACGATTGATGGGAAGTCTTATCGAGAGCAAGAAGATTTAACGAATAAAGAGTTTTATCAGCTTTTAAAAGAAAGTGACGCGTTACCAACAAGTTCTCAACCTTCGCCAGGCGAATGGTTATCACTTTACGAACGCTTAGCGAAAACACACGATGCCATTATTGTTTTAACATTATCTGAAAAAATTAGTGGTACGTATCAAACAGCTCATGCAATGGCACAAGAAGTGAAAGATGTTGATATTCATGTGATTGATTCCAATTACAGTAGCCGACCACAAGCTTATCTTGTTGAAGAAGCAGGGCGCATGATTGCTCAAGACCAGCCAATCACAGCCATTCTCGCGAAAATCGAACAGATGATTGATGCGATGGATGCTTATATTATTGTTGATGACTTGAACCACTTGGCAAGAGGCGGACGGATGTCTAGCGCAACAGCATTAGTTGGAAGCATGTTGAAAATCAAGCCAGTCATTCGTTTTGTGGATAAAAGCTTAGTAATGTTTGAAAAAATTAGAACACAGAAAAAAGCGATTGCTCGAGTTGAAGTGTTGTTTGCTGAAGTTTACAAGAATGATAAGCAGCTGCGTGCAACCGTATTACATTCGGATGTAGAAACGAAGGCAAAAGCTATCTATAATGAAATGATTGTGAAGTACCCAGAAGTAGAATGGGACGTTAGTGAGTTCGGTCCTGTTTTGGGAACGCATTTAGGCCCAGGTGCACTCGCTATTGTTTGGACAATTAAATAATCGATTTGCTATTATACTATTTTTATTAAATTATAAACGTATTTGTGAGGTGTTTAACGCTCGCAAATACGTTTTTTGTGTTTTAACAGGGAGAAAATCCAAGGGACAAGAATAGTGGGAAGATGGAGGTGATTAAAAATGAAGAGTAAAGGGCAGTTGCACTTGGTTCCAATAAACTGCGAGGTCCTTGAAGGATGGCAAACGTTTCCGACATTTGAAAAGGAACAGTGTTGGCGATGTGGAAGTGATACAAACAAAGAAATTATTCAGGTGACGCATGGCGTGTCGGAACCTTATTATTATTGTCGGTCATGTTTAGCTGTTGGATCGGCAAATACATGTCAAAAATATATATGGCAGCCGCCGTTACAGCGTAAAGGTACTGACGTTAACTTGCTTGAATGGGAGGGATGTCTCACACCAGAACAATCAGTTATAAGTAACCACTTGAAAGAAGCAGTAGAAAAAGGCTGTGAACGGTATTTTATTTGGGCAGTTACAGGTGCAGGTAAAACAGAAATTTTATATGAAACCATCGCTTTCTTTTTACAAAACGGTGGCCAAGTTGCCTTTATAAGTCCACGGCGGGCAGCTTGCATAGATGTTTCTAAGCGGCTAAAAAAAGTATTTAGTCGAACGCAGCAGGTGACATTGCACCAAACGAGCGAAGCAGTTTATAAAGATGAACAATTAGTCATTGCCACAGCGCCACAAATGTGGCGTTTTTACTGTGCCTTCGATTTAATCATTATTGATGAAGTTGATGCGTTTCCTTATGTTTCCAGTTTGCAGCTTCAGTATGGTACAAAACGTGCGCTGAAGAAAACGGGTAGCAGCGTGTTGCTTAGTGCCACGCCCACGAAAACACAAAAGCAGGAGATGCGTACTGGCATTTTACCGTATGCTCATCTGAACAAACGATATCACGGATATGCTTTGGTTGTGCCACGTCTTAGGTTAGATGTACAAGGTGCAAAATGTTTAATGCGTGGGATAATACCCGATAAACTGAAAAAGTGGTTGCTAAAGCATGAGAAGCGACACGTTCTTATTTTTGTCCCAGAAATCAGCTGGATTTCATCATTGGTCACTATGTTAAAAGAGACGGTGGACATTAATGTTGCAGGTGTTAGTGCTGAAGATAAGGAACGTGAACAAAAAATTGAAGCATTTCGAACTAGAAAGCTACGTCTTTTAGTGACCACTACTATTTTAGAACGTGGTGTTAATTTTACGGATATTGATGTGGTGATTATGAATGCACATCATCGTCTTTATAATTTAGCTGTATTAATACAAATTGCAGGTCGTGTTGGTCGATCAAAAAACTTTCCTACAGGAGCAGTTATCTGTTTTCATGCGGGCAAAACGGCAGCTTTGAATAGTATGATCAAAGAAATAAAAAAACATAACCATGAGGCAGCCTCAGATGGATGATTGTTTATTGTGTGGAGGTTCCAGTGAAACTGTATCCTGGACATTATTTTTTAAAACAACAGCAATCTGTAAAAAATGTCGGATACGCTTTAAAAAATGGGAGGCGCAGTCAGAAACGCCATTGATTAAAAGGAACGAGCGATTTTTAATGAAGCAAAGTGGTTTACAACTTAAAATTCATAGTCTGTACGAGTATGATGAAACAGCTCAATCTTTTATGACTCAATTTAAGTATCAAGAAGATTGGTTACTTGCTGGCTGCTTTCGAAAGGAAGTCCGTCAGTTATTGCAGCTGCACAAAAGTAAAGCAGTTATCGTACCAATTCCTCAAGCTGAAAGGAGTAAGCGTTTTTTTAATCAAACAGAAGCGCTTTTAAATGAAACGAAAATGAGTTATGAACCGATACTGATGACAAATTCAGCAAAACGACAAGCACGAAAAACGAGAATAAATCGTTTGACAGCAACGGATGAATTCGAATGTATTCGAACGTGTTCCCGAACGCAAGCCTTGCTGTTTGATGATGTTTGTACGACAGGTGCAACCCTCTATCGAGCCCAACGCTGTTTATTGAAACAAGGGATAGAAGTTATTGGTGCATGCGTTCTTTTTCGTGTCAAAAAATGATGAATAATAGTCTATAAATGAAGTGTTTAAATATTTGCATAATTTAACGAAACAAGGTAGTATAAGTGTAAGGATAAGTATAGCTAATCAATAGCTATCAGTACTTATCTGGCTTGTATTTTAAGGAGGAATTATTATGTTGAATTATAATATCCGTGCTGAAAATTTTGAGGTCACAGACGCTATCCGAGGTTATGTTGAAAAGAAAATTTCTAAATTAGAACGTTATTTTGATGACATTCCCGAAGCTAATGTGAATGTAAAGATGAAAACATATTCTGATAAAACAGCAAAAGTTGAAGTCACTATTCCTTTACCTCGTTTGGTGTTACGTGCCGAAGAAGCGAGCGAAGATTTATATGCAAGCATTGATTTAGTATCTGATAAATTAGAGCGTCAAATTCGAAAACATAAAACAAAAATTCACCGCCGTTCACGTAAAGGAAGCGAATCTGTAAAAACAGAAACAGTACCTCCTACGGATGAACACGAAGCGGATTTTGATATTGTAAGAACAAAACAATTTCAATTGAAACCAATGAACAGTGAAGAAGCTGTCCTACAAATGAACATGTTAGGTCATGACTTTTTCATCTATAATGATGCTGATTCAGAAACAACAAATATTGTTTATAAACGTCGTGATGGCAAGTTTGGCCTTATCGAAACGGAATAGACGAACTTATTAAGGCGATAGTTTGTTGGATGTATTGAAGGAACATGTCAAGCGATTGCTAAACAACTTAGACCTTTCATTGCTAACACAGCGATTGAAAGGTCTTTTTACGTCAGATTGAATAGAAACGCTAATCTAGGTCGTTGCAACTTATTCATTCGGGATTGCGTACAATGAGTACGCGCACCTTCATTCGCTCGTTGCGTCTACTATCTCAGCATTTCTATTCAATCTGAACAGTTCGAAAAATGAAAAGTGGATGTTAATCTAGGTCGTTACAACTTATTCATTCGGGATTGCTACTAAAAGCACCTTCAAACTGCTCAGCACAATGATAAATTGGAATTTATAAAAAATGCTTTCCAGACTAGAAATTTTCAGTTGTGTTAGTTTGCAGTGCTAGAAAACAATGAGTACGCGCACTTTCATTTATTCGTTGTGGATACTATCTCAGCACCACTATGGAAGTCTGGAGTAAATGCGGGAGCAATAGTATCGTTTTATCACGAGACTTAATCGGATAACAATTAAAAGTGCAACCGTTGGTATATTCTCCAAGTATAGTAAGAGTGATGAAATGTATGCCGTTTCAATCAGGTGTTTTGAGGTGCTTCTGAAAATAAGTATAAGTTATGAATGTTCATGGAAAAAGCGCTTAAAGTAGAAGAGTGATACATTAAATATTTGTGTACTATAGCTAAGAAGTGTTATTATAAGCAATATATATTACTATTTGATGCCCAATTTGAGGGGCACTAATAAAGAGGAGAGACATAATGGCTGGACTATTAAAAAGATTATTTGAGTCAGGTAAAAAAGATGAGCGACATTTAGAAAAAAAAGCAGATTTAGTTGAAGCCTTTGCAGATGAAATGTCAGCTTTAAGTGATGAAGAACTTAAAGCTAAAACACCCGCGTTACAAGCGCGTTTTCAAGCAGGTGAAACATTAGATCAATTATTACCCGAGGCATTTGCAGTGGCTCGTGAAGGTGCAAGACGTGTATTAGGTATGTACCCATTCCGCGTTCAAATAATGGGTGGCGTAGTTTTACATGAAGGTAATATCGCAGAAATGAAAACAGGGGAAGGTAAAACATTAACTTCAACATTACCTGTTTATTTAAATGCGTTATCAGGTAAAGGCGTTCATGTTGTTACTGTCAATGAGTATCTTGTTAGTCGTGATGCTAAAGAGATGGGTGAATTGTTTGAATTCCTTGGTTTAACAGTGGGTATCAACATCAATGCATTATCAACGGATGAAAAAAGAGCACAATATGCGTGTGATGTTACTTATTCAACAAATAATGAACTCGGCTTTGATTATTTGCGTGACAACATGGTTGTTTATAAAGAGCAAATGGTACAACGTCCACTTTCGTTTGCTGTTATTGATGAGGTTGACTCGATTCTAATTGATGAGGCACGTACACCGTTAATCATTTCAGGTGAAGCTGAGAAATCAACATTAGGTTATACGCGAGCATCAGCTTTTGCAAAAACGTTAACAGAAGATAGCTATATCTATGACTTGAAAACAAAATCTGTTTCATTGAATGAAGACGGAATGGATAAGGCTGAAAAATACTTCCAAGTTGATAATATCTTTGATTTATCAAATGCAGCGACTTTACATTACATTGCACAAGCGCTTAAAGCGGAAGTGACAATGCATAAAGATGTTGACTACGTTGTTCAAGATGGCGAAGTGTTAATCGTTGATCAATTTACGGGTCGTATCATGGAAGGGCGCCGTTTCTCTGATGGCTTGCACCAATCCTTAGAAGCTAAAGAAGGCGTTGCAATTAAAAGTGAATCAAAAACAATGGCAACAATTACGTTCCAAAACTACTTCCGTATGTATGCTAAATTGTCAGGTATGACAGGTACAGCTAAAACAGAAGAGGAAGAATTAACGGATATTTATAACATGCGTGTTATTCAGATTCCAACAAATAAACCAATTCAACGTGAAGATCACGCTGATTTAATTTACGGATCAATTAAAGCTAAATTTGAGGCAGTTGCTGAAGATATTGCAACGCGTCATAAAAATGGGCAGCCTGTACTTGTAGGTACAGTAGCGATTGAAACTTCTGAATTAATCTCAGATAAATTAACGCGTAAAGGTATCCCTCACAATGTCTTAAACGCAAAACAGCATGAGCGTGAAGCGGATATTATTATTAATGCCGGTGAAAAAGGCGCAGTAACAATTGCAACTAACATGGCTGGTCGTGGTACCGATATTAAACTAGGCGAAGGTGTTGTTGAAGTTGGTGGCTTGGCCGTTATTGGTACAGAGCGTCATGAGTCTCGTCGTATTGATAATCAGTTGCGTGGTCGTGCCGGTCGTCAAGGTGACCCAGGTGCAACACAATTTTATCTTTCAATGGAAGATGAATTAATGAAACGTTTCTCATCTGATAACGTTAAACGAATGATGGATCGTTTTATGGCTGAAGACGAAGCAATCCAAAGTAAAATGCTAAGTCGTGCGGTTGAATCAGCACAAACACGTGTTGAAGGGAATAACTTTGACTCACGTAAACAAGTCCTGCAATACGATGATGTTTTACGTCAACAACGTGAAGTTATTTATGGTCAACGTTATGAAGTTATCACAACAGAAGATAGTCTTGATGATATTATTTTAGGTATGATCGAGCGTGTGGTTTCTAACCTTGTTGCTGATTACACATCAGGTCTTGAACGAGAAGAATATAAATTAAAAAATATTGTTGAGTTCATTGAAGCTAACTTACTGAATGAAACTGATGTAACAGAAGCAGAATTGCAAGGCAAAGACCCAGAGGAAATTGAAACTTATATTTGGGATATTGTACAAAAAGAATATGATGTTAAGCGTGCATTGTTAGATGCAGAACAATGGCTTGAGTTTGAAAAAGTGGTCATGTTACGTGTTGTTGATACTAAATGGACAGATCATATTGATGCGATGGATCATTTACGTGAAGGAATTAACTTACGAGCGTATGGTCAAATCAATCCTTTACAAGAGTATCAAGCAGAAGGTTACCGTATGTTTACAGCAATGGTTGAAAGTGTTGATGATGACGTTACGCGTTACGTAATGAAAGCTGAGATTCGCCAAAACCTTGAGCGTAAACAAGTTGCTAAAGGAAATGCTGTTTCAGGCGAACAATCATCAAGTAAAGAAGTTAAAAAAATGCCAACACGTAAAGACCAACATATTGGTCGTAATGATGAATGTCCATGCGGCAGTGGTAAGAAATATAAAAACTGTCATGGTCGTGGCGAGTAAACGAACGCAATATTTAAAAAGAACGTGCTAAGGGCATTCATGTGCTGAGCACGTCTTTTTTAAAGTAACTAACAATAAAGGGGAATGGACAATGGAATTAGCAGAAATTAGAAATGCATTGGAAAAATCACGCGAACAAGTCACACAATTTAGGGGGTCACTTTGACTTAGAAGAGCTTGAAGCGCGTATTCAAGAAATTGATGAAGTGATGTCAGAACCAGGATTTTGGGATAACCAAGAAACCGCACAAAGTAAGATTAATGAATCAAATAGCTTAAAGGCACAATATGAAGTGTTCCATCAAATTGATGAAACACAAGAAGAATTAGAAACGATGTACGAAATGCTTAAAGAAGAGCCTGATGAAGAACTATTGGCTGATTTGGAAACAGAATTAAAGGCTTATCAAAAAACGATTGCTGATTATGAATTGAGTCAATTGTTAGATGGTACGTATGATCGTAATAATGTGTTGTTAGAATTACATCCTGGCGCAGGTGGTACGGAGTCACAAGATTGGTGTGATATGCTATTGCGCATGTATACACGTTGGGCTGAAAAACATAAATTCAGCGTACAAACACTGGATTATCAAGCAGGTGATGAAGCGGGCGTTAAAAGTGTTACCTTATTAATCAAAGGTGAAAACGCTTATGGTTATATGAAATCTGAAAAAGGTATTCATCGTCTGGTTCGTATCTCGCCGTTTGATTCAGCTGGCCGTCGACACACGTCATTTGTATCTTGTGATGTTATGCCAGAATTAACAGATGAAGCAGCAATTGAAATACGTCCAGAAGATTTACGAGTAGATACCTATCGTGCATCAGGAGCTGGGGGTCAACATATTAATAAAACTGATTCGGCGGTACGATTGACACATATTCCGACAGGTTTAGTGACAGCGTCACAATCAGAACGGTCACAACTTAAAAACCGCGATCATGCAATGAGTATGTTGAAAGCGAAAATCGCTCAAAAACAAGAAGAAGAAAAAGCACAACAACTTGCTGAAATTCGTGGTGAACAAAAAGAAATTGGTTGGGGTAGCCAAATTCGTTCATACGTGTTCCATCCTTATTCGATGGTGAAAGATCATCGTACAAATGCTGAAACAGGTAATGTACAAGCTGTAATGGATGGGGACATTGATTTATTTATCGATGCATATTTACGTTTAGGTTTTGCAAATTAAAATCATGTAGGGGGATTTGACCGTGGGAGCAATTGAACGCCATGTGCCAAAATATATTGTTGAAGCGTTATTTGTTATACTAGGTTCATTTGTAATTGCCATCGGTTTTAATGGCTTTTTACTTCCCAATCAAATTGCATCAGGCGGTTTTAGCGGGGTCAGTATTGTTGTAAGTGCCTTAACAGATTGGAAGCCAGCTTACATTTTATGGGCGTTAAATGGGACGTTTTTTTTAATCGGTTGGTTAGTACTAGGTAAAGGCTTTGCAGCTAAAACTTTTTTAGGCACCGCATTGTTACCGTTGTTCTTTCTATTGACGGAGGGATTGCCAGCCTTAACACATAACACACTTGTTGGCGCCATTTTTGGTGGATTGTTAGTCGGATTAGGATTGGGCATTGTTTTTTTAGGAAATGCCTCAACAGGTGGAACGGATTTGATTGCAATGATACTCCATCGCTTCGCCAAAATATCTTTAGGTAAATCAGTCGCTGTGATTGATGGGCTAGTTGTTATCAGTTCAATGCTTATTTTTAGTGTTGAAAAAGGACTGATTGCGCTAATTGCACTTTATGTCACCATCAAAGTGATCGATATCGTACAGTTAGGTATCAAGCAAAAAACAGCTAAAAATGTGATGGTTATATCGCGCAAAGAAGCAGAAATTCGTGACGGTTTAATCAACCAATTAAAATTAGGCGTGACACGTTTGGATGCTCAGGGTGGTTATTCGCAAGTTAATAATGGTGTGTTGATGATTATTATACCAACGCCTGAATTTCAGCGCGTGAATGATTATGTAATGGGCATTGATCCTCAGGCATTTGTGATTGTGATGGATGCGTCAGAAGTGCAAGGATTAGGATTTACTCGTGCTCGAAATGCAAATGACATCGCATTGTAATAGGAATGAAGTTAAACTGCAAATAATCCATGTTATACTAATAAAGTTGTAAAAAAAGTACAGGGAAGTAGGAGACCATCACTATGATAAAAATGGAAAATGTTTATAAAAAATACAGTAATGGGATTTCCGCTGCAAATGGTTTTGACATCGAAATTAAACAAGGAGAATTTGTTTATATCGTTGGTCCAAGTGGCGCAGGGAAATCGACCTTTATTAAATTAATATACCGTGAAGAACAAGCAACTTCCGGACAAATTAACGTGAATGATTATGATTTAATTAAAATGAAAAATAGAGAAGTACCATACTTACGTCGTGGGATTGGTGTAGTCTTCCAAGATTTTAAATTGCTACCAACACTCACTGTCTTTGATAATATTGCCTTCGCGATGGAAGTTGTTGAAAGTGATAAAGAAACAATCAAAACACGTGTTATGGAAGTCTTAGATTTAGTTAACTTGAAGCACAAGGTACGTATGTTACCAAGTGAACTTTCTGGTGGGGAGCAACAACGTATTTCAATTGCACGCTCAATTGTTAATAAACCGAAAGTGATTATTGCCGATGAACCAACCGGTAACCTTGACCCTGATACTTCATGGGAAATTTTAAATATTTTAGAAGAAATTAATCGTCAAGGAACAACGATTGTTATGGCAACGCACAATAGAGAAATCGTTAATACGCTAAAACACCGTCTTATTGCTATTGAAGATGGTCGTATTATTCGTGATGAAGCGGAAGGGGTGTATGATTTTGAAGCCTAGAACAATGGGACGTCATTTTAGAGAGAGTTTTAAAAGTCTTCATCGTAATGGGTTGATGACTTTTGCAGCAATTAGTGCTGTAACTGTTACACTCGTTTTAGTTGGTTTCTTCATGATTACAATGTTGAACGTCAACAAGTTAGCATCCGATGTTGAAGATAATGTGAAAATTAATGCAAATGTTGATTTGTCTGCAAATAAAACAGATAAACAACAGATTGAAAAGGATTTACAAAATTTAAATGGAGTGGCCAACGTCACTTACTCATCAAAAGAAAATGAATTAAAGAAAATGGTTAAAGCTTATGGCGATAGTTTTGAGCTATTTGAACAATCAAATCCTTTACACGATGTGTATGTCGTTGAAGCTAAAACACCATCAGATGTTGATCAGGTAGCGAAAGCTGCTGAAAACGTCAAAAATGTTGACTCAGTTTCTTATAATGCAAAAACAGTTGGAAAAGTGTTTGATGTTGTGAAATGGGTGCGCTATATTGGTGTTTTCTTAATTGCAGCTTTATTATTAACAGCGATGTTCTTAATTTCTAACACAATTAAGATTGCGATATACTCTCGTCGAACAGAAGTAGAAATACAAAAACTTGTAGGTGCAACAAACGGCTTTATCAGATGGCCATTTTTATTAGAAGGTGCATGGATTGGTTTCCTCGGAGCAATTATTCCGATTGGACTCACATGGGCAGTTTACTATCAGGTCTATAAATTTGTGATGCCATCATTAGCATCAACGTATTATTCATTGTTACCTGTAGGTCAAATGGTAGGAATCGTAACGATTACAGCCTTAGCAATTGGGATTATTATTGGGATGGTAGGAAGTATCTTATCTATTCGTAAATTCCTTAAAATATAAAAAGAAGAAAAACCAATCGAGTACATTAGTGCTCGTTTGTTGGTTATCTTCAATCCGAAGTCCCAGAATATTTCTGGGGCTTTTTTTAGACGCAATTTCACAACATGTTTTGAGAGTTTTTTTTCCTCTAAACCTTAGTCTTAATGAAAAACACATACTTGCGTAATGATTGTAAAAGAGGTAGCGATAGGAAAGTAAGGGTCTATATCTAGTATCAATCGAAACTTTGTCATAACAATAAACGACTGTTGTCTATCGACATGAGAACCGTGTAACACAACTGTAACAAAAGACGCTATAACGTAAATTGTAATGTATGAAAGGATGCTATAGAATGGTATAAGTAGTCAACACGCATATATATATAATTGTTCGTTAAAAATAAATAAAAAACATGATTTACGAGAGGGGAAACAACATTTTGAAGAGTTCAAAAATTATCGCTATCGCATTAGCAGCAGCTATTACAGTATCACCATTTGCAGGTATTGCTTCAACAAGCGTTTCAGCAAGTGAATCAAGTGCAACAATCGCATCTAAAAAAGCAGACATGAAATCACAATTGGCTGATATCGTTCAACAAGAATCAGAAGTTTCTGCTAAAGTAGCAGCGAATCAAAAAGAGTTTACGCAATTGAAAAAAGATCAAGTTAAACTTGAAAAATCAATTGAGGAAACAAAAGCAGCAATTGATAAACGTAAAGGTAAATTAGAAGAACGCGCACGCGCAATGCAAACTTCTAGTGCAACAACATCAATTGTAGATTCAGTTCTTGAAGCAGACAGTATTACTGATGCAGCAGCGGCTGTTATAGCATACTCGAAATTCCAAAGTGCTGATGTTAGTATTGTTGAAGCACAACAAAAAGATGAAAATAAATTAGCGGCAGATAATAAATCACTTAGCGCTAAAATCGATAACCAACGTTCAGTAATCGCTTCAAGCGAAGTAGCAGCTGGTAAATTAGCAGCACAAAAAGCTGAAAAAGAAGTACTTGTTGCTAAATTAGCTAACGATGAAAAACGTGCTCAAAAAGCTGAAAAAGTAGCAGCAGAATTAGCAGCAGCAGCTGCAGTACAACCAATCAAAACAGATGTTAAAGAAGTTGCAAAAGCAGATGAAAAAACATCAACTGTTGCAAAAGCAGAAACAAAAACTGAAAATGTCGTATCTGTAGTTAACACAAGCACTAACAAAACAGACGATACTAAAAAAACAGAAAACAAACCTGCTAAAGAAACAACAGATAACAACGCTGGTTCAGTCGTTTCTGGTGTTTCAGGAGCAATCCAAGAAGCTTACAAATATGCTGGTCAAGCATACGGTGGTGGCGCAGTACCTGGTAACTTTGACTGTTCAGGTCTTGTAATGTATTCATATGCTAAAGCTGGTATTAGCTTACCGCGTACAGCAGCAGCACAATATGGTGCAACGACTCGTATCTCTGAAAGC
The DNA here is from genome assembly GCF_036884295.1 of Brochothrix thermosphacta DSM 20171 = FSL F6-1036. Taxonomy (NCBI): domain Bacteria; kingdom Bacillati; phylum Bacillota; class Bacilli; order Caryophanales; family Listeriaceae; genus Brochothrix; species Brochothrix thermosphacta. The sequence continues at coordinate 240,905 of NZ_CP145608.1, forward strand.
CAAGCACAAGCAGGCGACTTAGTATTCTTCTCTGATGGCGGAATCAGTCACGTAGGTATTTACCTTGGTGGCGGTCAAATGTTCAACTCGCAAAATAATGGTATCCAAACAGATAACATTCATGGCGCATACTGGGGCGAGCACTTAGCTGGTTTTGGACGTATTAACTAAATGAAATAGTATGTTTCTCTCGTGAAGCAACTGATATAGATAGATCCACACTAACCATGTGGGTCTATTTTTTTCTTTAGAGAACTGTAGGGGTATGTTATGATAAAGATACCATATTAAGTATGAAGGAGATGGGGCAATGGAGCTGTCAATAATTCTGGTCTATATAACAGCAACTGTACTTGTAGTTAACATGTTACTTGCACTTTTAACTGTTTTCCTTGAGCGCCGTGAATCTTCAGTGATTTGGGCTTGGCTTTTAGTGTTGACGTTTGTACCAATAGTAGGTTTTATTTTATACCTAATTTTTGGTAGGAATTTATCACGAGGAAAGATTTTTGACTGGAAAGCGCAAGAGCGTATAGGGATAAATGATATTATAAAATCGCAAATTAACCTCATTAAAGAAGGCGTTTTTCCGTTTGTAGAAGATACACCGGAGAAACATAAAGAAATGGTTTATCTATTGTTAGTTAATGATGGTGCACCGCTTACACAAGATAATGATGTTGAAATATTAATCGATGGTAAGAAAAAATTCGAATCGTTATTCAGGGATATAGAAGCTGCAAAAGATCATATCCATTTAATTTATTATATCTTTAGATTTGATGAACTCGGTACGAGTTTGGTGGATTTATTAGTGAAAAAAGCCAAGGAAGGTGTCGAGGTTCGTTTTATCTATGATGCAATGGGATCTCGTTCTGTCAGACCTTCGGCTTTTAAAGAATTAGAAAAACATGGTGGAAAAGCCTACCCGTTCTTCCCATCTAAATTACCGTTAATCAACTTTCGCTTAAATTACCGCAATCATCGTAAATTAGCAATTATAGATGGTGAAATTGGTTATATCGGTGGGTTTAACATCGGGGATGAATATTTAGGTAAATCGAAGAAATTTGGTAATTGGCGAGATACGCATTTACGTGTCAAAGGAAGTGCCAATTTTGCGATGCAAGCCCGTTACATTATGGATTGGAATTCAGCAGCAACTCACAAAGCCGACAAAATTAAATACGATGAACGTTATTTTCCTTTGGCTTATAAACATGAGGGGAATATACCAATGCAAATTGTATCAAGTGGTCCAGATACTGATTTGGAACAAATTAAAAATGGTTACATAAAGCTGATAAATTCTGCTAAGGATACTATTTTTATCCAAACACCTTACTTTATTCCGGATAACAGTGTGTTAGAATCTCTTAAAATTGCTGCATTATCAGGCGTAGACGTTCGCGTGATGATTCCATCTATGCCAGACCATCCGTTTGTATACTGGGCAACGACAAATCACGTGAGTGAGCTGTTAAAGTGTGGTGCAAAAGTTTACCGTTATAATGATGGCTTCTTACATGCGAAAACAGTGATTGTTGATGCAGAAGTATCTTCGGTTGGGACAGCAAATATAGATAATCGTAGTTTTAGATTGAATTTTGAAGTGAATGCCTTCATATATGATGAAGAAATGGGTCGAGAATTACATAATATCTTCTTGGATGATATGTTAGTGTCATCTGAAATGACATTGGAAGAATATGAAAAACGATCAAACTGGATTAAATTTAAAGAAGGCGTTTCTCGTCTTCTATCACCGATTCTTTAAATGGAGGTGCATGATTTGGGAAATATCACAACAAGCTTACTCTCGTACTTTATACATCCACTACTTTGGATAGTACTCATCACAACAGTGCTTGTTGGTATTATTCGTGTGAGAAAAGAGCGGCAATTTTTTAATACACGCTTATACCCGGCAACATTAGAAAGCACACGCTTACTCCTGATTGGACTTGTTTTAGGTTTAATTGTATCTGCTATGACCTGGTATACGGGCATTATTGTCGATGTTAGTTGGTTGCTGTTATTCAATATAGTGAGTGTGGTGTTATTTGCTACTTTAGGCTATCGTGGCTTAACAGCAAGTTATACATTGGCACTTACTACATTAGGGTTGATTGGTATCAACTTATTATTGTTAATTAAACCAGAAGACAGTATTACTGCTGTTTTTTCAACGCAGTTAATCATGCAACCGAATATATTGATTGGATTGAGCATTTTGTTAGCAGTCGGTTTATTTATTGAAGGGTTCTTACTTTATTTATTTTCAAGAAAACCGCTACAACCAGAGCTAATTAAAATCCGACGTGGTACAATAAAAGGGCAATTTAAATATAGAGGTGCTTTTTTATTACCAGTTTTTATGCTTTTTCCTGTAGCAAAGGATGGTTTTTTTAGTACGAGTGAGTGGTGGCCTATCTTTTCAGTTGGTAAAATGGAATTTTTACCATTGTTTGTACCGCTTGTCATTGGTACACGTGTCATTGTTCGTTCGCAACTGCCCAAACGCTTATTGAAAAAGCGGATGTTTGCAATTATTGCTTTAGCAGTAATAGTAACGTTGTTAACAATAGTAACATACTTCTATAATTGGTTTACCTTAATGCCATTTGTAATGGCGCTGTTAGGTCATATTGCGATTGATATTTACTTTTGGGTAGTGGATGAACCGGATACGGAACGTTACCATCAAACGTCTAAGGGCGTGTGTGTGATAGGAACCCGAGAAGATACTGCCTCGCGTAAAATGGGGATTTTACCAGGAGAACTGATTACCTCGTGTAATGGCAATCCTGTGAAGAATAGACAAGAGCTTTATGATGCATTAAATATTAATCGGGCCTATGTTAAATTAACAGTGTGTGATGAATTTAATGAACCGCGCTTTGTCGAAACCGCTTTATTTGAAACAGATTCATTTGAATTGGGATTATTATTTATTGAAGAAAGTGTTGTAGAGGAGATGAAAGATAGTGTTGAAAGTTGATGGAGATAAATTAAAGGTGTTTGCCTTGAGTTCAAATGAACCGTTGGCACAAAAAGTTGCAGATGAATTAGGCGTATCTTTGACTAATATTGGGTTGCAACGTTTTAGTGATGGTGAAATAGCAATTAATATTGAAGAAAGTGTACGTGGTGCAACGGCTTATCTTGTGCAATCAACCGTGGATCCCGTTAATGATAACATCATGGAATTATTGATCATGATTGATGCCTTGAAACGTTCGGCAGTAAAAACAATCAATGTTGTGATGCCTTATTTTGGTTATTCACGCCAAGATCGCAAAGCGTTAGCACGTGAGCCAATTACGGCTAAACTAGTAGCGAATCTTATTGTTGAAGCAGGCGCACATCGTCTAACAACCATTGATTTGCATGCAGCGCAATTACAAGGGTTTTTCAACATTCCAATTGATCATTTAACAACATCACACTTATTAGCTGATTATGTGAATGAAAAATACGGTCAAGAGAATATTGTGGTTGTTTCACCAGATCATAGTGGCGTTTCGCGCGCGCGTAATTTTGCAGAAAAACACGATTGGCCAATTGCTATTTTAAATCGTAAACCACGCCCTAATAAAAACCAAATTTTAAATATCATAGGTGATGTAGAAGGCAAAATGGCAATTGTTGTGGATGATATTATCGATACGGGGTACCGCACAATCAGTTCAGCAGATGCCCTAATTGCAGCGGGCGCTAAAGATGTCAAAGCCTGTGCAACACATGGTGTTTTATCAGCTCATGCGAGCCAACGTATTGGAGACTCAGCAGTAAGTGAGTTAATTTTAACAGATACTGTTCGTTTGAAAGATGAGGATCAATCAGATAAAATCAAGGTTTTAACAGTTGCACCAATGTTGGCAGAAGCGATTGAAGCGATTCAAAATCATCATTCAATTCATTAATCAATCGTTCGTTTGAAAGAGAGAGTCAGTGCGAGTTAGTTTGTTTTACGACAAATTTCTGTGCATTGGCTTTTTTTCATAGCGTAAATCATGGTATAGTGAAAATGCTAGAAGCTCGTAATTATAATGATGAAAAGGTAGGGTGACTTAAAGTGGCGCATATTTTAGTGGTAGATGATGAACCAACGATTGTGAAGTTACTAACGTTTAACATTGAACAAGAAGGGCATACGGTGTCATCGGCAACAAACGGGACTACCGCATTGGAGATCGCTTCAGAACAGGCAATCGACTTAATCGTATTAGATTTGATGTTACCTGGTATGACAGGTATTGATGTGTGTAAGGAATTACGCAAACAAGAAAATTATACGCCAATTTTGATGTTGACTGCTAAAGATGGCGAGTACGATAAAATTATCGGCTTGGAGTTAGGCGCGGATGATTATATGACGAAACCATTTAGTCCACGTGAAGTAACTGCCCGTATTAAAGCAATATTACGTCGTGTTGAAATGTCGCCAACTGAGGCGCGTGCTGGAAAAACAGTTGAAACCGTCATTGAAATTGGAACATTGCGGATTGATCGTGAACGTCACACTGTGTATCGCGCAGGTGAAAAACTGACATTAACACCTAAAGAATACGAATTATTATGTTTTTTAGCCGAGAACAAAGGCAAGGTATTTGGCCGTCACCATCTACTAGATGTTATCTGGGACTATGATTATGCCGGTGAAACACGGATTGTTGACGTGCATGTGAGTCACCTGCGTGAAAAAATTGAAGAAGACACCAAAAAGCCACGTTACATTGTTACTGTACGAGGGTTTGGTTATAAAATGGATGATGTGCAATGAAACCATTATGGCAACGCCTCGTGCTTGTTTTTTGTATCATTACAATTTTAGTAGTCGGTGTACTCGGTTTTTTCAGTGCGTCAATTATTAAACGTAATTATATTGAAAACCGTGAAGCGCAAATGCTTCAAAGTGCAAAATTAATGATTGAAAACATTGAGGCATCAGGTATTTCGATTAAAGAACCGAACGAAGCGCTTAACGCACAGTTACATAAAGAAGGTGGACTACTGGATTCGCGCTTAACGATTGTCGATAAAGCTGGGAATGTGATTGCAGATACAGAAGAAGACTACCGACAAATGGGCAACCATAAAAATCGCCCTGAAATAAAAGCGTTGTTGTTGGATAAAAATCTTACATCAGCTTCTAATCAACGTCAAAGCAGCAGCTTAGGATACAGCATGCTTTACACAGCAGTCCCAATTATGGAAGACGGTAAATTAGTTGGTTTTATGCGTGTAGCCGTGAGCCTTGAATTAATTGAATCAGCCATTACGCAATTGCAAATCAGTCTGATTATTATGGCAGGTGTTATTATTGTAGTGGCAACGCTCGTCATTATTATCATGGTGCGACGAATTGCCCGTCCCATCACAACAATTACAGACGTAACGCATAGTTTGGCAGAAAAAGACTATTCGCAACGCGTGATGTTATTGCCTAGTGGGGAAATTGGAGAATTAGCAAAATCGGTCAATTTACTTGGAGAAAAATTACAAAAAAATGTGTCTGAAATACAGGAAAAAGAACTGCGTTTAACAGGTGTGTTGAACAACCTCGTCAGTGGTGTTTTATTAGTCAATATGGAGCATCGTATCACCTTGGCTAATCCAGCCATGTTTGAACTGATGGAAAAAAATCCGCTCAATCATAATTATTTTGAAGTTTTGCCAAGTTACCAGTTAAGTAATCTCATCAAACAAGCATTTAAAACGGGAGATAAACAACAAGCAGAAGTGATTCTTTATGGTCACAACTCAGAGAAGCGTGTGGATGCTAATGTTGTACCCATTCAAGATAAACACAATCAGCGTTTAACAGGTGTTATATTGGTCTTGCACGATATTACAGAGATTCGCCATTTAGAAACGTTGCGTTCTGAATTTGTATCGAATGTATCACATGAATTAAAGACCCCTGTCACGTCAATCAAAGGCTTTTCTGAAACACTCTTAGATGGTGCAGTAGAAGATCCTGAATTACGCAAAGAATTTTTAACAATTATTCGAGATGAAAGTAATCGTTTAACCCGTTTGATTGAAGATATTTTACAATTATCTAAAATTGAACAACAACAGATTAAGCCGCATTTTGAAAGTGTGGATTTTGTCGATGTTGTTCAACGGGTACTCAAAGTTGTGCGTAAGCCATTAAAAGAAAAGCGGATTGAACTGGTGTTAAATTTACCAGAAAGTTACCCACTCACAAGCGAGAGTGATGGTCTGCACCAGATTGCGTTGAATTTGATTAGCAATGCGATTACCTATACACCTGCAGATGGCCGTATCGAATTGTCAATCGAAAACGCAGTAGAACAGGCACACGTTGTATTCCGTGTCAGTGATACAGGTATTGGCATTCCAGAAGACGATCAACAGCGTGTGTTTGAACGATTTTATCGTGTGCATAAATCAAGAGAACGTGAAACAGGTGGGACAGGATTAGGCCTATCGATTGTGAAGCATTTAGTGGAACGTTATCATGGTGAAATTACTTTAACATCAGTGGAAGATGAAGGCACAACCTTTGAAGTTATTTTACCGACCCATCCTTTAAATTAATATAAAAGACGACCTTTACATAAACTTTACAAATTCTCAATAAACTATTGATGTTTATTGATTATGATGAGTTTAAGAGAAAAGGGCGTCTTTTTTTTATGGACGTCAAAAGAGAGTAGGGAATAAACAATGAGTGAAATAACAAGATCAAATAAAAAAAACCTTGAACGATTTGGGAAAATAATTAGTTTTATCTGTGTATCTGTCATGGCCATTGGTGCATTAGTCATTATTTATTTTGTTGCCTCAAAAGGATTATCAACCTTTTTTGTCAATAAAGTATCAATTTGGTCATTCTTAACAAGCCAAGATTGGCAACCGTCAAAAGTAGATGCCAGTGGTAATCCGTTAGTGGGTGCATTGCCGATGATCATCGGATCATTTGGAGTAACGCTCTTGGCAGCGCTCATTGCAGCCCCTCTTGCTATTGGAGCCGCCATTTTTATGGTAGAAATATCACCTAAATTTGGTAAACGTATTTTACAACCCGTGATTGAATTACTCGTTGGTATTCCATCCGTTGTCTACGGTTTAATCGGATTGAGTGTAATTGTACCGATGATGCGTCATTTCTTTGGAGGGACCGGCTTTGGTATCGGCGCCGGAACGCTCGTGTTAACAGTAATGATTTTACCGACAGTCACAAGTTTATCCGTGGATGCCATTTCAGCCGTTCCACGACATTATCGTGAAGCATCACTCGCTTTAGGCGCGACTCGTTGGCAAACAATTTGGGGTGTTATCCTTAAAAGTTGCCGCTCAGGTTTATTAACCGCTTTAGTATTTGGGATGGCACGTGCGTTTGGTGAAGCCTTAGCCGTTCAAATGGTAATTGGGAATGCAGCGATTATGCCAACATCATTAGTAGAGCCAGCCTCAACATTAACAAGTATTTTAACAATGAGTATGGGAAATACAATTCCAGGTCAGCTTGAAAACAATGTGTTATGGTCACTCGCGTTAGTCTTGTTATTAATGTCACTATTCTTTATTATCATCGTTCGATTGATCGGAAAGCGAGGGAGCATTAAATGAATTCAAAATTAAAAGATCGGTTTGCAACATCAATCCTCTATGTGATTGCCGGTATTATTTGTGCATTGCTGTTAGGTATCATCGGTTATGTTTTGGTACTAGGCGTGCCACAAATTAGTTGGAATTTTTTAACAGCCCCGTCCGAATCATTTTCAGCAGGTGGTGGGATTGGACCACAGTTGTTCAACTCCTTCTATCTTTTATTCTTAACTCTATGTATCAGTGTTCCGATTTCATTAGGAGCAGCTATCTATCTGTCGGAATATGCGAAAGATAATTGGATCACTAAAAGCGTGCGTTTAATGGTAGAAGTATTATCATCATTACCCTCTATCGTTGTGGGACTCTTTGGCTTCTTAATCTTCGTTATCTACTTCGGTTGGAGTTTTTCAATCTTGTCAGGTGCCTTGGCATTGACGTTGTTCAACTTACCCATCTTAGTACGTGTAATGGAAGAATCGTTAAAATCAGTTGCGTCAACGCAACGTGAAGCCGGTTTAGCATTAGGGTTAACACGCTGGGAAACAGTTATTTATGTGTTGGTGCCAACAGCTTTACCAGGTATTATCACAGGAATCATCTTATCTGCAGGACGTGTTTTTGGTGAAGCTGCAGCCTTAATTTATACAGCTGGACAAAATGCACCTGCTTTGAACTTTGCGAATTTTAATATCTTTAGTCAAGAATCGCCATGGAATATTATGCGGCCAGCTGAAACGTTAGCTGTACATATTTGGAAAGTAAACAGCGAAGGGGTTGTACCCGATGCCACCGCTATTTCAAACGGGACAGCAGCTATTTTGATTATCGCGATTTTATTGTTTAATGTATTAGCACGAGTGATTGGAAAATATGTCTATCGTTTGATGACATCATCATAAAGGAGTGACGGAAATGTCAGAATTTGCAATTGAAACAAAAAAACTTAATGTCCACTATGGCGACAAACATGCCATTAAAGATGTCAGCTTGGCTTTTCCAAAAAACCAAGTTATTGCCTTAATTGGACCCTCAGGCTGTGGGAAATCAACTTATTTACGCTCACTCAACCGTATGAATGATGAAATTGAAGGGTGTCGTAGTGAAGGTCCTATCCTTTACCATGGACGTGATGTAAATACAGCTGCAGAAGATTTATATGAACTACGTAAAAATATCGGTATGGTGTTCCAAAAACCGAATCCTTTTACCAAATCTATCTACAAAAACATTACATTTGCGCTTAAACGCCACGGTATTAAGGAAAAACACGTGTTGGAAGAACGTGTTGAAAAAAGCTTAAAAGCCGCAGCCTTATGGGAAGAAGTAAAGGATACATTAAATAAAAGTGCTCTCAGTTTGTCAGGCGGACAACAACAACGTTTGTGTATCGCGCGAACAGTCGCAACGGAACCCGATATTTTGTTGTTGGATGAACCAGCATCAGCCCTAGATCCCATTTCAACATCTAAAATTGAAAATTTAATTACACAATTAAAAGAGCATTACACTATTATTATCGTGACACATAATATGCAACAAGCCGCACGAATTTCAGATAAAACAGCCTTCTTTTATCTGGGTGAAGTGATTGAATATAATGATACAGCAACGATATTCACGAACCCATCGCATGAAAGAACACAAGCGTATGTTTCAGGAAACTTTGGTTAGGAGGAACAGTCATGACAGTTGTAGAAACGAAAGCATTAAATTTATTTTACGGTAACAAGCAAGCGCTGTTCGACGTATCGCTTACGTTCCCTAAAAATCAAATCATTTCTTTAATAGGCCCTTCAGGCTGTGGGAAATCAACCTTTTTGAGAACCCTTAACCGTATGAACGACTTGATACCGAATGTGAAAACATCCGGCGACATTTTTGTTAAAGATATCAAAGTGACCTCTTCACGTACTGATTTAGTAGACCTACGTCAACGTGTAGGAATGGTGTTCCAGCAACCGAATCCTTTTCCATTTTCAATTTATGACAACGTTGCTTATGGCCCACGCTTACATGGGACAACAAATAAATGGGAACTCGATAAAATTGTGCAAGAAAGTTTGATGAAAGCATCGTTATGGGAAGAAGTACAAGATCGTATGCACACCTCAGCCTTAGGGTTATCAGGTGGACAACAACAACGTTTATGTATTGCGCGTGTGTTGGCAGTCAAACCAGAAATCATCTTGATGGATGAGCCAACAGCCGCGTTAGATCCAATATCAACAGCAAAGATTGAATCCTTGATTGTTGAATTGAAAGAGAAATACACCATATTGATTGTGACACATAATATGCAACAAGCATCACGTATCTCTGATTTAACAGCCTTTTTCTTAAACGGGCACGTCGTTGAATACGATGATACTAAAAATATCTTTTTAAATCCAAAAGAGAAAGAAACACAAGATTATATATCTGGCCGCTTTGGCTAAGAAGGAGGGTTACTTATGAATGGACGTCAATTGTTAGATCAAGAAATGAGAAATTTACAACAACAACTAGCTGAGATGGGATTGCTTGTAAACGAAGCAATTTTGAAAGCAGGAAAGGCATTTGCTACAAAAGATGCCGATGCAGCGAACGAAGTGATTCGTAACGATGAAGTAATTAATGAGAAAGAACAACAATTGGAGCAACATATCATTGAAGTGATTGCGCTTCAACAACCAGTAACCCTTGATTTACGTCGAGTGATTACGATGATTAAAATCAGTGCCGATTTGGAACGAATGGGCGATCACGCCGTTGTATTAGCTAAAGCCGCACGCTCAGCAGAAAAGCACGACATTGATATCTCGTTAAAAGAATGTGAAAAAATCACGCAATTATTGAGTGAAACATTAACAGAAACACTGGAAGCTTATGGTGAAATGAACGAGGAGAAAGCTAAAAAAATCGCCCTCAAAATCTTTTCAATCAACCAATTATCTCATCAGCTTGGCAAACAAATTTTATCAAACATTGTACCCTATCCAGAACACGTTAAACCCATCTCAAAATTATTTAATGGCATTAAAAGCTTTGAACGAATAGGCGCCTACACATTAAACATCTGTGAATGGGTCATCTATTTGAAAACAGGCACGATGGTCGAACTTGAAGAAGAAGAGTAAAAGTAAAAGTAAAAGTAAAAGTGAAAGAACGACAAGCTCGTTTTACTTTATCCAAATTGGAATGCTTAAAAAAATCACTCATTAGACTAGAAATTTTAGTTGAGGTAGGCTGATTACCGAAAGAAAGCTAAGCGCGCCTTACTTTATTCAAATTGGAATTTATAAAAGCTCGCCTCTCGAAAGACTAGGAATTTTAATTAGGATAGACTGATTCAGGTCTATTGCCAATTTAAATTTCAGGTCTAAGGTGAGTCTAATAAAGTTATGAAATTTTGATAAAGTTGGCTTAGTTTTCTGGAGGAATGCCTACTAAAGCACTTAAATTTCAGGTCTAGTGATTTTTTTGCGTTTATGAAATTTTGATAAAGTAAGCTTGGAGTTCTAGAGACAGAGTAAAAATATCTTCAAACTCGCAAAAAAACACGGAATTTGAAAGTATCGCAAGGGTTGTTAACTTTAACTAAATGTGGAGAAAGAGTATTTTGATTTTTAGTCAGAATGCTCTTTTTGTTTTTTTAAAGTTAATTAAGTAATTAACCATTGATAAAAAGTTGAATATTTGTTATTATATGAATAGATAGTCATATAACGATATAACGTGTGCTATTATAATAATAATCTTTATATAATGGTGTCGATCGAATCACTATATGGGTAGATAACAATATAAAGGGGGCTTTCTCGATGGAAAAACATAAAATAACGGGAATAGATTGTGCGAATTGTGCGTTAGAATTAGAACGTGATATTCGTAAAGTTCCAAATGCCAAAGAAGCCAAATTAACATATGCAACAGAAACACTGGTGTTACCAGAAAATGTTGATTTAGATCAGGTCTCTAAAGTTTTGGCACGTGAAGGTGCAGCGTTTGCAGAAATACCAAACAACCACTCAGATCATGACCATGGACACGACCACGATCATTCTGCTGGGAGTCATAAGAAAGAATTAACGCTATTGGCAGTATCAGCTGTTTTATTTGCTGCTGTTATGATGATGGAAGCTAATCTTCCGCGTTGGGCAGAGTTAATCCTCTACTTAATAGCGGCCAGTATTAGTGGTTATACAACCTTTTTAAGAGGGTTGCGTAATCTATTCCGTTTCCGTTTTACAATCGATACATTAATGACTATTGCAATGATTGGTGCCTTCTTAATTGGTGAATGGCGCGAAGGAGCAATGGTAGCGATTTTATTCGGTTTAAACGAATACTTAGAAGGTTACGGTATGCGTCGTGCACAACAGTCAATGAAGAGTTTATTGTCGTTGGCACCAGAAACAGCGACGCTGATTATTGACGGTAAAGAGCGCGAAGTTGGTATTGAAAACTTAGCAGTTGGCGATAAAGTTATTGTTAAAGCGGGTGAAAAAATCCCATCTGATGCCCGTGTTTATTCAGGCAGTAGCAACGTCAATGAAGCTGCAATTACAGGAGAAGCTGTTCCAGTTAAGAAACGGGAGGGCGACGATGTTTTTGGTGGCGCAGTTAATCAAGATGGTACGTTGATATTAAGCATTACAAAGGTATACAAAGAATCATCGATGGCGAAAATTTTTGCTCTAGTAGAAGAAGCTCAAAGTCAACAAACGCCGTTAGAGTTGGCGATTGATAAGTTCGCTCGTTTTTATACCCCTGTTATTTTAGTATTAGCGATGCTCGTGATGTTAGTACCGGGTGCAATTACAGGTGATTGGAATCTATGGGTCTACCAAGGGTTAGCGATTTTAATTATCGGTTGTCCTTGTGCACTGGTTTTATCATCACCCATTGCTCTAATGGCTGGTTTAACACGTAGTGCAAAAATTGGCGTACTCGTTAAAAGCGGCGTGTTCCTTGAACAACTTGCGAAGTTAGATGAAGTGGTAATGGATAAAACAGGGACATTGACTAAAGGTGAATTAAGCGTGGTATCAACATGGTTAGCGCCGGCTGATCCAACGATTAATGTCTTTGAAATTGTTCGTAAAATGGAAGGTGAATCACATCATCCACTTGCATTAGCGCTTATTACAGAAGCCGAAAAACAGGGGGCCAACAATACCTTAGCAGATGGGTCTGTTAGAACAATCGCGGGTAAAGGCCTTGAAATGACAACTGAAGACACAAGTTATTTCTTGGGAAATAATCGTTTGTTTGAAGAAGCAACGTGGTCTATTGATGCAAAACATGCGTATGATTTAATGCTTAAAGAAGGTATGACCGTTGCTATATTGGGCACAAAAACAGACATTCTTGCTATTTTCGGTATTCGTGATCAATTGCGTGAGGAAGCAAAAGAAACAGTGGCTGCGCTTAAACGCAGTGGTGTTAAACAAGTGACAATGCTCACAGGAGATAATGCAGAGAGTGCGCAATTAATGGCAGAAAAAGCAGGGCTTGATCAGTTTAAAGCTAATCTATTACCAGAAGATAAAGTGGCTTATATTAAAGAAGCAAAAGAAAAACGTTTAGTGGCCATGGTGGGTGATGGTATCAATGATTCACCTGCTTTAGCAACTGCACAAGTTGGGATTGCGATGGGTCAAGGGAGCGATTCAGCAATTGAAGTTGCAGATGTCGTCTTAATGCAGAGTCATTTAAAACGTTTACCATTTGTTGTTGATATTGGACACAAAGTACAACGTGTCATTCATTGGAACATTGGTATTGCGTTAGGATTGAAAATCATCGCGCTATTATTGACGATTCCAGGCTGGCTCACATTGTGGTTTGCTATCTTATCAGATATGGGAGCAACAGTGCTAGTAACGTTGATAAGTCTCACGCTTTTAATTCCAAGTAAAGCCGAAAAAGAATTGTTGGTTGGAAAGAAAGTTGAAGAGTAATAAGTTAAGCTAAGTACCATAAATTAAAACCACCTTTAAAGAGGTGGTTTTTTTACGATGACTAAAGTGGGCAAAAAGACCTGTTTTATGATATGATTACGAGAAATAGAAAAGACTGAAGGATGTGAAAATATGGGAATTCATCACTTTTTTGGTAGCTTATCCGATTTAGAATTAATCGTACGTTGCCCAGGTAAATTTAAATATCAACCACATAATGTGGCAGCACATAGTTTTAAGGTGGCTCAAATTGCACAATTTTTAGGCGTTGTAGAAGAACAATCCGGCCAAACGATTGATTGGCGTTCGCTCTATGAGAAATCATTAAATCATGATTATTCAGAATTGTTTATTGGTGATATTAAAACACCTGTAAAATACGCATCTGTAGAACTTCGTGAAATGTTAAGCGATGTTGAACATAGTATGACTCAAAATTTTATTAGCAAAGAAATTCCTGAGCGTTTTCAAGCTGATTTTGCACGTTTTTTTAAAGAAGGTAAAGATGAAACGTTAGAAGGTCAAATTTTAGCTGTCGCAGATAAAGTTGATTTACTTTACGAATCTTATGCTGAAATTCAACAAGGCAATAGTGAACCGCTTTTCTTTGAAATTTATGCTGAAGCATTGGAAACAATCATCAAATACCGTCATTTAGCTTCTGTTACTTATTTTATTGAAGAAATCTTGCCAGATGTATTAAAACAAAATGATGCCAGCGCAAGTCATCTTGCAACCACTACACAAGCGTTGTTGAAAGAAGCGACACGCAAATGAGTTTAGATGTTTTTTTATCGGCACTATTGTTGCCGATGTTAATGGTTATCGTATTAACAAAAGTAACATATAGTCGCATTATGGCAGTTGTTTTAACTGTTATTCTGATTATGACGAGTGCTTTTTTAGGGTATACAAATAGCCTAGCAATAATCATAGTAGATGCTTTTTCTATTACAGTCGGTTTAATAATTGTGAATTACTTTAAAAAGAAGAATGAGGAAGGAAAAGAGCAATAAACACGATTGTTGTTCTTTTTCTTGTCGTCTTTAAAAAACCTTTAATAAAAGTAATCGTACTTTTTAAAAAATCTGATAGCGTTTTTAACGCTATTCTTTTTTTTCTTAAAAAGCGAACGTATTTTCGCTTTTTGGTGTTTTTTCTGCTAAAATCAGAGTATGAATATATTAAAAGGAGCGTAAATAATGGGTAACGAGACATTTAAATTAGAATCACCGTATCAACCTGCGGGTGATCAACCACGAGCAATTGAAAAATTAGTGAAAAACCTGAAAAATGGCGTTAAACAGCAAACTTTGTTAGGCGCAACAGGAACAGGGAAAACATTTACTGTCTCGAATGTGATTCGAGATTTAAATAAGCCGACCCTTGTCATCGCTCACAATAAAACGTTAGCAGGGCAACTTTATAGTGAGTTCAAGGAGTTCTTTCCGGAAAACGCTGTGGAGTATTTTGTTAGTTATTATGATTTTTTTCAACCAGAAGCCTATGTGCCATCAAAAGATCTTTATATTGAAAAAGATTCGAGTGTGAATGACGAAATTGATCAACTGCGACATTCTGCTACCGCCTCATTACTAGAGCGTCGCGATACAATTGTTATTGCCAGTGTATCTTGTATCTATGGTTTAGGTGATCCAAAATCTTATTTTGATCGTCTGATTTCTTTACG
Organism: Brochothrix thermosphacta DSM 20171 = FSL F6-1036; assembly: GCF_036884295.1. NCBI lineage: Bacteria > Bacillati > Bacillota > Bacilli > Caryophanales > Listeriaceae > Brochothrix > Brochothrix thermosphacta. The sequence goes on from NZ_CP145608.1 coordinate 256,124, forward strand.
TGAAGGGATGGAAATTGAACGCAATACATTATTGCGTCGTTTGGTCGACATTCAATTTGAACGTAACGACATTGATTTTCAACGCGGGCGTTTTCGTGTGCGCGGGGATGTTGTGGAAATTTTCCCAGCTTCACGTAGTGAACGTTGTTTGCGTATTGAATTTTTTGGCGATGAAATCGAACGAATTCGTGAAATGGATGCCTTAACAGGCGAAATAATCGCTGACCGTGAGCATGTAACGATTTTCCCTGCGACTCACTTTGTGACAGCACCTGAAAAAATGGAAGTAGCGATGCAAAATATCCGTGTTGAGTTGGCTGAACAGCTCAAATACTTTCGTGATGAAGGGAAGTTAATTGAAGCGCAACGTTTGGAACAGCGCACAAACTATGATTTAGAAATGTTGGAAGAAATTGGTTATTGTTCAGGAGTGGAAAACTATTCACGACAAATTGAATTACGCCCGCCAGGTTCAACACCTCATACATTGATTGATTACTTTCCAGATGATTTCCAAATTATTATTGATGAATCGCATGTGACAATGCCGCAAATTAGAGGGATGTTTAATGGGGATCAAGCGCGTAAACAAATGCTTGTCGATTATGGCTTCCGTTTACCATCAGCACTTGATAACCGCCCGTTACGCTTGGAAGAATTCGAAGAACACGTCAATCAAATTACTTATATTTCAGCAACACCAGGTCCTTATGAATTGGAACAAAATCCAGATGTTATTGAACAAATTATTCGTCCGACAGGTTTGCTTGATCCCGAAGTTGAAATCCGTCCAATTGATGGTCAAATTGACGATCTTATTGGTGAAATTAATAAGCGGATTGAAGTGGACGAACGGGTATTAATTACAACTTTGACAAAACGAATGTCGGAAGATTTAACAGATTATCTCAAAGAGTTAGGCATTAAAGTGCAGTACCTCCATTCAGAGGTGAAGACGATTGAACGTTTAGAAATATTACAAGATTTACGTCGTGGTAAGTTTGATGTGTTAGTTGGAATTAACTTGTTAAGAGAGGGAATTGATATTCCAGAAGTTTCTCTTGTTGCCATTTTAGATGCCGATAAGGAAGGTTTCTTACGTTCTGAGCGCTCACTTATTCAAACGATGGGACGCGCGGCTCGTAATGCCAACGGTCACGTGTTAATGTATGCGAATCGTATTACTGATTCGATGCAAAAAGCATTGGATGAAACGGAACGTCGTCGTATTATTCAAAAAGCTTATAATGAAGAACATGGTATTACACCAACGACGATTAAGAAAGCGATTCACGAAGTTGTTTCTGCGGGTAATACGGATGTCGTTGAAGAGGTTGAAGAAGTAATCGATACACGTACAATCGCGGAATTAGAAGATGACATGAAAGAGGCAGCCCGTATGCTCGATTTTGAAACGGCTGCAGCGATTCGTGATAAAATATTAGCACTCAAAACAAGTGATGAAGAAGAGTAGGGAGGCCATACGAAATGGTGAGAAAAAATGAAATCAGTGTGCAAGGCGCACGCGTTAATAACTTAAAGAATATCGATGTGGTAATTCCGCGCGATAAATTAGTAGTGATCACTGGGCTATCAGGCTCTGGTAAATCATCGTTAGCATTTGACACGCTATACGCTGAGGGACAACGTCGTTATGTTGAATCATTGTCGGCATACGCACGTCAATTTTTAGGTCAAATGGATAAACCTGATGTGGATACAATCGAAGGCTTATCGCCTGCGATTTCAATCGATCAAAAAACGACGAGCCATAATCCGCGTTCAACAGTCGGGACAGTAACTGAAATTAATGATTATTTACGTTTGCTTTATGCACGTGTCGGCCATCCTATTTGTCCAAATCACAATATCGAAATTAAAGCGCAAACGATTGAGAAAATGGTTGAACGTATTATGGCTTTGCCAGAACGCTCACGTATTCAAATATTATCACCGCTTGTTCGTGGAAAAAAAGGTGAACATAAAAAGCTCTTACAAGATATCAAAAAAGAAGGTTATGTTCGTGTCCGTGTTGATGGGGAGCTTTATGATGTCTCAGATGAGATTACGTTGGAAAAAAATAAAAAACATAATATTGATATTATTATTGACCGTATTGTTGTAAAAGAAGGCATCGAAACACGTTTGTCAGATTCATTGGAAGCCGCTTTACGTTTAGCAGATGGTTATGCAGTCATTGATGTCGCTGAGAGTGAGGAACTACTCTTTAGTGAACATTATGCGTGTCCTTATTGTGGTTTTAACGTTGGGGAACTTGAACCTAGACTGTTTTCTTTCAATGCACCATACGGATCATGTGAAACATGTGATGGGTTAGGAAGAACATTAAAAGCGGATATCGAGTTAGTGATACCTGATATGCAGAAAACACTTAATGAAGGTGCGTTTGTCGCATGGAATCCAATCAGTTCAAAATATTACCCACAAATGTTAGCAAGTGCGTGTCACGATTTTAATATCGATATGGATACACCGTTTGCGGACTTAAGTGCGGATGATCAACAGCTGTTATTAAACGGTTCTGGTGAGCGCTTATTCCATTTTCATTACACCAACGATTTTGGGAATACCAAAGATGTTGATATTCCGTTTGAAGGTGTGATGACAAATATTGAGCGTCGTTACAAAGAAACAAATTCTGATTTTGTGCGTGATACAATGATGGGTTATATGGCAGAACAACCGTGTAAAGCGTGTTCTGGTTACCGTCTTAATGAAAAAGCGCGTTCAGTTAAAATTGCAGGACGCCATATTGGTGAAATTTGTGAATTGGCAATTGTTGATTCGGTTAAATGGGTTGAAGCACTTACTTTAGGTGCACAAGACGCTCAAATAGCAGAACCCATCGTTAAAGAAATTTGTAACCGTTTAGGTTTTCTTGATAACGTCGGTTTGGAGTACTTAACTTTAGCGCGTACAGCAGGAACATTATCAGGTGGGGAAGCCCAACGTATTCGTTTGGCAACTCAAATCGGTTCAAAATTGACAGGTGTTCTTTATATCTTAGATGAGCCTTCTATCGGGTTACATCAGCGTGATAACGCGCGTTTGATTGATGCATTGAAAGAAATGCGTGACATCGGAAACACATTAATTGTCGTTGAACATGATGAAGATACGATGATGGCTGCCGATTATTTAATTGATGTTGGCCCTGGTGCGGGTGAACATGGTGGTGAAATTGTTGCTGCTGGAACGCCAGAAAAAGTCATGAAGAACCGCAAGTCATTAACCGGGCAATATTTAAACGGTAAAAAGTTTATTACGGTTCCAACAGAAAGACGTAAAGGTAACGGTAACTTCTTAAAAGTAACCGGGGCAACAGAAAACAATTTGAAGAATATTGATTTTACAGTCCCATTAAATACCTTTACAACAGTAACCGGTGTCTCGGGTTCTGGTAAAAGTACTATTGTGAATGAAATTGTGCGTAAAGCATTATCGCGTCATGTCAATCGTGCGAATGTTAAACCTGGTAAACATAAAAAGATCACAGGTATGGAACACATTGAGAAAATAATTGATATTAATCAATCGCCTATTGGTCGAACACCACGTTCGAACCCAGCGACGTATACAGGTGTATTTGATGACATTCGTGATTTATTCACCGCGACAAATGAAGCGAAAGTACGTGGCTATAAAAAAGGTCGTTTTAGTTTTAATGTGAAAGGTGGTCGCTGTGAAGCTTGTCGTGGCGATGGTATTATTAAAATTGAGATGCATTTCTTGCCAGATGTGTATGTCCCTTGTGAAGTTTGTCACGGTAAACGTTACAACAGTGAGACGCTCGATATTCATTATCGCGGTAAAAATATTAGTGATATATTGAATATGACGATTGAAGAAGGCGTTGAATTTTTCCAAAATGTGCCGCGCATCGAACGTAAGTTAAGAACAATCGTTGATGTTGGTTTAGGTTATGTTCGTCTAGGTCAACCAGCGACAACTTTATCGGGTGGTGAAGCACAACGTGTTAAATTAGCCTCAGAGCTACATAAACGTTCGGCTGGTAAATCATTCTATATCTTAGATGAACCGACAACAGGTTTGCATGCTGATGATATCAAGCGTTTATTAACAGTGATGCAGCGTTTAGTCGATAATGGTGATACGGTGTTGGTGATTGAGCATAATCTTGATGTGATTAAACAAGCCGATAATATCATTGATTTGGGACCAGAAGGTGGAGCTGGCGGTGGACAAGTAATCGCAGTTGGGACACCGGAAGAAATTTGTAAAGTCCCTGAATCATATACAGGTAAATATTTAAAAGAAGTACTAGAACGTGATAAGGCACGCGTGAGTGCCACAGTGAAAAAAGCTAAAGCGAAATAAATTGAATCATAACGTGTTGAGAAGTCAGCTTCTCAGCACGTTTTTTTGTTTGGGCGCTATCATTTAGGGAGTAGGTAAATTTTTATAGCTGGCTATTTTTCACCTTGAGGATATAATTGGAACGCGACACTAAAAAATAGTTAAGGGATGATGTACGATGGATGGAAGGATGCTCAATTGACATCATAAGCAAATGAATTTGCAACGGTGTTAGCAAAGGATTGGTACTCAATTGCTTACGCAATCTCCGTCCCATACTGTTCTCGTAAAGCGGATAAATCTGCTACGATGTCATTAAATGAAGGATTGGTACTCAATTGCTTACGCAATCTCCGTCCCATACTGTTCTCGTAAAGCGGATAAATCTGCTACGATGTCATTAAATGAAGGATTGGTACTCAATTGCTGCCGCAATCTCCGTCCCATACTGTTCTCGTAAAGCGGATAAATCCGCTACAATGTCATTAAATGAAGGATTGGTACTCAATTGCTGGCACAATTTCCGTCCCATACTGTCATTGTAAGCTCATGTCTTCGCAACAATGACAGTAGCAAGTCCGATACGAAAATCAACCTTAGGTCCTATGACAAAAAAGCTGTTGTGCTTGATAATAGAGATATAAGAGAGAAGACCTCTCATAATAAATAGAGGCAGACAGGGGCGATTATAATGGAGAATGAAAGAAAACGAATTTTAGAATTTGTGAAACAAGGTGTAATTACGACAGAAGAAGCGCTTGTTTTATTAGAGAATATGGCTAAAAAAGAGGGCGCAACTGTTGCTGAAGAAAAAGTGAACCGTACAGATTCACAAAACCAAGAGCAAAATAAGCGTACGGAACCGCAAAATGAAAAAGCTCAATCACAATATAAACGTAATGATTCCAATGAATGGGAGCAACATAAAGAACAATCTACAAAAGAAACGTCCGAAGGTACTGACTGGAATCGTATGGGTGACCAAATTGGTAGTTTCATGAATGATGCATTCAAACAATTGAAAGAAGTGGCGGTACCTTTTCTGAAATCAGCTCGCTTAGAACGTCATTTTGTATATAACAAACCAACTGCTTCTAATATTACACTCGATGTTTTTAATGGGCATGTTGAGGTTGTTGAAAGTGATAATGAAGACATCCATCTTTTTGTCAAAGCGCAAAACTATAAACCAATTAAACAAGAAGATATGGAAAGTTACTTTTTCAAACAAACAAGTTTACAAAATGATGACGATAATTTTGTGTTTAAATCACCTTCGAAAGGGATCCGTGTGGATGTTGTTTTACAATTACCAGCGGGTAAATATGATCTGATTTCAGTTAAAAGCTTGAATGGTAATATTTCTATTAGTGAACTTAGCTGTAATGATTTATTAGCAAAATCAACGAACGGCAACATTATTATAGGTAAATTGGATGCGACAGATGCAGAAATTCAATCAGTTAATGGTGAATTACGCATTGATAAAGCAACATTGCGTCAAATTGAAATGACTACTGTTAACGGGCCGATTCATTACACAGGTGATTCTAAACAAGTTGAATTACAAACTAAAAACGGTTTGATTAATGCCCGCATTGAAGGTATTGATACAGAAGAAGCGAAGATCCGCACAACGGCAGGTACAATTAAAGTTGCTGTACCTAATGACATCGGTATTGATGGCGATATCCGTTCGAACTTTGGTAAGATTCAATTAAATCTCTCGGATTTTGATATTTTACAAGACGAGAAAGATAAAGTGAAAAAACATACCATCTTTAGTAAAATGCCTGTATCACCAGGTAACATTACACTGGTGTGTGATAGTTCAGCCGGTAATGTTCAAATAGAAGAATATAGAATATAGGAGAGTGACAAATATGAGTAAAAAATTAACTAAATCACGTAGTGATCGTAAACTAGCAGGTGTATGTGGTGGCTTAGCAGCTTATTTTAATATTGATGCAACGATTGTACGTCTAATCTTTGCTATTGGCGCCTTGTTTAGCTTTGGAACATTATTACTTATCTACATTGTGTTATACTTTGTATTACCTGATGAAACGGCAGGCAATACATATCGTTCAAGTACAGAAGACGAAGCCAATAAATCATGGTAAAAGATAAAAAGGAGTGAGCAATATGAAATGGTTAAGTGGGATTGTTATTAATGCCATCGTGTTTATCGCCATTGCAGGATTCACTCAAAGTTTCCATGTGGCATCGATATGGGTTGCACTTGGTGCAAGCTTTGTTCTAGCAGTGCTAAATATATTACTAAAACCAATTTTAATTATACTAACACTGCCAATTAACTTTTTAACACTCGGTTTTTTCACCTTTGTTATTAATGCGTTTTTATTACAATTGACATCAAAAATCGTAGGTAGCAGTGCTTTCCATATCGATACCTTTGGTATCGCTCTTCTAATCGCAATTGCGATGACAATTGTAAATATGGCAATCAGTTCGGCGTTTAGAAAAGAAGGTTAACAGTAAGCAGACTTCTGCAAGATTAGTAAGCAGGCACTATAAGCAAGGTGTAACGACCTAAATGAGTGTTTGTCTTCAGTCTGAAGCAGTGAATCGCATAAGCGGTCCACTGCTTTTTTTGCTATTAATGTAACGCTGTCATTAGTCAGAAAGCTCAACAAATGGTAAACTAGAGAAAAAGAGCGAAAGAGGTGACAGGTTTCAACGAAGTATCGTTGAGCCGTAAATTATGGTAGAACCAAGTGTAACTGTAGAAGCCTTATATGAAAACATGGATTTTAAATTATTAGCAGGAGAAAAAGGGTTAAATCATGAGGTACAAGTCAGTGATTTATCACGTCCAGGCCTTGAATTATCGGGTTTTATGAACTACTACCCAGAAGACCGTATTCAATTATTTGGGATGGCTGAAACATCCTATTTAGAAAATTTGACAAGCGCTGAAAAAACAGTGCTATTTGATAAATTATGTACGCCGCGCACTCCCGCGTTTGTCATTGCGCGTAGCTTACCGGCACCACAAGAATTAGTAGATATTGCCAATGAACGTGGTATTCCCGTTTTAAGTTCAAAACTGAAAACAACGCGTTTATCAGTGTATATTACGAACTTTTTAGAAACTGAGTTGGCACCTATATCAACTATGCATGGTGTACTTGTTGATATTTATGGTGTGGGTGTTCTCATTCGTGGAAACTCGGGTGTAGGCAAAAGTGAAACGGCATTGGAATTGGTTCAGAGAGGTCATCGTTTGGTGGCTGATGATTCAGTTGAAATCCGTCAACTTGATGGCATTACTTTAATTGGTCGTTCACCTAAGTTAATTGAACACCTTTTGGAAATTCGTGGTTTAGGTATCATCAATGTGATGGATCTGTTTGGTGCGGGTTCAGTACGACCAGATAAAAAAATCTCATTGGTGATTGAATTAGAATTATGGGATGCACAAAAACAATACGATCGTGTGGGCTTAGAAGAACATACGACGGGGATTTGCGATGTTCAAGTTCCTAAAATTACAGTGCCTGTACGTCCAGGACGAAACCTTGCTGTCATCATCGAAGTTGCCTGTATGAATTTCCGTTTGAAACAACTGGGAAATAATGCGGCGCGTAAATTTACAGACAGTCTAACACAAGAAATCCAAAGTAAAAATAACAATAACTAATAATCAGTTAAACACTAACGAGGTGAAATTATGACAGAACCACTTAATCCAATTGCATTACAAATTGGTGGATTAGCTATTCATTGGTACGGCATTATTATTGCATCAGCAGTAGTCATTGCTTTTTTATTAACGATTCCTGAAGCTAAAAGACAAAATTTTGATCATGAAAAATTTATTGATTTACTTATTTGGGCAATCCCACTGGCAATTATATCGGCTCGTATATATTACGTGGCCTTTGAATGGTCATACTACAGTCAGCATCCAGGAGATATCATCAAGATTTGGGAAGGCGGTATCGCTATATACGGCGCTTTAATCGGAGCTGTTGTGACTGCTATTATCTTTACGCGTATTAAGAAAATTTCTTTTTGGCAAATTGTTGATATTGCAGCACCATCCCTGATTATTGCCCAGGCAATCGGTCGTTGGGGAAACTTTATGAATCAAGAGGCATATGGAGAAGCCGTATCGCGTACTTATTTAGAAGGTCTACACTTGCCAACGTTTATAATTAACCAAATGAACATTGAGGGCGTTTATCACCACCCAACTTTCCTTTATGAATCACTTTGGAGCATTGTCGGTTTTATCGTCTTGTTGGTGATCCGTCGCTTGTTACCACTCAAAAGCGGTGAAGTATTTATTAGTTATGTGATTTGGTACTCATTTGGACGTTTCTTTATCGAAGGAATGCGAACAGATAGTTTAATGCTCGATATTTTTGGAGCAGATTTACGTGTATCGCAAGTATTAGCGTTGTTATTAGTACTTGGTGGCATTGGTTTATGGGTGTATCGTCGTTTGACGAACAAAAACTTGCCTTACTACAAAGATGCTGAACGCTAATACCACTATTTAATTCACTATTTTCTTTACAACTGTACTGAAAATTATCTTTAGACAGACGTGCTTTCTATTTATCAACCGTTGATTTTTATAGGCGGATAATAAGATGAAGCTTTTCTGATGAACGATCATAGAATTATTTTCAGCTCAAGCCCCAGAGATATTCTGTGGGCTTTTTTTAAATTGTAGGGTGGTTTCTATAGGTTGGATTCATTTAGTTGTTTTGTTCAAAGTGTTACAATTAGAGTGAATCATCAATCAGAGGAGGGTGTTTTTAATGGATAAAACTAAAATCGAAACGCTGATAGAGGAAGTCCCGAAAGGGTTATTTATTAATGGCCAATGGCAAGAAGCTGATGGTGGAAAACAGACAGAAGTAATTAACCCAGCAACAGGGCAAGTGATTGCTCATGTAGCAAATGCGGGTGAAAAAGAAACCGAACAAGCGATTACAGCAGCTGAAAAGGCTTTTCCGAAATGGTCTGGTTTAACAGCCGATGAACGTGGCGCGTGGTTACATAAAATGGCTGACGCAATTCGTGGTGCAGCAAAAGATTTAGCGGTCGTGATGACCATTGAACAAGGGAAACCATTAAATCAAGCCGAAGCGGAAATTTTATCTGGTGCCGCTTGTCTGGATTGGAACGCAGAAGAAGTGAAACGTTTGAAAGGTGAAACAATTCCAGGGCCAACTGGAGAACTCTTACTTGTGCAACATGAACCTTTGGGTGTCGTCGCAGCAATTACGCCATGGAATTTCCCATCGGCAATGATTACACGTAAAATGGCACCTGCAATTGCTGTAGGGAATACAGTGGTACTAAAACCATCGCCAGAAACACCGTTATCAGCGCTTGCATTAATGGCGTTGTTTGATAAAATTGGATTGCCTGCTGGTGTTGTAAACATTGTAACAGGTGATGCAAAAGCAATTGGTGGTGTACTAACCGCAGACAATCGTGTGCGTAAATTAACGTTTACTGGTTCGACTGCAGTGGGTAAAATGTTATTTGCGCAATCAGCAGATACGGTTAAAAAACTATCATTGGAACTGGGTGGTCATGCGCCGTTTATCGTGTTTGAAGATGCAAATGTGGATAAAGTAGTCGCTGATTTAGTAGCGGCTAAGTTTAGAAATAACGGTCAGGTGTGCACATCTCCAAATCGTATTTTTGTTCATGAATCAATTCAAGCGACATTCACTGAAAAATTAGTGTCTGCAGTAGAGCAAGTTAAAATCGCTAACGGTTTAGATGAAAATGCCAGCGCAGGTCCACTTATTCGTGAAGATGCGATTGAAAAAATTGATAAGCAACTTGATGATGCTAAAGGAAAAGGTGCAAAAATTCTTAGCGGTGGTGAACGTTTAACCGGTGCTGAGTTTGACGATGGTTATTTTTACAAACCAACTGTGATAACAGGTATTACAAAGGAAATGGCTATTTTCTATGAAGAAACCTTTGGCCCGGTATTACCGATTATTACATTTAATGAAGATGATGAAGTGATTGAAGCGGCTAACGATACACTGTACGGTTTAGCAAGTTACTTCTATACGAATGATATTGGTCGTATCGCTGAAGTTGGACGCCGTTTACAATATGGTATGGTTGGTGTCAATTCAATCAATATCTCATATCCACAAACACCGTTTGGTGGCGTGAAACATTCTGGTTTCGGTAGAGAAAATGGTGCACAAGGATTGTCTGATTATATACAAGTCAAATTTTTAAATATTACCTATAAAAAATAAAGAGTCTAAAATTAATAACAGGTATATAGCTCTGCTGTAGTAGGTTCCCTGTTTTATCTTTTTATTGGCGTTTGTTCGTCTGTTGCAGAGGGTAAAATATGATATACTTACATACGGAAATAAGAGAAGTGAAAGGAGTGCAGATATGCCTGAATCAGATTCAACGCGAATACATTTTTTAAATCCTACGCCCGAATTTTATTTTTCTAAAGGTACGAAAGCTTTTGAACAGAGTGACTTGCCGGCAGCGATTAAATATTTAACGCGTGCAGCAGGGTTAGCCCCTAAAAACACGTTGATCATCTGCCAACTTGCAATCTGTTACACTGAAAATGGTGAATGTGAAAAATCAAACGAGCTACTAAGTGACGCATTAAAAATAGAGTATAAACCTTATTTTTATTATTTTATGGCGAATAACTATGCCTATTTGGCAAATTTCAAACAGGCAATCTACTATTCAAGACGTTATCTTCAAGAGAAGCCACGTGGTGAATATGCAGGGCCTGCCCGAGAATTAGTTGCGGTTTTAGAGGAACGGTTTGAAGCGGAGCAACAAGATGAAGCAGTTAAACCACTCGTTAGAGAGAGCACGCCGTTGGAGAGACAACAACAAGCAGTTGTAGATCAAGTCGAAAGTTATGTGAAAGAAGGTTATGTGGATAAAGCCGTCCGTTACTTGGAAACGGCAATGTTGACAGAAACCTTGCCGATATATGCACTAGAATTAAGTGTATTATATTATCGGAACAATCGAAAATCCGAAGCAGAGGCACTGATTGCTGGTGTTGAAACAGCATACGAAGGTCATTATTTAGCACGATGTCATCGGGCAATTTCAGCGTATTACAGCGGTGATTGGCAGTTGTTTCAAAGTTACGTGACACAGTTGGAAGCAATTTATCCATTTACAAGCCATGAGCAGTTGCAATATGCGATTGTTAAAACGTTGGCGAAAGATTATGAGGATGCTCTGGCTATTTTCACAAAATTAAATGAAAATATTGGTGCACATCGCAAATTTTATTTTTATGCTTCTAAAGCAGCTTTTTATTCTGGAAATCAAGCGTTGGCAGATTATTATTGGCAACAATTCGGTAACTATGATACGACCGAACCCTATGCTAATATTTGGCGTGAAATGAGTGATGACAATATAATTGAGGCGGATGCTCAACTAATGTTTTCACTGCTGAACAGCACAGAACAAGCAGACCGTTTAATGGCGTTGATGCTGGTTCATTTGACGAAAAACAAAGTGGAAGCTTTATTGTTTTCGTATCATTTTACACCTGGCTTTTTCACGGAAATGGAAAAAGGCTTTTATGCAGATGCTTCTATAATAACTAATTCAAAGCAAACATTGGCTTATAAAAATGGTGGTTTCACCAAACAAGTTGCTTTAGCTTTGAGTGCAGAAGGTTGTAAAGTTACACGTGAAACAATTGATGTCTATAAGCTTTTGTTCAGATTTACAACTGAGCAAACAGAAAAAGGTATTATCTGTCAGGAAGAAGACCAAGAAGCTTTAGTTGCGGCATTATTTCATGAAAATCAGCAAAAGATGGCAGATAAATTAACCAAAAGAACACTGATAAAACGTTTTGGTGTTACGCAAGGGCAGTTAAATAAATATATAAAGAAAATACAAGCATATAAATAGACGCATCCACTAGAAATAATTAGTATAGAGATATGAAGTTTAAGAGGAGGATGACTATGTCAACCGAAGAAAAAGTATATGATGTTATTATTATTGGTGCAGGACCAGCGGGAATGGCTGCGGCACTTTATGCTTCTCGTTCAGAATTAAGTACATTAATGATTGAACGTGGTGTGCCAGGCGGTCAAATGGTTAACACTGCAGAAGTTGAAAACTATCCTGGTTTTGGTAATATTACGGGGCCAGACTTATCAACAAAAATGATGGATGGTGCTAAACAATTTGGTGCTGAATATGCCTATGGCGATATTAAAGGTATCGAAGATCACGATACTTATAAAATTGTAACAGCAGGTAAAAAATCATTTAAAGCACGTGCAGTTATTATTGCAACAGGTGCAGAACACCGTAAAGCTGATGTTGCGGGTGAAGATGATTATAGTGGACGTGGTGTATCATATTGTGCAGTATGTGATGGTGCCTTTTTCAAAGATCAAGAATTGATTGTTGTCGGTGGTGGAGACTCTGCTGTCGAAGAAGGAACTTACTTAACGCGTTTCGCAAGCAAAGTAACAATCGTTCATCGTCGTGATAAATTGCGCGCATCACCACTTATTCAAAAACGTGCCTTTGATAACGAAAAAGTAGATTTCGTATGGAATCATACGATTAAAGAAATCAAAGGTGATGATAAAAAAGTATCATCAGTTGTTCTTGAAAGTACGACAGATGACACCACTCAAGAAATAAATGCTTCAGGTGTATTCGTTTATGTTGGGATTATCCCGTTAACAGAACCATTTAAAGATTTAGGTATCTTAAATGAAGAAGGTTACATTAAAACAAATGCAAACATGGAAACAGAAATTCCAGGTATCTTTGCAGCCGGTGACGCACGTGATACAAACTTACGTCAAATTGTTACTGCAGCAGCCGATGGCGGAATTGCTGGACAATTCGTGTTGAAATACCTTGAAGAATTGGAAGAACGTGTAGCAGAAACTGCAAATAATTAATGAAAATAACGTTAAACCCGTTCAGAACGGATTAAATGTGAGAAAACACTATTTTGACATTCTTTGTCAGGATAGTGTTTTTATTCGAAAATCAGTAGAATTAGTTATTTATGCGGCTATCTTTTAGGGCTGTCAGACTGAAGAAAAGTAGTAATCCATCGTATCGTGGTTTGCTGCTTTTTTTTATTTGTATTTTAAGGTCAGAAATCCCTTTTTAAAACAATTTTAAGCTTATAAAAAAAGCTATAATATTGTCGTAAGTATTTTTGGAATAATACTTACGCTATTGAATAAATAATAGTAGTAGAAAAAGGGGTAGAAAAATGAAAAAAATAGTGATTACTTTATTATGTACCACTTTAATCTTGACGAATGTTGTTATGATGAATAGTGAGGTACAGGCAAGCGAAGACGGAACAGTGTTGTTTGAAAAGGGGATAGTCGATGAGCTATCACCCCAACCATTGGTAAATGTAGCAATTGAAGAAAAAAACGAACGATTTATTGCTGAAACAGATGAATCGCAAGTAACGATACCTAAAGATATGGAAGAACCCGCTATCTTAAGTGATAATGAAGAAGGTCAATCACTCAGTATGCAGGTGAATCTTGACGAAAAGCAAAATGAGACGATTTCAGCCGAGGATACCGTTGTTTATGAAACAAAAAACACGAGTTTAGGTATAGATGCGTTCGATGGAGGCCTAAGGCACACCTATGTGATGGAAAATAAAGAGGCACCCAATACATTTGAAGTTAAATATGATGCAGATAATATATCGCACCTTGAGTTGTCTAAAGATGGAGAAGGTAAAACAGATGGTTCGATTCTGATTTACGATAAAGCGGGTGAAACATTAGCGGCTTTAGATATTCCTTGGGCTAAAGATGCTAATGGTAAGGATGTTGAAACATACTATCAAATAAATGAAAACAATACAGTTAAACAAGTTATTAAAGTAACGGATGAAGTTGTTTATCCAGTCATCGCAGATCCAACAACATTTACAACATATTTTTCTAGCGGTAAGTGGATAGTTCGAGGTAAAGGTAAATATAATAGAAGTCTTTCATTGGTTCCTAAAGCAAAATTAAGAGCATCAGGCGCGTTTTCTTTTTCTTTACCATTTGTAGTATTGTCCAATGCCGTTGCAAAAGATTCTTGGAATAAGGTGTATAATAAATATAAAAACAGTAAGCATTGGGAAAAAACAACTGGGATGAAGAATCAATATATGTGTCATTTTAATTTTGTTTGGGGGAAATCAGCCTTTAACTTAGAACCTAAGAGACCTGTGAAAAACTATTTAATGACAGTCGCAAATGGCTGTAATCCAAAGTAGGGTGTTGCTATATGAAAATAAACATAATGAGTTTAAGGATAATCGCGATATTAACGCTATTAGTTTCTATAGCGTATTGGTATGTGTTAGTATATAAAACGGATTTTATTATAATCGGAAGTACCTACTTAAATATCTATAATTTAGTACAAACATTTAGTTTTCTATTTTCATTTATAATATTGATAGCGACAGCATTTCCATTCTTCAAAAAGCAGTGGTTTATGTTTTGTACGATTGTAATTCTTGCTACAAGTATTAGTGTGCTTGTTTTTTTCCACCCAACTATGACCAAATTTTAGCAAATCAAGATAGAACAATAGAAACACAAAATATAAAAGAAATTACATGGGATGAATTAAAAGAATTAGAAAAGGAAAGCGATCATAATCGCTTGGTTTATGTTGGACGGGAAGATTGCCCCACTTGTCAAAAATTCAAACCTGAAATAGCCGTAGTTGCTTATAATAATGATTTTATCGTTTATTATTACAATACGACGAAAGACAGACAGGAAGCAGACTTTGATGATAAAATTAAACACTTGAAAATTGATCGTGTTCCAAGTGTTTTAATAGTTGGTAAAGGCAAGGTAACTAATATAACAGATAAGATTACAGACAGTGAGGAACTAGACGCCAAATTCGAGTATTTAGATGAAAATAAAGGTAAATTATTTAAGTAAGGGCTGTTGACACCGTTGCTATTACCGTTGCAAATTTATTCGCTTACGAGGGTAGTATGGTTGCTAATATCGTTGCGAATTTATTCGATTTACGAGAGTAGTATGGGACGCAGCGACAGAGAGTACCAAACCTTGAAGCAAGCGAGTACCATTCTATAAAAAAGTACCTTTCCATAAAAAAGTAGTATTCCTCTATTCATTACAGTCACACGAAAAGTGAGGCTGTTTTTTTGCGTAGTAACGTTGTTATTAAAAGTTCTTTTCACAGGAAATAGCGTAGCTGTCAGTATTGTTCTTTTTTTGTTTATTAAATCCACTTTAAACTAAGAGAATGTGGTATTATATAATTAAGAGCCGGGTGTGTCATTTTATTGATAACAAAGAGAGACATGGTGAATGATATGAGAAAAAGACGAATTGTAATTATAGGTGGCGGTACAGGGTTACCAGTCATTTTAAGAGTACTACGTAAGCATTATTTAGATATTACTGCAGTGATAACTGTTGGAGACGATGGTGGTAGCTCAGGTAAAATAAGAAAACAAATAGATGTTATTCCACCAGGCGATATTCGTAATGCATTATCTGCTTTATCAGAAAGTGAAAGTAGTATTGCGCGCGTCTTTCAATATCGGTTTCAAAATGAAGGCGAATTAAAAGGGCATGTGGTAGGAAATCTACTATTAGCAGCTTTAGCAGATATGCATGGCGATGCTTTGGAAGCAATTGCGGATCTTAGCAATATTTTGAATGTTAAAGGTGTGGTGTTGCCAGCAACAACAATTCCTCTGCAACTCCAAGCGAAAATGACGGATGGCAGTGTTGTTGTTGGAGAATCTAATATACCAAAAGTTCGTAAACCAATAGAGCAGCTGGAAATTGTTCCTGATGATGCACGCGCATCACAGCGAGTTGTTGATGCCATCAAAGAAGCAGATTTAATTGCGTTTGGACCGGGAAGTTTATATACCAGCATTTTACCGAATTTATTAGTTCATGATATCGCGCAAGCAGTGATATCATCAAAAGCTCAAAAAGTTTATGTCTGTAACATTCTTACACAATTGGGTGAAACGGAAGGTTTTTCAGATGCCGATCATGTGAGAATATTACACGAACATGTAGGTGAAAAATTTATTGATCATGTATTGGTTAATGAAAAAACAGTTGCACCAGCCCTTATTTTCCCAGAAGGTGTCACGCAAGTAGATTCGAATATTAAAGGAATGGAAGACCAAGAAGTCGCGCCAATTTTTGATGACTACCTTGATACGTCAGACGGTTTTGTTCGTCATGATGCCGAGCGTGTGGTTGAAAGATTAATTGCCTTGATTGATAAAAGTCGTCATTCTTAAAGAAAGAGGTTAGTGTGATGTCTTTTGCATCGGATACAAAAAAAGAAATTACGCAGTTAAGTGTTTCTAATGAAGAAGCGCGCGCAGAGTTATCTGCTATTATTCGTATGAATGGTACGTTATCAATTTCAAACGGTATCAGTGTCGTGAACATACAAACGGAAAACGCAGCGATTGCACGTCGTATCTATTCGTTATTGAAACAAGTCTATAATCTGCCAATAGAATTATTAGTGCGTAAAAAAATGCAGTTGAAAAAAAACAATGTTTATATTGTGCGTTTGAAAGTAAACGCAACAAAAGTATTGGCAGACCTTAACATCACAGAAGGCGGCTTTATATTTTCGGATGAACTCCCATTATTTTTAAATACAAATCAGCTGTATGCCCGTGCGTATTTAAGAGGTGCTTTCTTAGCGAGTGGTTCAGTTAATAACCCAGATAAAGCATCGTATCATATGGAAATTATGACGGTGTACCAGGAACATGGTGAAGCTTTGCGTGAATTATTTAATCGCTTTGATCTAAATGCGCGGATTTTAAGTCGCAAAAAAGGTTATATTATCTATCTGAAAGAAGCTGAAAAAATCACGGATTTCTTGAATTTAATAGGTGCCCATGTCGCCTTGATGCATTTTGAAGATATTCGCATCTTACGTGATATGCGAAATTCAGTGAATCGGTTAGTCAACTGTGAAACGGCGAATTTAAACAAAACAATTAGTGCAGCTGTTCGTCAAATTGATAATATTAAATACATTGCTAATACAGTGACGGTCGAGGCACTGCCTGATAAATTACGTGAAATTGCGCAGTTGCGCGTCAAGTACCCAGATGTTTCTTTAGCAGAATTAGGCGAAATGTTATCGACAGGACCGATAAGTAAATCGGGTATTAACCATCGTCTACGAAAAATCGATCAAATTGCTAATCGTTTAAAAGCAGGGGAAGAATTGAAAGATATTGCATTTAAATAAAGAAGGAGTGTGTCAAGCGTGTTTCATAATCAAAAGATATTACCAGCTGTACGCTCTATGAAAGATTTTGACAAAATGCTGAAAACGTCGTTTGAATACGGCGTTATTTTAAATGTCCATATTAATATGTTGGAAAGCTTGGTTGATTATGCCAATCGCTCAGGCAAAAAAATGTTTTTACACGCAGATTTAATCAGTGGATTAAAAACAGATGAGGCAGGGACAGAATACTTGTGCCAGAAAATAAAACCATATGGTATTATTTCGACGAAAGGTAGCGTGGTAATGGCAGCAAAACAAAAAGGTGTTGTTGCCACCCAACGTGCATTTATCTTAGACTCGAGTGCATTGGAACGCAGTATAAAAATTATTAGTAAAACCGATCCCGACTATGTTGAAGTTTTACCCGGTGTCGTACCGAAAGTAATTAAGATGGTGATTGAAAAAACAGGTAAACCTGTATTTGCGGGTGGTTTAATTGATACTGCAGAAGAAGTAGAAGCCGCTTTAGCAGCAGGGGCTTCGGCAATCACAACATCTAATTATGAATTGTGGCAAATTTATGACGAAAAATGATTGACAGCGCTTACAATTAAATATACACTATATTTATAAGTTAATAGTTATGTGTTGAGAAAACCGAGAACAACGAAACTTTCCTTTACGTAAGGGATGAGTTTCGTTGTTTTTTTTGAAAGTGTTTCTTCCATACTATGCTTAACAAGTACCTAATAGAAAAATAAAAAATAGAATGGGGAGTGTTAACATGAGAAGAATAATTGCACATCGAGGGCTGCCACAACTAGCCCCGGAAAACACACTGTCAGCATTTGAAAAAATGCAAGACTACCAAATTGAGTGGTTTGAAACAGATGTCAGTATCACGAAAGACGAACAAGTCATTATTATTCATGATGATTATTTGGATCGTACAACTAATCAAAGTGGTCCTCTAGATCAAGCAACTTCTGAAATCGTTGATATTGCAGATGCTGGTTCTTGGTTTGACCCTTCTTTTAAAGGAGAACGTATTCCTCGTCTCGAAGAGTTGATAACATTTATTAACCAGAGTCGAATGAATGTAAACATTGAATTGAAAGCAGTGACTGGAGCAGCAGGAAATCGTTTGGCAGATAGTTTAGTAAAACAGTTATCGGATGCAATTCAACTGATAAACCCAGCGGTTAAGGTAATTGTTTCGAGTTTTAATCCATTGATGTTATTGAAGATGAAAGCTTTACAACCGCAATTAGAATACGCTATTTTATTTGAAAATCATACTATTTATGAGGATTGGCCACTCATTGTTGATGCTGTTGGCGCAAACTACGTTCATCTAGAAAGTGACGGCTTAACACAATCATTGGTAAAAACTGTTATAGAGCGTGGCTATCATCTTAATGTATGGACAGTTAACACGAAAGATCGCGCCAATGAGTTATTTAATTGGGGCGTAGAGGGCATTTTTACGGATAATGCAGAAAATTTTGTTGCTAAAAAAACAGTGGTGACGTCTTATGAATAAAATAGGAGCGAAATTAGGTTTTAAAACAAAAGAACAATTTTTAGGTTTTTCAGCAGTAGTGCTTTCTGGTCAATTAATATATTCGTCGTTTGAGGCTTTTAAAGGGACTTTTTATGATTTATTATTAGAAATATTACAAGTGAATAATGCGCAATTAGGTGTTATTTTTAGTTTGATAGGGATTTCAATTTTCTTTTATATTCCTGGTGGTTGGATTAATAACCGCTTTTCAGTCAAATCAATATTAATTGTTGGTTTGGTGATAAGGATGCTTACTACCTGCATTATTATCTTTTTCACACCGACCTTCACAGTGTTGAAAATTGTCGCTGTTATTTGGGGACTTGTTGATGCCTTCTTTTGGCCTGCTGTTCTTAACGGTGTTGTGTTGTTATCAGGTGAAAATAATAAAGGTGTCGCCTTTGGTATTTTAGAATCGGGTAGGCGTGCACTTGAGATGTTCATGAATTTATTAATCGTTGCGGTAATGGCTTTGATAGGAGGTATCGCTGTATTTAAAGGCGGTATGCTGGTTTATAACCTACTGATCATTCCAGTTATTATTATCATTATTAAATATGTGCCCGTCAACGGTATTGCAGCAACTGAAAAAACAGCACCTGAAAAGAAAAAATCAATTGAAGCTTTAAAAGGGATGTTAGAAGTAATTAAAATGCCGACCGTATGGCTCGCTTCAATTACAGCACTAACGATTTATTGGTCGTATATCAACTTGATATACACCGTACCTTATCTACAAGCAGTATTTGGTATTAGCCGAAGTCAAGCGGCGCTTTTTGGAATTATCAACACGGGTGCAATGGGAGTTGTTGCAGGTATTATTTCAGGAGCATTATCCGATTATGTCTTTAAATCATCATCTAAAATGATGTTTGTTGCATTGTTTATGACCTTTTTAGCATTGTTAACCACTTTGTTGATTCCTAAAACGCCAGCTACGATGGGGATTAGTATCGCGCTTTTAATGGTCTTCTCTTTCTCAATCTTTTTAGCGAAGTCTGTTATATTAACACCAATCGCAGAATCAAAAATACCGGAAGAGTATTCGGGCTCATCAATGAGTATTGGTTCATTCGCTGCATACGCCCCTGTTTTTTGGGCTTATAACCTCAACGGGACCATAATTGATAAGTATGAAGCAGTTGTTGCCTATGAAAAAATATTTCAAATAGGAACAGCCGTCGCCTTATTTGGAGTGGTGTGTTCGTTGGTGTTGGTTATTGTCAATAAACGCAGTGCGCGTAATGTAGCGAAGTAAATATCTTTATTCGTAGTATAAAGCGGGTATTATCGTGAAAGAAGAACATATCAATAAAATATGTCTGAAATATGTCAAAATCAATTGACAACGCTTTCATTGTGATTTATACTTAGGTTAAGTTAATGGAGACGTGATGAGACACTGAGATCTGCGGGAGAGAACCTATACTATTAGGGTATTTCATCGCGGATTTTTTTGTATGAGTGATAATGAGTAGTGCGCTTTTAATAATTTTTAATAAACCGTCTCAATATCATGTTATCTGTCTAGAGGGCAGATCTTACGTTCATTACATAAATAGGAGGTATTATTATGGATACAAGTTTAGGGTTACAATTTGTAGGGGAAATATTAGGGACATTCATCTTGATTTTATTCGGTGGAGGTGTTGTCGCTGGTGTTGTTTTAGATAAAACAAAATCAAACAACGCAGGATGGGTTGTCATCACAATTGCTTGGGGTCTTGCAGTAGCGATGGGAGCTTATGTTTCAGGATATCTTAGTTTAGCACATTTAAACCCAGCTTTAACATTAGGTTTAGCATTCGCAGGCGAATTCCCTTGGGCAAACGTACCTGCTTATATTGGTGGACAATTTATCGGTGCCTTTTTAGGTGCAACAATTGTTTGGTTACACTATTACCCACATTGGAAAGCAACAAAAGATCAAGGTGCTAAATTAGGCGTATTTGCAACTGGACCAGCAATTCGTCACTACACATCAAACTTATTTGGTGAAACAGTAGGTACATTCGCATTAGTATTTGGAATTATGTCAATTGGAGCAAATGAAATTAGTGCAGGATTAAACCCATTAATCGTTGGTTCATTAATTGTTGTTATTGGTATGGCTCTTGGTGGAACAACCGGTTATGCAATTAACCCTGCCCGTGACTTAGGTCCTCGTATCATGCATGCTATTTTACCAATCTCAGGAAAAGGTTCATCTGATTGGGCATACTCATGGGTACCCGTTGTAGGTCCTATATTAGGTGCAACAATCGCTGCAACAGCGTATAATGCAATTATCAACCACAACGTTAGCGTTTGGTTATATGTAAGTGTTGCGGTCTTAATCGTATTTGAATTCATCGCAATGTCAATGGATAAAAAACAAGCATAGAGAGTTATAAGTTTACAGGTTCAAAATACAGCGACACAAAGGAGAAATAACATTATGGAGAAAAAATATATCTTAGCATTAGACCAAGGAACAACAAGTACACGTGCGATGATCTTGAATAAAGAAGGTAAAGTATTAGGAACAGAGCAACGTGAATTCACACAACATTTTCCGCAGTCAGGTTGGGTAGAACATGATGCCAATGAAATCTGGAGTACTGTATTAGCAACGATGTCAGGTGTTTTAGTTAAAACAGGCGTTAACGCTCAAGAAATTGCAGGTATTGGGATTACAAACCAGCGTGAAACAGCTGTTGTTTGGGATCGTGAAACAAGTAAACCAATCTATCATGCAATTGTGTGGCAATCACGTCAAACAGTGGATATTTGTACAGACCTTAAAGAAAAAGGTTACGAAAAAATGGTAACGGATAAAACTGGTTTATTACTCGATCCTTATTTTGCAGGAACAAAAGTACGCTGGATTTTAGATCATGTTGATGGGGCACAAGAACGCGCTGAAAAAGGCGAGTTGGCTTTCGGAACAATTGATACTTGGTTAATTTGGAAATTAAGTGGCGGTAAAGCACACGTAACAGATTATTCGAATGCAAGTCGTACATTGTTATATAATATTTACGATTTAAAATGGGATAACGAATTGTTAGAAATGCTTAACGTGCCAGAATCAATGTTACCAGAAGTACACGACTCATCATATGTATACGGCAAAACGATTGGTTATCATTTCTTCGGACAAGAAACACCGATTGCAGGCGTTGCTGGTGACCAGCAAGCTGCGTTATTTGGTCAAGGTTGTTTTGAAAAAGGTATGGGTAAAAACACATACGGCACAGGTGGCTTCTTGCTTATGAACACTGGAGACGCAGCAATTAAGTCTAAAAATGGTTTGTTAACTACGCTCGCGTGGGGAATTGATGGGAAAGTTAGCTATGCACTTGAAGGTAGTATCTTCGTTGCTGGATCAGCTTTACAATGGTTACGTGACGGTATGCGTATGGTTAAAACAGCACCTGAAACTGAAGATTATGCAACGCGTGTTGATTCAACAGAAGGTGTTTATGTTGTACCTGCCTTCGTTGGTTTAGGAGCACCTTATTGGGATGCAGAAGCTCGTGGGGCAGTGTTTGGTTTAACGCGTGGAACTACGAAAGAACATTTCATTCGTGCGACGCTAGAATCATTAGCTTATCAAACACGTGATGTTATTGATAGCATGGAAAAAGATTCAGGCATTAAATTAGAAACGCTTCGTGTTGATGGTGGTGCGAGTGCGAACAACTTCTTAATGCAATTCCAAAGCGACTTGTTACAAGTGCCGGTGGAACGTCCTGAAAACAAAGAAACAACTGTTTTAGGTGCTGCATTCTTAGCTGGATTGGCCGTTGGATTCTGGAAAGATAAAGAAGAAATCCAAAAATACTGGAGCTTAGAAAAACAATTTGAGCCAGTAGAAGGTACTGAAAAAGAAGAATTGCTTTATGAAGGATGGAAAAAAGCAGTGAAAGCAACACAGGTTTTCAAATAGGCAAAACGTGTAACTAAATTTAACGTTTTTGTGTACGAAAGCTGTTACTTCAGCTGGATACTTGTAAAAATAGATAATTTGTGATACACTTGTGTCAAGTTAATAAATTGGTCGGAGATTCCGAGAGACTGCACAAGTTTAGTTTGATACTAAGCGCTGTTGCAGTCTCTTTTTTTATATCTTCACTCAAGGCCAAACTTAAATATAAGGAGACGATAATCATGGCAACAACATTTTCAGGATTAGATCGCAAAAATAAATTAGAACAATTGACTACCGAAGAATTTGATATTCTTGTTATTGGTGGCGGTATTACAGGTGCTGGTATTGCGCTTGATGGTGCAACACGAGGCTTGAAAGTTGCCGTTGTAGAAATGCAAGATTTTGCTGGTGGTACTTCAAGTCGTTCGACAAAATTAGTACATGGTGGTTTACGTTACTTGAAACAATTCCAAATTGGAGTGGTTGCTGAAGTAGGTCGTGAGCGTGCGATTGTCTATGAAAATGGTCCTCATGTAACGACACCAGAATGGATGTTATTGCCATTCCATAAAGGTGGAACATTTGGTTCGTTCTCTACATCAATTGGTTTAAAAGTATATGATTTCTTAGCACAAGTTAAAAAAGGTGAACGCCGTAAAATGTTGTCGCCAACTGAAACATTGAAAAAAGAGCCACTTGTTAAAAATAAAAACCTCAAAGGCGGAGGATATTATGTTGAATATCGTACGGATGATGCACGTTTAACAATTGAAGTTATGAAAGCTGCGATTGCCAAAGGCGCGTTAGCAATTAACTATGTTAAATCAAACAACTTCATTTACGATGACAACCGTCAAATCATTGGGGCAGATATTGTTGATGTTCAAACAGGTGAAGCTTATAAAGTGAAAGCAAAACAAGTTGTTAATGCTGCAGGACCTTGGGTAGATGAAGTGCGTGGAAAAGATTATGCTAAAAACAATAAACAATTGCGTTTAACAAAAGGTGTACACATTGTGTTTGATCAATCCGTTTTCCCATTACGACAAGCCGTCTACTTCGATACACCCGATAAACGTATGGTATTTGCGATTCCACGTGATGGCAAAACTTATGTTGGAACTACAGATACTGTTTATGAAGCAGATAAGTTACACCCTAAAGTAAACAAAGCTGATCGTGATTATATTATTGAAGCGATTCATTATATGTTCCCTAAAGTAAACATTACAAAAGACGACGTTGAGTCAAGCTGGTCAGGTGTTCGTCCGCTGATTTTTGAAAAAGGGAAAGACCCATCAGAGATTTCACGTAAAGATGAGATTTGGGAAGGCGAGAGTGGTCTTTTAACAATTGCAGGTGGTAAGTTGACTGGTTACCGTAAAATGGCTGAGAACATCGTTGACGTTGCTGTAAAACGTATGCCAGGTCATGGCTTTAGTGAAAAAACCCAAACAGAACACTTACCAATTTCTGGTGGTGACTTCGGTGGTTCTAAAAATTACGATTCATTTGTAGCTAAAAAAGCAAGAGAAGCAGTTAACTTTAACCTTACTGAAGAAGAAGGTCATTTCTTAGCTAGCAAATATGGTACAAACGTTGATGCGTTGTATGCTTATGCTAAAGCATCACAAGAAGCAGATATCGATCCAATGGTTGATGCTCAACTAATGTATGCAATCGAAAATGAAAGTGTTGTACGACCTGTTGATTTCTTTATTAGACGTACAGGTGCTGTGTTCTTCAACGTAAAATGGGCTCAAAAATGGGAAGCACCAGTTATAGCTAAAATGGCACGTTTGTTTAACTGGACAGATGCTCAAATCCAAGAATACACAACAGATTTAGATATCGAAATTAAAGATTCAATCAAACCGGTTGATGAAGATTAAACGGTTGATTAAATAAATAGTCTTTGTCGTTCACATTTCCGAAATGACAATACGCCCAAAGCCCACTACAATTCTGTAGTGGGTTTTGAATTGGAAATAAAGACCAATCTAGGTCGTTATTCCTTGCTCATTCGGAATTACGTACTACATGTACGCGTAACATCTTTCGCTCGTTTTGCTTACTATCTTAATAGGCTAATTAAGTCCGCTGTTAGTCTGCAGTGGGCTTTTTGGCTGTTAGGTTATTATCTGTTGCTAACAGAAGTGACGTTGCTTAAAAAGCTAATGAGTAGGCGATTTTGGGCATTAAAAAACACCCCCTATTAAATCCGGATGATCCGAAATGTAATAGGCGGCGTTGAGTATTAATTAAGCTTTTTGTTTTGCAAATTTAGAGAATATTAATGTAAGGATGAATGGGATAACAATCGCTACTAGCATACCCAGAGCAAAGATTGCCCAACCTGGTTTCATAATTGATACGATACCTGGAAGCCCACCGACACCAATACTGAACGCTTTTACTTTTGCGACAGTGATGATACAACCAGCAACACCAGAACCGATAATTGCGGCATAGAATGGGTAACGATAACGTAAGTTAACCCCAAACATCGCGGGTTCGGTAACCCCTAATGAAGCGGTTAGTGCAGATGTACCCGCTAATGAACGATTTTTTTTCTTTTTGAAGATAAAGAACATGGCTAATGCAGCAGCACCTTGAGCAAGGTTAGACATGACTACGATTGGCCATAAGAACGTGCTACCTGTTGAACCAATCAGCTGTAAATCGACAGCTAGGAAAAGGTGATGCATACCTGTAATAACAAGCGGTGCATATAACGTACCATAGATAAGGCCACCAAGAGCTGGCGCGAAATCGAAGATATTAACGATACCTGTTGTAATTAAGTTTGCAATAAACATTGTTACAGGTCCAATAACGATGAAAGAAAGGATACCAGTAACAAGTAATGAAATTGGAGCAACTAGTAAGAGCTGGAATGAATCTGCGATACGTTTTTTCAAGAACAATTCAATCTTAACTAAAACATAGGTAGCAGCAAGTATAGGAAGAACTTGTGCTTGGTAACCAACTTTTTCTATATGCCATCCAAAGAGGTTCCATGTAGGTACATCGCCAGCAAGACGAGCATCAGCTAAACCGTATGCATTTAGTAATGCCGGGTTAACAAGTACAAGTCCAAGAACGATACCGAGCAGTGGGCTACCACCGAATTTCTTACTTGCGGACCACCCAACTAAAACGGGTAGGAAGGCAAAGGCGGTTCCTGCAATAATGTTAATCATATCAGCAACGCCAGCCCATTGTGGGTAGGCTTCGATGACAGGTTGTTTCATGAAAATATCTGGGCCAGTTAAGAGGTTGTTAACACCTAGTAGTAAACCGGCAGTAATAATTGCAGGTAAAATAGGAACGAAAATTTCAGCAAGACCTAATAATGCTTTTTGGAACCAGTTTGATTTTTCTGCGGAAGCTTGTTTTACTTCTTCTTTTGTCGTATCCGTATCGATACCTGTTAGTTCAGCAAAAACGGCAAATACTTTTTCGACCGTTCCGGTACCGATAATAACTTGGAATTGACCGTTAGCAGAAAATGAACCTTTAACAACATCAATATTATCTAACGCAGCTTCATCGACGATTTTTTCGTCTTTTAAAACTAAACGTAAGCGTGTAACACAATGCGTTGCTGTGATAATGTTTTCCTTACCACCAACGGCATCGATGATTTTTTGGACTTCTTCTCTTGAAAATGACATGATGTTCACCTCATTCTTTCGTATTTGTAAGCGCATACAGATTTAGCAATATATTGCTCAGTTAATTAACAACTCAATCTTACCTTGTATATACAAGGTTGTCAATTTATTTTTTCGGACAGAAAAAAACACCTAAAACAAAGTTCTAGGTGTTTCATATTTCTGAGAGAATGAACAAGGCATTTTACTTTTTATTTAAGTGCTTGGCTACTAACAACGATATCATCGATTAAACCATATGCTTTTGCTTCTTCAGCAGTCATAAAGTTATCACGATCAGTATCTTGTTCGATTTTTTCAATCGGTTGACCCGTACGTTCTGAAATAATTTTATTTAATTTAGCACGTGTCGCCAAGATATGGCGCGCTGCAATTTCAATTTCAGTTGCTTGACCTTGAGCACCACCTAAAGGTTGGTGAATCATGATTTCAGCATTTGGAAGAGCGAATCGTTTACCAGGTGCACCTGCAGTTAAAAGGAATGAACCCATTGAAGCGGCCATACCCATTGCCATTGTTTGCACATCAGCTTTAACAAATTGCATCGTGTCATATATTGCCATACCAGCGGTTACACTACCACCGGGTGAGTTGATGTATAAGTAGATGTCTTTGTCAGGGTCTTGAGCATCAAGGAATAACAATTGTGCAATGATAGAGTTAGCAACATCATCATTAACTTGGCTACCTAACATAATAATGCGGTCTTTGAGCAGGCGTGAATAGATATCGTACGCGCGTTCACCACGTGATGTTTGTTCGATTACTGTTGGAATTAAGTTCATATTGTAGACCTCCCTTTATTTTAACAAGCTATCAATTATACTACACTCTAGGTCAGCCAAGGTCAAATGAATAGACTTGCTAGTTTTGTAGTTTTTAGATAGGCTTTTATAAACTAAAAATGAACGTTGTTTAGTGTTATTTATACACAACATTTTGATTTAGTTATATAATCGTTTTGAGAAACGTTTATATAGGATATTCTATCACATTTAGTAAGATAATAACGAGTGTAAGACATTGACACTCTTGTATATACAAGTTAAAATAGAAGTGTAAAAGGAAGGTGGAATTTGTGATGACGAAGAAAAATTGGCGCGAAGCCAGTATATATCAAATTTATCCAAAAAGTTTTAACGATGCTAATGGAGATGGTATCGGAGATATTCAAGGGATACGTGAAAAAATACCCTATCTAAAAGAATTAGGTATCGATATGGTATGGCTTACGCCAATGCAACCCTCTCCTCAAAAAGATAATGGGTATGATGTTTCAGATTATTGTGCAATCAATCCAGTATACGGTACAATTGAAGAATTTAAAGTGTTGTTAGAAGAGTTACATGCAGAAGGTATCGATATGATGTTAGATATGGTGCTTAACCATACATCCACGGAACATCATTGGTTCCAGGAAGCAAAAAAATCAAAAGATAATCCTTACCATGATTATTATATTTGGCGTGAAGGTGAACCTGAAACGCTACCAAATAATTGGCAATCAAAATTTGGTGGGAGTAGCTGGGCATATAATGATGCAACATCGGAATTCTATTTGCACCTATTTGATGTGACTCAAGCTGACTTGGATTGGCGCAACCCTAAAGTGCGTGAAGAAATAAAAGCCGTATTGAAATTTTGGGCTGATTTAGGCGTAGATGGTTTCCGTTTAGATGTGATTAACTTGATATCAAAAGACGACACATTCCCAGACGATTATGTTGGTGATGGGCGTCGTTTTTATACAGACGGTGAGCATGTCCATGCTTATCTAAATGAAATTAATACAGAAGTCTTCACACCATATGGTATTTTAACTGTTGGTGAAATGTCATCAACTTCAATGGAAGCATGTATACAATACACGCAACCAGAAAACAAAGAATTAGATATGACATTTAACTTCCATCATTTAAAAGTCGATTATAAAGATGGTGATAAATGGCAATTAAAAGATATGGATTTTAGCCAGTTGAAAACATTGTTAAGTGATTGGCAAACAGGTATGCAAGCAGGTGGAGGTTGGAATGCATTGTTCTGGTGCAATCACGATCAACCCCGAATTGTTTCACGCTATGGTAATGATTCTGTTGAATACCGTGAAAAATCAGCAAAAATGTTAGCGCTAGCTATGCACGGTTTACAAGGAACACCCTATATTTATCAAGGTGAAGAAATTGGAGCAACAAATCCGAAATGGCGTTCAATTGACGAGTTTATGGATGTTGAATCAACTAATATGTTTGAAATCATGATTAAAGAAGGCCGAACAGAGGCAGAAGCCTTTGAGATTGTTTGTCAACGTTCACGCGATAACAGCCGTACGCCAATACCTTGGAGTTCAGCAGACAACGCTGGGTTTACTACTGGAAAACCATGGTTGAAAATAGCAGAGAATTATACTACTATTAACGTAACGGAAGCACTCGAACGAAAAGACTCAGTATTCTATTTTTACCAACACTTGATTGCTTTGCGAAAAGCTGAAAAGACGTTAGTTAACGGTCTTTTTAAACGTCAAGATCAAGATGATGCGGCTGTTTTTGCTTATGATCGAGTAGATGGTAAAGAAGTATTGCGCGTTGCGGCAAACTTTACAGATGAAACAGTAACGTTTGAGTGGTCAGAAGATATTCGTCTAGCGGAGACTTTGCTGACAAACTATGAAGGAGAGGCGACAACGTATCAAACCAAAGTACAGTTACGCCCTTACGAGAGCATTATCTGGAAAGGTGAAACGTTAGCCTAACAGGTTCAAGAATATGGGAAATAAGAATAAATTCATGGATATCTATAAGGATCTAGCTCGTGCAATTGATGGGAAAGTGTATCGTGTCGGAGAGCCTTTGCCTAGTGAAAACGAATTGGCACAAAAACATAACGTGTCACGAGAGACGGTTCGTAAAGCTTTAAGACGACTAAGCGAAACAGGCTATATTCAAAAACGACAGGGAAAAGGCTCAATTGTATTAGATAAAACACGGTTTGATTTTCCTGTCTCAGGTTTAACAAGTTTTAAAGAATTGATGGATACTAACTTGTCTGATAATTATACAAAAATCATCCGTAATGAGGAGATGTTTTTGCCGGCTGAACTCGCAGATTCTATGGCAATGCCGCATGACTTTCCTGTTATTCGCCTCACACGCGTACGTTATATTGATGGTGAAGCGGTTATTATTGATGACGATTATTTGTCGAAGAAGTATGTAGAATCGATTCCGGATGAACGTGCTATGATTTCAATTTATGATTATATGGAAAATGATTTAGACTTGAAAATTGATTTTGCACATAAGCAATACACAGTAGAACCTGTTTCTAAGGAAGATGAAACCTTGCTTGATCTCCATGAAGATACACATGTTGTGGTAGTACGAAGCGATGTTCATTTAGAGAATACTGAATTTGTTGAATACACTATTTCGCGTCACCGTTTAGATAAGTTTCGTTTTGTTGATTTTGCGCGACGACAACACTAAATTTAAACAAACGCTTGTCACGATAGAGTTGTGATTGACTTTAATGCTATTGACCTATAAAATAACAAGTGTATTCTAAAATGGATACACTTGTTTATATTTTACAAAAGTAACAACCAACGCCCTTGTAGTATAATGGATAGAACATAAGATTCCGGTTCTTAAGATGGGGGTTCGATTCCCCCCGAGGGCATACTTAGTTAAGTTTTTAAAATGCACGAAAATGTTTAAATGCGGTATAACAGCGTTTTCCCGTTATTTCCAAGCATGAATATAATCTATTGTGAATCAATATTAATTTTATTTTGACATTATTTTGACATTCGTTTATATAATTTTTTTCATAAATTCATTAACTTTAGTGTATTCTTTTTGTTCCATCTCATCCATAACGTGCGAGTATGTTTGAAGTGTAGTAACGATGGTTTCGTGTCCTAATCTTTTTGAAACGTATTTGATATTACAGTCATTGTATAGAAGTAAAGTCGCATGAGTGTGCCTTAAACCGTGACAGGTAATGACTGTAATATTTTCTTTTATACATATGTTTCTTAAGCATTTATTAACAGCATTGTTAGTTATCGGTTTAACTCCGTCATCTGTAAATACTAGATTGTTGCCTGAAAGTTCAACAATGCGGTTTTGTCGCATTTCAGCAAGCCAAGCGACTGTATTATCATCTATAGTAATTGTTCTATTAGATGATGCATTCTTAGTTTTCTTAAATCCACTATTATCAAGATAGTTCCAAGTTTTGTTTATTTTAACCGTTTTGTTTTTCAAATCTACACAGTCCCATGTTAACCCTAATATTTCAGAAAAACGACAACCTGTAGCAATTGCGAATTTTATAAAGTACCTGGACTTGTATTTTAGTGTAAGATTTCGATTGACTGCTTGTAATAATATAGTTGTTTCTTTTTCTGTAAGACACTTTAAAGTATCGTTTTCGTTTTCTCTCCCCGTTAATTCTATTCGAGCGGTTGGATCACGTGCTATTTTACCTTCTTCAAACATCTCTCTTATAAATGATCTAAAGTAAGTATGCCGTTTACGCGTCGTTTCTTTATGATGACTATCTCCAAAATCGTTCAAAGCTGCCTGATACATTTCTTTGGTTAAATCTTTTAGTGCTGTGTCGCTGAAATACTGTTTCGCGAACTTAATTGCGTAAAAATAGTGCTTGTCGTTTTCGATTGTCCGTTTCCCTTTTTTGTATATTTCGAACCATTCTTGGAACGATTCAACAATATCATTATTACCGGCATTTACATCATGACCTTGAAATAATTTTTTTTCAACTTCTGCTGCAGCTATGTTAGCCAATTTTTGGTTAGAAAAACCTGACTTCGATATTGTTTTATATTTACCGTTCTTTTTATAAGAAATGCGATAGCGATAATTACCTTTACTCAATTTTTGTATACTTGCCATAGTTTTAGGCTCCTTTCTATGGTAAAATAGAAAACATAAAGAACCCCCAAATGGTACTTTATACACAATTCACTTTTGAATAAGCACTCCTTAACTTTGGTCGGTTGGGGGAGTGCTTATTTTTTTAGTTTTTAACTTTGAACTCTTTAGGATTTACGATCATTCTGTTTTCCGTAAATAAAACATCGTCATCAGAGTAGTGCATTTTTATATCGAGCGACATGGCATCAGGCGTTCCTATAGTTGTTGCTAAAGCTCCTGATGCAGCGCCATAAAAAACTTGACCTAAACCGTCAGCAGCTTTTTGCTTTTGTTCTTTAGAAACGTATTTAATATCTTGACTTACTTTAACATCGACAGCAATGCTAGTACTATATTTTTTTACTGAGTAGCTCGATACCAAAACAGAAATAGAGTCATTTGCATCGATACTCATCTTAACCAATTCTTTAAATTCTTTTTGATATTCTTTCCATTGATCCTCGCTCATTTTATCGTCTTTCACTTCTTTTTTACTGACTTCTTTTTTGTTATCACTAGCTTTGTTGTTAACTTCGTCCTTTGCTCCTATGCCTATCCCTACGAATATCATTACCAAACTAACTAACATAATTAAAAGTAAAACTTTCACATTCTTTCTTCTGAAATAATTCACGAAGAACAGAACTAAGCTAACAATAAAGATAATTACTGAAATAACACCTACAACTAACATTAAAATTCCTCCAATATTCTTTTTTTATAAAACAACTTTGCCAATAATACGTACGCGTTCAGGCGATAGCTCTCTGTCGTCGTATTTGCTGTTTAACGATTTAAGTATAACAATATTGTCATCGTAGTTGAAATAAACTTTTTTACAAGTGACACCATTACCATCAATATCTACGATAGCGACCTCGCCATTTTCAACTTCGCATTGTTGTTTGTAAAAAACAATTGACCCATCATGTAACAAAGGTTCCATTGAATCACCTTGAATAACTAGTGCGCAATCAGCATTGCGAGGGACATTAGTATCTATCGTTTCATCATATACAGCATCGCCATAACTTACTTCTGTCGGGTTTGCTGCTGTCTTACCTAACACGTAAACTTTTTTATTCTTATCTATAGAAGTGACATTGCTATTTTGTTCTTCTAATTGACGTGAAGCGTAGTTGTAAACTTTCGTTTGACGTTGTTCGTTTAGTTGGCTGTAGATAGACGTAATGTCTTCATCTTCAAACCCAAGAATGTACTCAGATGTACTATCCAAAACACGAGCGAAGTCTTCAACTTTGTTTAAAGGGAACTCTCTTGTTTTATTGAAATAACGAGATAATGCAGATTTAGCCATGCCAACCCTTCGTGCTAATTCACTTAAAGAAAGCTCTTTTTTATTTTTTAAATCAGTTAATATAGTAATTATTTCATCGTTTGAACGCATGTTGTAACCTCCATTTGAATTATATCTACATTATAGCACCGTTCCCAAACGGATACAATAGTTATCTTTTTGAATTCTTTTTGAATGTTATTCCGTTTTTATTGTTGACATACGGGAACGGTGCGTGTTATATTTTAAATGTTCCCAAAAGAGAACGAGAGAAGGAGGTGTAACTTATGACAATTGATTTAAAAAGAATTAAAGCAGAACGTATCGCAAAAGGTTTCACTCAAGATGAGATGGCGGAACAATTAGGTTGGAAAACAAGAACACCATACGCTAAAAGAGAAAACGGTTTGGTGGGGATAGGCGCGGATGAGTTAGGACGTATTGCACACGTATTAGGTTATTCAACAAACGAGTTAGGTATTTTTTTTACCAAGAACGTTCCCGATGAAGAACGAAAATTACAAAAAGTATAGGAGGAAAACAAATGCAAATTCAAAATAAAAAGCCCCGAACTAAAAAAGTTCAGAGCTATAAAAAGATTGACGCTAATAAATTAAGTTGTGGGAAACTTAATTTTCACCTTTTAAAACACCTATCTCAACCAAAAGATTGATTGTAGCGACAAGAGTATTTTTGGTAATGCTTTTCGCTAATAATTCTGATGAAGAATTAAGTAACATTAATTGTTTTTCGTTCAACGGAACATCGGCTTGTTCAAATAAAGAAGGAAGAACAGTTGTTAAGGTAGCTAAACCGCCTGTGTCATAAACTTCATTAGTTTTAGCAGAAATGATTTTTTCAAGTTCAGTAGCGTTCATATCAATATCACCTCCTTTCACATTAATTATAGACGAAAGGAAATACATTATAAAGGAGAAAAAAATGCAAACAATCGAACGAACAATCACAAGTAATGAAGTATCTGAAATGGTAGGGAAGGAACACAGCAAGTTAATCAGAGATATTCGCACTTACGTTGGTTATTTAGCCGAAGCCAAAATTGGCTCGGGCGATTTCTTTATCGAATCATCTTATTCAGATTCAAACAAGCAAGAACGTCCGAATTATTTACTAACCAAACAAGGTTGTGAAATGGTATCAAACAAATTAACAGGAGCTAAAGGTGTTCAATTTACAGCTAGATACGTATCGCGCTTTAACCAAATGGAAAATCATATCAAGCAACAATCAGACACATCAAACCTTAGTCCCGAACTTCAAATGTTCAACGGTATCTTTCAATCGCTCGTTAAACAAGAGCAAGCAACAAAGCAACTCGAAAGTAAAGTGGATAACATCAGCGACATTGTAGGTGTTAATTATACAAACTGGCGTGAAGAATGTAACAAACTTATCAATAAAGTAGTTAATGTAAGAGGCGGTTTTGATGAACACAAGAACGTTCGTAGTGAAATTCACAAAGAAGTGGATAAGCGAGCAGGGGTTTCATTAAGTATACGACTAACTAATAAGCGCCGCCGAATGGCAGACAATGGTGTGAGTGTTTCTCAACGTAACAAGCTTAGCAAGACGGATGTTATTGCAGAAGATAAAAAGCTAATTGAGATTTATACAGTTGTTGTTAAAGAGTTGGCAATAAAATACAAAGTGTTTTAGGAGGGACTTAGAAATGACACGAAATGAAGAAATGAAAGTGAAATTATCTGTCGAAGGTATTGACGCAATGCAAATTAAAGTGGGGAAGTTAGCAGAAATATTAAAAGAAGCCAAAACGTTGGCAGACGAATTGGCTTCTATGGAGATTGAAATAAAAACTAAAGATTAAGTTTGATTTTTTTACCACAAGAACACGTTGTGCCGTTCAAAGGGACTTTGATTTTTTTCTGACAGTTAGGACAATCGATTTCTATACCGTTGTTATTGTCGATTACCTTTTTAGCGAGCTCTTTAGGATCATTAAGTTGTTTCATTAGTTTATCAAGTCCTGTAATTTTAACACCCATATCAATCACCACCTTTCACTTAAATTATATCACGATAAAAAACATTACTGGAGGAACATAATATGCAAGAATTCGAAAATGTAAAACAAGCGTTGCGAGCTGCATTTGATTTAGTAGATGCAAAAGGAATTACAACAGACGGAGCAGTTGCTACTACAGAACAAGTACAAGAACTTATTAAAGAGAACTTGGTTAACCTTGCTGACTTGCTAGGTATGGAAGAGTTGTATCTTGATTAAAAGATAGGAGGGAATTAAAAGTGGAAGTACAAATTGAAGAACGATTAAAAATTATTGAGAATTTGTTAAAAAGACAAAATCTTAACGAGATGACAAATTGGACAGTTAAAGAGTTAGTTGAATCTACCGGGCGTTCATCACGATACATCAAAGAACGTTTGCTTCATAACTCAAAATTCATGCCTAAACTTGAGTCGGAAGGAGTTGTGATATATCCGGAGGGTGTCGGTGGAGCAATAAACATCAACACAAAGAAAATGTTGCACTTCATCGAAGTCAATCACTCTAAAATTTTCGGGAGAGAGGTGTACAAGTGATGCCAATCACATTTTGGATTTTAGTATCACTATGGTCAGCAGTAGTTTTTGGAGGCACGCTGTACTACATGTTTTTGCAAGATTACTTAGCAGAACGTAAGCGATACAAAGCACAAGATTACCGTTTTAACAACTTGATGCGAGAAATCAATTCAATACGTTTTGATGCGAAAGGAGAAGCGAAATGACTTACATCCTTTTAGCAATATTAGTAGCCAACATCACCAACACATATCTCATTTTAAAATATATCAAATAGGAGGAATCGAAATGAAAATCACTTTCGAAGGTACGCCAGAAGAAATAAAAGAAATGCTCCAAGCTATTGGTAGTAGCAAGGAGCAAAAAGAAATCAGTTTTAACATCAATGATAGCGTAAGAAAAAAATACTCACAATCAGAAAGTGCTGAAGAACCTACAAGAAACGGTGTAATCGGTCATTCCTAATTAATTAAAAATATCGTTTCTTAGAAAATCCCAATTTTCTTGGGAAGCCCAACCATAATAATTTTTTTCAAGTGCGCAAATGAAAATAAAATCATCGTTATCCAAAACTGGCTTCAATTTAAGGTACATTTGTTCACTAGTTAAATTAGTTTTAACTAACCAAACAGATTTTTGAAATCTTATTGATGAGCCGAAACTTTGAATAGTTTCATAAACTTTTTCGTAATTAGCGCCAGGTGTCCCTAAATCATAAGTTACAACAAAAGGTTTGTACATGATTACACCTCCTTATCAATTATTTCAGCTACAAATGCTGATAAGCAAATTATAGCAAACAACCATCATAGGAGGGAGAAAATAATGAACATTGAAGAATCGAACAAAAAAATCAAAGTATTCAAAACAAGGAAGGTAGAGTGCCGATGTGGCAAGGAATATCACAGAGAAGTAGCTAATTATTGCTCAAACTGTGGAGCTAAGCTGTCTACAAGAAAGGAAGATGAGTGAAATGAGGTTCACATTAACAAGCATTGGAGAGGTGCAAAATAACTTCTCTAAAATACTAGGCGAACGACTGTTGAAAATAACTAAAGTTAGTGAAGATACAGGCATCGCAAGAAGTACATTAACTCGTATTTACTACAAAAAAAATAAAGCGATTAGCTTTGATGTACTTGTTCTACTTTGTGATTACCTGGACATTGAATTGTCGGAATTAATTAGCTACAAACCGCTAAGAAAGGAAGAACGATGACCATTTTAAGTTTTGCATTATCAGTCATAGCATTAGCGTTATCAACATCAACATTAACACTAGCTGTTTATCTTTATCTAGCTAAAAAAGGAAAGTAGGTGGAAGAATGCACGTTCCAGACAATTACGATCAATACGAAGCGTACGAAAGGAGATTGAGTGAGGCTGAAAGAGCCGAAGAAGAGGAGTTGTTAGCGATGGAGTACGGAGAAATTAAGTGTAATCAGTTTAGAGATGAAGAGTTTATTCATTCAAAAGAACAATAAAAAAACACCCTTGGCAGAGGGTGCATCAACAAATATTAATACCAAAAATATAACACACATCGGAGGAAATGGAAATGAAAAAAAGACAACGCAATAAAGTAAAAGAGAATTTTCTGAGCGAAGAAGAGTTGATGGTTGTTCAATTATTCAGAACTTGCGACAAAGTTTGGTTTACTAAGCATGGTTTCGAGAGTCGTGGAGAAGCCTTGTCTTATGGTTCGATACTCGGTGAAATAAAAGTTGTAGAACTTACAGATAGCGATGTTTACTCTTCTAAAAAAGGGAAGGTTGAAGTTAGTGCTTTCCGCTGCAATAAAGAGGTGGCTAACAATGACTGAAAACAAACTCCCTAAATTTGAAGCACCAGAAGCAAATGTTTTCGATGAAATAACAACAGAAATGCAAGTATCAGAAGCGATTGGTTACATTGATTGGACATCGTACCAAAAACAAAAAAATCAAGAAATGTATGAGGAAGCTGTAAAACCGTTCGTTGAACGAATAGAACATGCAGATGCTTGGTTGAAAGAACAAAACGACAAGTTAGAAACGTCTGTATCTAACCTCACAGTCAATTTAAAGGTATATCTTATGCGAGATAACCAAAAGCGTGTAGAAAGCGGCAAGAAAGCACGTAAGACTGTGAAAACACCATTCGGTAACTTTAGCTTAAAGAAACAACAGCCACAATTTGTAAAAGAAGAAAAGCTCTTGATGGAGTACGCAAAAGCAGCTGGCAAAGTTAACGAGAAAACAACGGTATCTATTGATTGGGCAGCTATCAAAAAAGAAAGTCAAATTATCGATGGGAAAATCATTGATCCAAACGGCGAAGTTGTACCAGGAGTGAAAGTAGTCGAACAGGACGATAAAGCAACGGTAACACTAAACAAGGGAGTTGATGAGTGATGAACAAGAAAGAGTTGCAGGATAAATTTGAATTGATGGAAGAAATGGGTGCCGATAACTTTCATTTCAGCCTTGAAGAAGTTTTAGGGAAAACTGATTATACAGTGGTTCAATCTTTTTACATCGGCGTAAAACCCGCTCACGAAGTATTACCAGAACTTGAATCATTTTTAGAAGAACAGGGTTATAAAGATGTGATTGAAAAGCTAGAAGAAATCCAACTAGAAGCGAGTGGTGATGAGTAATGAAAACTAGCGAAAGTATAGTTAAATTGTCGGTAGGTTTAACGAAATTAAGAGCGGAAATTGTGCAACCTAAAAAAACGGCAAATAATCCATTTTTCAAAAACAGTTATGTGCCTTTGAACATGGTAATGGCTGCAATAGACAACGCATCTAAAGGGACAGGGGTTTCTTATATAAACATGCCAGTTAGCGGTGAAAAGACTATCGGGACAGTTTTGCGTATAAATCATGAATCGGGCGAATTTATGGAGTTTGACCCTTTCATGATGCCGCTTGAAAAAAACACAGCTCAAGCAGCGGGTAGTGCATTAACTTATGCCAAGCGTTACGTTTTATCAGCAGCTTTTGGTATAGATAGCGAAGTTGATGATGATGGTAATGCGGCAAGTGGAAACAACGGAAATAACAACTCAAATCAACAAAAGCAACAAAGTAAACCTAAAGAAATCACTAAAGTACAGATTGATAACATCAAAACTAAAGCTAATCAACTTGCAGAAAAAAATGGCGGAGATTTAGGGGCAGTATATCAAGCGTTGAAAATAGCAGACGTTAACACGTTATCCAAATCATACGCAGATGAATGTATAGCTACTTTAGATCAATGGCTAGGAGGCGTGTAAATTGGCACAACGAAGAATGTTTAGCAAAGATATTACAACAAGCGACATTTTTGTAGACATGCCGATGTCTAGTCAACTTTTATATTTCCATTTGGGAATGGAGGCTGACGATGAGGGGTTCATCGGAAACGCAAAAATGTTAAGTAGGGCTTACGGATCAAATAATGATGATTTAACACTGTTAAAAGCTAAGGGTTTTATCATCATGTTTGATAGTGGAGTTAGCGTTGTTAAAGATTGGAACTTAAACAACAGAATACGAAAAGACAGAATAAAAGAGACGATTTATCGCTCTGAAAAAAGTCTGTTAACCGTTGATTCTCTAGGCGTTTACCAAGTTGGCAACCAAATGACAACCAGTTGTCAACCAATTGACAACCAAATGTCCGCACAGTATAGGTTAGGTAAGGTTAGGTTAGTAGAGGTTAGTAAAGATATTGTTCCGCAAAGCGAAACTGTTTCTCCTTATAAAATAATAATTGATTATCTAAACGATAAAACAGATAAAAAATTTAGAGCTAGTGCCGATAAAACAAAAAGATTTATAGATGCTAGATTGAAAGATGGTTTCACCGTAGATGACTTTAAAAAAGTTATTGATAACAAATGCTTTGAGTGGATGATTCCAGGTAAACAAATTAACGGAACGCCAGCAAGCAACTATTTAAGACCTGAAACCTTGTTCGGGACTAAGTTTGAATCTTATCTAAATCAAGGAGGTGGAGAAAGTGCAATCTATTCAGAAGATGTCAACAAATTCAGCAATGCGCCAGTTACAGACGATGACACACTCCCTTTCTGATGAAGAACTAGCAGAAGTGAGAGCGCAAGTTGAACGTGAGAACAATCAATTCCGTATCAGAGCAATTGAAGCTGAGAACAAAAAGAAACAAGAAGCTATTTTCAAAGGCAGCTATATCAGTGAACGATTGAAAGAAGCAACTTTTGATAATTATGTCTCAGAGAACAAAGCACAAGAAAAAATCAGATTAACGTGTAAGCGATATGTTGAGATATTCGACAAAAAAAAACCGATGAACCTTTTTTTAACAGGAAACTATGGCACAGGTAAAAGTCATTTAGCCGCAGCGATACATCAAGAGTTATCCAGTAAAAAGAAAATGAACAATGAAACGCTTGTTGATCAATACGAATACAAGTCATTGTTTATTAACTTACCCGACTTAGTAGACGAGCTTACATCGGGTTACGCAGATAACTCACGTAGAGAAAAGTTTGAAAGTATTAAAAATGTGGACCTATTAATCATTGATGATTTTGGTGCAGAAAAGAAAGACAACGAACGCGGCTCAATTAGTAGCGACTTGTTGATGATATTTAAAAATAGGGATGAATCAAAGCACACAGTGATAACGACTAACTTAAAGCCAAAAGAGATTTTGCAACGTTATGGCAAACGTTTGGCTGAGGTTGTGCTTAATGACCGAGTAACGACGACACTCGTTTTCGATTGGGAGAGCGAACGTAATATAAATACATGGTAAAACACGCACAGGAGGCTTTGTATGGCATTTAACTACATTGGTGGGGCAATTGCCCCTCATGCGACTATTAACTGGTTAGAGAAAGGCGTAGCGAAGTTTAAAACAGTTTGTTATGACGAACAAGAAGTTTACGAGGCAACAAAAGCATTTGTTAATCAAGAAAGTAGCATGAACGCTTTAGCAGATGACTTCGATGTTGAACGTTATGAAAAGGAGAGTGCGGAATGATTCTTTGTAAATTTTGTTATACGGATATCACTAAAGAAGAGGGTTATGTAAGTTGTTATGCTCAAAGAGAGTTAATTACGCAGTCTGCTTCTGAAGAGTCTGTAGTAACTGACAAAGATGTAGAAATATTTAGCAAATACGCAAAAGTAGAGGTGACGGACGATGGACATTGAAATATTCGATAGTTTAAATCAACAAGGGAAGCTAAACGTATGTAGAGACCTTAATTCATTCGTTACTTATAACGGTATTTCTAAAGATACTATCATCCACATATTCAAATGGCTTTACAGTGTATCAGTTGAAGAAACCGAGGTGACGGAATGAAATTTATAAAAGTTGTAGGTACGCCACCTATTTACATTGCAGTTGATAAAATAACCGTTGTTTACCATAGCAAAAATTCGGGGCGCACACGTATTAAGTTTAATAGCAACGATAATTATGTACTTGTCTCAGAAACACCCGAACGAATAATGCAGATGATTAAGGATGTGACGGAATGAGGGAAATGTTTTTCAGGGCAATAAGTAAAAAAACAGGAGAATTTGTTTATGGTGTACCAGCGCCAAATAGTTTTGGAAAGTATATTTTTATGGTGTGTTTAACACTAGATGATACATGTGCTTATCCGATGTCAAAGTTGCCAGATTTCTGCGAAGAAATTATACCGGAAACATTAGGCGAGTATTCGGGGGTTCGCGATGGAACTGGAGAATTTATTTTTGAGGGTGATAGTGTTGAATTTTGTGACTTTGATTCGCTGAGAACAGGTGGCAATACAAGCGATAAAACTCGTAAGGCAAAGGTTGTATTTATACAGGGTGGCTACTTTGTTAAAGATGGCGATTATGAAGCATTGCTATATGATGCCTTGATTAACGACTCGGACTTAACAATCATCGGAAATATATATCAAAATAAAGATTTATTGGAGGACAAATAAATGAATAAAACAATGTTAACTGGAAGATTAGTCAAAGATGTTGATTTAAAATATACACAAGGTGGTTCAGCAATTGCAACTGCTACGGTGGCAGTTAAGCGGGGCTATAAAAATAAAGAGGGGGAGTATGAAAGTGACTTCCCAAGAATCAAAGCGTTTGGTAAAACAGCAGAGTTTTTCGCTAACTATTTCAAAAAAGGCGATGTGGTAGAAATTTGCGGCTCAATTCAAACTGGAAAATATGAAGATAGCGACGGTAAAACAATATATACAACTGATATTGTGGCTGATGGTTATGGCGGCGTTGGATTTGCGCTTAAACAGTCACATGATAACGCACAACAAACGCAACAACAAAATGGTAATCAGTATAACCAAAATAGCCAAAGTGGCTCACAGGGGCAAACAAGCAACTTTAGCAATCCGTTTGCTAGTGGCGGTCAATCATACAATATCGATGATAAAGACCTGCCTTTCTAATATGAGAGAAGCTAATAGATTAGCGGCAATCCAAAAAATAACTAAAGAAGTAGGCGTACCGACAAGTATTAGAGAGTATGCCTATGACAATGATAAGTTTAATTTTTGGGTAGGAAATCAAGAACTTTATGGAACGGTCTATCATGGCGAATTAAAGATTGAATGGAGCAAGACTGTTGGAGGACAAAAACAATTAACTTTATTTTAGGGGGTAAACATGAAACTAACTTTTGATATAGAACCAGTTGCCCAGGGGCGACCAAGATTTTCGTCCTTTGGTAAACATATGAGAGCGTATGATCCACCACCATCAGCAATGTTCAAAGGTCAATTGAAGCAGATGGTAATGCCTATGTTACCAACTGACTTCGTTCCGTATGACACAGCTATAAAAGTCGACATAGCTTTTTATAGACAGGATAAGAAACGGTTATCAAAATCTGAAAAAGAATTGAAAGAAAAAGGTAAATATCGACCAGTAACACGACCAGATGTTGATAATTATGCTAAAGGCGTATTAGATGCGTTGAGTGGGATTGTATACACAGACGATAATATCATCGTTGATTTGCATGTAAGTAAGCATTACTCAGATGAACCTAGAATCGAGTTTGAAATCGAGGTGATTTAGATGCGTTATATGTTGAGGAATAACAAGAAGATGGAATTTATTAAACAACTTGCTGATGCTCGCAAAAGAGGTCATAAAGTTATCAAGATAAAAACTGAAACTAAAACGCGCGGAAGTGCTGAAAGAGATGCTTATTCGTATAAACGATATAAAAAACATGAAACGAGCGTTGACCTTATCTATGTAGCATTAATAGAAATGAGTGATAAACATGCACAAACTAGCAAAAATACACAGGTTTAAGCACCATGAGGGGCAAACGCTAATCTACGCAACGATTGACGAGTTGGTATCAGAGGATAAGTTCAATCAATTCAGAAACGCAAACACAGGTTATTTAGAGGTTGATATTGATTTCAAGGATAATCGCAACATATCTGTTGAACAACGCAAAAAGATATATGCCTTGTTGAGAGATATAAGCAGATATAACGGTCATGGTGTTAGTCGTAATAAAGAAACTCTGAAAAACGATTACATCGCCGATAAAAGAATAGAACCTTTTAGCCTAAGCGATACATCAGTGTCCAATGCTAGGGAGTTTATAAGCTATCTGATAGAGTTGTGCTTTTTGTATGACATACCATTTAAAAACAAAGGTATACACATGAC
Organism: Brochothrix thermosphacta DSM 20171 = FSL F6-1036; assembly: GCF_036884295.1. Classification (NCBI taxonomy): domain Bacteria; kingdom Bacillati; phylum Bacillota; class Bacilli; order Caryophanales; family Listeriaceae; genus Brochothrix; species Brochothrix thermosphacta. The sequence goes on from NZ_CP145608.1 coordinate 299,368, forward strand.
AGACGACATCAATCGTTATCTGTATTTATGTTTAAAGTTTCGTAAGTGTGCAATTACTGGCAGACCAGGAGAGGTGCATCACATCGACACGATAGGCGCAGGGCGTGATAGACGGCATGTAGATCATTCGCAACACAGACTTGTATGCCTAAGTAGGGAAATGCACATAAAAGCTCATACTATGGGGTGGGAAGAGTTCGCAGCATTACATCACATCGATGGTATAAGGTTGACAGCTGAACAGGTTAAGGAAATTAAATATAAATAAGGAGTGAGGTAATGACTTTATCAGAGGACAAAGCTAAAAAAACAGCCTTAATATTAAAAATAAATAATCTGATTGATAAACACAGACGCGAAAACAGACGTAAAGTTTTCGGAACAGAAGAAACTGTCGAGGTAGGTGTGAAACTTGCGTGCGGGTGTGATACTTGCTCGGAAATAGAAAAACTAGGCAACGAATTGAGCGAATTAAGAACGAGAAAAGAAGAAGATAGAATTGTGAAAAAGAGCTACACCTATACAGTTAGCAAAAAAGGTGAGAAAACAAAAATTTACAAAACGATAAAATCACTTTCTAAACATCTTGATTTTGAGATAGGTATGATTGAATCTCGATTCAGACGGTGCGTAAATAATGAAGTTGAAGTAAATGATTTTGTGATAAAAAGGAAAGTTATTGCAAAATCTTATAAATATAAGAAAAAGGCAAAGGAAAGTGATTTATTACGTTCTAGCATTTTAGAGAAGGAGGCATATTTATGATTTATGAAGGTAAGGAGTATAAAGAAGTAACAGATGGTAGTGCTGAAATTGGCGATTTAATTCATGTCACTAATACGAGTGGTGCAGAATGTGATGTTTGGTGTTTTTCGAATGATGATAATTTTGAAACACCTTGCGTAGGAGGTGCACTTCCGGGTAGCTATTATTGTTTAGATAATGAATTCGATGACTATAAACGCTACCGTTATCTTAAAGATGTTGAGGAAACACCTGTTAAGTTTAAATCAGGTGACCGTGTGAGATTAACAGAATTTGAACTAAATGGACAAATTAACTTCGGTAATTTTAATGGATATGTTGACGGGGAAAAATTTGACGGAGATTATAAAGTTAAATTCGATGATGGATCATTTGTATTTTTTCCACAATCATCGCTTGAATTAATCAAAAGTTATACGATAGGTCAATTAAAAGCTTGCGAGGATTTCAAAAAAATGATAGATGAATTAAAGGCTATAGGGCCGTTAAGGAATGACGTTGGAGTAACACCTACAAATGCTGTGCCCAAAAAAGTTTTGAAATCACCATTAAAAAAAGAACAAATAATCCCACTAACAAACCCTAAAAAAGAACACGAATTAATCAATCAAACATCAAAAAATATCAAACAAACCGACACGGTCAATTCACCATCGCTATCAGAAAACATCAATGATCTATTCGCAGAAATAAAAAACATAATCGTTTATAAAAACGAGAATTATGGCGATTCATTTTCTAAACAATATAAAAAATATGGCATTGTAAGTGTAGAGATGCGATTAAACGATAAATTTATGCGATTAGAGCAACTTGTAAAAGGTGAGAAGGACAAAGTAGGGGAGAGTATTGAAGATACGCTAAAAGACATTATAGGTTATGCAACATTAGCTTTGATTGAGTTGAAGGACAAGGGATGAGAGGTGTCGCGGTATTTACTTTCAAAGACATGTCACAAATAACACTGGACATAGAAGATACAGAGGGATGCTTGTTTGCATTAGGGGGTTTAACGATGATAGTTGTTAACGAAACAAGGAGCATCTCGTATAACACGTCAGATATAGCTCAAGTAGAAATTAACGATTGTGGGGAGGATGAGTGATGTTGGAACAAATTGAGTTGATAGATAAGATACAAGAATATAGAGATACTCAGCCAAGTGACTTGAATCTTAAATTGACGGAAGAAAGCATTGTATTGTTGATCACAGCATTTAATAAAGAGGTGCTAAAAGCAGGTGGTCGTATAGAACCTAAAGTGACACCCGGCTATTCTATTATGCCGCCTAGTTTCAGCAATGAATTTCACAGCTCAACCGAATCTGCTGCTTTAGATAACATTGAAAACTTTGAAATGGTAGATTACTTTTTCAATAAGATACAAATGGGGCAAGAAAGTATTGACTGTGTACTTAATTCAGATAGGAAGAGCAGACGGAAAAGAATATTTGCGATGCGATTTATACAGGGGATGGACAGACCGAGCATTATGGAAGAACTAGCAATTGAAACAACTGTCTATCATGAGGATATGGCAATGGCTATCACACAATTTGCTTGTGCTTTAGGTATCGAAGTTAAGAAAAGCTGAAAAACGGACTTTTTGCGGACTTTTAACGGAGTTATATGAATTTTTAACGTGATAAAATGGTATTAGGTAAGAATCTCGTAAGCGAGTGTTAGCGTAGCTGAAAGGAAAACGGTATATGCTTCACAGGGCTTGACTAGAGAGCGACACTCTAGCGAGATGTAGGTAGAATAGGCTCGGAAAAGCCACTACCGAAACACTGTTTGCAGCTGGCACGCTTAGTGCAATCCTTTGTGAGTATCGATTTAAAACAACAACTCTCGGCGATAGTGGCGGAACAGGTAGACGCATTAGAGTGGCATCGGCTAACACTGAATGCATGCAAGGTGCAAATCCTTGCCTATCGCATATCCCGACGTTCTGAAAATAGAACAAAATAATAAAACGTAGACGTACGTGTATGTGGCTATACGGGTCTTGCTACATGCTTTAATGAGATATAGCTCAATGGTAGAGCAACGGCTTCCAAACCCGTGTGTTACAGGTTCGAGTCCTGTTATCTCAGTAGAAAAAATAAAAGGAGTGATACAAATGGATAACGAACAGTTTGTAAATTACTGTAAAGAGTTAGTCTATAAATACACGAAAGAGAAGTTGGGTACAGGTATTGCTTTTACAAAAGATGATGTATATGTCGTTTGGTTGAGTAAGACATTGCAAAACAACAAAGCATTGCTAAGCACGAACGTGAGCGACGGTATGTATTACGAAGTTACTTACAACGGAGATAAACAAGAAGCTTACTTTGATGCATATAAGAAACAAGAAAACATTAAGTATGATTTAGCTAACTAGACATCCAATCGGGTGTCTTTTTTCATACATTAAATTAAGTAAAGGAGTGGTTGATATGAATAAAACAAGTTACATGCAGATTGATCTATTTGAGTTAGGTAAGCAATTAGAAGCAGGCAATGCAGAGAACTTGTTCATGGAAAGTGGCGACAGTTTAATTTGTTGTGCGGGTTGTAAAGTGTCTATTAATTCAATTGCAAATAATAAATGGTTTTTGCGTTGTGAACAAGAAGAGCGAAGTGAGGCTGTAAAAAACATTACAGTTACATTAGATTCAAAAGAACTTGGCGCTGTATGTGGTTATCGCCCAGAAGTGAGTGAATAACCTACAGCATTGAAAGGTGGTGATGGAAAGTGAGGAAACTTAGTCTTAAACAACAGATATTTGCTGATGAGTACATCATTACTGGTAATGCAACAAAGTCAGCTATCAAAGCAGGTTACAGTGAAAAGTATGCAAACACAAACGCAAGTAAATTACTACAAAATACTACAATCAAAGCATATATAGAAAAAAGGTTGGCAGAATTAAAAAAAGAGCGTACTTTGACAATGGAAGAAGCATTGGAGTTAACGAGTTCGATTGCAAGAGGTGAGCCGCAACGTTTCGTTACGCGTTCTAAAGACCCGAAAACAGGCGATGTGTTAGAGGAAGAAGTCAACGAGTTCTCGGCAGGCTTTAAAGAGCGTAATCAAGCATTGGAACACTTCTATAAAATTAATGCAGCGTTTATTGATAAGCAACAAGTGGAGTTATCGGAAGTTCCAACGTTTATAGATGATATCAGCGGTGATGATGATGGTTAAAAAGTTATCCGAGTTAATACCTAAGCCGTTCCATTCTGTTTGGAGTGCTACCTTAAGCGAACAGATATTAAACATCGTGTGCAAAGGTGGTCGTGGCTCAGGTAAGTCTTCAGATATAGCTCATGTTATTACGCAATTATTGATGCGTTACGCAGTTAATGCTGTAGGTATTCGTTACGTTGACAATACGCTTGAACAATCGCTGTATGAGCAAATGAAGTGGGCTATTGAACAGCAGGGCGTTACACACTTGTTTAAGTTCAATAAATCACCTTTAAGGATCACTTATATCCCTCGTGGGAATTATATGATATTCCGAGGTGCTCAGAACCCTGAACGTATTAAGTCACTTAAAGATAGTAAGTTTCCTTTTGCTATCGGTTGGATTGAAGAGTTAGCAGAGTTTAAAAATGAAGAAGAAGTCACGACTATTACCAACTCGCTTTTACGTGGGGAATTAGGTAATGGTCTTTTTTATAAGTTTTTTTACAGTTATAACCCTCCCAAAAGGAAACAATCATGGGTTAACAAGAAGTACGAGACTAGTTTTCAACCCGAAAATACATTCGTTCATCATTCAACGTACAAGGACAACCCTTTTATAGCTAAAGAGTTCTTGAAAGAGGTTGAAGCAGCAAGAGAACGCAATCCTAGACGTGCTGAGTGGGAGTATGACGGTAAAGCTATTGGTTCGGGTGTTGTACCATTCGATAATCTCAAAGTTGTTGCTGGGTCAATTACCGATGATATGACTGCTAATTTTGACAACGTAAGAAACGCAGTCGATTTTGGGTATGCAACTGACCCGCTCGCTTTTGTCCGTTGGCATTACGATAAGAAACATAATTGCATCTATGCGATTGACGAGTATTTTGGGCAAAAGATTAGTAATCGTCAGTTTGCTAAGTGGGCCCAATCGAAAGGTTATCAATCTGATGAAATATATGCAGATAGCGCAGAGCCTAAGTCGATTGCAGAGTTAAGGCAAGAACACAGTATGCCGAGAGTAATCGGTGTTAAGAAAGGCCCTGACAGCGTTGAATATGGTGAGGAGTGGCTAGATGATTTAGATGCCATTTATATTGATCCGATTAGAACACCTAACATTGCAAGAGAATTTGAAAACATCGACTATCAAACTGATAAAGATGGCAATCCTAAGCCACGCTTAGAAGATAAAGACAATCACACGATAGATGCAACGCGTTACGCTTTCTCAAGAGATATGTTGAGTGGTAACAAAATCAAACTATTTAAAGGAGGTTTATAAATGGAGTATATGAAAAAAGGTTTTGAGCCTTTTGAGTTTCCGAGAGATGAAGAAATTACAGGCGAAGTTATTCAAGAGTACATCGATAAGCATACGGCAGCATTACGAAGACTAAAAGTGCTTAACGATATGTACAAAGGTAATGCAGCTATATTCGAACGAGATAACAAGGCTTTACACAAGCCGGACAACCGAATTGATATTAACTTTCCAAAGTACATCACAGACACGTTTTGTGGTTTTTTTAACGGTATACCAGTTAAGAAAAAACATGAGGACGAAACTTTCTCAGAAGCTATTACTAAGTTTGATAACATGCAAGATATGCAAGATGAAGATGCAGAGTTAGCTAAGTTGGTGAGTATATTCGGTTATGCTTTTGAGTTGCTTTATCAAGATGAAAACACACAGACAAATGTTGTTTCGGTGTCTCCATTAGACATGTTTATTGTTTACGATGAATCGATTGCTAGTAAGCCTTTATTTGCTGTAAGATACGGCCTTAACAGTCGTACAGATGCTGTTGAAGGTGTTCTTTATACAGAAGAAGCATTCACACAGTTTAAAGCTGATGGAGATAACCTTGTTTTTGGAGAAACAAAAGAGAATATATATGATGGATTGCCGGTTATTGAATACATTTTCAACAAGGAGCGTATCGGCATCTTTGAAACAGTCAAATCAATGATAGATGCACATGACAAAGCATTGTCAGAAAAAACGAATGATGTTGATTATTTCAGTGATAGTTACTTGAAAATACTCGGTGCTGATTTAGATGATGAAACATTAGTAGCTATCAGAGATAACCGAATCATAAATTTACCTAATGCTCAAACAGGCGTTGTTGTTGAATTTTTGGATAAACCCGATTCTGATGCACAGACTGAAAACTTGTTAAATAGATTAAAGGAGCATATTTTCCAAATTGCAATGACAGCTAATATCAGTGATGAAAACTTTGGTAGTTCAAGTGGTGTTGCATTAGCTTATAAATTGCAACCAATGAACAACCTGGCTGCTGCTTTTGAACGTAAGTTTCAAGCGGGTATGAATAAACGCTACAAATTGTTCGCTTCATTACTTACTAACGTTCCCGATAAACTTTCCGATGCTTGGAGTGATATTGAATATAAATTCACTCGTAACATGCCTAAAAACATCCTAGAAGAAGCGCAAACAGCAGTTCAATTGGCAACTATCGCATCAAAAGAAACGGCGCTATCTGTATTATCCGTAGTGCCTGATGTTCGAGCTGAGATAGATCGCATGGATTCCGAGCGTAAAGACAGCATCAATCTTTTAGATTATCAGCAAGAAGTGCCTGAGAAAGAAACTGTTGAAATAGTCGAAAAGGAAGATAGCTAATGAAATCATCATCTTACTGGAAGAAACGTGAAGAAAAAGCGATTCAAGAACGTATTGATTTCGATACAGAAAAAGCTTTGAAGATTAAGCGTATGTTAGATCAAACGATGAAAGACATCGAACAAGATATTCTTGCAGATATGTCACGGTACAGTTTAGGAACAAGCACAGACTTTCCGGAAGTGATGCAACGTGTGAGTGATTTTGAAGTAAAAGAGTTCTCAAGCATAGCTAAACAGATGGTTAAAGATAAGGACTTCTCGAAACAGGCTAATTCGCTGCTTAAGGTCTACAACTTAAAAATGCGTATAAATAGACTAGAATACATTAAATCCAAGATAGGGCTTGCTACAGTGTCGTTAGGTGAGGATTTAATCAAATACTTTGATGAAGTGTTCACCGAAGCAGTAATAAACGAGTTTAAGCGTGATGCTGGTATATTGAATAACGCTACAGGAAGCTCTGTAAGTTATCTAAAACAAGCAAGGCGTATAGTTGACGATTCATCATTCGTTAATGCTTATAGCCGCAACGTGTGGTCAAATACACAACTATTACAGCTTGATATAGAAAAACTACTCTTTAAACATTTAGCGACTGGATCACATAGCAGAATTTTAGCAGCAGATTTAAGAAAATCTTTCGATGTATCTAAATATCAGGCAGAGCGTTTAATGCGGACAGAAGTCGCAAACGCTCAAATTAACGCGCAAAAAGACAGCTATAGTACAAATGAAATTGATATGTATGAGTTCATAGCAGAGCCAAGCGCGTGTAAGTTGTGCAAGCCGCTTGACGGTAAAAAGTTCAAGGTAAAAGACATGGAAAAGGGAAAGAACGCTCCTGTCATGCATCCTAATTGCAGATGTTCAACAGCACCTTATGTTGATGATAAAGCCTTCTATGACGACTTATTGAACAGAGGTGTCATAAACGAACAAGAGTACAAAGAGGCATTCGAAACAACTAAAGCGGCAAATGATGCCTTTGACGAATTGCTCAATAAAAGAAAAGGGAGAAGATAACAATGAATCTTGTGAAAATCGATAAAGGTCTTCATGTAAATGGAACAAGAATCGAACATTTTTCCGATGTTAATATTGCTTCTAATATGGATGGGCTTACTAAGTTCACAATATCTTTTTATGGAACTCTGGATGGCGTAGATAATATAGAGCCATCATTGGAATTTAAATCATCAAAAAATGGTATAGGTATGAGCAAAACGAACGAGGGTTAATTACTAACGTCCGTTTCCGTTTGTTGTGGACGTTAAATAAAACACGAGTAGTCTCCCAAGACGTTAAATGCGAGTGGAGGTAATCGTTATGGAACAAGATAATTTATTAAAGTTAAACATTCAATACTTTGCCGAAGAAGGTGACGGAGGTAGTCAAGGTGGTTCTGATCAGACCAATGGCGATGAAACTGGAACAGGCGAAGACGGAGCAACTAACGGTGCAACTGATGATAAAGGCTCTGATACAGGAACTGATGATAACACAGCTAAAGTATTAGAAAAGTTAAAAGCGCGCATCGGTAAAGAACAAGCAGAAAAAAATGAGACTAAAACGCAGTTAGAACAAGCAATGGCTCGAATTCAAGAGCTTGAACAAGGTAAGAAAGGCGTTAAAGAAAAGTCTGCAGAAGAAAAATTAGCAGAAGCACAACAACAGAAAGATGATGAAATTGCATCACTTCAAAAGCAAATTAAACTTTCTTCTATGACACAAGAAGCTGACGAAGTTTTAAAAGAGGGCGGTTTAGTTGTGCCTAAGGACGTTTTAAAATTGATTGTTAGCGATGATGAAACAAAGACATTCGATAATGTCAAAACGTTCTTAACATTCTTAGAATCTCAGCAACAAGCTTGGGAAACAAAACGTAACACTGGTACAACACCTAAGAAAACAGGTGGAACACAAGGAACAGTAACAACAGAGCAGTTCAATGCTATGAGCTATCTCGAAAAGGCCAAGTTAGCATCTGAACAGCCTGAAAACTTCAAAAAAATAACAGGAGGTCATTAATATGACAACGAAATTAGTAGATTTAGTAAATCCAGAGGTTATGGCACCAATCGTATCTTACGAGTTAAAAAACGCTTTGCGATTCACGCCATTAGCACAAGTAGACAACACTTTAACTGGTACGCCAGGTGATAAATTGACTTTTCCAGCCTTTACTTATATTGGCGATGCTACGGATATCGCAGAAGGCGAAGCGATTCCATTGGATAAAATCGGAACGACTACAAAAGAAGTCAAAGTAAAAAAAGCGGCAAAAGGTACAGAAATTACAGATGAAGCAGCATTGAGCGGATATGGAGACCCTGTCGGTGAATCCAATAAGCAACTAGGTTTGTCATTAGCTAACAAAGTAGATAATGACCTTTTAACAGCAGCAAAAGAAACGACTCAAAAAGCAACAATTGAAGCGACGGTTGAGGGATTATCTACAGCACTAGACGTGTTTAACGATGAAGATGGACAAGGATATGTTTTGATTGTAAGTCCCTTAGATGCTAGTAAATTACGTTTATCAGCAGGAAAAGAGTGGTTAAATGGTACAGAGTTAGGCGCTGAACGATTAATTTCAGGTTCTTACGGTTCGCTATTAGGTGCTGAGGTTGTTCGTTCTCGTAAATTAGCAGAAGGTGAAGCTCTGTTATTCAAAGTCGTTGCTAATCAACCTGCGCTTAAATTAGTTAGCAAACGAGCTGTGCAAGTAGAAACTGATCGTGATATTACACGTAAAGTTACTATCATTACAGCTGACAATCACTATGCAGCTTATTTATACGATGAAACTAAAGTAATTGACTTAACGATCGCAAAAAAGTAGTTGACCCACAAGGAATCACACTGGACAAAACAGAATTAACTTTGGAAGTGGGACAAAGCGACACGCTAACAGCAACTGTTGTGCCTGAAAACGCAGAGGATAAAACAGTTACGTTTACATCTGGCAACGACAAGGTTGCGACAGTTACACCTAAGCAAGGCAAAGTGACAGCTGTTGCTAAAGGGGCTACCGAAATCGAGGGTGTCACAGCTAATGGCATTGTGGTTAAATTGCCTGTCACTGTGACAGAGCCGGCAGGAGGTTAAACCTATGTCAGTGTTAGAAGACGTTAAAAAGATGTTAGGCGGCAATGTAGACGAACAGTTGGAAGTTATTAACCGAAGAACAACCGAGCGAGTAGTTAGCTTGATTGGGCTTGAGGATGACAATAAAAAATATGTTGAGATTGTCGCAGCTGTAGATACTATCATTTACGAAGTATCTCTCAAACGTTTTAACCGCATTGGTAATGAGGGTATGCAGTCCTATTCACAAGAGGGGCTGTCTATCTCATTTCCCGATTCTGATTTTGATGAATACCAAGACGAGTTGAGTCGGTGGCGTAAGAAAATATCTGATGAGACAGATGGTAAATTCGGGAGGGTGTCTTTCGTATGAGATATAACGATGAAGTGACCTTCGTTAAAAAAGGTAAACAACAGTATGATCCTGATAAAGGCGAGTGGAGTGATGGTGCTAAAACTGAAACAGTTGCTAATGTCAATGTCACTGATATAGGCACTGATAGAAGTTTAGTCATTTTTGGGAATATTAGACAAGGGGCTAAAGTCATTAGGACTTTGCCTCTTTTTGATGTTCCAGAGTTCGATTATATCGTTATCGAAGGATTGTCATATCAGCAAGTAACACTTAGAAGCCCTTTGTTCAGAAACAGCATCATCTTAGAAGAGGTGACAGTAGATGAGTAGAGCTTTTAAGATAACAGGGACTAAAGAGCTGCAAAAGGCGTTGAGAGCTAAAACGAGTTTGCAAGACGTTAAAAATGTTGTTAAAAAGCATACGGTAGGATTAGAAGCTGGTATGAAAAGAGAATCGCAAAATGTATTGACTGGTCATTATGAGGGCGGTAAATTTGTCAAGCCCACAGGGCAAACCAAACGAAGCATAACAAGTAACTTTTCAGAAAATGGGATGACTGGCAGAGTCGGACCAACTACAGACTATTCTGAGTACCTATTTTATGGAACACGATTTATGGCTAAACGTGATTTCATGAGCAAGCCTTATAAACGACAAAAAACTATTTTCATTAAAGACTTATCAGCCTTGCTTAAGAAAGTGAAGTGATTGTCATGATAAAAACACGAGATCAATCTATTTTTGATGAGGTTTTTAAGCGATGCCAATCTTTAGGATATGTCACGTACGACTACAAACCAATGAACGAGGTAGGTTATCCCTTTGTTGAAATCGAGGGAACAACAACTAACCACGTTGCCAACAAAACGGATGTTAAAGGTTCTATCGAGCTGACTTTATCTGTTTGGGGTTTGCAGCAAAAACGGAAGCAAGTGTCAGATATGGCAAGCAACATCCTTTACCAATCATCGCTTATACAAGCCACAGACGGCTATTATTGGTCGTTGGGCTATAATCAGTCAACTATCCAACTAATGGACGACACAACAACAAATACACCACTTAAAAGGGCGATAATAACGCTAACTTTTACTGTGAGATAAGGAGACTATAAAATGGCAGAAGCAAAAAAAGGAATTGACGTAATACTTTTGTATCGAGTATTGAAAAACGAGGCAAAAGAAGCTGCATGGAAAATGGCATTTCAAACTGAACACAGCAATGGAAAAAGCCGTGATGCGGATTCTACTGCAACCAAAGATGGTCCTATCCAAAATATGGCAGCTATCGAGTACGATTTTTCGGCAACTTCTATTGTCGCAGTCGGTGACAAACATATCGACGAATTAGACGATGCATTTGATAACAGCGAATTAATCGAAATTTGGGAAATTGATAAGGCTGAAAAAGGAACTGACACAGATGTCGATAAGTACAAAGCAACATACTTTCAAGGTTATGTATCAAGTTTTTCTAAAACACCTAACTCTGAGGATGCTTTGGAACTTGAAATCGAGTTTGCGATTAACGGCATCGGACAAAAAGGTTATGCAACATTAACAACAAATCAAGCTGAAGTTGTATCTTATGTGTTTAAAGATACTGTCAAGGTAGAAGGAAGCTAGGGAAATCCTAGCTTTTTTTAATTTAAAGGGGGAATTTAAAATGGAATTAAAAATCAACGGTGAGATTAAAAACTTTATTTTTGGAATTAAATTTGTACGAGAGTTAGATAAGAAGTTCTTTATTGAGAACAACGGTATGAAGTTTGGTACAGGTTTATCAACGAAACTAATTGAAATTCATTCAGGCAGCATTGTAGCGCTTGCTGACGTTTTGTATTGTGCAACATCAACAGAACCCAAGCGACCGTCTTTAGAAGACGTTGAACAGTATTTAGAGACATGTGAAGACATCGAAAAAGTGTTTGATGATACCTTAGCTGAAATCGAAAGCAATAACGCGGGAAAGCTAATAGCGAGAGATACGAAAAAAGCGATGAAAGCGAAGTAGAAGTAGATTCATTAGAGAACTATGAACAAATCATCATCAACTGTTTCAGATACCTTGACATAGCAGATTTAAAAACAATAGAACGCATGTCGCTATATGAATACACTATGAAAATGACTGCTTTTAAATTAAAGCTAGTGGATCAAGAGTATATATTGCATAAGACAGCTTGGTTAGCACAACAAGTCAAAGCTACTAAAAAAGTTGGTAAGGATATAAAACCTTATTATCAATCTTTCGATAAGTTTTTCGACTATGCAAAACAAGAGCGTTCTGCTTTAGGTGAAACAAACGAGGAATTAAAAGACAGTAATTTATCTAACTTGCTTAGGAAAGCGAATAAATAAGAAAGGAGGTTAAATATGGAAACTCATAAAATTGAAGCCATACTGAGCGCTGATGACCGTAATTTCAGTTCGGGTATGTCAAGAGCTGAAAAAGCGGCAGGAGCTGTCGGTAACGGTGCTGATAAAGCTGGTAAGGCAACAGGTAGAATGGGCGTTGGTTTAGGCACTATGCTCAAAGGTGCAGGAGTTTTTGCTATCGTATCAGCAGGTATTAACGGAGTTAAAGGCGCTACTAGTGGAGCTATAGACCGCTTCGACACACTTAATAACTCCACAAGGTCTTTTGAAAACATGGGCTTTAAAACAAAAGAGATAACAGGGACGATGGATGCTTTAAAAGGAAGTATTCAAGGCTTGCCAACGCCTTTAGATGGAGCTATAAAGAACGTTCAATTATTAGCTGCTTCTACTGGTAACTTAGGCAAATCCCAAGAAGTGTTCGCAGCGATGAATAACGCTATATTAGGATTCGGCGGAACAACAGACCAAGTCCAAAATACAGTCACTCAGTTATCACAAGCGTTATCTAATGGCAAGGTCGATGCTGAAACATGGAACTCAATGATAAACGGCGGTATGGGTCCGACCCTAAATGCTTTAGCTAAGACATTCGATATGACAACAGGCGAAATGAAAGCAGCGTTATCAGACGGAACGATTTCAGTAGAGCAGTTCCAAGATAGCTTAATTCAGTTGAATGAAAAAGGTGGAGGCGGATTGAAGCCTTTATCTAAAATCGCACAAGATGCGATGGGTGGTATTAAAACTGGTATATCTAACGCAAAAACAGCAGTGGTCAGAGGTCTAGCTACTGTTATAACTGCTATTAACGATAACTTACAAAAGATGAACTTGGGTTCTATCGGTGAAATTATCGGTAAAATCGGTAGTTCATTTGAAGGAGCAATGACGACATTTGCTGCTTATATACCTGTTTTAATGGGTAAAATCGGGGCGTTTGTTTCGTTTTTTAAAGCACATAGCGAAACAATTATTCCGATAATAAAAGTTGTAGTTGCTACTTTGCTAACGTTCGGAACTTTAGTATCTGTTATCAGAGCAGTGCAGAATGCGATAGTTGCTTTTAACCTTGTTATGACCGTGATGACAGGCCCTATAGGAGCTGTAATATTAGCTATCGGTGTTTTAGTGGCTATTGGAATGTATCTTTATAATAATTGGTCGTCTATTGGTCCATTGTTGAGCGGTATATGGCAAACTTTTAAAGATACGACTGTAGCAATATTCAATAGTGTTGTTGAATTTTTCAAAAAATGGGGACCGATGATGTTAATCGCTTTGGGTGGTCCAGTGGTATGGATCGTGGCACTAATCGTTAAAAACTGGGATAAAATCAAAGCAGTAACTTCAACAGTTTGGAATGGCATAAAAGATTTCTTTATTGGTTTGTGGGATGGTATAAAATCTATCTTCTCTAATGTGTTGAATTGGGTTGTCCGATTCGTTTCATCTCAATTTTACGCTGCTGTTGGCTTGGTCAAAAGTATTTGGGGCGGCATTTCTGGTTTCTTTAGTGGAATGTGGGATAAAGTCGTTGGTCTTTTTCAAGGTGGCGTGAACAATGTCAAAGGTTGGATAGATAAACTTTTAGGCGTATTCAATAAGATAAAAGAGTTTAGCTTGGCTGATGCAGGTCGTGCGATTATTGACGGCTTTGTTAACGGTTTGAAAGCAGCATGGGAAGCTGGGAAGAAATTTGTTAGTGGCATCGGGGATTGGATTAAAGACCATAAAGGACCAATTTCTTATGACAAGAAACTTCTAATTGAGAACGGACAAAGTATTATGTTCGGTCTTGATAAAGGCTTACAGGGTGGATTTGGTGATGTTATGGGAAACGTTAACGGCATGGCAAAATCAATCGGCAGTTCTTTTACAGCAGATGCTAACCAAGCTAACAAAACAGCAGTCACGCCTTTGGATTTATCCGTTAAAATTGGCAAGCAAGATTTTAAATATTTTGTTGAAGATATTTCACAACAAATGGGCGGAGATGCTCAAATAAACAAACAGTTCTAGGAGGTGAGTATTTGTATTATTTTAAGGACACAAAAAAATATCCACTCGAAACATTTAAATTCATACCGACATCCGCCATGTTTTATGACGGATTACTACTGGAAGACTTAATCGAGGGTTACACAACTTTAAAGGTTGAAGGACGAGAGATGACTTCACTGACTATCGACAGCACAGCTGTTAAAGTGGGGGCAATTGTAAGCAATCAAAAAATAAACACTCGTTCTATCACTGTCACATACCAGCTTAAAAACAAGAGCAGTCAAGCTATACAAGAAGATTTTAAAAAAATGATGGCGCATTTATATCGTGAAGAAGATGTTGCTATTTATTTTGAGGACGAACCGACAACGCTTTATTACGGACGTTACCAATCTGCTGAATCTGTCGATGGTAGTAGCAACAGTATCATTAGTTCATTTACTATATTCTGTTCAGACCCTTATAAATACGGCTCTCAAATCGTTTCTGCAGGAGTTATCAATACAGTGTTACGTCAACCAGTAATGCCGATGAAAATAGAAGCAACGGTCACTAAGAGTGGACCTATGAAGATTGTTAAAGGTAGTCAATCGATAAGCATGTCACGAGCTAATTTCAAAGTAGGCGATAATGTTGTTATTGATTTTGTTGTTGGGAAAGTATTTGTCAATAATTTAAACAGAACTCGATTTCTAGATTTAGATAGTGACTTCTCGAACTTTAAATTGAATTCAAACGATAAAATTACATGCTCGTCAGCTAATTTGAAAATATACTACAGGAGTGTTGATTTATGAGTGTTTACTTTTTTGACAATAAACAGCAATTAATTAAAATCAAGAACAGCAGAACGTTATTACAATGTTTACAAGAAAAAGAAATCACAAGCGATAAATCAGACTTGATGAAAGATATATTGACTGTTAGCTGTTTGCATGATGCGGAGCTTGAACAGTGCCATTTCATGGCTGTTAGAGAAAGCAAGGGCATTTACTCGCTTTATAAAATTTTAGAAGAAGAAATTGATTCTGAAATAATGAACTTTAAAGGCGTCAACTTCGGAGCTGAGGAGCTTAACAATTACGTTGTATCTGATGCACGTCCAGTTAAGAAAACAATCACAGATATAGTTAAGCAAATTTTAACTTACACTGATGACGAGTGGCTGATGACTGGTGGTGTCGATAAAATAGGTAGTGCTAATTTTTATTATACTTCGGTTAAAGAAGCTTTGAAAATAGTGCAACAATTAGGTTGTGAATTACTGTTCTTTTGTGACATTGATGGCTCTGGAATATCCAGTAAATGGGTAGAAGTGAGAGAGAGAATCGGAAAAGAAAGTGATGATCGTTTTGAAGTAGGCTCTACAGCTATAAAAGTCGTTAAAACAAAAGACCGAACCAATATCGTTACTAGCCTAGTTGGTCGAGGAAAAGGCGAAGAAGTTGGCGATGGTTACGGCAGACGATTACAATTCGATACAGTCGAGTGGACAAAGCCTGTGCCAAAGCCAAAAGGACAAACTTTCATTGAAATCAAAGAACTTACTGAACAATATGGCATCCCCACAAAAACTGGAAAGATGCGAAAGCGTGAACAAGTTGTTATTTTCGATGATATAGAGGATAAAAACGAATTGTTAAACGCAACGTATCAAACGTTATTAGATAATTCTCGTCCTTTAATTCAATTTTCTAGTGAAGTGATTGGTGCTAGCTCGATTGGCGATATAGTGACTATCCATGATTATGATAAAAACTATCATTATCAAACTCGTGTGTTTGCGATTAAAAACGACATCCTTAATAACAAAATCGAATCTAGTTTAGGCGACAATCTAAAAGGGTCGTCAGCATCTAATCAGTTATCAAAAGCAAGCAGCGGTATATCAGAACTAAAAAGCATGAAGATGAATTTTTACGATTCAACAGAAATCAGCAAATGGCAAAGCGATATTATTCGTGGAGCAAAAGGCGGTTCAGTGCTATTGATGTCACCGTGGGACACGAATAAAGGGAAATCAAGAGAGCCTTATCAGATGGTTATCATGAACAAAGGTAGCCTAAAAGAATCCAATCACTTCTTAGTGATGAACTCGGAGGGCATCGGTTTTATTAATGGCGATTTTGATAAAGATAAATTTGAAACAGCTTGGACAATCGACGGTACTTTTAATGCTAAATTTATACGCGCTGGTGTGTTAAGCGGTATTTTGATTAAAGGTAATATTATAAAATCTTCTGATGAAGGTGATTTCCAAATTGTGTTAGATGGAGGCGAACTTACTTTTGAAAAGAAATACGACAGCGAAGATATTGACGATCAGCACGGCCATCCTATGCTTACTATGAAAGCACTATACACAGACGATAAGCTTAACGGTATCTCTATGGTGCAAATACCTAACTACTCTTTCGGCATAAATTCGGGAGGTTTGATGGTATCGAAACCAGTAATTGAAATACCTAAAGAGTCAACGATTGACAGTAGAAAGTTGAATCTTTTTGGAGAAGTTAGAGTGGTAGGTGACTTTTATGTCAACGGTGTAAAAATTGACAGCAACGGTGGAAGTGGCGGTAGTGGTGGCGGCTCTGGTGGCTGGAATGGTCAATATCCACCTGAGATAACAAGTGACGTTGATAAGCGAGCTTGGGCTATTTGGAGTACGTTAAGAGGGCATGACTACAGTAAAGCGGCATCTGCAGCTATACTCGGAAATATACAAGGTGAATCGGGTCCTCAAATGAACCCCGACACAGAACAAGTCGGAGGTCCTGCGTACGGACTTGTTCAGTGGGATGGTTCAGCTTATCCACTTGTTGGTCAACCGACCTACAATGGTCGTGAATACGTTCAAAGGCTGATGAAAGCTGCAAATATCGCTGACGATTACAGAACAATTGGGTCGCAAGTTAATCTAATTGAATGGAGCATGAAAAACGGTCAGTGGATAGGCGCAGTAGAACCTAAAACAGTCAGCGGATTCAAGGCTTCAACATCGCCACGAACAGCAGCAAGGGCATTTCTTTATAACTTTGAAAGACCTGCAACAGGTCATCCCGAACGTGAAGATTATGCGCAGACTTGGTATGACAAGTTTAAGGATTTAAAACAGCCTGGTGGAAAATACGGCATGCCAGTTGGGCCAGGTTATCAAATAACTTCGTGGTTTGGTAATCGTGACAATCCGAAAGACCCAGGTAACCTAGAAACACATAAAGGCATGGACTTCTCAGATAAAGTCGGAAGCCCTATTTTTGCGGTTGAAAACGGGGAAGTTATCGCTTCATTACCAACAGCATCAAGTGGTGGTTTTGGTGAATATATTGTTATCAAACATTCAGACGGTAACTTTACAGGTTACGCACACATGACGTTGAGAATGGCAAGTCAAGGTGCTAAAGTATCGAAAGGTCAACAAATTGGGACTATGGGTTCTACAGGTGAATCAACAGGGTCTCATCTGCATTTTAGTGTAGGCGATGGCCTTTTTGGTAACTATCAAGACCCAGCTCCTTATTTAGGATTGAAAAGGCCTTAAAAAAAGAAAGAGGTGCAAAAATGGTTGAATTAGATAAATATTTACCTGTTAATCGTGAGGAAGCTTTTCGCAATGGAGTAAATAAAAATTTCGCGAAAATAGAACAAGGATTTAGTCAACGCGATGCAGTGATGGCTAATCACCAAACAAGTCAGAAAAGAGCGCATGATTCCGGGCAAATTACGCATGACGGATGGACCATTGAAAAAGAAATGAAATATCGTGCTGCACAAGTAAAAAATCTTGTGGTTGGAGCAAACGGTGACGGTATAGCTGAGACGAAAGATGCGCGAGTTGATTTATATGCAGAAATACATGCAACTTTATCAGAAAGGCTTTTATCAGACTTTAAACGATTAACGAAAAGATTAGACCGTGTTGTACATGTCGATGATTTTGGAGCTGTAGCAGACGGTAAATCTGATAGCACACAAGCGTTTAAAGATGCGCTATCTGGCGGTAACGTTAGAGTGCATATCGGCGCAGGGACATATATTGTTAACGAAAGTGTCAAAATGCCCTCTTATAGCCAATTGATTGGACAAGGACAAGGTATTTCAGAAATCAAGTTATCTGATGATGCACCGGCAAAAGAATTGGTAATTGTTAACGCTGACTTCAAAACACGAAAAAATACGCATATACACATTCGGGATTTAACAGTAAATGGTAACAAAAAAAGACAAGGTGGAGTTTTAGCGCCTGCGGGCGGCTCTAAGTCGTCAGGTATACGTTTAGCAGGTGTTAGGTATGGATACATTGAAAATGTAGATACAAAAGCAACGCTTTTACACGGTATTGACATAACAAACGCAACAGTTGACGAAGAATATCCTTATACAGGCGATGGCACTCGTGGCAACGATACAGGAAGTCAATATATTTGGATTGATAATTGTACAGCTACAGATTTCGGTGATGACGGCATTACAACTCACCATAGCGACTATTTGCAAATCACTAACTGTTATTCCCATCATCCCACACTAAACGATGACGGTACTGGACGAGGCAATAACAATGGATTCGAAATTGACGACGGTAGTCGCTATGTATTCTTAGCTAACAATAAATCGGAAGAATGCTTTGGTGGACTTGAAATTAAAGGACACGCAGATATTAGTGCTGCACAAGGTATATTTGTTAACGGTCATACATCTATTAGAGATAATCGTTCGTATAATTTCCGACATATCGGTCACCATTCTGCGACAGATGAAGAAAGTAAAACAGCGTACGACATCGTAGCTAAAAACATAGTATCTCTTTATCCTTACGAAAATAATGTTTATCAAGGTTCCAAGTCACGCGCTTTAGTTGTAAGTGCATATAAAAATGTAGTAATTGATGGCTTTACTGCGATTGGTGATAAAACACATTCGGACGATCAACCTGTTATCGCCTTTCAATACCGTTCTGAAAATATTACGTTTACGAACGTTAATATTCGAGGATTTGTCAATGCATCAGAAGATATAAGCATCATTGGCGGTGGTAATAGACCTGCAGGTGTCACGCTATCTAATATCAATATTTATAAATCGGCAAAAATTGGTATAAGCAATGGTTCTAGCATTTACGATACTAAAATTTCTGGTGCAAGTCTTGTTGGAAATGGAGGTTTAGCGATTGTAAGTTATAACAACACATTACAAATTATCGCTGTTACACAGTCGGGATACGAAACAGCAGCAAAAATAGCAGGTCGTGATTACGCTTATATGCCTACAGTGGTAAAGGGTGGTTTTTCCGCAGCGAGTACATCCGCTGGTTCGCTTCATGAAACTGCGGCAGTGATAGCATCTACAGGCGCATCATATGCTCATGACACAAAAACTTGGCTTTTGGGTGTTTCGGATGGCGCTAACGCGTATGGCTCACGTGCAGGGATAATAAACTCATTAAACAGCGAAACAGAAAAAGACGGTTATGCTCAACTTGTTTTTAACTCAAACGGAGTTAAAGCGCCAGGGAATTATCAGGCAGTTGGCGGATATGGAGAAGGAGAAGCATCCACATCCAATGTTAAAATCAATCTCAACACTTTTAACGGAAATATTAAATCAGCAGGAACAGTCACAGGGTCATCGTCATTTGCTGATTACGGCGAATATTTCGAGAGCCTTTCGGGTGAATCGATTCCAAATGGAACAGTAGTAGCATTATCAGGTCGTTATATCGTGCCAGCGGAAAAAGGAGATAAACCGCTAGGTGTAATTTCTGGTACAGCTGGCATCGTTTTGGGTGAAAATACTTATCACCACAAAGGCAAATATCTAAAAGATGATTTTGGCGTTACATTGTATGAATATAGAGATATTGTGGAAAATCATACAGATGAAAATGGTGATGCTTTTGAAAACAAAGTCACTCGTTGCATGCCAGTTGAAAATCCAGATTATGATAGCGACCTGAAAGAATCATATGCGTCTCGTTCGGAACGTCAAGAATGGAACGTGGTTGGCTTGTTAGGTCAAGTCTATGTGCGTATTGACAACACTGTAGAATCAGGTGATAGTTTAGATTTTGAAAAAGGGCGCGCGACGAAAAGTGATAACGGACATTGGCAAGTAATGAGCATCACAACACCTTTTGAACTTTCAAAAGGATACGGCGTTGCGTTAGTTATTGTTAAATAAAGGGAGGTTTATAGATGAGCATTACAAAAATAGCAAAAATGACGACAGAAATAACTGCAGATTATCAAAAACTAAGCGACTTAAATGTCGCTTTTTATAATCAAGATATTAATACATCGATTTTACAGTTTAATGTGACACGCAACGATGCGCCAGTTCCTTTAGGTAAAACTAACGTTGATGGTTATATCGTTTTGCTGCATGAGGATGGCAGCCGCATACAAGACAACCTTGTGATTGTTGACGAAATGGAAGGTGCTATTCAATACACAATCCCACGCGAATTTTTAAAGCATACTGGCAAGGTATTAGGACAAGTATATGTTGCTGTCAAAGGTGTAGACGACACAGCAGTTATGCGACAGTTTAGTTTTGATATTGAGCAGGATTTAATGACAGCTTTTAGCTCAACTAAAAAGTTAGAGTATATAAAAACTTTTGATGATTTACAAACGAAAATAAAGCAGCGTGTCGAGGCTATTGAAGAAGCAATTTCTAACGGAGAAGATTATGTCGCTCAAATGATCGAAACGCTTGATACAGGTAAAAAAGAGATTGCTGCTACTGTCGTAAAAGCTAATGCAGACATTAACAAAGTAGCTACTGGTGCTACTAAAAACATTACTGATACTAGTAATACAGCAGTTGCAACTGTAAATGCCAAAGGTGATGCAGTTTTAAAAACATTCGCAGAGAATGGACAGACGTCAAAGATTACATCTGATAATGGCACATCGCTAACGTTGAATAATTATGACTTATTAAACATCGAAGATATTAAGAATTTTGATGGATATGTTACAAAAGCAACAAACAGTCCGACAGTAGTTAACGACGGCTACCTCAAACGTAAATATAGAACAGGATATATTGAGGTCGCTTACAGTCCGTACAACGCAAATGTGACATACCGCAACGCTTACCATTTCGGAACTAAAGTTTGGTTCGGGTGGGAGAAAATTATCTCTCAATCTGACACAAGCACGTATCAAAAACAAAAAATTACGAATGATGCTGGTGACGCAAAAGTATACCTATCCGGCACTACAACAGATGTGTATGCAGAGTTACTTAAACTAGAGAAAGGTTTTTATAGTGCTTACATCGGCTCAACAGCTGCCAATTCAGCGGAATCTACAGTCCGCGGCTACGTATTTGTACAAGAAAAAGGTCGTTGGATAAGTGTTTCTGGAGTTGGGTCAAATAATAAAACTTATTCTCTGCATTTTGCTGATGGTACGTGGACAGGCTGGGAATCTGCTGTAAAAGCGCAAGAATTAACAGCAATTAAACCAGTGACTTTGTGGCAAGGCTCTGCAAACAGTGTGTCAGACACTGCTTACAATCTTACTGCAGCTATTAACACGTTTAGAGTTGCTATGGTAACTTATAAAACTGCATCAGGCAACAACAAAGTACAAACGTTTAGCGTTGCAACAGACAGTAATCGTATAGTTATCAGCGAAACTAATATAGCTGACGCTGATGCATCTTCAGCTTTGATTTACGAGTGCCGAATCGATACATCAGCATCGACAAGCTTTAAAATCATCGCAGACAATATTTTCAACATTAAAACTAGCGTTGCAACAACAGATGCAAACACACACACGATACTGAAAATCGAAGGAGTGATGTAACATGCAAGTATTATTAGATGATAAAAAAGCAATTTTAGCGTATGCAGTCGTCGGCGAAATCGATGGCGCTGTACAGATTGACGATACACAAATCCCGATTAATTTTGAGGATGATTTCAAGCCTCTTTATTTTGTGTTAAAAAATGATGAAGTAATTAAAAATGAAGATTTTGAAAAAAATGATGAAGTAATCGGCGACGACGAAGTGCCGACCATCGAAAGAATTTCACAGTTAGAAAACTTAGTTTTACAGTTATTGAGTGGAGGTGATGAGCTATGATGACTTTTTTATTGAGCATGTATAAACAAAAACGTATTGATAACGAGTATCTAAAAAAAGTCGTTAAAAACGGTCATATCACAGCAGAGCAATACAACAACATTACAGGGATTGATTACACCAAAGAACAGGCGGGAGATGATTAGGTGGATTTGAACGAATACTTAAAAGGTATCGCATCGCTCGTATCATCTATTATTGTCGTTGGCGGCGCTTTAATTTGGATTTACAAGAAGTTGGTATCTGATCCGGACAAAAGAATAGCAGAACAGATACAACGCGAAAACTCTGAATCATTAAAAAAAACAGTTCAGCCGCTAACGCAATCAATCGAATTACTGAACAACAATCTTAAACAATCGGAAAAGGATAGAGAACAGCTTAATAAAAAGGTTAACTTGCACGACAACGTTCTAAACAATCACGAAACACGTATTACTGTTTTAGAAGAATTTAAAAAAGGAGTGACCGATAAATGAAAGTAAATTGGCACAGCAAAATTTTATGGACATCACTAACAGCACTGTTTGTTGTATTTATACAGCAAGTGGGTGCTGTTTTTGGTTGGTCTTTTGACAGTGAAAAAGCGCAACAACTAACAGGAATCATCAATACAGTATTAACGATTCTAGCAACACTAGGAATCGTATATGACACAACAACTAACGATGAAAAAGGAGAATAACATGACAAAAACAATAAAATTAATTACGGCAGGTGTTTTAGCAGCAGGACTATTTTTAGGGAGTATTGTCACAGTGTCAGCAAATGATATTAAAAATCCCAAGATTGCGGATGTATCGGAATGGCAAGGCAACATTAACTGGTCGCTTGCTAAGGACGATTTAAACATGGCTATCATTAGAGCGCAATACGGAACAAACTACAAAGATAAGTATTTAGACCGCAATCAATCAGAAGCAATCAAACATGATGTGCCATTTGGGACTTATGCATACGCACGTTATATCAATGCTGCTGATGCAAAAACAGAGGCACGAGCGTTGTATAATCGCACAAGTGATAAAGCAAAGTTTTACGTTATCGATGTAGAAGAATTTACCGTCACATCTGGAACGATGCGTGAAGCAACAAATGCTTTTGTGAAAGAATTACGATCATTGACCAATAAAAAAATCGGGTTATATGTAGGACATCACACTTATACGCAATTTAATTTAGATACTAGCAAGTTTGATTTCGTTTGGATTCCTGCTTATCGCTCATGGGAACCCGACTATAAGCACGACATTTGGCAATACACTGATGGCGGACAGGTAAAAGGTATTGTTGGCGGTGTTGACTTAAACAAGCTATCAAACGCTGATAAACCACTCTCATACTATGTAGGAAAAACAGAGGCGAACGAGCAAGCTAATCAATACACTGCCGGCGGATTTAAAGTTAATCAGCAAGTGAAATTAAAATCAACAGCTACGAAATACCACACAGGTCAAAAAATCCCTGATTCAGTTAAAAATAAAAAATATAAAGTACTAGAAACAAAAGTAGTTGCTCAATCACACTCAAAACAAGCTGTATTGCTGAGTGGCATTAATAGTTTGGTATTAGCACAAGATGTCGCTAAAGTAACTACTGCAGCAACTGGCAGCTATTACAACGCAAATCCTAAGCGTGTCACACTCACTAAAGCATCCACTTTGCGTAAAATCAATGCGCAAAACGGTAAAGATTGGGACAAGCAGTCAAACAAAGTCGCTAACTTTAAAAAAGGCACAGAATTTGTGATTAAAAGCATCAAAAAATCAAGTGCTGGAACACCTCGTTTAGTCACTCAATCTGGACACTTACTCACTGCTAACAAATCGTATGTTAAGCAAGTATCAGCAACGCCTACAAAACAGTATCACACTGTAAAATCGGGCGATACAGTAAGCGCAATAGCAACTAAATATAAAACTACAACATCAAAAATTAAGAGCTTAAACAAGCTATCAAACGTTAACAAAATCTATGTCGGTCAAAAATTACAGGTAAAATAAAACTAAAGCCCCCAGCTCCTTAGAGTTGGTGGCTTTTTTGTTTATTAAATATTATTTTAGCAATTGTTGACATTATTTTGACAGGAAAGGAACAAAAACACCGTTAAATGCTTCTGTATCAATCTTTTTCCACGCAATATGATTCCCCCCGAGGGCATAAAAAGCACTTTAGAATGAAGATAAACATCAATCTAGGTCGTTAATCCGCATTCATTCGGAATTGCGTACCCTGATGTACGCGCAACGTCATTCGTTTGTCGAGCCTACTATTCTTAAATTTTCAGTTGAATTTTGGTATTTAGTAGATAAAATATTTGAAAAGTTATTGTATAATAGTTTGGAAATTTTCGATTGTGAAAATTCGAAAAAAGAATAATCGTATACGAATATCTGAAGTGGGCACTGTGTCAAATAGTGTGGATGAGAAAAAACAGATTAAATTAACAAGCATTTTGGATTGTAGATCAAATTCTACAATCCTTTTTTGCTGTTTTCTTATCTGCTTAAGCATTAGAACAAAGAAGAATTCGATTATGGAAATTAATCAGGTTAAAAAAAGTTTTATTCAGTTTTTTTTTATGAATGGTATAGATATCGGTTAGTAAGTAAATTAATTCAATTTTTTTGTTTAACTTTATCATAACTATTTTAAAATAATTTGCGACTATTTTTTTTGATAACTATAAATGATTAAAGGTCATTTTTTAATAGGTATTTATATGTTAAAGTGGTTTATAAGTGCAACAAATATACGGCTAGTATTACTGCTGCAAAACTGGAACAGAACAAACCTGTGGAAAGGTGCGAGTAAAATCAAACAATATAAAGTAACTTCTAAATTAGGAAAAAATGCGACAACAGCTAAAAGAAAATCGGCAGTTGCATAGGGCTTAAAGCAAAAAGGAGAGCCTTATAAACTTAAAACAGCTTTGACTAATGAATCCAGTTGGTATTGTTCGAAACTTACTCACAAAATGTTGGATAAACAAGGATATGATCTGAGAGCTGATATCTTGAATTTTTATGTAACGCCATCAAATATTAAAGATGATTTAAACACAAGAGAAGTTAAAAACTGGGGTTCGAAATTACCGTCCGCTTACTAGTTTTTAAATTTAATAGAAGGGGTGTCTTATGAAGTTGAAAATTCTTTTGCTTATTTTCATCGTTATCTTAGCTGGATGTTCTCAACCAGAAACGAAGGAAATTACTTCTGAAAAAATAACGAACTTTAAGCCGGGTTCATCAGGTAATTTATTTTTATTTTATCCGTCTGATAATAGGGTGTCACAGTTGAAAACCTATGTAAAAGAAGTGGATAATGCAGGTGAAGTTATAAACGTTTTTTCGATTGAGGATGCTGATTTTAGACGCGCAGAACCTTTTCAAAATCCGCTTTATCCCAATACAATTTATTTGAGTTTATTTGGTGAGGCAAAAATCGAAAATTTTTTCTATGAGTTTGATTTAGATACAAAGACTTTTGCAAAGAAAAAAATAGACTACTTTAAGGAACCGCTAGGGGTGTCTAATGTTTTTCACTATGGTAAACAGTTGAATTTTTCAACCATTTTATCGCATGAAACGGGAGAGAAAAACGAAAAGGATGGTCTTTTCAATGTTTCTATTTCTAATATCGATTCAGAAAAAACTGTCGAAACGCCTTATGGTGCTTCACCGGCATATACACCGTTACTAGGGTTTAATAATAATGTGTTTTATGGTGCTAATCTTACATTGAATAAAAAAGATGAGTTCACTGGGAAGGGCATTGTTTCAACTAATCTAGAAACGGGGGAATTTAAATTTTTAAATCCTGAGAATGATACGACTGCTTCGTATCTACCTTTTTATACAAATGATGATTTTATGTTCTTCTTATCTGATAGTGGTGTTTTCTATAAGTATGATAAAGACATGCGCGTTACGCATCACAAGTTTTTAACGTCTGAACAGCTCGATAAGGGCTATAGTATTGATATTGAAAATAAACCGTTATTTATCAACAAACATGAGGCGTTATATACGGTATCTCATTCAAAAACGGCGCTTCTTTTGTTAATAGATATAGATACTTTATCTTTTAAAGAAATACCTATCAAAGGTTCGTATGAATCGATACGTTTAATGTCATATGATAACACCAAAGATGAGATATACATATTGGGCGAAAAGGGGGATTCAGCTGACTTACTAACGTTAGACGATATAACCTTACATATTGAAAATAAATTCAAGGTCGATTATCCGCATTTATTGGATTTCGTAATCAAGTATTGAGTTTAGTTTGATTTCAAAATACTAATTCAGCTAAGAAAATAAGAATGAAAAGTTAAGATAGATACTAATAATCGAGTTCGAAATAGCCCGAAAATGATTATTATGTATAATGTTTTTAAAACACTATTGTATAATAGGGCTTTTTATAGTAACGTTAGATAGGTTAAACTAACTTATTGGGGGTAATCTATAATGAATAATAATTTAAGTATTGAAGAACAACTTTTAGTTAATTCTGAAGTTGCAAAAAAGGGAAAAAATATCGTTTTAGCATATGTTTTAGCAATATTTGTAGGTATTTTAGGAATCCATCGTTTTTATTTAGGTCGTAAAGGATCTGCTATTGCGATGTTAATCATCGGTTTGTTTTCTTTCGGATTAATAACAGGTGTATGGGTAATCGTTGATTTATTCTTAATCCCAGGTATTGTAAAAGAGAACAACGCTGTTATTGAAGCAGAATTAACAAATGAAATTATTGCATCACGTGAACAAAACTAAGTGATGCTAGTCGTATTAAATTATCACAGTAAAATGTGATAAACAAAAACACTTCTTGTAAATTCAGTTTTCTGAATGCGTAAGAAGTGTTTTTTGATGCAAAATATCGTACTTTAGGTGAAAAAACAGTACAGTGCGGTTGTTCTTCTTAATTTACAGCATAAAAAAAGCGCTAGCGAGAGGTCGCTAACACCTTGGGCTATTTCTGTTTTTTATCAACAGGTGTTTTTTTCTTTGCCTGAGACATACGGTATTTACTAATATCCATTAATACCATTAATAGAAGCACACCGATAACAATTAACAATAAACTACGATCTATTTTTTGGTCACTGAGTGCAGTGAAGACCAATGCTAATATGGGTAAGATATAATACCAGCCTTTTTTTAGCCAAGCCATGTTTAAACCCCCTCTAAAAATCACTTTCTTCTATAGTAACATGTGGATTATGAGATGTCATATCATAATATCTTTGCATAGCGTTGACTCAACAGAGAAGAGATAGCTTGAATGTGTACTTTTATTGTCAGTAGCTTTACGATTAATTCTAGTTACTAGTTGAAATATTATGTTATATCTGTTATTATAATGGTGTAAGTTAATACTTGTTGCACAGGTATAACTTATAGTGTTTCATTTTTTTTACCTATAGTGGGACGCGAAAATGACCGCTGGGTCAAAAAACGTCCAGATAGCGAGGGATGCCTGAACATGCATGATTTGTTGAAAGTTCAAAAACGTTTAGTACCAGACATGTTCATGGTTATGCAAAAGAGATATCGGATTTTAAGATCGATTTACTTTTCGCAGCCAATCGGAAGACGTGCGCTTGCAGAGATGCTCGACATGTCCGAAAGAGTCTTACGTACAGAAGTTGCTTTTTTGAAGGAACAACAACTGATTACAATGGCGTCTGCTGGCATGTCTATCACAGATACAGGTAAGGAAGTGTATCATCAATTGATTTCGGTTATTGATGAAACATCTGAAATCAGACAACTCGAAGAAGCTTTAGCTGAGAAGCTAGGCATCGCAAGAGTGGTCATTGTTCAAGGCGATAGCGACTCAGCATCTTGGGTAAAACAAGATCTGTGTCGTGAAATGGTTAACGAATTGGACAAAGTTTTAATTGATGGTGATGTTATTGCCGTCAATGGTGGAACAACGATGGCTGAAATTGCTGGGATTGCACCATCAAATTTTGCAAACGGACGCGATTTATTGTTTGTCCCAGCCCGAGGCGGTTTAGGTGAAGATTTAAGAAATCAAGCCAACACAATTTGTTCTCGATTAGCTGAGAAAACACTCACACGTCACCGGGCACTCTATGTTCCTGAACAAGTGACAGAATCGACGTACCGCTCATTACTTGCAGAACCAACAGTACGTGATACATTGAATTTGTTGCATTCAGCAAATGCAGTGCTACACGGTATTGGGGATGCAGTGACAATGACGCAGCGTAGGCATTCAGGTAACAACACTCTCGAGATCATCAAAGAAAAGCAAGCCGTTGGTGAAGCTTTTGGTTATTATTTTGATGAAAAAGGGAATGTAGTATATCAAGTGCCGACGATTGGATTACAACTTGGAGAGTTAACGAATATCCCACACGTTTTTATTGGTGCTGGTGGTAAGTCCAAGGCGAAAGCCATCGCGTCATTTGTCAAACACGCCCCTTATCATGCGATATTATTCACAGATGAGGGCGCGGCACATAAGCTTTTAGAAGGCTAACCCTTTTAAAATATAGAACTTTCAATCATTGAAGGAGGAATTTACTCATGACAGTAAAAGTAGGTATTAATGGTTTCGGACGTATTGGTCGTTTAGCGTTCCGTCGTATTCAAAACGTAGAAGGTTTAGAAGTTGTGGCAATCAACGATTTAACTGATGCTTCACAATTAGCACATTTGTTAAAATATGATACAACTCAAGGTCGTTTTGACGGCGAAGTTGAAGTGAACGATGGTTTCTTCAACGTTAACGGTAAAAAATTAGTTGTTTCTGCTCAACCAGATCCAGCTCAAATCCCTTGGGGAGACTTAGGCGTTGATATCGTATTAGAATGTACTGGTTTCTTCACTACTCAAGAAAAAGCTGAATTACACTTAAAAGGTGGCGCTAAAAAAGTTGTTATCTCTGCACCTGCTTCAGGCGACATGAAAACAATCGTTTATAACGTTAACCACAGTGAATTAGACGGTTCTGAAACAGTTGTTTCTGGTGCTTCATGTACTACTAACTGTTTAGCTCCAATGGCTAAAACTTTAGAAGATTCTTTCGGAATCACTTCTGGTTTAATGACTACTATCCACGCTTACACAGGTGACCAAAACACATTAGATGCTCCAAACCGTAACGGTGATTTACGTCGTGCACGTGCTGCTGCAGCTAACATTGTTCCAAACACTACTGGTGCTGCTAAAGCAATCGGTTTAGTATTACCATCATTAGTTGGTAAATTAGACGGTGCTGCTCAACGTGTTCCAGTTCCTACAGGTTCATTAACTGAATTAGTAACTGTTTTAGACAAAAAAGTTACTGTTGAAGAAGTAAACGCTGCTATGAAAGCTGCTTCTGACGCAATTCCAGAAACATTCGGTTACACAAATGACCCAATCGTTTCTTCTGATATCGTAGGTATTACTTATGGTTCATTATTTGATGAAACACAAACTAAAGTTATGACTGTTGGAGATACTCAATTAGTTAAAACTGTAGCATGGTACGACAACGAAATGTCATACACTGCACAATTAGTTCGTACTTTAGCTTACTTTGCTAAATTATCTAAATAATAACTATCTGAGCTATATACATTCGCATAAGATATGAATATTAGCGGAAACGAGAGTTTCCGCTTTTGTTCAATAGTCGTTTAAAAGCGATGAATTATATAATAAAACTGGAGGCTATGACACATGAACAAAAAAACAATTCGTGACATCGATGTTAAAGGTAAAGTTGTCTTCACTCGCGTTGATTTTAACGTGCCACTACAAGATGGTAAAATTTCTGACGATACTCGTATCCGTGCAGCGTTACCAACAATTAAGTATTTAGCAGACAACGGCGCTAAAGTTTTATTAGCAAGTCACTTAGGTCGCCCTAACGGTGAAGTTGTAGAAGAATTACGCTTAAACGAACCAGCAAAACACTTAGCTGACTTACTTGGTAAAGAAGTTAAAAAAGTAGATGAAGCATATGGTGCTGGCGTTAAAGCTGAAATTGAAACAATGAACGATGGTGACATTTTAGTTCTTGAAAATGTTCGTTTCTACCCAGGAGAAACAAAAAATGATCCTAAATTAGCAAAAGAATTTGCTTCATTAGCAGATATCTTTGTAAACGATGCTTTCGGTGCAGCTCACCGTGCGCACGCTTCTACAACTGGTATTGCTCATGAGATTCCTGCAGTTGCTGGTTTCTTAATGGAAAAAGAGTTAGAAGTTCTTAGCAAAGCAATGGAAAACCCTGATCGTCCATTCACAGCAATTATCGGTGGCGCTAAAGTTAAAGATAAAATCGGCGTAATCGAAAACTTGCTTGATAAAGTAGATAACTTAATCATTGGTGGAGGTTTAGCATATACTTTCGCTAAAGCTAAAGGCCTTGAAATTGGTAAATCATTACTTGAAGCTGACAAACAAGACTTAGCGCTTTCTTTCCTTAAAAAAGCAGAAGAAAAAGGCGTGAAATTCTTGGAGCCAATCGATGTTGTTGTCGCTGATGGATTTGGTGAAGACGTACCGCGTAAAGTTGTACCAATTACTGAAATTCCAGCTGACTGGGAAGCTCTTGATATCGGACCAAAAACTGTTGAATTATACAGCAAAGTCATTTCAGAATCTAAATTAGTTATCTGGAACGGACCAATGGGTGTATTTGAATTAAACGCTTTTGCTGACGGTACTAAAGGTGTTGCTCAAGCATTAGCTGATTCAGATGCATACTCAATTATCGGTGGTGGAGATTCTGCAGCAGCAGCTGAAAAATTCCACTTAGCAGATAAAATGAGCCATATTTCAACTGGTGGTGGTGCTTCACTTGAGTTTATCGAAGGTAAAGTATTACCAGGCGTTGAAGCATTAAACAACAAATAAGAACGAACAATCATTTAAGCTGAAAGGGAGTTTTATTAATGCGTAAACCAATTATTGCAGGTAACTGGAAAATGAATAAAACAGCTGCTAAAGCGGCACAATTTATTGAAGAAGTAAAAGGCAATGTACCGTCACACACTGAAATTGATTCAGTTGTAGCAGTTCCTGCTCTTTTCTTACAAGAAGTTAGTCGTTTAACAGAAGGAACTGAATTACGAGTTGCTGCTCAAAACAGCCATTTTGAAGATGAGGGTGCTTTCACTGGTGAAAACAGCCCATTCGCAATTGCTGATTTAGGCGTTAACTATGTTGTTATCGGTCACTCTGAGCGTCGTGAGTTTTTCAACGAAACTGACGAAGCTGTTAACAAAAAAGCGCATGCTATCTTAAAACATGGTATGACACCAATCATCTGCTGTGGTGAAACATTAGAGCAACGTGATGCTGGTATTACAAATGATTTTGTTGGTGGACAAGTTAAAGCAGCTTTAGCTGGCTTAACTGAAGACCAAGTAAAAGCATCTGTTATTGCTTACGAACCAATCTGGGCAATCGGAACTGGTAAATCTTCAACAGCTGAATTAGCAAACGAAACATGTGCTGCTATTCGTGAAGTTGTAGCAGAAGCTGTTTCTCCAGCAGCTGCAGCAGCAGTACGTATTCAATACGGTGGTTCTGTTAAACCAGAAAACATTGCATCATATATGGCTCAAAGCGACATTGATGGCGCTTTAGTTGGTGGCGCAAGCCTTGAATCTGCTTCATTCTTAGCATTATTAGAAGGTGCTAAATAATGAGTAAATCCCCTGTTGCAATTATTATTTTGGATGGCTTTGGTTTACGTAATGAAACTGTAGGTAATGCAGTAGCACTTGCTAATAAACCAAACTTCGATCGTTACATGGCTGAATTTCCACATGGTCAATTGAAAGCTGCCGGCTTAGATGTTGGGCTTCCAGAAGGCCAAATGGGGAACTCTGAAGTAGGCCACACAAACATTGGTGCAGGACGTATCGTCTACCAAAGTTTAACTCGTATTGATAAAGCAATTGCTGACGGTGAGTTCCAAACGAACCCTATCCTAAACAAAGCCTTTACTCATACGAAAGAAAATGATTCAAACTTACACTTGTTTGGCTTGTTGTCAGATGGTGGTGTTCATAGCCATATTAATCATATGCTATCACTATTAAGCACAGCAAAAGAGCAAGGCGTAAAAAACGTTTATCTACATCTTTTCTTAGATGGACGTGACGTAGCACCTCGTTCGGCATTAGGTTACATTGACACTGTTAATGAAGCTATTGCTAAACTTGGTTACGGCGAAATTGCTACAGTTTCTGGTCGTTTTTATGCAATGGACCGTGATAAACGTTGGGAACGTGTTGAAAAAGCATACAACGCTATCGCAAACGGTGTAGGAGAAACAGCAGTATCCGCAAAAGAAGCAGTTGAAGCTTCTTATGCTGCTGGAAAAACAGACGAATTTGTAGTGCCAACTGTCATCACAAAAGATGGTCAACCAGTTGCAAAACTTAGCGAGAACGACGCTGTTATTTTCTTTAACTTCCGTCCAGACCGCGCAATTCAATTATCAAATGCCTTCACTGACAAAGAATGGGAATTCTTTGATCGTAAAGGACATATCGACAATGTGAAATTCATTACAATGACATTATATAACCCAAGCATTGATGCGGAAGTGGCGTTTGCGCCAATGCCGATGACTAATGTTTTAGGTGAAGTGTTATCAAATGAAGGGT
Source organism: Brochothrix thermosphacta DSM 20171 = FSL F6-1036 (assembly GCF_036884295.1). NCBI lineage: Bacteria > Bacillati > Bacillota > Bacilli > Caryophanales > Listeriaceae > Brochothrix > Brochothrix thermosphacta. The sequence goes on from NZ_CP145608.1 coordinate 332,543, forward strand.
TAGCACAATTACGCATTGCCGAAACTGAGAAATACCCTCACGTTACTTTCTTTATGAATGGTGGACGTAACGAGGAATTCCCGGGAGAAAGTCGTATTTTAATCAACTCGCCAAAAGTTGAAACATACGATTTACAACCGGAAATGAGTGCTTATGAAGTGGCTGATGCGCTGGTTGCAGACATCGAAGCTGATAAGAACGATGCCATTATCTTGAATTTTGCCAATCCAGACATGGTAGGCCATTCAGGTATGGTTGAACCAACAATCAAAGCAATTGAAGCCGTGGATGAAAACCTTGGTCGCGTTGTAGATGCTATCCTTGCAAAAGGTGGAGCAGCGATTATCTTCGCAGATCATGGTAATTCTGAAACAATGACAACGCCTGAAGGCGAACCACACACTGCACATACAACTGTGCCAGTACCTGTGATTGTCACTAAAAAAGGCGTGACATTACGTGAAGGCGGACGCTTAGCGGATGTTGCACCAACGATGTTAGATTTATTAGACGTCAAAAAACCAGTTGAAATGACTGGAGAATCACTCATTATCAAATAAAACATCACTTGATTTTGTTTTTGAGAAAAAACAAGGTAGAATAGAAATGTAAATAAAATAACTTAACTTAAAAGGAGAGAATTATATTATGTCAGCTATTATCGATGTATATGCACGCGAAGTCTTAGACTCACGTGGTAACCCAACAGTAGAAGTAGAAGTATTCACAGAAGCAGGCGGCTTTGGCCGCGGAATCGTTCCTTCAGGAGCATCAACTGGTGAGTATGAAGCAGTTGAATTACGTGATGGCGATAAATCACGTTACTTAGGTAAAGGTGTTACTAAAGCAGTAGCAAACGTTAACACTACAATCTCTGAAAAAATCATTGGTATGGATGTAACTGACCAACCAGCACTTGACAAATTAATGATTAAATTAGATGGTACTAAAAACAAAGGTAACCTCGGAGCAAACGCTATTTTAGGTGTTTCAATTGCAGCAGCACGTGCAGCAGCAGACGAATTAGGTATGCCTCTTTACAAATATCTTGGTGGAACAAACGGTAAAGTATTACCTGTACCAATGATGAACATCATCAACGGTGGTTCTCATGCTGATAACAGCATCGACTTCCAAGAGTTCATGATTATGCCAGTTGGCGCTCCTTCATTCAAAGAAGCATTACGTATGGGTGCAGAAATCTTCCACGCATTAGCTTCTATCTTGAAATCAAAAGGTTTAGCTACTTCTGTAGGTGACGAAGGTGGTTTCGCTCCTAACCTTGGTTCAAACGAAGAAGGATTTGAAGTTATCATCGAAGCAATCGAAGCAGCTGGTTACAAACCAGGTGAAGACGTATTACTTGCTATGGATGCAGCTTCTTCTGAATTCTACGACAAAGAAAAAGGTGTTTACGTATTAGCTGATTCTGGCGAAGGCGAAAAAACAACTGCTGAAATGATCGATCTTTACAAAAACTTATGCGAAAAATACCCAATCGTATCTATCGAAGATGGCTTAGATGAAAATGACTGGGATGGTTTCAAAGAATTAACTGTTGCTTTAGGCGACAAAGTTCAATTAGTTGGTGACGATTTATTCGTTACAAACACTGAAAAATTAGCTGAAGGTATTGAAAAAGGAATCGCTAACTCAATCCTTATCAAAGTTAACCAAATCGGTACATTAACAGAAACATTTGATGCAATCGAAATGGCTAAACGTGCTGGTTATACAGCAGTTATCTCTCACCGTTCAGGTGAAACAGAAGATTCAACAATCGCTGATATCTCTGTAGCTTTAAACGCTGGACAAATCAAAACTGGTTCATTATCACGTACTGACCGTATTGCAAAATACAACCAATTATTACGTATCGAAGATGAATTAGAAGATTTAGCTGAATACCATGGTAAAGCAACATTCTACAACATCAACAAATAATAAATGACTAATAGGAAAAGCCTCACTCCCGCAAGGGTGAGGCTTTTTTGCTGTCCTTGTTACTGTTATCGTAGCGGATTTATCCGCTTTACGAGAACAGTAGGGGTGCTGACATTGTTGCGAATATATGAGCTTACAAAGACAGTATGGGACGGAGCGCAAGCGAGTACCAATCCTTATGCCTTTATCGTTGCGAATTTATTCGCTTTACGAGAGTACCAAACCTTCAAGCAATTGAGTGTTAATTCCTTAGAGCAGGCGAGTGCCAATCCTTATGTTAATTACTTAAGAGTACCAATCTTTTGCTAATATCCCAACGTGTTCATCTGATTTTTAATTTATAAATATATATCATGTTCTATAATTTAGTGTGCTAGCGACATATAGTCAGCGACGCACTAAATTATAGATTTTTTTATGAATTTAATTTGAGAATAAGAGCATTCAGATGAATTAAAAGAGATGAAAAATGTGATGGAAGATTATTATCTTAGTGGATTGAAACAAAGTGAAATTGCTAAAAAAATAATTTATCGAAATCAAAAGTATCACGCTTAATTAATGAAGCGAAGGAAAAAGGTTATGTTGAAATAAAATAAATAGTCTTATTCAATGTGTTCTTTAGTTAAATCACATGACAGGTTAGTATCTGACTTTTTTTGACAAATCAACATTTTTTCAAAAACAAATAAACTTTTTCGCATCCCAAAATAGATATGTATTTTAAAAATTCAAAAAAAGATGAATCCAATTCAAGCTATAGAGGGCGTGGCTTTACATCGATTTTTAAAAAATAAAGTGAACAAATTATGCAGAATAATTCTGAGTTGAAAAGTCGGAATAACAGATACCCCCTAGACAACTAGGGGGTATAAGCGTTATAATTGACTCAAGAGATATTTAACTTTTAACTTTTAAAAATGTTTATTTTTGAAAAAAAAGGGAAATGCTAAAGAAGTATTTGTTATATCTCAATGAAGCCTTTTAAAATCGAAAGGGGTGCTGGAATATGGTAACAATATATACTACTCCAAGTTGTACATCTTGTCGTAAAGCAGTTGCTTGGTTGAAAGAGCATAATATTCCATTTAAAGAACAAAACTTATTTAAACAAAAACTATCTCGTGATCAATTAAAAGAGATTTTAAGCTTGTCTGAAAATGGAACTGATGATGTGATTTCACAAAAATCAAAAGCATTTCAACATGTAAAGAAAGACATTGATAACTATACATTGGATGAACTTTTCACTCTAATGATTGAAAATCCAACTATTATGAAACGTCCAATATTGATTGATGAAAAAAGACTTGAAGTAGGCTTTAACCAAGAGGATATCCGCAGCTTCTTACCACGTAAAGTAAGAAACTATGAACTCTCTGAATTACAAGCTAAACTTAATCTTGAAGAAGCAATCTAATAAAAACAGTAAGTGATTCTATAACTAGGAAGGCGTAACTCATAGGGTGCGTCTTTTTGTTTATAGAAAAATGTAAGGGGGATATTTGTGTGCAGTACGTTGAAGAGGGTGTGAACCTGTTTGCGAGGAGCAACACGTTATACTTTAATAATGGGAACAAGCTCTATAAAAAAACTAATCAAAGACCTGTAGAACTTATTAACGATGAAAATTACATCGCAGCAAAGTTTGGGGAAGCTTGGATTGCTGTGTTTGAAGTGATAGAAAAAAAGAATGAAAATTGGTTAGATGTTCACGCACAGTTTTATGATGATAAGCTGTTAGTTGCGATGCCCTTTCCAACAAAAGAAATCTACTTGTTTGATAAGTTAGGCCTTATTGTAACACACCATTTTTTAGAGGAGCCCATCTCGGCTATCGATATCAATAAACGCACAAAAGAAATTATAACATTGAGTGATGATGGCAGCCTACTTTCTTATTATAGCTATGAAAATAATGTGTTGGTATTGGTTAAACAACTGCAATTAAAAGTGCAATACACACAAATGTGTTATTGCCATAAAGGCATTTTACTTGTTAATACTTCTGAACAAAAAGTTATTCTTTGTAATGAAGAAACAGAGTCAGATTGGTTGAAGTTTGAAGGTAAAATATTTGATATTATTAGTTTGGATAAACCTGTATTTTATGGGATGTTTTTAGGTGGTATTTATCAAATTGAACCAGCAGAACTTATTGTATAATAAAGAAGAGCAGATTAATCTAAACAATAAAAAACCACAAGATTATTATTTTGTGGTTTTTTATTGTTTAGATTAACATTTCAGGAGAAATAATAATGAGAGTTTTTAAATGCCTGTGGGTGAATCTTTTTTAGATTTGTCAGTTTGACTAATTCTAATGATAAGGTGTTTGCAAAAGACCATGCCCCAATTTCTTTGACATTTTGTAGTTTGATGAGGTGTAGTTTTTTTGCATTATTAAATGCATAAGGTGGTATATTTGTTATATCTGATGTAATTAATATTTCTAAGCTATTCCAGCAGGAATAATTTAATACATTGTTTGATATTGAGAAGCTATTAGGTCCTTCAATAGTGAGATGTTTTATACTATTGGTGCCTTTATCGATAATGGAATCTAATGCTCCGATGAATTCTTGGAAGGTAATTTTTTCTAGGATACGAACAATAACATAAACCTTATTATTTTTATTGCTAAATGATGAAATACAGAACTTTTCATTGTAAGTATTTTCGTTACACATACTATTAATACACCTCCATAACTGTTTATATAGTGTTTTCGTTACTACGCTGTAATAAACTACTTGTTTATTTTAAATGAAATAATTTTTTAAAAAACATTTTTTTTTTAGAAAATAATAAAATAAAAGAAGAATGATAAAAATTTGTACTTTAATAAAAAGAATGCTAAAATTCCATACGGATAGAAAATAACGTAAGAGGAGAGAATTTGATGATAAATATGCATGATTTTTTAGAAACAAATGATCGTAATAAATTATATTTAATACATTTTCTAGAAGCAGATATGAATCATTACTTTCCGATAGATTCGTTAATGAAAAACTTGGGTATATCAAGATTTAAAGTTGAAAATTTGATTGAGGAATTAAATGTTGAATTAGCTGAACTCAAATTAAATAAACTTGAAATTATTAACATTCATTTTGTAACAGCAACCAATATCAACGAAGAAACTATTATACGTTTGAGAAGAAGTTATGTGAGAAAATCATACTATTTCTGTTTGTTTGAGGAATTACTTTATAGGAAGACAAGTCTAGCAGAATTTGCAGAGAAGTTTTTTATAAGTGAATCAAAAGCATATGATGTTAAAAAGAAATTATCTAGTATGTTAAAACCGTTATCTATATCAATAAAAAATGGACAGATACAAGGTGATGAGGAAAAAATCAGACTGCTTTATTTTGATGTATATTACTTTTTCTTTAATGGATGCAAAGATATATTTAAAGTCAGAATAGATGAAATTAAAGAACATGAAGAGATTATTTCAAATTTAAAAGGGAGTATACCTTTAAGTCAGGAAGAAAAGATATATATTTTCATGAGGATTATTAATAAAAGGATTAAGAATGAAAACTATGTTGAAATCTCCTCTACAGATTTCAATAGTGAAAATGATACTTTAAAAGCTTATCAAAAATACATTCCTATGAAAGATAAGGATATAAAAATACAAGAAACACTTTATTTTTCACGGTTTTTATATGCTGAAAACTTCATACCGATTGAAGATACTGATATAGGTAAAGCAAATATACGCTTAGTTAATAAGATAGGTACAGATTTTTCTGAAAAAATAGTGAGAGAATTGTTGCAGGAGATCAATGCAATTAATGATAGTGAAATATTGCCTCAGTTAATGGCGAATATCAATCGTATTAACTTTCGCTGGATATATTTTCAATATTCGACAAATACCTTTATAACGGATAACCAATGGAAGTACTTTGAAGAAGTGTATCCAGAATATTTTGAGTTTGTTATTTCATTTATTGAAAAGGCGGCATTTATTAAATCTGAAAGTGCAAAAAAAACATTGTTTTATGATTATCTTTTTGCGATTATAACGATAGTACCAATCTCTTACCTTTCAAGAAGTATTAATATATGTATCGACTTTTCAAGAGGAAAAACTTATACTGACTATATATCAAATAATATTTTACAGTTTCAGTCAATGGACATAAATATTAGTACTAAACCTGATGATAAAACGGATTTATATATCAGATTATAATTCTGAGTTTGTATCTTGTAATCAAATAATATGGAAAGAGCCACCCACTAATAAAGATTGGAAGAATTTTGGGAATACGCTTGTATTTATACGAAGGGAGAAACAACGTGAAAAAGCAAAATGAATTCATTGGTTTCACAATAATATTTTTGAGCGCCACGATTATTATGTTACCTCATTCGGTACAAGCTGCTGATACATATAGTGCGAATGATTCTATTAAAATTAATTTCAGGAATAAAAAAATGGTGAAAGAAAAAAAAAGCAAGCCAGATGACACACAAAAAAATTTCAAAAAAATTGAGCAGCAATTAGCTATAATGCAAGGAGAAAAAATTGAAGATGATAATACTGATACGTATTTAGGTGGTTTTTTCTCTTCATTAGCCGGAACGGTTTTTTTTGCAGAATAAGTAAATAATATAAATTAAAGAAGGAAAAAACATGTTGCAGATACTGCGACATGTTTTTTTGTTTTTTAAAAAAATAATAAAAAAATAAAAAGAAAAAAAAGAATATACTACGTTACACTAAATATTAGGGTATTAAGTTTATATACTGTTTTGATAGTTTAAGCTTAATTAAAGTATACAAATAATCGTTGTATGATTTTGAAAAATAAATTTAAGAATTTTGGAGGAAAGAATATGCATAAAATTAAAGAATCATTGACTAAACAACTCTTAATAATTGTGGCAGTGATTGTTGCAATTAGCCAGATAGGAATTATTTCAGTTATTGCCGATGTAAATGAACCAACTAGTGATGTTCTCATTACATCTGAAAAAACAAACGTTGGAATTGACGAAGTTTTTAAAGTGAATGTAAAAGGAGATGAAGTTGATCTTACCGATTTCAAAATCTCATATCCAAAATCATTGACACTAGTGAGTGAAAAAAACATCAACAAAAAACATATTGAATACCAGTTTAAAGCTTCTACTGAAGGTGAATTTACAGTAAATGGATTACTAAAAGATAAAGAATTAGAAGGCGTAACAATAAAGGTGAAAAATGAGAAAGAAGCAGAAAAGGCCAAAGAAGCAGATGCTACGCCTAAAGCTTCTTTAAATAAATCAGTTGTCGCGGAGAAAGATCCCATCGACAAGGGAACTAAAAATGCAACATTAGAATATGATGTTAATTTAAGTGCGCAAAAAGATGTCGATTTTTCGTCAGGTGAAAATTATTTAGGGTTTCCGTATAAAGTTACAATAAACTCGACAGCAAATGCAACGAATACTCTTGCAGGTGTAAACTTAACTTTCAAGATTCCTTCGGGTTATAAGTTATCCTCAGATGGCGAAAACTCAGGGATAGTTACAGGTCCTGATTCGATTGTAAAGGAGTATACAATCAATGACGACGGGACAATCAATATTGTGCTAAATGAGATTACTAAAACAATTGCTGAATTTACGATTGCGATTGTTCCCATCACGGATGCCGGTAGTGAAGCTAATATTCATGATAGATATGATGGTGAGATTCTTACTGGATCAATTGTAGGGTCAGAAACAGTGTCGGGTAAGGTACCACAATCAGAGCAACAAACAACATTACACGGCACAACAGATTATGCTGTTAATAAAACAGCAGCCACTGCCCCAGGTTCAACGAATCGACTAGTCACCTATTCATTCAATGTTAATCGTGTAGGTTCTAATAAAGAAATTACATTACAAAATTTAAAATTAGAAGATAACATCCCGGCAGGTGCAATTATTAAGAGTAGCAATAATTCGGGTGGTAAGTGGATCATAACAGGTGATCAAAATACAGGATGGAAAGCGATTTGGGAAAGGGACAAACAGTTTTACGGTGCAGGTAATTCCCTATCTTCACAAGATGGTGAAATACCATCACTAGTAGTGGAGTATCCTGAAGATAAATTTCCTGATGATACAAGGCCACCTAAAAACATCGTAACGATGTCGGCTAATGATAATAACCCTGAGAGTACAGAAATAGTAGGGAAACCTAGTGAAGCACAAGGTCCAATCTTATCCAGTGGTGAGGATGATTCTAGCGGTCTTGATAAAAAGATATTAACCAACACATGGTTATCAGGAAGTATTTATTCTAACTATGAGGTGAATGGTAGTTTTGTTGCAGATAAAAATTCGAAAAAAAGTGTTAAAAATATGACAATTGAAGACAGTATGGATCGTTTTGGGAACGGGGTTTTTTGGAGCCATTTTATAATTTCAAATATAAATATACAGTTAAATACACCGATTGTAGAGGGTGATACAAAATTGACTGTGAGTTATAAAACAAATAAAAACGGCTGGAGAAACGCTAGTGATGCAAAAGCTAAATCGGTTTTAAAGATAGGTTTTCATGTTGTAGGGAGTCTTAATTATGCCCAAACGGACAAATCAGATTTACAGATTGATTTACAACCGGGTGAAGTTTTAACTGGTTGGAAAGTATCGGTAGTAAATGAAAAAGATAAAGCTGAGAATGTACAACCGAAAATTATTGTAAACGGTATTTCTTCTTTTGCGAACATTTTTGATCAAACAATTGACCATAGCATTAAATCGATACAAAACACTGCTAGCCAAGAAGTTGAGTTTAAAGATGGTTCGATAAGCGAAGAAAAGACATCTGAAGCAAAAGTTAATTTACAACCCAATTTAAACTTAAATACGATTGTCAATGTCCCTTCTACATTAACAGTTGGAAAGACAAATAATTTTACAGTTTACGCGAATAATCTAACACCAGAAGAAGATGTTGACGGTGCAATTATGAGGGTAGTTCTACCTGCAGGAGTAACTTTGGATTCTAGTAAGGGTGTTAGTGCAGCTGAAAAAAAATTAGGTGCACCATACAATATTGACGTTCCTCAACCAGGTAACGATATTGATATTACGACAGAAGTATTGCCAGCGACGGCTGATTATAACGCATCTCGACAAGTTGTAGTGTTCAAGTTCAAAAAAGCATTAGCAACATTACAAAAAGCAGGTTCCGCATCAGATAGAAATATCGGGAATTCAGGCTTTAAGTATAACTTACCTGTTAATGTTTCTCAGGTTGCATATGATGCTTTTATTGAAAATAATCAAAAAGCGCCAATAGAAAGTTGGATTACTACTGATTCCGAAAAATTCAAAGACTATTCGGTCGTTGCCTATGGAAGCCGAAATCATCAAGACATTCATGATTTTGATAAAAATAGAGACTCGATTGTATGAGACAGTAAGTTTTCACAGGTGATTAGTGACGGAGGGTTGATATTATCTAAATCAGTTGAGGGCGCAGTTAACACTGGTTTTTCTGATCAAGCAACCACTAGTAATGGCGAAAATGCAACCTGGAAATTACTTTTGAATAATACATTATCAACTCAAGTAGTTTCTCCTGTTATTTTCGATGATATTAGTAAACTAAATGGGAATTCCGATTTTATAACGAAGTTAACTGGACCAATAGAAGTTAGTAAGGGTGCAGTTGTAGAGTACTCTAAAGATGCCACATCTAGTAATAATGGTTCTTGAAGTAGTGATTGGAAAGAGGCTAAATCTTTTAAAATCACTAAAAATGTATTGAATATTGGAGAAAAAATAGAAGCCTTTGTTCCAGTCACAAGTCCTATAAGTGCAAAACAAGGTGAGCTAACAATCAATACTGCTCAGGGTGAAGCTATTTTAAATGGTAATACGTTACCGTTCACTTCAAATGAGGCACAAATTAATATAGTAGTCGATACAAACACTGTCGTGTTAAGCAAAACAGACGATACTACAAAGGAAAAATTACAAGGTGCAGTTTTTGACTTGCAAGATTCGAACGGAAAAGTGTTGCAAAGTGGTTTAACAACAGATGATGAAGGCAAGATTACTGTTGATGAATTAGTTGTTGGAACATATCAATTTGTGGAAACCAAAGCTCCAACAGGTTATGAGTTGGATGCCACACCGATTAAGTTCGAGGTCAAAAAAGGCCAAACAGAAGTGGTACAAGTAAGCATGACAAACGAATTAACAAAAGGTGGTTTCGTATTAACGAAAACTGACGACAAAACAGGCGAAGCTTTACAAGGTGCTGCTTTTGAATTACAAGACACCGACGGAAAAGTATTACAAAGTGGTTTAACGACGGATGCTTCTGGTAAAATAGCTGTTTCTGATTTAACACCCGGCAACTATCAATTAGTCGAAACGAAAGCCCCAACAGGTTACGAGTTGGATAGCACACCGATTAAATTTGAAGTTGAAAAAGGTCAAACAGAAGCTGTTCAAGTAAGCATGACGAACGAATTAACTAAAGGTGGTTTCGTATTAACTAAAACTGACGATAAAACAGGCGAAGCTTTACAAGGTGCTGTTTTTGAATTACAAGACACCGACGGAAAAGTATTACAAAGTGGTTTAACGACGGATGCTTCTGGTAAAATAGCTGTTTCTGATTTAACACCCGGCAACTATCAATTAGTCGAAACGAAAGCCCCAACAGGTTACGAGTTGGATAGCACACCGATTAAATTTGAAGTTGAAAAAGGTCAAACAGAAGCTGTTCAAGTTTCGATGACAAATACATTAACAAAAGGTGGGTTTGTTTTAACAAAAACCGATGATAAAACAGGCGAAGCTTTACAAGGTGCTGTTTTTGAATTACAAGACACCGACGGAAAAGTCATTGAAAGTGGTTTAACGACGGATGCTCCAGGAAAAATAGCTGTTTCTGATTTAACACCCGGCAACTATCAATTAGTCGAAACGAAAGCCCCGACAGGTTATGAGTTGGATGCCACACCGATTAAATTTGAAGTTGAAAAAGGTCAAACAGAAGCTGTTCAAGTTTCGATGACAAATACATTAACAAAAGGTGGGTTTGTTTTAACAAAAACCGATGATAAAACAGGCGAAGCTTTACAAGGTGCTGTTTTTGAATTACAAGACACCGACGGAAAAGTCATTGAAAGTGGTTTAACGACGGATGCTTCAGGAAAAATAGCTGTTTCTGATTTAACACCCGGCAACTATCAGTTAGTAGAAACGAAAGCCCCAACAGGTTATGAGTTGGATAGCACACCGATTAAGGTCGAGGTTAAAAAAGGCCAAACAGAAGCTGTTCAAGTAAGCATGACGAACGAATTAACTAAAGGTGGTTTCGTATTAACGAAAACTGACGATAAAACAGGTGAAGCTTTACAAGGTGCTGTTTTTGAATTACAAGATGCCGAAGGCAAAGTCATTGAAAGTGGTTTAACGACGGATGTTTCTGGTAAATTAGCAATCGATCAGTTAAAACCAGGCAACTATCAATTAGTAGAAACGAAAGCCCCAACAGGTTATGAGTTGGATAGCACACCGATTAAGTTTGAGGTTAAAAAAGGTCAAACAGAAGCGGTACAAGTAAGCATGACGAACGAATTAACAAAAGGTGGCGTTATTTTAACGAAAACAGATAACGTATCAGGCGAAGCTTTACAAGGCGCAGTATTTGAATTACAAGATGTCGAAGGCAAAGTCATTGAAAGTGGTTTAACGACGGATGTTTCTGGTAAAATAGCTGTTTCTGATTTAACACCCGGCAACTATCAATTAGTAGAAACAAAAGCCCCAACAGGTTACGAGTTGGATAGCACACCGATTAAGGTCGAGGTTAAAAAAGGCCAAACAGAAGCTGTGCAAGTAAGCATGACAAATACATTAACAAAAGGTGGGTTTGTTTTAACAAAAACCGATGATAAAACAGGCGAAGCTTTACAAGGTGCTGTTTTTGAATTACAAGACACCGACGGAAAAGTATTACAAAGTGGTTTAACGACGGATGCTTCAGGAAAAATAGCTGTTTCTGATTTAACACCCGGCAACTATCAATTAGTCGAAACGAAAGCGCCAACAGGTTATGAGTTGGATAGCACACCGATTAAGTTTGAGGTTAAAAAAGGTCAGACAGAAGCTGTACAGTTAGCAATGACAAATGAGTTAAGTAAAGGTGATGTTATTCTAACAAAAACAGATAACGTATCAGGCGAAACTTTACAAGGCGCAGTATTTGAATTACAAGATGCCGAAGACAAAGTCATTGAAAGTGGTTTAACGACCGATGTTTCTGGTAAATTAGCAATCGATCAGTTAAAACCAGGCAACTATCAATTAGTCGAAACGAAAGCGCCAACAGGTTACGAGTTGGAAACCACACCGATTAAATTTGAAGTTAAAAAAGGTCAAACAAAAGCCGTGCAATTAGCAATGAAAAATGAGCTAAGCAAAGGTGGGTTTGTATTAACTAAAACCGATGATCAATCAGGTGAAGTTTTACAAGGTGCTGTTTTTGAATTACAAGATGCCGAAGGCAAAGTCATTGAAAGTGGTTTAACGACCGATGTTTCAGGTAAATTAGCAATCGATCAGTTAAAACCCGGCAACTATCAATTAGTAGAAACCAAAGCGCCAACAGGTTACGAGTTGGAAACCACACCGATTAAATTTGAAGTTAAAAAAGGTCAAACAAAAGCCGTTCAATTAGCAATGACAAATGAGCTAAGCAAAGGTGGGTTTGTATTAACTAAAACCGATGATCAATCAGGTGAGGTATTACAAGGCGCAGTATTTGAATTACAAGATACTAATGGCAAAAAAGTTCAACGAAATTTAACCACGGATAGTGCTGGTAAAATAGCTGTTGCTAAATTAAAGCCAGGTAAGTATCAATTAATAGAAACAAAAGCACCTCAAGGTTATGAATTAGATGCTACTCCGGTGACATTTGAAGTTATGGGGAATCAAAAAGAAATAATTAAGGTAGCTAAGACAAATAAAGCGATAACAAATGAAAAAGAGGTCGTTCCCCCAGTACCAAATAAAAAACTTCCTAGTACTGGTGATGAAAAAGAGTCTATGCCATACGCAGGTATCCTGCTTTCAGTCTTGTCTTTCGTATTGTTATGGAAGAGACGTGTACAACATCGTCAATAAATAGGTAAGAAGATTTTTCGAAGATTCTTAAATCTAGCATCTATATTTATTAAAAAGTAGTAAGCCCAACAGGGTTTACTACTTTTTTTTATGAAAATATCAGGGTGGAATGGTGCTGTCAAATAGTAATATAAGGAATGGTACTCTTAAGAGCATTAACAAATGGATTGGTACTCGCTTTCGCTCCGTCCCATACTGGCCTTGTATGCTCATGTCTTCGCAACAATGTCAGCACCCATACTGTCCTTGTAAGCTCATAACTTCGCAACGATATTAGCACCCATACTGTTCTCGTAAAGCTCATAACTATTGATTGGTACTCAATTGCTAGAAGGAATGGTACTCGCTGTCGCTGCGTCCCATACTGGCCTTGTATGCTCATGTCTTCGCAACAATGTCAGCACCCATACTGTTCTCGTAAAGCGAATAAATTCGCAACGATATTAGCACCCATACTGTTCTCGTATAGCGAATAAATCCGCTACGATAACAACAAAAAAGCTGCACAGAAGTGCAGCTGTAAAAATTACGTATTTTAAAGTGAAAATTAATTCATTATAAGGGATGCAGTCGTAGCAGCCGTAGCGTGCACTAAGTCGGGGCCTGACAAAATAATTTGTAAGCCACGTTTACCCGCAGAAACAGCGATTTTTTCTTTTTCAAGAATCGACTGATGCATAAAAGTAGGCAAGCTTTTTTTCATGGCGAGTGGAGAACAACCCCCTCGTATATAACCGGTAATAGGGAGTAATGTTTTCACTTCAATCATGTCCACGCGTTTATTACCACTGATACGGGCAAGTTGTTTTAAATCAATATGTTCATTAGCAGGGATACAGGCGACAAGATGCCCTGTTTTATCACCGATTAATACAAGTGTTTTGAAAACAGCATCTGCTTCCATGCCGATTGACTCACTTGCATGAGTAGCATCAAGTTGTTCAGGATGCCATTCATAGCTAGTAATATCGTAAGTGACACTCAATTTGTCTAATTCACGCATTGCATTTGTTTTTTTGCTTTTTGCCATCTGCTTCTGCCATCCTTTAATTTACTTTATCTAAAAAATCCTCATCATACAAATAAGTATAGATGTTGTGAATCAATTCGTCGGGTGTATCACCTTTAATTACTTCGCCTTCGACTAATGCGTAAGGGGAAGTTGCGCAGGTATCGCAATAAGTGAGACAGCTATAACTAACAACGTCTAAGCGGTCATCGTTTTCTAATTCTTGTAGTGCTTTTTCTGCGCCAGATAATAAATTATTCACGCAAAATTCAATCAAGGGGTTCATTAAATCACATTCTCTTTCTTTCGGGAAACAGGCGTATAGCCGTTATCTTCCATATAGCGATATACTTTCTTTAAACGAGGTTGCCCTTCTGTTAATATCTCATTATCAACAACTACTACCGGATAAAATAAATCCTCTTCAATGATTTGATGGGCCATATTTAAATGAATGTCATCTTCTGGAGGCGAATAAATATCGATATAGGTCACTGAAAATAGTTGGTCAGGAAACTTGCGTCCGATAGCAGCACGTAGCCACCCTTCAGTATCCTTAGAAGAAGGCATGTTCACACAACTCGGGCATAGTATAGTAGCACCGTATACAAAAAATTCGACGTTTTTTTTCATACGTATTGTCCCCTTTATTGGTTGTTTACCCTTATTTTAAGTCAAAAAAATAAATTTAGCCATTAATTGGATTGATTTGAAAGATTTCTACAGTCGCTTTTTATGACCAAAGACTTTATAATGAAGAAAGGAATACTATTTGAAAGGCAGGTGGGCAAAGTGAGTCAAGAAGAGCAGATTGAAATTGAACGAACGCTCGATAAATTGCGCCCTTATTTACTCAAAGATGGTGGAAATTGTGAATTTGTAGATTTCCAAAATGGTATTGTTGAAGTGCGGTTATTAGGTGCTTGTGCAACATGTCCAAGTTCCGATTTCACTTTAACGGCAAGCATTGAACAACGTTTGTTAGATACACTACCATATATAAAAGGCGTTAAACAAGTTTTTTAACAAGGAGGCAGGAATGATGACGACAGAACGAACAGTTGATTTCACAGAGAATGCACAAAAAGAAATAAGAGATGCAATGAAAAAAAACGAACTTGAAGGTTATGCTTTTAACCTTTACTTAGAACGTAATGAATACGGTGGTTTAGGCTATGGTATGCAATTAACGGATGAACAGGTAGCCGATGACGTGGAAGAAACTTTTGAAGGCTTTGTATCGGTTGTTCGTAAAGAAGATGTTCCTTTCTTAGCAGGAACAACAGTTGATTATGGCGTTCAACATGGTAGCGAGGGTTTTATTATCGATAATCCTAACATACAGCAACAACAATCTGGTTGCGGATGTGGTGGTCATGGACATGATCATGATCATGGACATTCACATGCTCATGCAGAATCAGGTTGTGGTTGCGGTGGACATGGTCACGGACATTCACACGTAGAAGAAGCGACAGAAGAACGCACATGTAAATGTGGACGTAAAGACGGTAGCAATCCTAACGGAGAATGCCAGTGTCAGAAAGAAAAAGCATAAAAACTGATTGAAGTTTAGACTAAAACAACATGTTATAATTTTTCATAAAAAAACCAGAATATCAAGTGATATTCTGGTTTTTTTTTTTACTATAAGATACTTTTTAAAGCCCATACTTTTGAGCGCCAACGATAAGCCATTAATCCTCCACGGAGGCCCTCATCGATGATGTAAGCAATCCAAATCCCAGCTAACCCTATGTGTAACGGAACACTTAAAAGATACGCAAACGGCAAGCTGACAATCCACATGATAATCAAACCAACGATGAGTGGAAAACGAACATCACCCGTTGCATTAAGTGAGTTAATTAAGATGATATTTGTTGCCCGCACCGTTTCGAGTACCAACCCAAGTAAGAAAAGATTTTTGGACAATTCGATAACTTCGGGATCGTTTGTGAAGAAGCTCATAATTGGTGTTGAAAAAATATAAAGCAAAAAACTGCCGATAAGTGCGAGCGCAGTTCCAATAATCCAGCCATGCCAACCTTGACGATAAGCTTGATCGGGATTTCGAGCACCGACTTGATGCCCAATCAAAATCTGTGTTGCTTGCCCAATTGAAATGGGTAATAAAATGACGAACTGTGAAATACTAGAAACATAAACTTTTGTTGTCAATGCAGTTGAACCCAGCACAGCAACAATAGTAGTAATAATAATTTGAGAACCATTATACGAAATCGATTCACCAGAAGATGGGAGACCCAGTCTTAAAATAGCATAGCTAAGTTTATAGGTGACATCTTTTACTTTTTTAAATGAGAAGGTATAGCCTACGTGACGTTTGAGAAGGTATAGAGCTAATAATAACCCCACAAAGTTAGCGAGGGCAGTTGCAATACCAACACCTGCCATACCTAATACAGGGATTCCGAAAGGTCCAAAGAGGAACAAGTAGTTTCCGATTACATTTAAAATACTCGTAACAACAGGAACATACATGGCTTGTTTAACATAGCCGTGGCTTCTTAATATAGGAAGAATGGCTACTTGGATCGCAATGACAATAGATGCACCACCGATCCATTGTAAGAAAGGCGTTCCTAATGCAATTAAATTATCATCGAGTCCTAACCAGCTTAAAAAGTGTGATGAAAAGAAGAGGAATACAACAGTGAGAATAATACCTAAGATAGCAGCTAGTACTAATCCAGTTGTAATAACATGCTCAATTTCTTTTCCACGTTTTGCGCCTAACAACTGCGACACCAGGATTTGTAAACCAACAGAAACAAACCCATAAATATAGATTGTTAAGACGATTATTTGGTTGGCGACACCTGCAGCTGTAGCTGCTTTATCAGAATAAAAACTCAGTTGAAAGATATCGATGTTTGTCATCAAAACTCTCAAAAATTGTTCTGTAAAGATAGGCCAAGCGAAGGTTAATAAAGCAATTGTCATCAATTTGATAGACATTTTGCCAGAGAGATTAAATTTAGATTGCATAGTACACTCCTTCATAACAAATACATTTTACACATCTTAACTATTATAAACCTCTATCTCAGAGTTGCAAGTGCCATATTTCTTTATACTAAGGTTACAATCTTTGATATAATAGTGATAAACGTACGTTATAAGGAGGGAATCGAGTGTTTAAAAACTCTAAATTATTTTTTTGGACAGTAGAAATTTTAGCAATTGCATTATTGTTATACTTATTTACACAGATGTCATTTTTATTTGGTCCGATTCGAACATTCATTTCCACTATTTTTATGCCAATGTTATTGGCGGGTTTTATTTTTTATATGCTAAACCCAGTGGTTGGATTGATAGAAAAGTTGAAAGTTAAACGAATATGGGCAATTGTTATAGTATTCTTTTTAATTATCGGGGTTATCGGCCTCTTTGCTTACATGATTTTTCCACCGTTAGCGAATCAATTAGTGGAGCTTGGAAAAGCTGTACCTGGTTATTGGAGTAAAGCAAATGATTATTTTGATAAGTTATTAACAAATCCACAAATTCAAAATCTTGATATCGAAAATATGTTAAAAGAAGCAAATCTTAATGTATCTAAAATAGTCAATTCCATTATATCTAATGCAACAAGCAGTATTACAAGTATCATTGGTGTGATTGCGAGCGTAACGATTACAATCGTAACAGTACCATTCATTGTTTTCTTCATGTTTAAAGATGGTCATAAATTCAGCGGTAAGGCTGTGAAATTTTTCCCACGTGCTGTTCAAGAAGAAGCGGGAACAATATTATCACAAATGAGCAAAACAATTTCATCTTATATCAGTGGACAAACGTTAGATTGTCTTTGTGTAGGTATTTTGACATTTGTTGGTTATTTGATTATCGGTCAACCTTATGCATTGTTATTAGGTGTTATTGCCGGAAGCACAAATATCATTCCTTACTTAGGACCATGGATAGGTTTATTGCCTGCTGTGATAATTGGTATCTTTATTTCACCATGGCAAGCCATTGCCGTTATTATTGTTGTTTTAATTGTACAGCAAATTGATTCAAACATTATGAATCCATTGATTGTGGGTCGTTCATTAAACGTCCATCCGTTAACAATTATTATTGTGTTGCTTGTAGCTGGTAATCTTGCGGGATTATTAGGAATGTTGCTTGCAGTGCCAACATACGCTGTTGCTAAAACAGTTATAATTAATATCGCTAAGATGTGGCGTTTAAACAAAGAAAGTCGTCTGGAAGTTAAAGAGCCTTAGTGTTCTTAAAATTTAAAATATGATAAAATAGAGACGAAAATGAGTATAAAAGGGGCGAATATAAAAATGAGTAAAACATTAGTTTTTGGACATAAAAATCCAGATACAGATACAATTACAGCAGCGCTAAGCTACGCTGCCTTAAAACAAGCTTTAGGATTTGACGTAGAGGCTGTTCGTTTAGGAACGATTAATCCTGAAACACAATTTGCTTTAGATTATTTCAAAGCAGAGGCACCACGCCTTGTTGAAACAGTGGCTAACGAAACCAACCAAGTTATTCTCGTAGATCACAATGAAGCACAACAAAGTGTGGATGATCGCGCGGCTGTTACTATTACTGAAGTGATTGATCATCACCGTGTTGCCAACTTTGAAACGCTTGATCCATTGATGATGCGTATCGAGCCAGTGGGTTGTACAGCAACAATTATCTTGAAACTTTACACTGAAAATAACATTGTACCAACACAACAAAATGCAGGATTAATGTTATCAGCTATAGTATCAGATACATTGTTATTCAAATCACCAACATGTACAGAACAAGATGTTGCAGCAGCTGCAATTTTAGCTGAAATAGCACAAGTTGATGTTCAAGTATACGGCTTAGACCTTTTAAAAGCAGGCGCAGATGTTAGTACAAAAACAATTGATGAATTAATTACATTGGATGCGAAAGAATTTGATATGGGCAACCAAAAAGTTGAAATAGCACAAGTTAACGTTGTTGATCCATTAGATGTACTTATTCGCCAGCCTGAAATTGAACTTGCCATCAACGAAAAAATCGCAAGCAAAGGATTAGATATGTTCTTGTTTGCAATTACTAATATTTTGACAAACGATTCAGTTGTGCTTGTATTAGGTACAGCAGCAGGTAAAGTAGAACAAGCGTATGATGTTCAACTTGTAAATAACTTAGCAACATTACCAGGTGTTGTTTCACGTAAAAAACAAATTGTTCCTATTATTACTCCTTTCTTTGAGTAAAAACGAAAACAGCCCGTTCAATGGCTCCTAGCTTGGAGAAAAATGAAGGAGGCTATCTGTGCCTGCTGATTTTTTTGAAAGAGAGTGAGGCATTGGCTGTTGCAGTTGGAGAAAAGTAAAAACGAAAACAGCCCGTTCAATGGCTACTAGCTTGGAGAAAAATGAAGGAGGCTATCTGTGCCTGCTGATTTTTTTGAAAGAGAGTGAGACATTGGCTGTTGCAGTTGGAGAAAAGTAAAAACGAAAACAGCCCGTTCAATGGCTACTAGCTTGGAGAAAAATGAAGGAGGCTATCTGTGCCTGCTGATTTTTTTGAAAGAGAGTGAGACATTGGCTGTTGCAGTTGGAGAAAAGTAAAAACGAAAACAGCCCGTTCAATGGCTACTAGCTTGGAGAAAAATGAAGGAGGCTATCTGTGCCTGCTGATTTTTTTGAAAGAGAGTGAGACATTGGCTGTTGCAGTTGGAGAAAAGTAAAAGCAGAGCACACTTGTTCAACAATGGATAAACCTAAAAACCTTGATGATTAACTAATAATCAAGGTTTTTTCTCTTGTGTTTTTACTAAGGTTAGCATACAATTAAACGTAATGGTTACGTTTTAGATGCAGGGAGTGGAAATGATGGATTATATTCAAGTGAAAGATATTATGTTTAAATACGATGATGAACCTGTGTTATCCGATGTTTCATTTCATATTAGTGAAGGTGAATTTGTGTCATTAACAGGAGAAAACGGCGCGGCAAAATCAACGTTATTAAAAATTGTTTTAGGCCTATTAAAACCAGCAAGTGGTGAAGTAACGCGAACATTAGTGAATACTGAAGGTGAAAAATTTCAAATTGGTTATTTACCACAACAAGTTGCTTCATTCAATGAAGGATTTCCAAGTACAGTAATTGAATTGGTACGTTCAGGACGTTTTCAGAGAGGCAAGTGGTTTAAACGCTTGTCACAAACGGATCATGAAAAAGTAGAAGAAGCTTTGCGTTCTGTTGATATGTGGAAGTATAAAGATGCTCAAATCGGTGAGTTATCTGGCGGTCAAAAACAACGTATTTGTATGGCACGTGTTTTAGCTGCTGAGCCAGATTTATTTGTTTTAGACGAACCTACAACAGGAATGGATAAAGAAAATCGTAAAAACTTTTATAAATTAATGCGTCATTATGCGGATTCACATAATCGTGCAATCTTAATGGTGACTCATGATGATGAGGATTTAACACGATATGTCGATCGTGAATTACGCTTAACACGAAAGGAAGATACCGAGTGGAGATGTTTTTGCATGAATTCATGCAGCGCGCATTCATCGCAGGAACATTAATTGCGATTTTAGCACCGCTGTTTGGTTTATTTGTTATATTAAGAAGGCAGTCGTTGATTGCTGATACACTCGCACATATTTCGCTTGCCGGAGTAGCTGTTGGTTTTACAATTGGCGTCAACCCAACATTAACAACAATTGCGGTTGTGGTATTAGGTGGCTTGACGATTGAAGTAATGCGCAGTTTTTTCAAGACATATTCTGAATTATCAATTGCAATCCTCATGTCTGGTGGTTTGGCAATTGCGCTTGTATTGACTAGTTTTAACGGTGGAAATTCAACTGCGAGTATTTCACAATATTTATTTGGATCGATTGTTACAATCGATGCTGAAAGTGTTTTTTGGTTATTGGGACTTGCTATTGTGGCAGTCACACTGTATTTATTATTCCGTCGACACATGTATGTGTTAACATTTGATGAGGATACAGCTTATACAAGTGGATTAAACACACGTTTGATTTCAATGGTATTTAGTGTGCTTACAGGTTTAGCAGTAGCGATTATGATGCCGATTGTAGGCGCATTATTAGTCTCATCATTAATGATTTTACCTTCAGCTATCGCTATTAAATGGGTGAAAAGTTTTGATTTCGCTATCATATTGAGCATTGTAATGGGATTAATTGGTGTTTACAGTGGATTAACGATGTCTTACCAAGTGGGATCACCACCAGGCGCATCGATTACGATTGTATTAATTGTGATGTTTATTATATCAATGATTGTTCGCACAATTTGGTTGCGTAGCAAGGGACGAAAATACAAATAAGAAGAGGTGAAACGATGACAAATGTTGTATTAGTAGGCGTAGAATTGCCTCGAGTAAATGATTTTGCTGAATCGATGATAGAACTCCATGGCTTAGCTGAGGCAGCTGATTTGAATGTAACGCATGTACTCACGCAAAAACGTGAACGTGTCCATGCGGGAACTTATCTAGGTAAAGGTAAATTAGCAGAGTTACAAGGTTACTTAGAAGGCACTGAGAGTGAAGCTATTATTGTGAACGATGAATTAACACCTAGTCAAATCAAGAATCTAGAAGCGGTACTGGAATGTGAAATAATGGATCGTACGATGTTGATTTTAGCTATATTTGCAGAACGTGCACAAACTCGTGAAGCAAAATTACAAGTGGAAGTTGCACGACTACAATACCTGATGCCACGTCTTGCTGGAATGGGTATTTCAATGAGCCGTCAAGGTGGTGGTTCATCAGGATTGGCAAACCGTGGTGCGGGTGAAACAAAACTAGAACTTGATCGTCGAACAATTAGTGATAAAATCAACCAGTATCAGCGAGAGCTGAAAGTCGTAGCAAATGAGCGCGATAATCAACGTCGTTCACGTCAGAAAAAAGGTTTGCGTGTAGCAGCATTAGTCGGGTACACAAACGCAGGTAAATCGAGCATTATGAATACTTTGGTTTCTTCATACCATCCGCAAACGACAGAAAAACAAGTGTTAGAAAAAGATATGTTATTTGCAACGTTAGATACTTCTGTGCGTCGAATCCATCCAAAATACCATCAACCATTCTTGTTGACTGATACAGTTGGTTTTGTTGATAAATTACCAACACAATTGGTAAAAGCATTCCGGTCAACACTTGAAGAAGTTGTTCAGGCCGATGTGTTAATCCATGTGATTGATGCTTCTAGTCCTGATTCTGAAAAACGCCAACGTGTGACAGAAGAAACGTTGAAAGCAATCGGTGCAGAAGACAAGCCAATGATATATGTTTGGAATAAAGCTGATTTGGTACCTGAAGTATCTCAGATTATGCCGAAAAATCATCTTTGGGTATCAACTTATACAGGTAAAGGTATTTCTGAACTGATGAGTGCTGTTGAAGCTGAGTTATTTGCCGATGAAGAGCAGCATGTTTGGTTAGTTCCGTATGATCGTGGCGATGTTGTTGCACTTATGAATGAAGAAGCCCGTATTATTGAACTTGAATATGTCGAAGAAGGCACACAAATCACTGCGATTACACCTCAGCACTTTATAAGAAATTATGGAGAGTTTATCGTCAAATAAAAAAACGTTGTATCTCATGGGATACAACGTTTTTTATTTATTTATTTTTAAAGATTTTCTCGATTGTTTTGTATTGTTTCTCTGTTAATAGAGGCTCATATTCTTCAAGTAATTCATCGGATTCAGCTGCTGAGAACGAACTGAAATCTTCTTTTTCTAACTCTTTGACCAACTCTTTAAATTCATCGTCAGCCATATTAAAATCGCCATCAAGTTCTTCATCAAGTTCTTCATCAAGTTCTTCATCAAGTTCTTCATCAAGTTCATCACTTAGATAAGGCGCTAAAATAGCCTCGATTTCCTTAACATTAACGATTTCTTTTTTCGCAGGTAGTTTAATGGCTACCTGTTTATCATTGGGTTTATAGTTATATAAAACCTCAATTAAGTCAATAAAACCTTCATCTTTTTTATCAAAAGTAGAAGTCAGTGCCACAGCAAGATCATTTGTTTTAGTATTTAAATTAAATTTAGCATCAAGCGCTTTAGGAAGATTTTTAATCATTTCATCGAAATCAGGGATAACGAATTCTTTGTATTCTTTTTTAGATTTAGAAAGTGTATTGAATTTTTCAGCTAAAACAACAACATCTTTTTTAGTTAGTTTAAAAGTAACCACATCATTCTCTTTTGTGAAACGTTCTTCGTCTAGTGAAGTGAAATAGTTAGATACCTCTTTTTGAAATTCCTTAGTAAGATTTGTTGCGCTTTTGCTGTCTATTTCTAAAGTATCTGCATCAGAAAGTTTAAGGTACTTACCGTCAAAAGTGCTAAGAGTCTTTTCATCAGAGGGTAATTCTGAGTTAAACTGAGAAGCTATTTTTGAAATCCCTCTGAAAATATCTAAAGAGAAATACATATCGTCATTTTTACTTATAAATTCTAACGGTATTTTTTGTCCGAGTGCTTCAATATTTAACTTTGTATTTGTTGCTTTTTCCGATACATCGTGTTGCATCGAGCCGGTTACTTTAATGTCCTTTAATTGAGTAACCATCACGTTGGCTTCAGGCGAATCTTTCATATCCGCTGTTAGTTTAATATCTTTAATGGTCATTGAGATATCGTTGCTTGAATTCTCTGTAACGTTCTTTTTCGTATAATCAAAAAATTCTTCTTTAGCAGATTTACCACAACCTGCTAAAATAATAACGCTCAAGATAATCAGTAACGCTAACTTTATTTTTTTCATTTCCCCACTCCTTAGTTATAAATGTTCATATTATAACTATAACAATCTTGTTATTTATTACAAGTTCATAAAGTGTAGTGTAATCTTCAAAAAAACAAACACTTTAAAAGCAATCAAATTTAAGTAAAAAACAATTCTTTCTAAAAAAAAACGTTGTACTTCATGGGATACAACATTTTGTTATTATTTATTCTCTAATAAAGCTTTTTCCATCGCTTTATATTGTTTAGGTGTTAGAATTTCTTTATAATTTGCTAAAAGTGAATCGATATCATTTTTGGTTAAAGCACTTAAATCTTCTGTTGTGATTGCTTCTAGCAACTGATTAAATTCAGCATCATCGATTTTAACATCGTCATAAGAAGCGTTCAATTGGGACTCTTCAGTAGCAGCTAAAAGCTCGGATACTTCATCCATTGTCATAATGTTTTTCTTAGCAGGTACCTTGATAGCAACTTTTTTATCATTAGGTTTTAGCGTATACAATAATTCTACAGACTTAATTGGTACTTGCTCATTTTTATCAAATTCAATAAGCATTGTCATATCAGACGCTTGGGATTTAGTGTTATTGTTTATTTTAAGAGTGATGTTTTTTGGTAATGATTTTATGACTTTATCAAGATCAGGAATAACATACTCAGCATAAGTCTTTTTCGATTTCGCAACTTTATTGTATTCTTTAGCTAATTCGACAATGTCTTTTTTTGTGATAGAAAACGTAACAACATCATCTTTTTTAGTGAAGCGCTCTTCACTTAGCGAGTCAAAGTATTTTGTTACTGATACTTGATAATCCTTACCAAATGCTTTTGCATTTTTAGTATCAATATCCAATTCGTTTTTTTCGGAGATGTTGATGTATTTACCTTCAACCTCTTTAAATGTTAATTCATCAAACGGTAAACTAGCACCAAACTGAGTAGAGATATTTGCAATCCCTTTTAAAATGTCTAATGAGAGATACATATCATCATTTTTGCTAATAAAGCTTAAGGGTAGCTTTTGACCAAGTGCCTCAATTTTCAAGTCAGTGGCAGATAACTTTTCTTTAACATCTTGCTGAATAGAACCAGTTACTTTAATGTCTTTCAATTGAGTCACCATGGCATTAACTGACGGATCACCACTCATATCAGATGTTAATTTGATATCTTTTATCTTCATTGAAAAATCATTGCTTGAACTTTCTGTAGCTGTTTTTTTAGCAGCATCAAAAAATTCTTCTTTAGCAGACTTACCACAACCTGCTAAAACAATAATACTTAATAAAACAAGTAGAGCTAACTTCATTTTTTTCATTAATTTCCCTCCATGTAAAGCATAGTCATATTTCTATTTAAATATAACAATTAGTAGGGGGAACTACAATTTATGATTTTAGCTAAAATCATAAAAAGAAAAATGTTTTCAAATCTTTACAGACAGTGTAGACTAAATACAAGATAACATTCAGAAAAAGAGGTGAGTGAATTCATGGTTAAAACAGTGAGAATTGGTCATCTTACAATTGGAGAAGGGGCACCCAAACGCTGTGTTTCTTTTATAGGTAATAATAAGGCTGCTATTAAAACAGAAATTATGTTGTTTAAGCAAAAAAAACAGGCGATTGATATGATTGAATGGCGTGTTGATTGTTTGGATAAATGGCAAGAGCGAACAGAATGCGAAGCAATTGCACAACTAATTAAAGCTGAGATTGGAGAAACACCAGTAATTTTCACTTGTCGAACAATGCGAGAAGGTGGTCTTGCACAAGTAACCGCCGAATCTTACAGTGAATTATTAAATTGGGCAATAAATACCTCCTTTTTTGATGCAATTGATATTGAGCAGGCATGGGAAGAAGAGATGAGTGGTTCATTAATTCAAAGTGCAAAATCAAACGGTTTAGTGTCATTAGTATCTCATCATAATTTTGAAGAAACACCTTCGATAGAAGCAATGGTGACGTTATTGTCAAAAGCAGAACAATTAGGTGGCGATATCCCTAAACTAGCGGTAATGCCACAAACTAAAATGGATGTATTGCGATTGCTAGAAGCAACCCTATTATTGTCAGAGCGCTCAAAAGCACAACCAGTTATCACCATGTCAATGGGAGAATTGGGACAAGTTAGCCGTGTTATTGGTTCGTTTAGTGGGTCAGCACTGACATTTGGATCGTTGCAGCAAGCTAGTGCACCAGGCCAAATTGAAGTTGAAACACTTGCACAAATAATGAACTAAGGAGAGAAGCAGATGATTCGTCACGTAGAATTGAAAGATGCAGAAGCGATACAAACTATTTATAATGATGCTGTACTCAACACTACAGCTATTTATGCTAATGATCCTGTGACAGTCGCTAATCGCGAGCAATGGATTAAAGAAAAGTTGGCTGCGAACTGGCCATTATTTGTGTTTGAACTAGAAGGTCAGGTTGTAGGTTATGCTACATATGGTGTATTTAGAGATTATCCCGGTTACATACATACCGTAGAACATTCAATTTATGTTAACCCACAATTTTCAGGGCGTAAAATTGCAACATTGTTGATGACAACTTTAATTGCAGAGGCTCGTCAACAAGGTTATCACACGATGATAGCAGGGATTGATAGCTCTAATGAAGCAAGTATTTACTTACATAAGAAATTAGAATTCGAGTTTTCAGGACGTTTAAAAGCAGTCGGATATAAATTTAATCGCTGGCTCGATGTTGATTTTTACCAGTTGATTTTGCAAGAAAACGAGTAAAAAGAAGAGTGACCTAACAGTTAATTGGTTAGGCCACTCTTCTTTTTGGTTTTTTTGAAGCTTAAATTAAATTATTTAACTCATTTTTTAATTGTCTGCTTTTGTGCTGGGCATAGAAGTAGAATCCGATTATATGTACTATCAAAGTTAATAAAATAATGCCTATCCAAAAGGGTTTCATCAAGTTAAACATATCTATAGAATATAACCTTACTCCTAAAAAAACACAAAAAATATTAGCTACTGTACTAATTAAAATATTAGTTGAAGCTTTGAATATTGAGTAATTCCATAAATATGGATAAATAATGCCAAAAACTAAGCCGAATAATATGCCAATTAATAACAGGTTCCATATAAATGTAAAAGGAATATTTTGTTTTAAATTACTAATATTGGCTAACAGAAAAATCCAAATGATGCTTCCTAATGTTGCTTGGTTAAAACTGTTTTTTAGTGTATGTGTCATGATAATCGCTCCTTAATATTTTTTGCATAGTGTCTACTAACTAAGTACGTGTTTTGTTTTTTAGTAACAACCTCTAACCTAGAATTTGCGCTAACATTAAACGAAATTATATCATCTACATTTAAAATAGTAGATTGATTAATTCGATAAAATAAGTGTTTTTCTAAATAGGTTAACTCTTTCAATTTTTTATTGAAGTAATATTTCTTTCCTTCGGAAGTTGAAATTTGACTCAAGTGCCCTAAAGATGTAATAACTTCTATATCGGATAATTGAATCAACACATTTCTACTGCTCTTAATTTCTATTACACTTATTTTTTTGGATTTTTTTAGGCATTCGTGCATATTTTCTACAATATGTTCATTTAAAGGGTGACTTATTATATCTATTTGATTAGTCACTTTATTGTTATCCCAGATATTATTTATTTTCATTTTGAGTACCTCCTATAAAGAATTTATCATACTTCTTAAAGAAAGATTATATCTATTCGATTAGTTGCAAAAACAATTAACTTTGTTGCAATTTATTTTGGGGCTGACCATTTATTTTTACTTTCGTTATTTTTGAGTACTTCAATCTAAAATATCTTAAAATTGCATAACGGGATTTAATAATATAACGAGACCTGGAATTTAAACTGTAGTATTAGTGTCCCTAACTTTACTGTCTGTCTCCAATTGCAACACCAATTCTCTTACAAAATTTCAGAACAAACAAAAAACATTAGACCTGAAATTCAAGTTTTAACTCTTTATCTCTATAACGTTGTTCTTTGTCTCCAGAACTCCAAGCTTACTTTATCAAAACTTCATAAACGTAAAAAACTCACTAGACCTGAAATTAAAACTGAAGTGTAGACGTGAACCAGTCTATAACAGTTTTAATTCCTCAGTCTAACGAGTAATGAATGTTTTATTTCTCTAACTACAACAACCGATGTTTTTAGCTATTTCAAAAAAATCATCAGGGATAGGTAGCTTGTTTCATTTTTCTACAATATCTTCGACACCAAACAGGTTGTTTTCATTGTGAAATCTTCCAATTTATCAATGTTTTTACGAGGTTGAATATACTTTCGCTTAAAAGTAATCAGAGTAGTAAGGGACGTCTGTTGGTATAATACTTTCAAGTAATTGAACGTGTTCAGGTGATGCTTGTAAACGCCCGATTTTTTGCAAATACGTGGGGCGTTTATAACCTAGGAACATCGTTGTAAGTGTGGGAATATTAATAACGGAATCAGCTTCTTTATCAGTAAGCGCGATTGTTATTTTGCCATCACAAAATGTGAGTCGATACGTATGACGATTCCAATCAGCTAAAGGATCTTCAACTTTAAAAAGCCATTCACCGTTTATTTTTGATAACGTTTTGAATGGGAATTTCTCAAGGAAAGGTAAAACATCAACAATTCTTCCCATATAATAAGGAGAAATTGTTTCTTTGATCTCACTATCATCTAATAAGAAGGCAAGTGGCTCATCTGTATAAGTTGAACCTTTAACTTCGGTCACCATTGAGAAATGAGCTGAAATGAAGTTCCATAAACCAATACGGGCTTCTTCATTCAGAAAGACCATTTCTTTCAGGTAAAAGACCTCATCGGCTAATCGATAAAATAAAAATCCAGTAGGCGTGCCTTCAGTATCACGGTAAACAGCAGCCATCATTTCATCTGATTCCCAGCGCCAGTATTCATCCCATGCGAGTTGGTTACGAATCATACTGCCGTGTTGCTGTGACGCAAAGCGATTATAAATATCAAAGATAAGTGGATCATCACATTCAGTACGTTCAACCATGCCTAATACTTGTTTCGTTTTAGGGAGCTGTGTATCTTTTACAGTAAATGTCATTTTATCACTGATTATTTCCCAACCTTTGCGACGGTAAAACGGAATTGAGTAGGGATAAAGATACGAGATATATTGCTGGTTTTCACGCATTTTTTCTAATGCACTCACCATCAATTGATTCATTAAACCAAGTCCAGCATATTCTGGATACGTACCAACACCTGTAACACCACCCATTGCATATTCTGTCCCAAAAATATTGACTGTAAAAGGATAAATAGCGATTTGTGATATTAATTTTTGTTGATCAAACCAACCGATGACATCGGCTTGTTCAAGCACTGGTAATTTTGCTTGTTTAATTTCATCTTCTTCCCAGCCAAATGTTTGTAAATCATCACTTGTTACTTGAAAAACGTAACGTAATAATTCATTAAATTGTGTGACATCATCTTTGTTAACTAGTTTCAATTCAAAATTATGTTTTAGAGCTTTCGGCTCCATAGTTTCGACCTCCAAATTTTTTCAAAAAAAGTTTATCTAACAATAATATACCATAGAGAGCGGTATTAAAAAAAGAACTCTCCTTTTTTATGGTAATCCTTTTAAAATACTAACAATTTTATGCTGTAAATAGTTAAACAATGGTAGCGTTTGCATGTTCTTAATCTAAAAGTGATATAATTATAGACCTTTGTCACAGAAAAAACAATAGTAATTTTGTAAAAAGTGTATTAGACTTAATAAGAATCTATTGAGGATATTTAATTGGAGGAAATTAGTCGCATGTCAATTCAAGAAAATCAGAAAGAACTGAAACAAGGATTAAGCGGACGCCATGTACAATTCATCGCTTTGGCGGGTATGATAGGAACGGGTATTTTTAAAGGAAGTGCAGAGACACTACAAAAAGCTGGACCAGCAGTTGTCTTTGCGTATCTTGCAGGTGGTTTATTACTGCTGATTGTGATGACAGCTTTAGCTGAAATGGCATTGGCTCATCCCAAGCATAATGTGCAAATGTTAATTCATAAAGCAATGGGATCACGCAGTGCTTTTGTAACGGGATGGCTTTATTGGGTTAACTGGGTGATTGTTACCACAGTTGAAATCGTTGCTGCAGGTAGTTTTTTACAGTATTGGTTTGATATGCCATTGTGGGTATTGTCACTCATCTGTGGTGTGCTTATTATCGCCATTAACTTAACGCAGGTGAAAAATTATGGTGAATTAGAATTTTGGTTTGCCGGTATTAAGATAACAACATTAATCTTGTTTATTATTTTAGGGGCATGTTTGATTTTTGGTATCGTCCCAAGTTCGGCAGTTAGCCCAGCAGAAAATCTTACTGGAAATGGTGGCTTCATGCCATTTGGTTTAACTGGTGTGGCATCAGCGTTTCTAGTTGTTGTCTTTTCATATGGTGGCGCGGAACTTGTTGGCGTAGCAGTGACAGAGACAAAAGATGTTGAGAAAATATTACCACGCGTTATTCGAGGCACTGTT
Organism: Brochothrix thermosphacta DSM 20171 = FSL F6-1036; assembly: GCF_036884295.1. NCBI lineage: Bacteria > Bacillati > Bacillota > Bacilli > Caryophanales > Listeriaceae > Brochothrix > Brochothrix thermosphacta. Next base: position 362,980 of record NZ_CP145608.1, read on the forward strand.
TTCCGTGTCATCACGTTCTATATTTTCCCTATCTTAATTATTTGTGCGCTCATCCCATGGAATTCAGTAACTGGTGAAGTTAGTCCGTTTGTGCAGGTGTTTGATATGTTACATATCCCAGCAGCGGCAGATATAATGAATTTTGTTTTGCTTACTGCTGTGTTATCGGCAGCCAATTCAGGTATTTATGCAACAAGTCGTACATTATATTCAATGTCACGTAGCGGTGAAGCGCCTGCCAAATTTGGCGAGCTATCAAATAAAGGTGTGCCACGTAGGGGGATTCTGATGACAAGTATCTTTATTTTTCTGGGTGTACTTGTGGCCTACTTAACTGAAAGTCGTGCTTTGAATTTATTGATGCAAATACCTGGTTTTACAATTATGATTGTATGGTTAGCTATCTGTGTATCTCAAATCATTCTGCGTAAACGTTCGACAGAAATACCATCATTCAAAGTGTGGTTTTTCCCATTCACAACTATTTTTGCAATTGTTTGTTTCAGTATCATTTTTATCTCCTCACTGCTCAATACAGAAAACCTTGTTGGATCAAGTGTTTGCGTGGGAATTATGGTTATATTGATTATTGCAGCTTTTATTCACGATAAATATAAAAAACAAAGTCGATAATCTTAGGAGGCCTCCGTTCAAATAGAATGGGGGCCTTATTTTACAAGCTAAACAAGGATTGATATGATAGAACAAAGAGAAGGGGGTAATAAGTTATGGGGTTATTAGTGCAAGTATTAATGTATTTTATGTTGGCTTTAGGCGTTATTCAACTTTTCAAGCGCAATATTGATTGGGCTGTGATGTGGTTGTTAATTGGTGCGGGTTTGTTCATTTTAGTAAAATTTTATGTTTAGAAAGAAGCGTTGAGAGTGAAAAAAGTTAGTCTTTATATTATTTTAGGAACACTGTTATTTAGCTCGATGGAAATTGTGTTGAAGTTAGCAGGCAGCACTTTCCATCCGTTGCAGTTAAATTTAATTCGTTTTACAATTGGAGCCTTCGTCTTATTGCCTTTTGCTTGGCATCGATTGCGTCAACAAAAACGACATATAGTTTGGAAAGATGGTCTACTCTTTGCAGTCACAGGTTTTATCTGTGTGATTGTGAGTATGACTTTTTTTCAATTGGCAATAGAACAAACAAAAGCATCCACTGTGGCAGTGCTCTTTAGCTGTAATCCTTTGTTTGCTATTCTTTTTGCTCTTGTTTTTTTGAAAGAAAAAATCACACGGATAACAACAATTTCATTGAGTTTATCAATCGTTGGATTACTTTTTATCGTGAATCCGTTTGAATTACATGATGGCTTAGGTATTACATTTGCATTACTCGCAGCAGCGACATTTGGTCTATATAGCATATTATCTCGTTGGGGTTCAAAAAGACGAGGTTTTAATGGCTTAACAATGACCTGCTTTACTTTTTTTGCAGGTGCGTTTGAGTTATTACTTTTAATTGGTTTAACTCACATCCCATTTATTAAATCTGCATTAAGCAGCCATAAGCAATTAGCAGAATTTTCGGCAATCCCAATTTTTCAAGGGATTTTCAGTGAGACGCTATTACTGCTACTTTATATCGGTATTTTTGTAACTGGAGGGGGTTTTGCTTTTTATTTTCTAGCGATGGAAGCCAGCAGTGTTTCGATGGCTGCGTTAGTTTTTTTCATTAAGCCAGGTTTAGCCCCGCTACTTGCGCTTTTAATTTTAAACGAAGTAATTACTAAAAATACAATTGTTGGTATTTGTATCATTTTAGCAGGTTCTTGTTTAACCTTTATCGGTGAAACTAAACAGAAAAGCAGACGGGTATAACAGGTCTATTATCAAGAGTAACATTAAAAAACTTTTTGTTTGATTCAGAAAAATGGATCAACCAAAGTTTTTTTTTGCTAATTTACTTGTGAAAAAGTGAGAAATATACAAAAGTCAGGTCGTTCATCTTGATACAATAGAGAGTAGTATAGTATTAGAAAAATCGAAGAAATTGAAGCAGCAGGAGCGATTTTGGATTCAAGTAAAGAGGCTGATATGAGAATGAAAGGGCTGTATTTTGCTAAAATTGAAGAGTCAGGTAAGAAACAACCCAAATATTCATTGGTCTTTAAATTCCAAGTTAAAAAATGAAATAATGACATCATCCGGTTGTTAGTGAAACGCTTCGATTATAGTAGACGTTAGAAAAAATTCTAATGTGCTTATCATGATGGAGCGTTTTAGATTTTTTACAGTACATTTACTAAGTGACTACAAAAAAATCCGCCTGAACTTTGGCGGATTTGCTAGTTATGAGCCACTATCATCAGCTGAAAATGGTAAAACGCTTATGAAAACTTATGTCGTTCAATCTGAAAAAAGAAGGCTACACGCATTATGCTATTGACCGAACATGCTTGTTGAATGCATCGGTTGTACACGTGTTTTTGGGTTGATATAATTCATGGCATTGTTTACTGCAGTAGGCGCTTCACCAAGTCCAGTAGCAATTAAAGCAACTTTACCAGGATAGGTACAAACATCACCCACCGCATAAATCCCCTTACGATTTGTTTCCATACGAGAGTTGACAACGATTGTGTTTTTTTCCAATTCTAACTCCCATGTCTTAATGGGGCCAAGCGTTGAAATAAAACCATAGTTGACGATAAAATCATCAATCTCAACAGCTGATTCTTCGCCTGATTTCATTTTTTTCAAAAGGACGCTTGTAAGATGTCCCGCATCGGCAATTGTTAAGTCTGTGGGTACATAAGGCGTAATCAACTTAACTGATGAATCTCGTAATCTTTGCACACTACTTTCGTGTGCACGAAAGGCATCACGTCGATGAATTAATGAAACGGATTGCGCAATCGGTTCTAACATTAACGCCCAATCCACAGCAGAATCGCCGCCGCCGCATATCGCAACGTTTTTCCCCGCAAAACGGTTCATATCTTTAATATAGTAATGCACGTGTTGACCTTCTAAAAGAGATGCGTTTTCGATATCAACACGACGTGGTTCAAACGCGCCGTTTCCGGCTGTTATAATAACTGTTTTCGATAAATGCACACCTTTATTTGTCACAAGTTGGACACAACCATCGTCGGTATGATTAAGTTCTAAAACCTCTTCTTCTAAACAAATGGTCGGTTTAAAGGACTCTGCTTGTTCAATTAATCTATCTGCTAATTCTTGAGCTTTTATCTTAGGAAATCCTGCCACATCATAGATGAATTTTTCAGGATAAAGCATTGAAAGTTGACCACCCAAAGTGGGGAGCGTCTCGATTATTTTAACTTTAGCGCTTCTTAAACCACCATAAAATGCTGAAAATAAACCAGCGGGTCCACCGCCGATAATTGTAATATCATATAGTTCTTCATGTAAATCCGTCAACGTAAATACCCCCATTTTAATAATATGATTCGAAAAAATAATCACTTTCTACATATAATACCATAAAAAAAAGTAAGGATAGGCGAATTTTGATTTTGATAAAAAATGAAATGTGACCATTAAATGAATTAATTATTCTCAAAGGCTTGAAAAGATATGTAAAAACCGATAGAATTGGTAATGGAAATGTGTTTTTTTAGTGTGAACGACATCTACACAAATATAATTATATGAAAAGAGTGATTTACAGTGGCGAAGAAGAAAATTGTCATTTTAGGTGCAGGTTACGGCGGTCTCCGTACTTTACGTAATCTTCAAAAAGCAAAACCAGATGCAGAAATTACAATCATTAACAAAAATGATTACCACTACGAAGCAACATGGTTACATGAAGTAGCGGCGGGAACGATTGAAGCTAACGATGCTTGTTTCCCAATTAAAGATCAAGTAAAAGGTGATACAAAATTCATCCAAGATGCAGTGGTAAAAGTGAACAAAGATGATAAAACTGTTGAATTAGAACAACATGGTCTTATCTCATACGATTACTTATTATTTGCTCTTGGTTTCGAATCAGAATCATTTGGTACACCAGGTGTTGAAGAATATACATTACCAATTGCTGATATTCCATCAACAAAACGTATTCGTGAGCACATCGAAACAAAATTTGCTGAGTGGAAAACAACACAAAATGATGAGTTATTAACTATCATCGTTGGTGGTGCTGGATTTACTGGTTTTGAATTCTTAGGTGAATTAACAAACCGTATTCCTCATCTTGTGAAGCAATATGATGTTCCACGTGAAAAAATCCGTATCATTTGTATCGAGGCAGCACCAAGCGTATTGCCAATGTTTACAAAAGACTTAGCAAACTATGCTATTTCACGTCTTGAAGACCGTGGTGTAGAATTCAAAATTGGTCACCCAATTAAAGAAGCTACGCCAGACTCAGTTATTTATGCTGATGGTGAAGAGCTTAAAGAAATTAAAGCAGCAACATTCATCTGGGGTGCTGGTGTTCGTGGTTCAAGCGTTGTCGGTGCTTCTGGCTTTGACGAACGTCGTGGCCGCGTAATGGTTAACGCAAACTTAACTGTTCCAGGTAACGAAGAAATCTTAATCATTGGTGACTGTTCAGCTGTTATGGATCCTGCAAACAACCGTCCATACCCAACAACTGCTCAAATTGCTATTCAACAAGCTGATTACGCAGCAGCAAACTTAGTAGCGCTTATTAATGGCCAACCATTAAAAGACTTCGTTTACAAACCTAAAGGAACTGTATGTTCATTAGGCGATAACGATGCAATGGGTCTTGTTGGTGACAAACCACTTAAAGGTTACCGTGCATCAGTTATTAAAAAAGTAATCGATGACCGTTCAATCTTAATGCTTGGTGGTATTGGAACAATGCTTAAAAAAGGTAAATTCCAATTCTATAAATAAGAAGTAGAAAAAGCACTGATACAAACGTATCAGTGCTTTTTTTGTGCAAAAAAGCTAAGGCAAGAATGCCTTAGCTTCAACATTAGAGATGATATAAGTAATTAACAAGGAAACCAATTGCAATACCTGTCAAGATACCGAAGAAAACTTCAGTCGGTTTATGACCTAAAACCTCTTTAAGACGTTGAAGACCAGCTTCGGGATCTTTTTCGGCATTTGCTTTTCCTAAATTAGTAATTGCTTGGAAGTCGGCAATTAGTTTGTTGATTGTAATCGCTTGTTCACCGCTTTGACGACGAACACCCATTGCATCAAACATCACGATAACGCCGAATATTGCGGCGATAGCGAAGTAAGGTGAGTTCATTCCGTACTCGATAGCTAAAACAGTCATCAGCGCACACACGGCCGCTGAATGTGAACTAGGCATACCGCCAGTTGCAGTCAGTAGCGACCAATTAGCACGTTTGTTCATGAGTGCTTGAATGGGGACTTTAATTGCTTGAGCAAAAAAGATTGCGATCAAGGCTGCCATTAAAGGCACGTTATTCCAAAAATCCATTTAAATGCCTCCTTTATGAATTAATTCGTGTTGTCATCATCATCGTCATTCAATTCTTCTGTAGGGCTAAGTGGCGTTTTAATTTCAGCTTGAAACGCTTCTGCTTCCTCTTGTTCATGTTGCAATAAGCGCTTATCGCGCATCGCATCAACAAGTTGAGTTAATTGAATTACTTTTTCATAATCTTCTTCTTCACGAACTTCACGCTGGAGTCGTTCAGCACGTAATGCTTGTATTTCTTCTTTTTTCACAGGATAGAGTTCATCAATTTTGTGCTTTTTAGTTAAAGGCACACCGATATGGTAAGCCGAACGTGTGATTAAATGGTTGGCAATCGGAGCTGTTAAAAAGATGAAAACAAGTGCCAGTATAATTCTTGGCAATAAATTGACCGATGAAAAATAAGTGAAGTATAACGATAAAGCTAACATCATTATAGTGATACCGAGTGTGTTCCCAATACCAGCGGCATGTGCTCGCGTATAAGTATCGGGTAAACGAATTAAACCGATAGCTGCAATAAGACTTAGTATAGACGATAAAATGATTAAAATCGAGATAATAATCTCAAGACTTAGTTCGATCACGCACAATCACCTTACCTTTCTCTTCAAAACGAGCATATGAGACAGTTCCAATAAAGGCGAGTAGACCGATTATTAGAAGAACATCAACAAATACAGGTGTGTTTTGAAGCATTGAAATCAAGGCAGCGATTGAAACCAAGGCGATACCAATACAGTCTAATGCTAAAACGCGATCAGCTATAAAATAACCTTTAATGACGCGATAAAGAAATAGCAGGATGGATACACCAAATAAAACGAGTGATATATAGATTGAGGCCTGTAATATCATTTGCGAAACACCTCCACAATATGACGTTCGAAACCGTTACGAATTTTACTACGCTCTTCTTCAGGATCACTAAGATCGATACAGTGAATATAGAAAGTATGTGAATCTTCATCCACCTCAATACATGTTGTACCGGGTGTGAGTGAAATGAGTGATGTTAGCAACATAACTTCCCAATCTGATTCTAGAACGGTACGGTATTTGAAAATACCGGGTGTAATATCGATATCTTTTGCAAGGATGACTTTCGACATGGCAATCGAACTTGTCACCACGTCACCCAGGAACATCACGATTAAACGAACAATTGAAAACGCGCGTTCAAGGTAAAAGCAACCTTTGAAAAAGCGACGCATAGTGAATAACATGATGATACCGATGATATAGCCGATTAAAAAAGTACTGAAGGTGAAATCCGCCTGTAGAAACTGCCAGAGTAAGGCAATGAGGCTATTAAGAAAAATTTGAAAAACCATTTAATTGCCTCCTAACACAGATTGGATATAAATCATTGGGTTAGCCAATGAATCGGCAGCTATTTGGACATACGGTGTTACAAATTGTATACCAATTCCAAACGCAACCGTTAAACATACGAGCAAGATAGTGGGGAACATCATTTGACGATAGCCGTATACCATATGACGCGGGCCACGTTCCTTACCCCAAAATCCGAGGATGAAGATACGTAATAATGATAAAAGTACAAATAGGCTAGAGATCAAAATCAATAGTCCACCGACGATATCGCCACTCTGGAAGACACCTTTAATCAGGTAAAGTTTTCCAATGAAACCACTAAACGGTGGAATGCCTGCAAGGCCAAGCATAGCGATAAAGAAGATAAAGGTTAGACCTGGATAACGAAGGATCAAACCAGAGAAATCTCGAATATCTGGCGTTCCCGTTATGAATAGGATAACACCGATAATCATAAAGAGTGCGACTTTGATTAACATATCATGAATCGTATAAAAAACACTCCCAGTCATTCCGTCTAATGTGTGGCTCGAAAAGCCGACAAGAATAACGCCAATAGCAATAAGAATATTATAAATTACGATATTTTTCATATTACGGTAACTCATAGCGCCAATAACACCAATGATGATGGTTAAGTAGGCAGACCAACGGAGGAAACTCCATTCAATACCTGGTTCGGCAGAGAAGAACAAGCTGAATGTACGCATGATTGCATATAAACCAACCTTTGTAAGAAGGCCTCCAAAAAGCGCAAGAATGGGCATAGGCGCACTTACATATGAGCTTGGCAACCAGACGAACAGCGGGAAAATACCGGCTTTTGATCCAAATACAAACAGAAAGAAGATGGCAATCACACTGATTAAACCAGCATCCGCTTGTCCTTGGACTTCGCTCAGCTTTTGTCCGATATCTGCCATGTTCAAAGTACCAACTACGCCATAAAGCATCGCGACAGACACAATGAAAAAGGCAGAAGCAATCACGTTAAATACCAAGTACTTTACGATTCCTTGAAGCTGGACACGAGTACCGCCTAACACAATGATGCCATAAGATGCCATTAACATCACCTCGAAGAAAACAAAGAGGTTGAAAATATCACCCGTCAAGAAGCTTCCGTTTACACCTGTGATCATGAAGAATACAAGTGAATAGTACAAACCTTCTTCACGTGGCACGCTAATCGTTTTGATTGAATAAAGAATAATAAACGGAAGGATGACCGTTGTTGTTAAAACAAGTAATATTGCTAACATATCAGCAACGATACTAATACCAAAAGGTACGGGCCAATCACCCATTGTCACAACTAATGTTCCTTCTTTAATCACTTTGGTGAAGGTGAAAATTGTAAAAGCAAGTAAAACCAAACTCCAAATAATTGCTGCTGGACGCTGGTACTTGATTTTATGCGGTAGAATCAATAAGCAAATCGCAGCAACAAAAGGTATTAGGATGGGAAGTAAAGCAAAGTTAGTCATCATCATCATCATTTCCTCTCGTGCGGTTTACCATATCTGTTCCAATTTCTTGGTAAGCCCTGTAAGCCACTACTAAAAAGAGAGCAGTGACAGCAAAACCAATTACAATGGCTGTTAAGATTAAGGCTTGCGGAATCGGGTCGTTGAACAGTTTGAGTCCATCTAATAAGATAGGGGCACTACCGTTCTTAATGCCTCCAATAGTTAAAAGAGTTAAGTTCGCACCGTGGCTAACGATAGCCGTTCCGATAATAATACGTAAGATATTTTTCGATAGGATGAGATAAACACCGGCTGTAAACATTAAACCGATTAATAAACTCATTAATAACTCCATTTAATCACTCTCCCCAATCGCTAAGATTATTGTTAAAATGGCACCGAGTACAACCATCAATACGCCAATATCGAAGAGGGTAGAAGTGTAAAGTCCAGTATGGCCAAAAAGAGGCAAGTCTACATACACGGATGAGTGCGTTAGAAATGATTGGCCTTTAAAAAGACTAATACTTGAACTGATAAGGATAATTAATAAACCGGAACCAGCAAGACGTAACGGGTTAAACGGTAAAATTCGTTTGACGAGATTTAAATCGTAAGCAATTGCCAGTAAAGCGAATGCAGAAACGATAATCAAGCCACCAATAAACCCTCCCCCTGGAAGATTATGTCCAGAGAAAAAAGAATCAGCACCAAAAATTAAGATGATAAAGACGATAATTTGAGAAGCCATTCGGAGTAAGACATCATTATTCTTCATGTTGTTTATCTCCTTTGTTGAGACGTAAGCGAATTAATGAGTAGATGCTCATCGCAGCCACCGTAAGTACAGCCGATTCGAAGAATGTATCGAATCCACGGAAATCGACCAGGGTTACGTTGACCACATTTTTACCGCCGCCCTTAGTATAGGCATTTTCAATGAAGTAAGGCGAAAGAACTGAATCGAAAAATGTTGTGTTGAATGATGAAAAGACAACGATAAACATTACGAAACCAACAGCCATACTAATCCATAAACGCCAAGAGAACGGTGTTATTTTTTCTTCATCTTTACCTATTTGCGGCAAGAAGCGGAAAGCAAGCAGATAAAGAATAACTGAAATTGTTTCGACAACTAACTGTGTTAAAGCTAAATCAGGTGCACGCGCGATCATAAAGATAATTGCGATGAGATACCCAAGAGCACCTAGCAAAATAACAGAGGTTAGACGTGCTTTAGAAAGCATAATCGCTAACAATACAACGACAGCAGCTGCAAAAATCAGCCAATCAACAACATCAATCGGTGAGAGTTTAGCTGTCGAAAAGTTCAATGACGACGTGGTGGTTACACCAATAATTGTCGCAAAGATAAACGTCATAAAGAGAATAATCAGATAAAAGCGTAAATTCCCATTCATGACACTTGTCATTGAACGATAAGATAGTTTTTCAAAGTAGTAGTTACCACGGTTATAAACATCATTCCAACTGAATAGAAAGCGTAATGGGCGTTGGATGAGTGGTTTCCATTTGAGGTACGTTGCCGCTAAAATAGAACCGATAATTATAATAGCAATGGTTAACCAAAGTGCCGGAGTGAAACCGTGCCATAGAGATAAGTGTAATTGATAGTCCGGATTCAATGTTGTTTTAACACTATGTATTGCGGGTGTAATCAACGGTGTTGCTAAGAGATTTGGAAATAAGCCACTTACAACAACAATGATTACCAAGATTAATGGAGAAGTCGCCATCCCGATGGGTGTATGTGTCGCTTTTTTAGGTTGTAACCATGGTTTCATTTTTCCAGTGAAAGGACGGAAGAATAAAATCATGCTGTAGACAAAGGTGATGACACTTGCAATCCAAGCAACAAACAAAAAGATGTAAGAAAGCACAGTTAATGAAGGTGCTTGAATAGTCGAAAGATTAACAAAGGATTCTAAAAACATCTCTTTGCTGACAAAACCATTAAATGGTGGAATTCCAGCCATGGCAAATGTACCGACAAAAGCGAGTGTTGCAGCTAAAGGCATCACGTTCATTAAACCGCCGAGACGACGTATGTCTCGTGTGCCTGTTTCATGATCGATAATACCAACAACCATGAATAATGCGCCTTTGAACGTTGCATGGTTGAATAAGTGTAAAAGAGCAGCAGCTAGAGCAGCGACATAAAAACCGTTCGCCTCACGCAGTGAGTTTGAACCGAGCCCTAATAAAGACATGATTAAACCTAATTGACTGATGGTTGAATAGGCGAGAATTCCTTTTAAATCCACTTGTTTTAAAGCATTGAAGGAACCCCAGAACAATGTCGTAAGACCCACGATCATAATAATGACTGACCAAGACTGGTGAGTGGGTGCGAACACCGGAGTCATTCGAGCAACGAGATAGATACCTGCTTTAACCATAGTCGCGGAGTGAAGGTAAGCGCTAATCGGTGTTGGCGCTTCCATCGCATCGGGCAGCCAGATGTGGAATGGAAACTGTGCTGACTTTGTAAAAGCTCCGAGCAAGATGAAAATCATCGCGAGCATGAAGAATGGAGAGTTACTAAAGGTTGAAGCTTCTGCTATAACGGTTTGAATACTAAAGCTACCCGCAAGGTTAGAAAGAATACTCATTCCCCCGAGCATCATCAAACCACCGAAAACGGTAATATACAATGCTTTTTTTGCACCATAACGTGAACGCTCACGTTTATGCCAATAGCCAATCAATAGGAAGGAACTGATCGAAGTCATCTCCCAGAAAAGGTACAGCACCATCATATTATCTGATAGTACAAGACCAAGCATTGCTGTCATGAAGATTAAGAGGTAAGCATAGAAGTAGTGCAGTTGTTCTTTCTTCTTGCTGAGGTAAAAGATGGAGTACAGTGTTACTAAAGCGCCTATACCAGTAATCAGTAAGACGAAAAGTAGACTCAGCCCATCCACACGCAAAACGTAGTTGATGCCTAGGTCAGGAATCCATTTCATAAGGTAAACAAGTGGTTGTGAGGTCAGGTCTCTTGATAAGAAACTAAGGAAATAACAAAACAATCCAAAAGGTACAACGAGAACTAACCATCCGAGATGCCATTGTTTTAAATACTTATGTGTAAATGGAATAAGGGCAGCTACGATGAGTGGTAATAAAACTGCTAAGTGTAAAAAATTCACAAAAATGAATCGCTCCTTTCAAAATATCTAATATCAATTAAAATTGATAGTTACTAACAAGTATAACGAAAAAAATAACGCTTAACAAATGATAGTTAATGAAGCTCAATATTTCGTTTACGATCCGAACGTATACTAAGACGTAATAATCCGTAGGTTAAAATAAACATAAACGCCGTGAAGTAAAACACGAATGAGATGTTGAACAGGCTGGCGAGTTCTCCGCCAATAACCGGTCCAATCACATTTCCGAGGAAACGTGCACTCTGGTTATAACCAAGTACTTCACCTTGAATTGAAACAGGAGATGCTAATCTGATATAGGCGGTGGTTAACGGGATTAAGCCACCGATAACAATCCCAAATAAGAAACGTAAGAAAATAAAAAGTGTCATTGAATTGATAAAAGCTAAAGGTATAACCGCAAGTGCTGAACCGAGTAGTAGATAACCAATTATTTTTTCATAACCATGTTGATCACCTAAAATACCCCACCGTCGCGTCATAATTAAGTTACCAAAACCAGTTGCTGAAAATGCAAGCCCTGAGAGTAACGCGATGTTATTGGTGTGCGGTGCGAGTTCTTTAACATATAAAGCTAACAATGGTTGTAAACTAAAGTTTGCGATTTGTACCATACTGGTTGCGACCATCATCATTAACAATACACGTATATGTAGGATGTATGAAATTGTGTTTGGAACTTTTTCGCTTTTCTTTGAAGTAGCAGTATGTGATACAGTATCTTTCAAAACAAAGACAACAAGAAAGAAAACAACCAGTAACGAAGCACTGCTTATGTAGAATGTTTGTTGAAAGCCGAATACATCGGCAAGATAACCTCCGATTAGAGGACCAAATAACATACCAGTAACACTACCTAGTTGTAAGGTACCAAGCACGCGACCGGATTCTTCACGTGGTGTTTGTCTAGCGATAAAAGCATTTGAAACACCGACGAATCCCGTTACAATCCCCATGAATATTCTGAGGAAAAAGAGATGTGACACTGAACTTACTTGGCCCATTAAAAAGAGCGAGATAGATAAGCCTAATGATGTGAAAATCAGAATAGGTTTGAAGCCATGACGGTCACCAATTTTCCCCCATAGAGGTGAAACAAGGAAGGCGGCAAGAAAAGTCACGCCAAAAATATAGCCAGACCAACGTTGGACAGAATCTTGTGAAAAGTTACCGAAGGTTTCAATATATAAAGATAAGAAGGGCATAATCATTGTCATACTGATTGAAACCAGGAAATTGGCACCCATTAACAAGTATAGATTTTTTTTCTTTTGAGACATAAAAAGCAAATCCTTTCTATTTATATTTGTCATATTAAATTAGGAAAAATGCAACGCTTAAAAGGGATAACCTTACGAACAAATAATTGATGTTTAAGGTAAGTAGTCACCTTACATCTTATATCGAGTAATGGTATGAAATGAAACTGTTTTTAATATAGCGTCACTGATTTGTGTAGCTGTTCCTTCACTTTCAGGCGCAGTGAATAAAAAATTATCCCACAGTTATAAATTTTTCGTTTGGTTATAAGGTTGTTCAATGTTAAAATAAAGTGAAATAAATTATAAAGGAGATTGAATTATGTCATTCCCACAATTAACAACTGAAGTACAAGAAAATGAACGCCTTGTTGCGTTTGAAACAAGTAAAGGTACAATTAAAATTAAACTTTTCCCTGAGGAAGCACCAAAAACTGTAGAAAACTTTTTAACTCACGTTGAAAATGGTTACTACGATGGTTTAATTTTCCACCGTGTTATTAAAGATTTTATGCTCCAAGGTGGCGACCCAACAGGAACTGGCATGGGCGGCGAAAGCATCTGGGGAAGCTCTTTTGAAGATGAATTTTCTCGCAACCTCTTTAATTTCCGTGGTGCGTTATCAATGGCAAATGCTGGACCTAATACAAACGGTAGTCAATTCTTTATCGTTCAAGCAAGTGAAGTGCCTAAAAACATGACACGTCAAATGAAAGATGCAGACTTCCCGGAAGAAGTTGTTAATGCGTATAAAGAAAATGGTGGTACGCCATGGTTAGACTACCGTCATACAGTCTTTGGTCAAGTAGTTGAAGGTATGGATCTTGTTGATCTTATCTCAGATGTACCAAAAGGTGCACAAGATCGTCCTGTTGAAGATGTTGTGATCAACACAATCAAAATTGTAAAATAATAGGTATGATAATGAAGCATTAGCTATCTCTTAAAGAGGAGGGCTAATGCTTTTTTCTTTGACACCTAATTCTTTAAAGGCAGCCACAATTTTAGTGATTCCCTCTGTTACAAGTACTGATGAAGTGGCGATATTGACGCGAATAAAACCATCACCTTCGATGCCGAATTGAGAACCCGGTGTGACACCCACACCTTGTTTTGCTAATTCCGCCATTACAGCATTTTCTGCGATGCCTGTTTTACGATAATCAATCCACAATAAATAAGAAGCATCCAGTGGTGTTGTTTCTATATAAGAGAGTGTTTGTAAAAGATTGTGTGAAAGAGTGATCATTTCGGTTAAGTGTGTACGTAGTTCTTCTAACCAATCGCCCCCAGTCTGATAAGCAGCAGCCATAGCAGCAGCTCCAAAACGGTTGATTGATGGATAAGAGCGTTGTTTGCGGATTTGTTCTAAGCGTTGTCGTAAAAGCGGGTCCTCACAAATCATAAAGGCAGCATTTAACCCTGCTAAATTAAATGTTTTTGAAGGTGCCATTAACATGACGGTTTTCACCGTTTTTAAATCCAAAGAAGCGGTAGGTGTATGCTTTTTAAAAGCGAGGTCTGCATGGATTTCATCTGATATAAGCGACACTTGATGATCGTCACATAAAGCGATGACGTGTTCCAGTTCAGTTTGTGACCAGATACGTCCAGCCGGATTATGCGGTGAACAAAGTAAAAATACGGTCGTTTTTGGATCCGCTAGTTTTAAGGAAAGGTCAGTGAAATCAATTTCATAACGATTGTTGTTGTAATTCAAAGGCGAAGTCACAACATTTCTATTGAGTAGTAAAGGGACCTCGCTAAAGGGATGATAAACAGGTGGTGTGATGAGGACGTTCTCGCCTGGATTTGTGAGCGCCTCAATAGCGACCGAAATACCGGAAACAACATTATGGTTATAGATGATGCTAGTTGAATCGATTTTCCATTGGTAATGCGACAACAACCAAGCTTGAATTGCTTTATTAGTTGATTCAGGCACAAACGAGTAGCCGTAAATGTTGTGATCAACAACGGATTGTAAAGCTTTAGTTACGCCTATCGGTGGTGCGAAATCCATATCTGCTACCCACATAGGGAGGACATCCGTGCCATATATTGCTGTGGATTGATCCCATTTTATAGAGTTTGTCTTTTTACGAGTAATTAAATGATTAAAATCAGTCATGATTGATCGCACCTTTCTGTTTTTTTAAGGACTATTTTAATTGTACATCAATATCAATGCCAATAAAAATATAAAAGCGCATAATATAGTAGAAGCTAATTGAATTTTGAAGAAGGTAGAAGATGCTTAGTAAGGGCTAAAAGTGCTATAATTAAAACAATTAAAAATATATCAGATTAGAAAGAAGGCACATTATGGCTAAGTTCAAGGTTGGTGACGTTGTTGAGGGAACTGTGGATGGCATACAAAAGTATGGCGCATTTATTAAATTTCCTGATGAGACACAAGGATTGATACATATTTCCGAAGTGACACATGGTTTTGTCAAAGATATAAATGACTACTTGCACGTAGGTCAGAAAATCAAAGTGGAAATCGTTAGTATGGAAGAAGATAAGAAACGTATGAGTTTATCTCTGCGAGCGATGGAAGATCATGAGAATAGCGAAGAGGGTAAAGCAGGATTCGAACCATTAAGAAAACAAATGCCAATTTGGATTGATGCTTTTTTACCAAAAGATGGGATTAGCGAATAGCACCTCTAGTGTTGTTGATAAAACAACATGTTAATTACGAGAAAGAATTCGTCACAAACTATTCGTAAATTAAATGTCAATTGAAGTATTTTTTTATTGAAAAAAGCACGTCATTGGTATAAGGTTAGTATGTTAATAAAAAATACTGGAGGTTTCGAAATGACTCATATTAAATTTGATTATTCAAATGCGTTGAAATTTTTCGGTCAACATGAAATGGACTATCTACAAAGTGCTGTAACAGCTGCCCATAATGATTTACATAATGGTACAGGTGTTGGTAACGACGCACTAGGTTGGATTGACTTGCCAACAAACTACGATAAAGAAGAATATGCTCGTATTCAAGCAGCTAGCAAAAAAATCCAAAGCGATTCAGAAGTATTAATCGTAGTCGGTATCGGTGGTTCTTATTTAGGAGCACGTGCAGCTATTGAATTTATTAAAAGCTCATTTAACAACGTCGACAGCAAAGAAGTTCGAAAAGCTCCACAAGTATTCTTTGCAGGTAACAGCATTAGCTCTACCTATTTACATGATCTAATCGAATTTGTTAAAGATAAAGATTTCTCGGTTAACATCATTTCAAAATCAGGTACAACAACAGAACCAGCATTAGCGTTCCGCGTGTTGAAAAACTTGTTAGTAGAAAAATATGGTAAAGAAGAAGCAAAATCACGTATTTATGCTACAACAGATAAAGCAAAAGGTGCATTGAAAACAGAATCTGATAACGAAGGTTACGAAACGTTTGTTGTACCAGATGATATCGGTGGCCGATTCTCAGTGTTAACAGCAGTAGGTCTTTTACCAATTGCAGCAGCTGGAATCGATACGGATGCTATCTTAGCAGGTGCACGTCAAGCAAGTGAAGACTTACGTAGTCCGAAAATCTCTGAAAACATTGCTTACCAATATGCAGTAGCGCGTAATGTTTTGTACAGCAAAGGTAAAACTGTTGAGATGTTAATCAACTATGAACCAAGCTTGCAATACTTTAACGAATGGTGGAAACAATTGTTTGGCGAAAGTGAAGGTAAAGATCAAAAAGGTATCTATCCTTCGTCAGCAAATTACTCAACAGATTTACACTCTTTAGGTCAATATGTTCAAGAAGGTCGTCGTATTCTTATGGAAACAGTTGTTAAAGTTGCAGAACCACGCTTTGATATTGATATTCCATCTGATGAAAAAAATCTTGATGGTTTGAACTTCCTTGCTGGTAAAACAGTTGATTATGTAAATGAAAAAGCTTTCCAAGGTACTTTGTTAGCACATACTGATGGTGATGTTCCTAACTTTGTAGTAGAAATCCCTAAATTAGATGAATTTTCTTTAGGATACTTGATTTACTTCTTTGAAAAAGCAGTTGGTCTTTCTGGTTACTTATTAGGAGTTAACCCATTTGATCAACCAGGTGTTGAAGCGTACAAGAAAAATATGTTTGCGCTTTTAGGAAAACCTGGTTTTGAAGCAGAAAAAGCTGAACTAGAAGCCCGCTTAGATAAATAAATATTAGCTAAACCGCTTGGGGACTATATCCCTGAGCGGTTTTATCTTTTTTTTGATTTAATACACATAAAAATGTTGCCAAAAGTATTGGTTATCATATATACTAAGTAAACAGTTCGCAAAAACATATGCACTATCTAGAAGCGGTTTAAATGTTTCTTATGAGAAAAAGTTTTTTATTAAGAAAAACTGTTGACATATAAATGCGTAGCTGATATGATAGTATTTGTTGAGTGAGAGACGCTTATAGCAAGCGAAACACCTGCTAAACATTATTTAAAATAATGTTGACACAGAGCACACAACGTGATAGTATTAAGAAGTTGTCAGCGAGAGTTTGACAGCGATTGACCTTTGAAAACTGAATGAACGAAAAGACATATTATATGCTTAAACTCTTCGGAGTTTAACCAATTAATTTCGTAACGCAAACAAGTAACAAATTTTTAGCTAGCGAACTAGTTAAGGATCATTTGATGGTTTAAACACTATCACTTTTTAACGAGAGTTTGATCCTGGCTCAGGACGAACGCTGGCGGCGTGCCTAATACATGCAAGTCGAACGAACGGATAAAGAGCTTGCTCTTTTGAAGTTAGTGGCGGACGGGTGAGTAACACGTGGGTAACCTGCCTCACAGCTGGGGATAACATCGAGAAATCGATGCTAATACCGAATGTGCTGAACATCATAAGATGTTCAAGTGAAAGACGGTTTCGGCTGTCACTGTGAGATGGACCCGCGCTGGATTAGCTAGTTGGTAAGGTAATGGCTTACCAAGGCGACGATCCATAGCCGACCTGAGAGGGTGATCGGCCACATTGGGACTGAGACACGGCCCAAACTCCTACGGGAGGCAGCAGTAGGGAATCTTCGGCAATGGACGAAAGTCTGACCGAGCAACGCCGCGTGAGCGAAGAAGGCCTTCGGGTCGTAAAGCTCTGTTGTTAGAGAAGAACATGGGTGAGAGTAACTGTTCACCCCTTGACGGTATCTAACCAGAAAGCCACGGCTAACTACGTGCCAGCAGCCGCGGTAATACGTAGGTGGCAAGCGTTGTCCGGAATTATTGGGCGTAAAGCGCGCGCAGGCGGTCTCTTAAGTCTGATGTGAAAGCCCCCGGCTCAACCGGGGAGGGTCATTGGAAACTGGGAGACTTGAGGACAGAAGAGGAGAGTGGAATTCCAAGTGTAGCGGTGAAATGCGTAGATATTTGGAGGAACACCAGTGGCGAAGGCGGCTCTCTGGTCTGTTACTGACGCTGAGGCGCGAAAGCGTGGGGAGCAAACAGGATTAGATACCCTGGTAGTCCACGCCGTAAACGATGAGTGCTAAGTGTTAGGGGGTTTCCGCCCCTTAGTGCTGCAGTTAACGCATTAAGCACTCCGCCTGGGGAGTACGACCGCAAGGTTGAAACTCAAAGGAATTGACGGGGGCCCGCACAAGCGGTGGAGCATGTGGTTTAATTCGAAGCAACGCGAAGAACCTTACCAGGTCTTGACATCCTTTGACCATTCTGGAGACAGAACTTTCCCTTCGGGGACAAAGTGACAGGTGGTGCATGGTTGTCGTCAGCTCGTGTCGTGAGATGTTGGGTTAAGTCCCGCAACGAGCGCAACCCTTGATTTTAGTTGCCAGCATTTAGTTGGGCACTCTAAAGTGACTGCCGGTGTAAGCCGGAGGAAGGTGGGGATGACGTCAAATCATCATGCCCCTTATGACCTGGGCTACACACGTGCTACAATGGATAATACAAAGGGTCGCGAAGCCGCGAGGTGGAGCCAATCCCATAAAATTATTCTCAGTTCGGATTGCAGGCTGCAACTCGCCTGCATGAAGCCGGAATCGCTAGTAATCGTAGATCAGCATGCTACGGTGAATACGTTCCCGGGCCTTGTACACACCGCCCGTCACACCACGAGAGTTTGTAACACCCAAAGCCGGTTTGGTAACCTTCGGGAGCTAGCCGTCTAAGGTGGGATAGATAATTGGGGTGAAGTCGTAACAAGGTAGCCGTATCGGAAGGTGCGGCTGGATCACCTCCTTTCTAAGGAATAGGAACACATCTTCGGATGTGATAATGTTACAAATTAATTGTTATATGTTATGTCTAGCGTTCATTTAGTTTTGAGAAGTCAATCTTCTCCAAAGGGCCTATAGCTCAGCTGGTTAGAGCGCACGCCTGATAAGCGTGAGGTCGATGGTTCGAGTCCATTTAGGCCCACCATTAAATTACATACCCTTAAACGGGGCCTTAGCTCAGCTGGGAGAGCGCCTGCCTTGCACGCAGGAGGTCAGCGGTTCGATCCCGCTAGGCTCCACCAATTTTAAATTTGTTCTTTGAAAACTGAATACTAATTGATATTAAATAGAAAGACCAAGTAACAACCGAGACTCATTTTAGGTGATTTATAATCATCAGATCGTATCGCACGATCAACCAGACATGTGTTCATCATGTCGAACTTTGCCTCTTCGGAGGCAAGGTAAAGACGAAGTTGTTTTTTTATCAATCGAGGAAGAACGAGCACTCGTAAGTAATTGTACTTCGGTACATGTCTGAGAGCGCGCAATTCTGACAAAGAGAGATAGGAAAAGAAGTAAGTCTGAAGGTTAAGTTAGAAAGGGCGCACGGTGAATGCCTTGGCACTAGGAGCCGATGAAGGACGGGACTAACACCGATATGCTTTGGGGAGCTGTACGTAAGCTTTGATCCAGAGATTTCCGAATGGGGAAACCTACTATGCTTGATCGCATAGTGTCTTCAACTGAATACATAGGTTGTTGACGGCAGACGCAGGGAACTGAAACATCTTATTACCTGCAGGAAGAGAAAGAAAAATCGATTTCCTAAGTAGCGGCGAGCGAAACGGAAACAGCCCAAACCAAAGAGCTTGCTCTTTGGGGTTGTAGGACACTCTACACGGAGTTACAAAAGAAACGTTTAGTTGAGTAACCTGGAAAGGTTAACCAAAGAGGGTAACAGTCCCGTAAACGAAAAGCGTTTCTCTCCAGAGTGGATCCTGAGTACGGCGGGACACGAGAAATCCCGTCGGAATCCACGGGGACCATCCCGTAAGGCTAAATACTCCCTAGTGACCGATAGTGTACCAGTACCGTGAGGGAAAGGTGAAAAGAACCCCGGAAGGGGAGTGAAATAGTTCCTGAAACCGTGTGCCTACAAGTAGTTAAAGCCCGTTAATGGGTGATAGCGTGCCTTTTGTAGAATGAACCGGCGAGTTACGTTTACTAGCAAGGTTAAGTTGATAAGACGGAGCCGCAGCGAAAGCGAGTCTGAATAGGGCGAATTAGTTAGTAGGCGTAGACCCGAAACCAGGTGATCTACCCATGTCCAGGATGAAGGTAAGGTAAAACTTACTGGAGGTCCGAACCCACGTAAGTTGAAAATTGCGGGGATGAGGTGTGGGTAGCGGAGAAATTCCAATCGAACCTGGAGATAGCTGGTTCTCTCCGAAATAGCTTTAGGGCTAGCCTCGAGGTTGAGAGTCATGGAGGTAGAGCACTGTTTGAACTAGGGGCCCATCTAGGGTTACTGAATTCAGATAAACTCCGAATGCCATCGACTTATACTCGGGAGTCAGACAGTGAGTGATAAGATCCATTGTCGAGAGGGAAACAGCCCAGACCACCAGTTAAGGTCCCTAAATATACGTTAAGTGGAAAAGGATGTAGTATTGCTTAGACAACTAGGATGTTGGCTCAGAAGCAGCCACCATTTAAAGAGTGCGTAATAGCTCACTAGTCGAGTGACACCGCGCCGAAAATGTACCGGGGCTAAACGTATTACCGAAACTGTGGATGGACATCTAAGATGTCCGTGGTAGGAGAGCGTTCTAAGGACAGTGAAGTCAGACCGAGAGGACTGGTGGAGTGCTTAGAAGTGAGAATGCCGGTATGAGTAGCGAAAGACGGGTGAGAATCCCGTCCACCGAATATCTAAGGTTTCCTGGGGAAGGCTCGTCCGCCCAGGGTTAGTCGGGACCTAAGCTGAGGCCGATAGGCGTAGGCGATGGACAACAGATTGATATTTCTGTACCAGTCATTAATGTTTGAGCGATGGGGGGACGCAGGAGGATACGAACGCATGCTGATGGATATGCATGTACAAGCAATTAGGCAGGGAAGTAGGCAAATCCGCTTTCCGTGTAAGCTGAGTTGTGATGTGGTGGCACCTAGTGCCGTAGGTTCTGATTCCACACTGCCAAGAAAAGCCTCTAGTTAGTTAATGACTGCCCGTACCGCAATCCGACACAGGTAGATGAGGAGAGAATCCTAAGGTGAGCGAGAGAACTCTTGTTAAGGAACTCGGCAAAATGACCCCGTAACTTCGGGAGAAGGGGTGCTCTATTAAGGTGAAAGCCTGAGAGAGCCGCAGTGAATAGGCCCAAGCGACTGTTTACCAAAAACACAGGTCTATGCAAAATCGTAAGATGACGTATATGGGCTGACACCTGCCCGGTGCTGGAAGGTTAAGAGGAGTGCTTAGCGCAAGCGAAGGTGCGAATTGAAGCCCCAGTAAACGGCGGCCGTAACTATAACGGTCCTAAGGTAGCGAAATTCCTTGTCGGGTAAGTTCCGACCCGCACGAAAGGTGTAACGATTTGGGCACTGTCTCAACAAGAGACTCGGTGAAATTATAGTACCTGTGAAGATGCAGGTTACCCGCGACAGGACGGAAAGACCCCGTGGAGCTTTACTGCAATCTGATATTGAATGTTTGTGTCACTTGTACAGGATAGGTAGGAGCCTTAGATTCCGGAGCGCTAGCTTCGGAGGAGGCGTTGGTGGGATACTACCCTTGTGACATGACCATTCTAACCCGCACCCCTTATCGGGGTGGGAGACAGTGTCAGATGGGCAGTTTGACTGGGGCGGTCGCCTCCTAAAGAGTAACGGAGGCGCCCAAAGGTTCCCTCAGAATGGTTGGAAATCATTCGCAGAGTGTAAAGGCACAAGGGAGCTTGACTGTGAGACCTACAAGTCGAACAGGGACGAAAGTCGGGCTTAGTGATCCGGTGGTTCCGCATGGAAGGGCCATCGCTCAACGGATAAAAGCTACCCCGGGGATAACAGGCTTATCTCCCCCAAGAGTCCACATCGACGGGGAGGTTTGGCACCTCGATGTCGGCTCATCGCATCCTGGGGCTGTAGTCGGTCCCAAGGGTTGGGCTGTTCGCCCATTAAAGCGGTACGCGAGCTGGGTTCAGAACGTCGTGAGACAGTTCGGTCCCTATCCGTCGCGGGCGCAGGAAATTTGAGAGGAGCTGTCCTTAGTACGAGAGGACCGGGATGGACACACCGCTGGTGTACCAGTTGTTCCGCCAGGAGCATCGCTGGGTAGCTATGTGTGGAAGGGATAAACGCTGAAAGCATCTAAGCGTGAAGCCCCCCTCGAGATGAGATTTCCCATCACTTTATGTGAGTAAGACCCCTGAGAGACGATCAGGTTGATAGGTTCGGAGTGGAAGTACAGCAATGTATGGAGCGGACGAATACTAATAGGTCGAGGACTTAACCTTATTAATTTTTAAAAAAGCGAAAATGACGATTGGTTGTCGCAAATTCTTTCTATATCAATAAGTATTCAGTTTTGAGAGTGCAAATTCTCTTGATAATTTCATATTATCCAAGCAATTAACAGGTAATGTATCTGTTAATATGAATTTTGTAAAAGCGAGTTATTCTAGGCGTTTATGAATCGATTGAGGAACATACTTAGGGTATGTGACAATTGAGATGAAGAAGACAACAACGAAAAACGAAGCTTAGATAAAATTCAAAAAAACGTTTGGTGACGATAGCAAAGAGGATACACCTGTTCCCATCCCGAACACAGTAGTTAAGCTCTTTAGCGCCGATGGTAGTTGGGGGTTTCCCCCTGTGAGAGTAGGACGTTGCCAAGCTGATTATCCGCAATAGCTCAGTTGGTAGAGCACACGACTGTTAATCGTGTTGTCGTAGGTTCGAGCCCTACTTGCGGAGTTAATATGGAGAGTTGTCCGAGTGGCCGAAGGAGCACGGTTGGAAACCGTGTAGGCAGTGTAAACTGTCTCAAGGGTTCAAATCCCTTACTCTCCGTACTAGACACTCCGAATATAACATTATGTCTTAAGGCCCGTTGGTCAAGCGGTTAAGACACCGCCCTTTCACGGCGGTATCACGGGTTCGAATCCCGTACGGGTCATTGCTTATACTATTATAAGTAGCAACATTGAAAGTCAGGGGGCTTAGCTCAGCTGGGAGAGCATCTGCCTTACAAGCAGAGGGTCGGCGGTTCGAGCCCGTCAGCCCCCACCATTTTTATTAATATTATCGCGGGATGGAGCAGTCTGGTAGCTCGTCGGGCTCATAACCCGAAGGTCGTTGGTTCAAATCCAGCTCCCGCAATTGCAAGTTAGCTTGCAAACAAGTTTTTGGTCTGGTAGTTCAGCTGGTTAGAATGCCTGCCTGTCACGCAGGAGGTCGCGGGTTCGAGTCCCGTCCAGACCGTTAGTTTTATGGCTCAGTAGCTCAGTTGGTAGAGCAACGGATTGAAGCTCCGTGTGTCGGCAGTTCGACTCTGTCCTGAGCCATTGCAACATCTATATGGAGGAGTAGCGAAGTGGCTAAACGCGACGGACTGTAAATCCGTTCCTTAGGGTTCAGTGGTTCGAATCCACTCTCCTCCACCATTTTTTATTTATATATTTTTTGATAGGGGCATAGTTTAACGGTAGAATAGAGGTCTCCAAAACCTTTGATGTGGGTTCGATTCCTACTGCCCCTGCCATTTTTTTACATTTAAACTATTATTACTATTATGGCGGTTGTGGTGAAGTGGTTAACACACCTGATTGTGGTTCAGGCATGCGTGGGTTCGATCCCCATCATCCGCCTTTTTTATATAGATAATATCCTTGGGGTGTAGCCAAGCGGTAAGGCAATGGATTTTGATTCCATCATGCGTAGGTTCGATCCCTGCCACCCCAGTTAATTAAATTAATTATTTTGCGAAAGTAGTTCAGTGGTAGAACATCACCTTGCCAAGGTGGGGGTCGCGAGTTCGAATCTCGTCTTTCGCTTTTTATTTTGTGGCGGTATAGCCAAGTGGTAAGGCAGAGGTCTGCAAAACCTTCACCACCGGTTCAAATCCGGTTACCGCCTCCATTATAATTATAATAAGTATATGCCGGCGTGGCGGAATTGGCAGACGCGCTGGACTCAAAATCCTGTGACCGCAAGGTCGTGCCGGTTCGACCCCGGCCGCCGGTATACTTAGAACCCCAACGCTTTTCGGAGTGTGAGAGGGTTCTTTTTTTTGTTTAAAACTGTTTTGAGTGACCACAAAGTGTCCATTCTCTTGTATAACTGATTAAAAAGGCTCTATAATTTATAGTGTTAGCGACATATTTCGTCACCAATACTATAAATTATAGAGCCTTTGTTTATCCTTTTTCTATTTAATTTTACCAGTGAAAATAGATTTTAGAAAGCCAATAAATGTTTGCTTGAATTTCAATTTATTTATTTGGTCACCTTGATTTCCAAAACGCATATTTGAAGATATTGAGAAGTAAGAAATACGTCCATCCATTTCTAATTTCACTTGATAACAGGGTATAATTCCTATTGTGCGTAATTTGAAGACACAAAAAGTATCAGGTTCTAACTGTATCATTTTGTATGGTTTGAAAATAATAGGAGTATAATTTTTTTTAAGACGTTTACGAAGATTAGTTTCAATGGTTGAATCTGTAGTAGCATTATACTTGTATAATTTTACATTTAGTTGCTTGTCATGAGAACCGAAAATCCAATAGAAAGTATCCACTCCTTCGGAATTATCATCGTAAAATAGAGTGCTTTTTTCTTTTTCATTAAATTTTTCATATTCTTCTTTTGATGATTTGCGTATTATAATATCTTTATATGAAAATCTTTTTTCGGTATACCAAATCCACAGGACTCCCAAAAGGAAAAGAGCACTAATGATCACTTTCCAGCCCAATCCCTTAATATCAAAATGAAATAACTCAGTAATTATGGTGTCCCAATTCATGAACTCACTCCTATATTATTTTTAATAAGTATATCAAAAAATAAATTATTATGGTAATAATTATTTCCAATTTCACTGTGAAGCTAATAAAATAACTCATCCAATCTATCAGCAGTATTTTTCTGCTTATTAGGAAACAGATGCCCATAAACATCCATTGTAGTTGTAATAGAAGCATTACCAAGACGCGCCTTAATGATAAGGGCGTCTCTTTGTTATCGATTAATAGTACTACATGTGAATGACGGAAATTTTTTTGAGAACATGCAAGCAGAAGAAGCAAAAACATTAGAACAAGATACAACAACGTTAGAAAATAACAGAGAATCGCAAGAAGATGCTATGAATGAATCAGCAACAAATACAGCTGATGCTACAGATGTTATTGAAGAAGTACGTCAATTAGAAGCAACACCACAGCAAGAAAGCGCACGTAAAGAAAAAGAAGCGGTTAAGGAAGTTGAGACTGATACAAAGAATACTGAGGATTTAACACCAGATGAAACACGTCAGGAGGCAGACCATGAAGAAGTTAATCGGACTGAGTAGCCTATTGCCAATGTTGATTTTAGTGCCAGTGTTGTTAATCGTTATCGTGTTTAGTCGTGGCGATACAGAAATGAATTTAGGAGGAGAAGGAACGTTAATTGGCGTAAATGCTGAGACACTTGCCTTCAAAGAACCAATTTTAAAAGAAATGCAGAAACAACAGCTCGATAAAAAATGGTTCAATCTCTTATTAGCCCATGTCATGTAGGAAAGCCATGGTGGGTTGTTAAGTGATGATATTTTTCAATGCTCTGAAAGTTTAGGACTACCACCCAACTCATTAGGTGTTAAAGAAAGTATTGTGCAAGGTATTTCATTCTTTAAAGCACAACTCAAAGCCGTTGCATCCACAACAGGATATGAGCCATCACCAACAAATGAAGGCGATATGAATATTTCTTCCGTTTTATATCAATTTCCAACGTTTGGTCCATGGCTCAAAAAAGAACGTAATAGAAAATGGTCAGAAGAAGCCAATTATTACTTTTATAAAAATATCGTGGCAGGCTTTGGTGCAGGACCAGGAGATAAAGATTATTTAAAAAATATCCTCCAATACTATGATTGTAGCAGTGGTAATCTCGTTGGTGGTGGCACAGGGAAGTACATTATTCCCGTAGATAATCCGATTGTAAGCTCAGGTTTTGTTGATCGCATCAATCCAGTGACAGGTCAACGGGAACAACATAAAGGCTTAGATTTTGCACAACCGATGAATTCAGCCATTAAATCCGCAGATGATGGCGTGGTAGTTTTTGCTGGAATGGGAAGCAATAGCAATGGCTTTAATAATTATGGAAATGTTGTGTTGTTGGAACATAAGAAGAGTAAAGAATGGACACTTTACGCCCATCAAAATGCTGTCAGCGTGACGAAAGGACAGAAAGTGAAACAAGGACAAGTCATCGGTAAAGTCGGTAGTACAGGGCAATCAACAGGGGCTCATTTGCATTTTGAAATCAGAAAACAACAATGGGGCGGACAAATTGATCCTGCACCAATTCTAGGAGTAACCGGAAAGTAGGGAGGAAATGAAACGAAAAGTGATGATAGCCGTAGCGATTGTTTTAGTGTTGTTTTTAATCAGTCGCTTAATCAGTGTAACGAATAATAACGAAGCGCTGCTCGTGAGTAATCAACAAATTGAGAAAGAGAAGCAAGCCAAAGAACGTGAGTTGAAAAAGCTCCGTTCACTTTCTAATGCTAAGGAAGAACCAGCAACAACACTCGATGAAATGAAGACAATCAAAGACATTAATTATCAATTGATGGAGTCATTGTTTGCCTATGAATCGTTGGATGAACGTGATAAACAAATAACACCTTATGTAATAGAAGAAACAAAGAATAACATGACACGATTCAAAAGTGATTATGACCAAAACGATACAAGTTCATTACTCTTATCAAGTGAAGCATTTGTCGCAAAATCATTCAATTCAAATGAAATAAATGTTATTAATGATGTTGTATCTGAACTCACTTTTAATAAAGAAGCACAGAAACAACATATGTATGTTAAAGTGAAATATGTAAAAGATACAGGTCAATGGCAAGCGAAGAGTTTTAATTTTTCGAAGTATGTTGAAGATTGAGGGGAAAACGGATTAGAGCAACTGCCAACTTAAATTAACCTCTTTTAATGATAGTGCTACTATTGTTAAAATTAAAAATTATGCTCCTATATCAATATATATTGTATAACTTCATTTATTTAAAATGTAATGAATGTTATAATTTTAGAATATTGAAATTAAGAGAGGTGTATTATATATGGCTACTAGTATGTTAATTTTAGCAATAATTTCTATGATTCTATGGATTTTAGTATCACGTAATCTTATGGCTACTTCAAAAACGAAAAGTAAGGGTTCGATGTATACTTTATTTTCAGCAAGTGTAATTTCAACAGTGTTTTTGCTGGTTATTATTTTTAGAAAATTACAAATTTTTTGAAGGTATGAATAGCTTTAAGGTCCGGTGTTATTTTATCACGGACTTTTCGATGTATATGGTTAAACACAATCTATAGTTTTCGAAAAAAGATTGATACAGGAGAGAGAAATGAACAAAATGATAATTTTAGAGGGTGTTGTTTCTAATCAGTCGCTTAATCAGTGTAACGAATAGTAATGAAGCATTGCTCATGAACAATCAACAAACTGAGAAAGAGAAGCAAGCCAAAGAACGTGAGTTGAAAAAGCTCCGTTCACTTGCCAATACTAAAGAAGAGCCAGCAACAACACTTGATGAGATGAAGATAATCAAAGATATTAATTATCAATTGATGGAAGCATTGTTTGCCTATGAATCGCTTGATGAACGTGATCAACAAATAACACCCTATTTAATAGAAGAAACAAAGAACAATATGACACGATGTAAAAGTGATTATGACCAAAACGATACAAGTTCTTTACTCTTATCAAGTGAAGCGTTTTTCGCAAAATTATTTAATTCAAATGAAATTAATGTGATTAATTATGTCGTCTCTGAACTCACTTTTAATAAAGAAGCACAGAAACAACACATGTACGTGAAAGTAAAATATGTAAAAGATACAGGTCAATGGCAAGCGAAAAGTTTTAATTTTTCGAAGTATGTGGAAGGGTGAGGAGGAAGGCATGCGAGAGGGTGTCTGTTTTGTGTTCAGTTATTAATAAATTATTCTAGGTAGAAGCTTAATTTATTGATATACTCTATATAGTACTGTATATGTTTAGTTAGTATATTATAAGTGTTAAGGATTTCATGTAGTATCTTGTTTAATAAGAGGAGTTAGTGAGTTTGAAAATGAATAATTGTATTCATTGAACAAAATATAGAAAACTAAGTATTGTAAAGTTATAATAATGGTTGAGAAAAATCTTGAAATTGAACAAGGAACACATGATATTATGTTGAATATAAAAAAGGAAGTTCTGTTTAACTTTTTTTGTTTTTTCATATCAAATAAATTGTTACGGAGGAAAATTATAATGAAAATAGAACCGAAGATCTTTGATGAATTAAAAAAAATATTATTACTTTTTACAGATAAGTATTTTATTGACGAAGAATTAAATCGTACAAAATTAAGTGAGGATTTAAGAAAATATGATGAAGAATTACTTGATAAATTATTTCAATCAGATTTTATAAAACAACATTTTTTAAAAGAAGTTGCGGGTCAAAAGTTATTTCAAATTGATCAACTAGAAGAAGCAGTTCTCTATAATGACTATTGGGAAACGAGTTATACTAAATATGAAAATCGTATTGGGTTAGGATATAAAGGGCATTTTTTAGCTGATAGTTAAGATGTATTATTAGATTTTCCTTTTAAAGATGGGGTTTTAACAGCATCCATGACAAAAGAAAATACTGAAGGTGGATATGATGATGCTTTCTTAAATGAAGTTATTGAAAAAGATGAAATCGATCGATTATTTGATAAAAAAATATTTGTGAATAGTAAACTATACAATGAAAATGGAG
The DNA here is from genome assembly GCF_036884295.1 of Brochothrix thermosphacta DSM 20171 = FSL F6-1036. Taxonomy (NCBI): domain Bacteria; kingdom Bacillati; phylum Bacillota; class Bacilli; order Caryophanales; family Listeriaceae; genus Brochothrix; species Brochothrix thermosphacta. Next base: position 391,914 of record NZ_CP145608.1, read on the forward strand.
AATCGACGGTAACGGATTTTAATTCTGAAACAGATAACCTAATTATTAAAGGGAATAATTTACTTGCTTTGCATACCTTGAAAGAGAATTATACGGAAAAAGTAAAGTTTATATATCTTGACCCGCCTTACTTTTTTAATAAAAGTAAACCTAGTGATACATTTTCATATAACTCAAATTTTAAATTATCATCTTGGTTAGTATTTATGAAAAATCGTCTTGAGATTGCTCGTGATTTATTAGATAGTGACGGAGTTATTTTTATCTCTATCAGTGAAGATGGTCAAGCTTATTTGAAAGTTTTAATGGATGAAGTTTTTGGAGGCGATAATTTTGTGGAAACATTTATATGGAGAAACACTGATAATGCGGATTCTTTGGGAAATAAAAGTAGATCTGGATTAGAGTATATTCATTCATATGAAAAAGTGAAAAATCCTAATAGAAAGTGGATTGGAAAAGATACTGAAAATGGGGATGCTCCATTATTGAATTCTAGTAATGGAATTGGTGAACTACGATTTGAAAAAGGGAATATTAGATTCAATATCCCAGATGGGGAGTATAAATCAGGAATGTACCCTAAAGTTGAATTATTGGATGATCTTCATGTTAAAGAAGGGAAAAATATAAATGCTGTAAGGTTGAAAGGAAAATTCAAGTGGAGTCAAGAATATCTTGATGAAGAAGTTAGAAAAGGGGGAGATTTTATTATTAAATCTAAACAATTTTCTATTCGATATCAAAAATCCAAAAGTAATGCTATGGCCCCTGAAAAAATGATCGATACAAGTTACCTTTCTAAAATTTTTGGTGTTGGAAGTTATGAAGATTCTAATTCTCATTTAGAAGAAATGAAAATAAATTTTACTTATTCCAAGCCGGAGTCGTTGATTGCGTTTTTGATAAGAGCAACAACTGATGAAGAAGATATTGTATTAGATTTCTTTATGGGATCTGGAACAACACAAGCTGTTTCATTAAAGATGAATAGAAAGTTTATTGGGATAGATCAGATGGATTATATAACTACAGATACAGTTCCAAGACTCATAAAAGCTATTGATGGAGAACAAGGAGGTATCTCTAAAGATGTCACATGGAAAGGCGGAGGCTCATTTGTATATACAGAGCTAATGCCTAAGAATATGGGGTACTTACAAGATATTATTCATTCGGATACTATAAACGAATTGAAAGTTGTATATCAGCGAATGCTAGAAGGAACAGATATATTAGATCCCGCTGATATTTCTTTCCGTGCTGATTTAAATAAAATTAATTGGTTGGAAAGTTTCAGTGATAATAAACGATTACTGATTAAACTACTGGATAAAAACGGTTTATATTATAATTATTCAGAAATTGAGGATGTAAATGTACGAAGTTTACTTTCTGATGCTGATTATCTGTTTAATAAAAAATTCTATAAAGGTGGTGAATAAGATGACTAATAATAGTATATCAAAAATTCGTCACTTTCCTTTGCTAGAGGAAGCTAAATTAGCAGAAATGGATTTGTTTCATGAACATCAGAGCTATGTAATACCTGATTATTTGAATAATAATCTAATTCATACCCTGCGGTACTATCAAAATGAATCTATACGTAATTATCACTATACAAGGCAAAATATGAAACTAAGTCCTCAACAGGTTTTATTTAATATGGCAACAGGTTCTGGTAAAACAGATCTGATGGCTGGATTAATTTTATATCTCTATAAAGAATATAATTATCACAACTTTTTGTTTATTGTGAATACTAATTCTGTTTTGTTGAAAACCAAAGATAACTTAGTCAATAAAAATAGTGATAAGTATCTTTATAAAGAAAAAATAGCAATTGATGGCAAGCAGATTTCTATTTTAGAAGTGGAACAATTCCCCAGGATACAACAAGAAAATACCATCTATATCAAATTATCCTCTGTTCAAAAAGTTTCAGAAGATTTATTTGTAGTAAGAGAAAACACTATGGGATTAACTGATTATGAGCGACAACCAGTGGTCATATTGGCGGATGAAGCACATCATTATTCTGCTAATACAAAAAAAGAAAAAGATGATGAGAACACTTGGGAGTATGCGATTAATAAAATTCTAAACGCACGTAATGACTTCGAGCAAAAGAATCTTCTTCTAGAATTCACTGCAACTGTTGATTTTTCTAAAGATGTTATCTACAATAAATACAGAGATAAAGTAGTTTACCGTTATCCATTAAGTAAATTTATGTTTGATGGTTATTCTAAGCAGGTAAAACGAATTGAAACGTCTGCAAGTGATGAGGATAAAATGTTGAATGTCGTGTTACTTTCCCAGTATAGAAAATATAGAGCCAATTCAGAAGGCGTCACCAGTACATTCAAACCAGTGATTTTATTCAAATCATCTAAAGTAGATGTTTCAATCGAAGCAAATGCAAAATTCAATCAAATCATTGGAAATTTAAATGTTAGAGATTTGATTAAATTTATTAATCGGCAACAATTAATGGATAGTAATGTGAGTTCCGCGTTGAGTTTGGCTTATGATTTTTATCTTAAAAATGAAGGTGCAATGGAGAGAATTATTCGAGAAATAAAACATGATTTTGATTCTAGGAACGTATTAAATGCAAATGATACGAGTGGAAATATGCTTGAAAAAGGACAATATCAAGCATTAAATACACTTGAAAATCCTAATAATCTATATCGTGTTGTGTTTGCTGTTGCAAAACTAACAGAAGGATGGGATGTACTTAATTTATATGATATAGTTCGTATTGAAAAAGGAGCTGGCACAAATAAAAATGCAACAATGGCTGAAGCGCAGTTGATCGGACGGGGAGCAAGGCATTATCCGTTTGAACTAATGGGACGAAAAAGTTATCAACGGAGATTTGATAATGATTTATCTAACACGCAACTTTTTATTGAAACACTACACTATCATACAATGGATGAGCCACAATATATAAAACAATTGATAGGATCACTGAAAAAAGTGGATTTACCTACGGGTGAAGATAAAAAAACCCCACCTATTGAAATTAAACTGAAATCATCTTTTAAGAAAACAGAAGCCTATAAAAAAGGTAAGATTTATTATAATGAAGTGAAAGAAGTAGAAGATGAATGGTTTAATTCGATTGCTAAGTATGGTATTAACCACAAAGCAGATATTATAAGATGTCTTAACTATGGTAGTCGAGAAGTTTCCTATCAAGCGACTGTGGGTTCTGATGAAACAAAAATTATAAGAGTAGAAGAATTTGATGTCAGATATATAAAAAAAGCTATACAACGCTTAGAGTTTTTTAGATTTGAAAATCTTAAAAAATATATACCGTTGCTTACATCGATAAAAGAATTTATTTATGATGAGAAGTGGTTAAATATAAATGAAGTGAATTTATTTTTAACGGTCCCAAAAGACTTTCAACTAAAGGATATTTCTCCTGATGATATATTAGATGTTACTTTAGCGCTTTTAAAAGAATATGAAGTGAAATTCAAATCAGGTTATATTAAACAAAGAGGAACAAAAAAATTTATTGGTTATCCAATAAATGAGTATCTAACAAATTATAATAAACGGGTTCCGGCATATGATACAGCGAATATGTTTAATGAAAATATGCAAAAAATTGAGGCCTATGAAATTAAAGATGAGTTTTATGTTTACGAAAAAGCTATCGTGAATAAACTAGAATATGAATTGATAGAACGTGTTAAAGTACATGTGAATGAGTTGAAAAAGAGGTATCAGAAATCTGTCTATCTACTGCGTATGGATGAAAACATGCATCGTGAATCTGTGAAAAGTGAAAAGTTAAAACTCCATCAATATGGCTCTCGTGAAAATCGAGCAGGTGAAATTACAGACATACATATACAAGGATTTCAACCTGACTTTATTTTATTCCTTGAAGATAGTGATTTTTATTTTCAAATATTTATTGAACCTAAGGGTATGAGTGGAGAAAGATTTATTAGTGAATTATGGAAACAAGATTTACTTTTATATATGGCAGATAATCAAGGAGAGATGGAGTTTGCAGCGAATGAAAAAAACGTTTTGATTAGTGGGGTGAAGTTTTATACTAAGGGAGACGGGCAAAATACTATCGAGAGATTAAAGTCATTATAAAAATCCAGTGATTTTTATTTTGAATTTTATTTTTTTGTTATTTAATAGCTATATTATGTTTTTGGTCTATTGTTAGCTGTGGAGGTATTTGCTTTGTTAAACATTAGTGAGAAAACAGCAAGTACTTCATAAACATCAATTATAGTTGTAATAAAAGCATGACCAAGACGCGCCTTAATCATAAGGGCGTCTTCTTTATTATCAACTAATAGTGCGTTACATGTGAATGTGAAAAACCATGGAGACGAATTTGTTTGACTTTATTGCTTAGTTCGAAGATGAGTTTCAATTTGTTATGAAAGCTATCTTTATTGCTGATTGATAATGATTAGATTTATAATAAAAGGTGACGATGATGTGATTCTATCTCAGAGTACATTTTTCATATAAGGATATCTTTAAATAATGCATTTAAATAGATTATATGGTGGTAATGAAGTAGTTTTTTTGAAAATATAACTTATATTAGTGCAAGGAATACTTTACTGCAATATATATAGGAAAAGATAAATTAATGAACAAATAATTAGAACTATAAGCAAATATAATATCATGAGAGTATTATATAGTTTGGGTATTGTTGTGTGGGCAGCCAGTATTGAATTAGATATTCAGTCTATAGGTTATACTATAGCTACAATTATGTTATTTAATTCTTTTTTTGCTATTTAGTACATTAATATAAATTTTAGCTCTCGATATATATAATACAAATTGACTATCTATATTTTTCTTTTTGATGAATGTTAGTTTTACGACTGCTGATACAATTCGTACCACAGGATCCTTTTTGGTCATTTTAAAGATGAAACAAATTATAAAGAGTGCTTGAATTTAAAGGAGTTATAGGAGATTATAGATGACTATATGGATTTTTACAATAACGAACGTGGTCAGTGGAATCTGAAAAAATGTCTCCTGTGGAATACAGGAAGCATTTTTATCGGAAGTTGCATAGAGTCTTTTTTATTTAGAATCACCTTAGCTTTACACGTATTAATATGAAAGTCAATATTTTTTTTGGTCTTTTAAAAATATTTAATTTAATAGTATAATAAAGGTGAAGATGTTATTAGAGTAAGGAATTAACGTTTCGATTTTCTTTTGATTTACTTTTGAAGTATGAAAGTGTTGGAAATAGGGAATCTCGTACATATTTAAGTAGTCATTTTAAGAAACCAGTATGATAGCAATTAAACGTAGTTTGAAACGTATGGAAGATGATTTTGTGAATGGTAAATAATTAAATTTCTAGTCCACAAAAAGACCATTTGCACCAAACCCATGTGGTTTCAGTGGTTCAAATACCTTGATATAACAGCATTTGTATTTCGCAAATTGTTGTCATCATACTCAAAATCCTGTGACCGCAAGGTCGTGCCGGTTCGACCCCGGCCGCCGGTATACTTAGAACCCCAACGCTTTTCGGAGTGTGAGAGGGTTCTTTTTTTGCTTTTAAAACAAATTCATAGAGCATTTCATTGTAAATGCTTTAATGGGAATGGGTAACATGATTATAAAGAAGTCCATATTGCAAATAGTGAAATCATTGCCAGGCACAGCTAGATTTGTTAAATGAACGTGTAAAGAAACTGGCCAAAGTGTAGACGATTACGTTTTGTCTAATTTTATGAGTACGATAAGCACTAGCAGTAATGAGAGGTGATTACTGATACTTTCATGGGAAATCTGTATCAGTTATACTAAAGGTATAGAAAAAGACACTAGCGCAAACTAGCGTCCGTGTAGAACCGTTTAAGACGGTGGCTACGCAATTATAATACTAAAGTAATCGTTGACTAGCCAAAGTTCAGACGATTACTTTTTTTTGTCTAATTTTGTGAGTACGACAACTACATTCATTAAAAAAAGGTAATAACTGATGGTTGCAAGGGCAACCTACATCAGTTATTCTAGCAGTATAATGACTATTTTTAAGAAGCTCTGTAACATACGTAAAGCCTCACGTTTATGCTGTTTTTTATATGGATTATGAAAGGAGCAATTTATGCACTATACAACTGCCTATTTCACATCTCTTTTGGAAAAATTGACTGATATTCCATTTACCTTGATTCATGATGATGCGACGTTGACACATTACGGCGCTATCGTGTCACCACCAAATACTGAACCTCCATTGTTTATAGACCACTATGTCCCTTCTTATATCAATCCTAAACAACCTATTATCTATATTACACCTCATTTAGAACGTTTTATATTTATATCGTTGGAAGCGCATTGTCCTGGGAAACTTGTTATTGGACCATTCATTTCTTCGGTTATTCCTAAAGAATTTCTTCATTCTGTGCTCAATGATACAGCTGTGTGTGATTATCCTAAGTACATCGATTATTACCAACAGTTATATACGCTCTCCAGTGAAAAACAACATGCCTTAATACAATTAATCTACTTTATGCTATTTCGACAAACATTAGATGAAATAGATATTATCATACAAGATAACTGGTTACAATTACCAGAAAAAACGATGTCGTCCACGCTTGAAGCATCGCTAAAGTTACAACCAACCCAACATTGTATCGCTACTGAACAGCAATTTCTTTATCTAATAAAGGAAGGGAAAAGCGATGATTTAACAGTGCTATTAAACCAAGGGCCGCTTTTTTTCTCTGATAGAGTGGGTCTTCTTTCAAAAAACGACACATTACGTCACTATAAAAACAGTAGCATTGTTTGTATCGCGTTGGCTACCCGTGCGGCCGTTTCAGGGGGCGTTTATACAGAAGAAGCCTATAATTTAAGTGATTTTTACATTCAATCCCTCGAAGACTGTACGTCTACTTCTTCTGCAGATGTCTTGGTGAAAAAAGCGTTGCTAGATTTCACACAACTAGTCACGCATCAACAGCATACCAATCTGTCACCACATGTTATGCATGCCAAATACTATATCAAAAATCATCTTTATGAAGTGCTAAAAATAAAAGATGTGGCCGAGCATTTAAATCTTACACCTAATTATTTATCTGCCTGTTTCAAAAAAGAAACGGGCGATTCTTTAGCTATTTATATACGAAAAAAACGAATTTCAGAAGCTAAACAACTGATACTCCAACAAAAAATGTCTTATATCGAAATAGCGATCCTCCTTAAGTTTCATGACCATAGTCACTTTTCAAAAATTTTCAAACAAGAATGTGGTATTAGTCCTAAAACCTATAAAGAACAACATGTGGATAAATAAAAAATTGCGGCGCCTTTGTAAAATCGTATTGCTAGTCAAAAGTGAGGGTATCCTTGTGAATTTATTCGCTTACGAGGACAGTATGAACGGAATTATTAAAAAGTTCTTTTTGTTAGCTGTTTATTTTATATACATGCTTAAAGTGAAGGATACTGCTATGACTTTTCCTTCGATGTTACTCAAAAATTGAATCCTACGCGATGCCCCCATACAAAAAGCAGTTACACCAAAGAGGATAACTGCTAAATAAATAATCGTTATTTTGTGATATTCGATTCACGAATTGCTGCTAAATCAGCTGAAATTTTGGGGAATTGTTTATCTAGTTTATAGAACACTAGAATTATAATCATTAATGTATCAAAAATAATAGGTAGCCATAAGAAAATAAACATTATCATGCTTTGAGCTGACTCAGGTTGTACATGTGCCCCTGAAATGAAACCTGAGCCTGCTAGCATCCACCCTACAACTGCGGCACCAAAACCTGTTCCTACTTTAGCGCCAAAGCTACCCGCTGAATAAACCAGACCTTCAGTACGTACACCGTTACGCCATTCGCCGTACTCAATCGTATCAGCCAATAATGCGAACATTACAGCGACTAATGCAGAACCACCAGCCCCTTTAATCACATTGGTAATAATAATTAATGATATACTGTATGGATCGATAAATATGATAAAACACCCAACAAGTGATACGACCATGCCAATTATAGCCACATTTCGTTTACCAAATCGTTTGACTAGTGGTAACGATACTAACATAGCGATGACAGAAGGTACTATTTTAGTAAATGTTAATAACATCATTAATGATTCTGTCGACATACTTTTACCGACTTGTGCAACCTGTGCTACAAAGAAGGTACTTACAGCTGTACCTACACCATTGCCTGTGTTTTGAACTAAAAAGAGTGCTAAAATAAGTAACCAATATTTATTTCTAAATAAAAATTTCATTGATAATTTAAACGGTATTTTTCTATCTTCCAGTTCTTTAATCGCTGGTTTAACACGTTCTTTGGTATTTTTAAAACATAACATCAAACAGACAAAACCGACGGCAGAGAAAATAATTGCCATTGTAATCCAACCTTTTTGCCCATCACCTAATACTTTTACAATTGCTAATGTTCCCATACCAGCAATTAAACCAGCGAAGGTACTGAATAGCATACGTGACACGTTCAAAACAGAACGTTCATATTGATCTTGTGTAATTAATGAAGCAAGCGTTCCATACGGAATATTAACTGCCGTACAAGCAAATGATAATAAGTTATAAGAAATAGTTATATAAACTAACTGCCAGCCCGTACTCACATCAGGTACCGTATAAAGAAGAATCCCGCTGATTAGAAAGGGGATTGCTCCCCATAAAAGCCAAGGGCGTGCCTTACCGTATTTACTATGTGTTTTATCAACAATAAAGCCCATCCCAATATCTGTGACACCATCGAAAATTTTAGAAGCAAAGATAATCGTTCCAATTGTCGCTGGGTTTAAACCAATTACCATCGTATAATAAAACATTAAAAACATTGATGAAACATGCCACACGATTCCTGTAGCAAAATCGCCTGCGCCATAAGATAGTTTTTCTTGCATCGATACTTTTTGAATGTTTGTATTCGTTGCCATCTTTTTTCCTCCCAGTCATTAAACGCGTTATTATACCTGATTTAATTGATTTAAAAACTCTGTTAATTTTTCTTCTGTGAAATAACCTTGACTAAAATTAATTAATCCTCGTAAAGGCATATTTTTTAACATTGCAGGTCCTAATTCAAGCGTTTCAGCTGTGAAATCCATTTTTGCAATATTAGATGCTAGTTCAGATTGATTGAAATGTTTTTTCGCAATCTTACTTGTTCGTGGATCTAACATAATGTCGCCGATTGTTGTATTACGATTTATTTTAAGCGGTAATAATACGGTAGAATTAACAGTAAGTGTTTCTTTTAACTCAATTTGAGCAGAAGAACGACCCACAAGTATCTCAAATTCCCCACTTTCAATATGCCAATCTTGTATAGCTGTATCATAGTAACTAAATGAACGGTTATTTAACGTGATTGTGATTGTTTTTTCTTCACCAGGATTAAGCATAATTTTCTCAAATCCTTTTAATTCTTTTAGTGGACGTTTAACGGTACTCTTCACATCTGCAACGTATAATTGCACTATTTCTTTCCCTGCAACTGCTCCCGTATTACGTACGGTTATTTCCACGTCAACCATTTCTTTATCGGTAATATTTTTTTACTAAGCGTCATTTTTTCATACGTGAATTCTGTATAGCTTAAGCCATGACCAAATGGATATAAAGTATTCATTGCTTTCATATCATAGTAGCGGTAACCAACGAAGATGCCTTCGTTATATGACACAACATCATTCTCACCTGGAAAGTTGAAGTAGGCGGGTGTATCTTCTAATTTCATTGGAAATGTTTCAGCTAATTTAGCACTGGGATTAACATCACCGTATAATAAATCACTCAACGCGCCACCCATGGCTTGACCTCCGAGATAGACTTCAAAAATAGCTTGGACATCTTTTTCCCAAGGCATTTCAACTGGTGCACCGTTACTTAACAACACAATGACATTCTCATGAATAGCTGTGATCCGTTCAATCAAGGCTAACTGGTTATCTGGTAAGCGTAAATGATGACGGTCATATCCTTCAGATTCAAAGCGATCAGGCAACCCTAAAAATAGAATGATTTTATCTGCTTTTTCTGCAGTAGTGATAGCTTCTTCAATCAATGTTTCTGATAAATCATCAGATGTCATATCATAACCAGCTGCATATTTAATCAATGCATCGGGTGCACTTTTATGCATTTCATCCAGTAAACTTTCAATTTTCGTTGGATTGATTTTTGAGCTACCACTTCCTTGGTAACGTGGTTTTTCTGCAAGTTCTCCTAAAACCACTATATTTTCAGTTTTCTGTAAAGGTAACATCTCTGCGTCATTTTTAAGCAATATCATACTTTCTGATGCCACACGACGTGCAAGTTTATGATGTGCTTCTTTATTGTATTGTGCGGGATTAGTTTGAGGTGCAGTCATTTCAATCAAACGTAATACACGTTCTGCTGCTTGATCAACCACTGCTTCATCTAATTCGCCATTTTTAACTGCTGAGACAATTAAAGTGTCAGAATAACCATTATTAGAAGGCATATCTAGTTCTAATCCTGCTTTTAAGGCTGCTACTCTGTAATTAACCGCGCCCCAATCTGAAACAACAGCCCCTTTAAAACCCCATTCATCGCGAAGAATAGTAGTTAATAAACGTTCACTTTCAGCTGCATATTCACCGTTTACGCGGTTATATGAGCTCATTACTGTCGCTGGCTGTGCTTCTTTAACAACCCCTTCAAAAGCAGCTAAATAAATTTCTCGCAATGTACGCTCATCTACCTGAGCATCCACTGTCATTCGACGTTCTTCTTGGTTATTTACTGCAAAGTGTTTGAGTGATGCCCCTATAGGATGTGTTTGCATCCCTTTGACTTGTTCAGTTGCTCATTGTGAAGCTAAAAAAGGATCTTCTGAAAAATATTCAAAGTTACGCCCACATAATGGTGAACGCTTAATGTTCACGCCAGGTCCTAATAACACAGAAACTTGCTCTGATACACATTCTTCACCCAGTGCTTCACCTACCTCGAACAACATTTCTCTGTTCCAAGAAGAAGCCATACCTGCGGCAGAAGGGAAACAAATTGCTGGTACACTATCAAACACACCAAGATGATCATTTGCATCGGGTCGTTGTTTTCTCATACCATGTGGCCCATCTGTCATCATAATCGAGGGGACATTAAGACGTTCAATCCCTTTCAAATGCCAAAAATCTAATCCTGAGCATAAACTTGCTTTTTCCTCTAACGTTAACTCTTTTACTATATTGCTATAATTTTTCATGTATGATTCCTCCTTATTTTTGAAAGCGCTATCAACTAGATTTATCATACTGTTGTGTTCATAGCATTACTAGTATATTTCTACTATCATTTGTACAAATCGAATACTGTTTTCATGTTATTTTTTTTCGAAATTTTCCATCATAGAAAATAAATCTTATATACTAGCGTATAAAGAATCATTTGAAGCCTATGTTTATAATGATAGGGAGCCTTTTTTATTTATTTATTTAATCCACTGATAGACGATTGCTTTTTTTGTCTCATTTTATGAGTACGACAACTAAATAAAGTAATGAAATAATAAATATTCCAAAGCCAAATATTAGTTGAAGTGACTCAAAATCTGTCAAAAAGGCATTTCATTTCATAGATTGGCTACCTATTTTAATAAGCATCATCAACTTTCGGGATAGCCACCGTCTTTCACTTCTCTACGAGTCTGTTGTAACATAAAAATAGCCCATGATTTATTAATAACAGTGTGGTTAAAAATTAAAACAATCAATTTAAGGCACCGCTATTGTTACAAACTTAAGATTTTACGCACATGAGTATCATGAGAAAAAGGTATTTTTGTACATAGTTGAGATTAGTAAACACTTAAAAAATAGATTATGATAGAGTAGTAATTAAATATAATAAATTCCTTTGAAAGGAGATAGAGAATGTTTACTTTATTACATGAAGGATCTAAAGATGAAGCTTATTTTTTATTTCATGGTACAGGCGGAAATGATTTTCAATTACTGCGAGTGATGGAAGAACTAAATCCTAATGCGACTATTATAGGCGTAAAGGCAACTGAGGGTGTAGGAAGTAATCGACGTTATTTTTCACCATTGATAAATGGCCAACTGGATAGAAAAGATTTTGAATCAAATATAAATGGTTTCATGGAAGAGTGGAAAAAAAGAGGATTCGCATTTAAGAAAAAGGTATTTTTAGGCTACTCGAATGGTGCGAATTTCATCATAGGGATAATAGAAAAATATCCACATATTATGTCCCAGGCCATCTTACTTCACCCATCTAATCTAAACTATCATTTTGAAGTTGAGTCAGGGATGAAAGTGATAATGACTTCCGGAGCTACAGATAATTTAGCATTGCCAGGTGATGTTTTAAAATTAAAAGAGACGATGAACAACTATTATAAGAACTTGACTTACTTTTTATTTGATGGCGGCCATGAGCTTACAGAAGTTGAAATTAAAGCGATTAAAGACTCACTGTGAAAAAATAACGAGAAGAAGATTCTACTTAAGCGTTTGTAAATAGATATGTAAAGGATGATTGATATGAGACCATTGATACACCATGTTTCTGTGATTAATAGTGATATGAAAAAGTCATTTGAATTTTATAAACACATTTTAGGAATGAAGTTAGTTATTAAAACCGTTAATCAAGATGATCGAGAGATGTACCATTTGTTTTTTGGAAACGCTAAAGGAAGTGCAGGCAGTGAATTCACAGTATTTGAAATGTCAGGTATTCCTAACAGGAAATTTGGAAATAACTCAATCGATCGGACCATCTTTAAAGTAAACACTGAAGAATCTTTAGATTATTGGCAAAAAAGATTGGAAGCGTTTGATATTTGTCATTATGGTATTGAAGAATATAATAACAAAAAACTATTAAGATTTGAAGATTACGATGGCACGCCTTTAGGTTTAACCATAAAAAACAAGGATGAACTCGCGCATAATTTTCATCCAAATAAAACTGCAGATATTCCAATAGAGCATTCAATTCTAGCAATTGATTCTGTCCATTTGAGAATTCCGTTTCCTAAAGCCAGCCAGAAAATTTTAGAGGATTTATTAAAGTGGAAGACGTGTTCAAAAATGATAGGTTTTAATAAAGCTGAAACGATTATTTTAAGTAATGAGTCCACTGACTTATATCAAGAAGTTCATTTGATCCATGATAACAGTGCAGTTCCAGAAACAATGGGAATTGGCGGCACTCATCATGTTGCGTTCTCTGCCGAGTCATATGGCACATTAATGGGTTATGAAGAATGGCTAATCAACTATAATATGATGTCTTCAGGTATTAAAGATCGAGAAATATTTAAATCTTTGTATTTTAGAGAGGCTAACAGAATATTATTTGAAATAGCGACAGAGGAAATGAACCATGATATATTAGAAAATGATTTTGCTGACGTTGATGAATATCCTCTCTACTTACCTGCTTTTTTAGAGAAAGATCGAGAAAAAATAGAATACAATTTAAAATAAACCATTCATTCTAGCTACAATATCTCGTTGTTTATTTGAAAAAAGTGATGAAAGCTTATTTTTTCAAGTTGTAAAGCTCTATAAAACTTAATGATAGGTAACTATTTGTTCAATATAAAATAGACAAGTAATCTAACGAGGTATTTAACTTATCTGAGCATCCGCTTTTTGGTGATTTAGAGATAATTGTCTATATACGATACTATAAAGCTTGTAGTATACTTAAATTATTATGTAGGGAAAGGTGGAAAATAGGTTACCTAGTATTGTGCTTTGGGCTTTTGGCCTTGTTTTAACTTTATGGGGTTTATACTCGATGAATAGAGCGTTTAAAAAGAATAAGACTAAAAATAATTTAATTCAGTTGTTATTAACAGGGGAAGCTTCTGGAATTGGACAATTTATTTCAGGTATAGTTACTATAGCTGTGGGCTTCGTTGTTTTGTATTTCCAAAACAAATAATTTTAAGTTAATGAATTCATAAGGAACCAGCAGCGAGTCTATTGTTAGTGGTTAGGCATGGTTATGAAATTATTAAAAATGATTATAGTGGTGGATTTTATCTAGAAGAAGTTTAATAGCTTTAGTGGTTAAAATTAAATAATACAAAAAGAAACAAGCATTAATAGATATCTGTATGGTAGATAAGCAATTAATGCGAAAAAAGTAATCGTCAACTCAAAGTTGAAACGGTTACTTTTTTTTGCGATTTAATTAGTAGGTTAACTCATTTCAACTATGAAATGAGTCATATTCCAAAATTAAGTCTTTTTAAATAGAGTAATGAAAACCTAGGATGTAAGCATCAGCAAAAATTATGATAAAGTTGTAGGCTCACTCTTTGTGGATAGGCTACACTAAGTTAGACAGAATAAATGAGGGCTTGTAAACTAAGACTACTAATAAAAAGGAGTGTGCTACTATGCCACGTCAACGTCGAACATTTACGCCTGAATTTAAACTGCAAATGGTGAAGCTTTATGAAAATGGAAAGTCACGTGCTGATATTGCTCGTGAATATGATTTAACCCCTTCGGGATTAGATAAATGGATTAAAAATCATCAAGCTACTGGCTCGTTCGCAGCTAAAGATAATCGAACAGAAGATGAAATAGAACTAAATAAATTACGTAAAGAAAATCAGCGGTTACTAATGGAGAATGATATTTTAAAGCAAGCGGCGCTGATCATGGGACGAAAATAAATGTGATTCGTAATAACGCTCACCTTTATTCGGTATCAGCAATGTGTGCCGTCCTCGAGATTAAAAGGAGCACCTATTATTATCATATAAATTTAGATGCCACTTCGCAGCGAAAAACAGAGGACATCGCACTTTCAAAAGAAATTGAACGGATTTTCAAAGAAAGCCGTAATAATTATGGTACGCGTAAAATCAAAAGAGAATTATTAAAGTTAGCTGAACCTAAACATGTATCAAGACGCCGAATTAGCCGCATAATGCATTCGTTAGGTTTAGTTTCAAACTACACTGTGGCTCAATTTAAACCGCAAAAATCACGTTCGAATGAGGCACTTATAAGAAACGAGTTAAAACGTGCGTTCATTCAAGAAAAAGAATTAGCTGTCGTTGTAAGTGATTTAACATACGTTCGTGTCGGTGGAAAGTGGCATTATGTATGTTTATTTGTAGACCTTTTCAATCGTGAAATTATTGGACATAGTGTAGGAGAAAACAAGACTGCAAGTCTTGTCTATGAAGCATTAGCAAGCATTTCTGCAAATTTAAATGACATACAGCTGTTTCACACGGATCGAGGGAAAGAATTTGATAATCGGTTGATTGATGAAGCGCTTGAAACATTTAATATTCAACGTTCACTAAGTATGAAGGGTTGTCCTTACGATAACGCTGTAGCGGAAGCAACATTCAAAGTGTTTAAAACAGAATTCGCAAACCAAGCTCACTTTTCCAATCTTAATCAGCTGGAACTTGAATTAAATGATTACGTTCATTGGTTTAATAACATCCGTATTCATGGAACATTGGGTTATTTAACGCCTACCGAATTTAAATTACAGCCCTTATAATTTTTGTTCAATTTACTGTTGCCATTCCATTGTTAAAGAAAAAAGGAGTGTAGGATGCATCATAATAGTGCACTGAAATCATGTTCAATGATGTCTTGTAATACAAATTGGTCGTCCTGATAATGATATTTAAAGAAGGAACAGTTTTGAATTTTAGTATTCTTTTTAACAGTACCAGTGTGTTCCCAGTGACGATAAAAATTTGCAATTGCGGCACCGTGTGAAACAATTAAAATACTATCGGCCGGACTATTACTTACAATATCGGCTACGGTAGTACTAATACGGTTTTCAAGTTCTATTTGTGACTCTCCGCCAAATTGTACAAAAAAATCGTTATAAGGGAGTGGCGGGTTTAAATGTTCGCCTTCACCTTCATAAGAACCGAAATTCCATTCACGTAAATTTTTAATCCGTTGATAAGGCTGATGAGTTAATAGTTCAAGCGTATCAACCGCTCGTTCCGATGTTGAGCTATAGGCTTCATCAAATGTGATTTTTTCTGTTTGTAAGTGAGCGTGTGCAATTTTTGCTTGTTGAATACCAATAGCTGTTAGAGGGGAATCACAAAAACCTTGTATTTTATGTTGCGCATTGAATAAGGTTTGTCCATGTCTCACTAAATATAATGTTGTCATTTTTTTAACTCCTTTATCACATATATATGATAAGTATAGCTTAAAGTATCGTGGAATTCAGTGGATTTAAATGATGAAATGTGACAACATCAAAGCTATCAGATGTTTTTATAACCCATAACTTGCATTTTATGTATTTTTTGTACAATGATATTAGGTGTTAAGTTGCTAACAAATTTTTGGTTATATTATTTCTGTATGTTGTATTCAGTAACATAATTCTCTATAATCAAGGTGACTCTAAATAAGATGAACGTCTTATTTATAAAAACTAGTCGTAAACAAACGTTACATTGGGAAACGTTATGTTGCAATTGAGTTAATAAAGAGTGGTTTACGCGGAATACATTAATTGGGGGAACTCCTGTGAAAAAACGTCCATTACAGATACTCGTCGTTTCATTGTTGGCAATTTTAATCGTAGGCGGTATTTTCTTAAACAATAAATATGCTAAGGTTGCTAAGTCAGAAACAAATAATAGCAGCGAAATACAAGCAGATAAAACAGCGGACAGTGCTGGAAAAACGAGTAACACCGATGCAAAAAAAGAAAAATCTGCTGAAAAAGAAAAAACTAAACTGAAAAAAGAAGAAACGAAATCTAGTAAAGTTAAAGAAAAAGCAACAAAAGAAACAATTGAATCAAACAAAGATAAGCAGATAAAAAACAATGAAAAAACGAAACAAGAAAAGTCTCAAGTAGCTAAAAACGAAAAAATAAATGAGCGAAAAACGATTGATAATTCTAATAAAACAAGGGTCAAAGGTGAGGCAACAAAGTCAGGGGAAACGCCAGTACCTCATCCTAATAAGTCATCAGCTAAACAACCTAATACTCAACCAAATAAAGGGTCTGTGAAGCCTCCATCTCAGCCATCAAAACCTTCCAATCCTTCAAAACCAACGCCTGAAAATAAGCCACAACCAGAGGCTAAAAAAGAAATTACGTTATCAATCAGGGGAACGGTCGCTAACTCCTCTACCTATTTTATAAGTCCTCAAAAAGTGACAATAAAAGAAGGGGAGAGCGTTATGGATGTACTTGGTGATTTTTGTCGTGATGATGGTATCCAAGTGGGAATTCGTAACGGAAATTATGTTGCGGGTATTAATAATCTATATGAATTTGATAAAGGATCAGAAAGTGGCTGGCTTTATCGCGTGAACGGCGTTTTCCCTAGTTATGGTGCGGCGCAATACACCTTGAAAGTTGGCGATACGATTGAATGGATGTACACAGAAGATTTAGGTCATGATGTAGGTGCACCACAAGGTTAATAGGACGTTTTTTAAAGACTGGAATTTTCCAGTCTTTTTTGTTTGTTATGAAAAATAATAAAGTAGCATTATTTTGTTGTCACAAAATGGCATCTCCGACTTTAAATAGCGCTATAGAAACAACTGCTCGTGTTAGTTATTTCCTTTTTGAAAAATAATAAAGAGATATATTTGTGCATCCCTGTATATGACCTTGTAAGACCGTAAAATTTTACCTATAATTAAGGATAGAAAGTATAACAAATCGATATGTATTAAGATGTAGGGAAAGAGGTGTAATTCCTCTACAGCCCCAATCTACTGTGAGAAGGACGAAATCTCAATGACCACTGAATAGTTAGCTATTTGGGAAGGTGAGAGAGTAGGATGAATTTTAGTCAGAATACCTCGCTTAATACTTATAGTTACTACAATTCTTATTGGAAGAATTATCTAGTACAATTCATCAGATAAAACAAAGGACCGCGTCTTTGTGTATCTATTTTTTAGCATGAGTCTGTTTCTAGCCATCCTTCGATAACGATTGGATGTCTTTTTTTGTGAACTTTACTAATATTTGGGGGTCGAATAATGAAAAATATTAAACAAAAAATATTGATTATATTGGCAACATTGAGTTTAGTTATTGGTTTTTTTGCAGTACCAGCAGGTGTTTTTGCTGCTGTCACTGTGGATGAGGCAATCGATGGTGGCACATCAAAAATATTATCTACGGGTAAATTAGCGGATGATTGGCAGTCTTTAGGCGTCGCACGATCAAATACGCCAGCAAGTAAAGAAGTTCGTCAAGCGCGTTATAATGATATTGTGGCTTATTTAAATCAATCAGATCGTCTTTCAGCAACTGATTTTGAACGTACAATCATTGGCGTTGTGTCAATTGGTGGGGATCCCACTCATATTCCTGAGGCAACAACCCATAAAAATCTTGTAGAAGAACTCTATCAAAGCAATGCAATGAATTCAGGGGTAAACGCTATAATCTATGGTTTGCTTGCTTTACAGACGAAAGAGTATGCAGTACCTGAAAATGCAAATTTCTCTATTCAAGAAATGGTTGATAAACTACTGAGCTTACAAAAAGCAGATGGTGGTTGGGCTCTTGGTGGTGCAGTTGGTGATGTTGATATGACAGGTATGGCGATTACTGCTTTAGCTAAATATAAAGATATGCCGGGTGTGTCCACAGCTTTAGATCGTAGCGTGGCATGGTTATCATCAGTTCAGTTAAAATCAGGTGGTTTCAAAGGCTGGTCAAATGAAAATTCAAACTCACTTTCTCAAGCCTTGATGGCAATTACATTAACTGGTAATGACCCAAAGGGCGCGCTGTTTACCAAAGATAGCGATATGATCACCGCATTGATGACGTATCGAACAGCTGACGGTGGTTTTAAATGGTTACCGACAGATACACAAAGCAATGGTATGGCTTTAGAACAAGCCTTGTATGCATTAACACAAT
The DNA here is from genome assembly GCF_036884295.1 of Brochothrix thermosphacta DSM 20171 = FSL F6-1036. Classification (NCBI taxonomy): domain Bacteria; kingdom Bacillati; phylum Bacillota; class Bacilli; order Caryophanales; family Listeriaceae; genus Brochothrix; species Brochothrix thermosphacta. The sequence continues at coordinate 410,896 of NZ_CP145608.1, forward strand.
ATAAATTTTATTTGAATGGTTCGGGTTCAATTTATGATTTTGTTAACAATCCCGTGCCACAGTTGATTGAAACACCAGTAGAACCTGATCCAAGTACAGAGGAACCGAGTTCAAGTGCAGAACCAGGCACAGAGGATTCAGATAGCAGCGATTCAAATAGCAGTGATTCAAATGTGAGTTCAGAAGACTCAAGCACAACAACGTCTATTTCAGATGGTTCAGACGAAAATACTGAAGAAACAATATCCGATTCAGAAGGTTCAAGTAATGTAGAAAAAAACACTACTGATTCAAGTGAAGCGGGTATCATCGGGGATACAGATTCAAGTACAACAGCACCGTCAAAAGAAGCTGAGGAAGAGGCTGTCCAAAATACAAGTAATAATGCTAATTCAGATAACGCCAAAAGCTTACCAAGCACAGGTGAGGCAAATGATTACATGTTTTTAAGTGTATTACTAGGCGCGAGTATGTTATTAGTGGGTGTATTTTTCTTAGCAAAAAACAAACGCAAACAGAACAATTAAATAATCAGAAAAACGGTGCTTCAAATAGAATAGTCAGCTATTTTATTTGAGGCACTTCCCTTATGAGAGAGGAGTTTTCAGGTGGGAACAGTATTAAATTCGGTTCATCCGTTTACAAGCTTTTTTTATTTTGTTGGTGTGATTATTTTGAGTATGATGTTCTTACACCCTGTCTTTTTAGTTATAGAGTTACTCTTGTTAGTACTGTATAATTTGGTTCAAAAAAATGGTGCTAAACTTAAACAAACAATGAAAGGCTCATGGTTTTTGATTCTAGCAATTATTATTATTAATCCATTACTCAATCATCGTGGCAGTCATTTTTTATTCTATATCGGTAACAATCCGATTACATTAGAAGCAGTTGTCTATGGTATTATCATGGCACTCTCTTTTAGTTGTTTGCTTATTACTTTTATTTCATATAACAGCGTGATTACAAGTCATAAATTTTTATACTTATTTTCCAGAATATCACCCCAGCTAGCGTTGTTAACAATGATTACAATGCGCTTTGTCCCTCTTTTTATTCGTCGGTTAACGACAATAAGTGCTATTCAGAAAACACGTGGCATTCAAATGACGAGCGGAAAAATAAAAAAACGTGCCCATAGTGGTATGCGTTTAGTACAAATTTTGCTGGTGTGTTCATTAGAAGAAGCTTTGCAAACAGCTGATTCGATGGAAGCACGTGGTTATGGCATAAAAAAACGAACAACCTATTTAAGTTATCAATTAGAACGGCGTGATATCATCAGCTTAATTGGTGGTCTCTTAATATTACTTATTTGTATTTATAGCAAACTACAGGGATTCGGTAATTTACAAATTTATCCTGAATTGGGGAGAATGGGTTTAGATCTGATTCAAAACCAAATAGTACTGATATTAACCGTGTTATTTGTAGGTTACCCACTTATTTTGGAAGGACGTGAATTATTATGGTGGTCTTGGCAGAAATAAAAAATTTAAACTTTAAATACCCTGAAGAACAAGAAACTGCGTTACTTTCAAGTTCATTGATCATTGAAGAAGGCGATTTTCTTGTTTTAGCGGGCTCATCAGGTAGCGGTAAAACAACGCTATTACGACATTTGAAAAAAGAATTATGGCCGATTGGTGAGCGAACAGGTGAGATTCTTTATCAGGGTGAGCGTTACCAATATTTAACAGAAGTGCAATCAGCAACAGAAATTGGAATGGTCTTTCAAAACCCAGAAAACCAAATTGTAATGGATAATGTGATGGGTGAGTTAGCTTTTTCACTTGAAAACATTGGATGCCCTCCTAAAATTATTGAAAAACGAATTGCAGAGCTTATTAGTTTTTTAGGTTTTCAAAATATACTTGAACAATCGATTCATACATTATCAGGTGGACAAAAACAGTTGGTAAATTTAGCCTCTGTTTTGATTTTACAACCCAAATTATTAGTTTTGGATGAACCAACTGCTCAACTTGATCCGATTGCGACACGTGATTTTTTAGGGTTATTGAAAAGGATTCATGAAGAATTAGGCATCACGATTGTTATGAGTGAACATCGCTTGGATGAAGTCATTCCGATGGCAACACGATTAGTGATGATGGAGGATGGCAAGATTATAGAAAATAATCGTCCAGAGACTGTCGTGGGGAATCTCTGGCAAGAGCGGGGAAATGCCTTGTTTATTCCACAAGTTCCGCGTTTGTTTTTAGAAATGGGTTCATCGGTTTTGCCATTTTCAGTGTTAGAGGGGCAACGTAACTTGCCTCGATTACAAGAGAACGTAACAGTAGCCAAAAAGGCGGATAATGCGCCTGAGAGAGAACCTATATTAAAAGCAAAATCAATTGCTTTTCAATACGAAAAAAATGGTCGTTTTATTTTGAGAGATCTTAATTTCAGTATCGCTAAGGGAGAATGGGTCGGGATAGTTGGTAAAAATGGCACCGGAAAATCGACTTTTTTAATGGTATTAGCAGGGTTGTTAAATGCGCGAAGAGGTAAGGTAACATTTGCAGGGCGAACACTTAATAAAATCGATTTACAAGAACGATACGAGCGTATTGGCTATGTTTCGCAAAATCCTGCGTATCATTTTGCTTATGACACGGTGTTTGATGAATTTTATCAGCGTGCTATTCAAATAAAGCTTCCACAACCTGAAGAAGCGGTTCAGACAATGTTGCAAGAATTGCAAATAACCCATGTTTCTAAGAGAAATCCGCTTGATTGTAGTGGTGGTGAACAACAGCTGGTTTCATTAGGTTTGGTGTTATTATCAAAACCTGAAATTTTGTTATTAGATGAGCCTACGAAAGGCTTAGATCCTGTTCGAAAACATCATTTAGGAGAGCTTTTAAAGTCTCTGCAAGCCAAAGGAACAACACTTGTAATGGCAACTCACGATATGGAATTTGCGGCAGCATATGGAACAAGGGCAGCGTTACTATTTGACGGTAAAATTTTATCGGAGGCTTCTGTAGCAGATTTTTTCAGCGATAATTTCTTCTATACGACCTCTATTAATCGCTTGGTTCGTAAATACTTACCACAGGCTTTAACATGGGAGGATGTTATACCACATGTCGAAAACTCAAAGAAATTTAATTAAGTTAATCCTTTTTTTGATTTTTATGTTAGTACTATCAGTTGCTATAACCGATAAGTATTATTTATTAATCAGTCTTTTATTTTTGGTTGCAACAATGGTACCGTTATACCGTCGTTTTGAGAACAAAAAAATTCAATCACGTGAAATTGTTTTTATTGCTGTACTTGCAGCTATTGCTGCGACCAGCCGTGTACCATTTGCGATGATTCCGAGTGTTCAACCGACGACTTTTGTGATTATTGTATCTGCCATGGTATTAGGGAGTGAAAGTGGCTTTGTCATTGGTGCGACATCGGCGCTAGTATCTAACATGTTTTTAGGTCAAGGTCCATGGACACCGTGGCAAATGTTTTGTTGGGGCATGATTGGATTCACAGCAGGACTTTTGAAAGATTCCCCAATCTTGAAAGAGATGTGGAGTCGTTTAGTATTTGGCTTTGTATGCGGCTTTCTTTTTGGATGGATTATGAATTTATGGTATGTTGTGGCATATATCAAACCGTTAAGTTGGATTGCATTTGTGCAGGCATATGCTGCTAGTTTTTATTTTGACTTAGCTCATGCACTTTCAAATGTATTTTTCTTACTACTGTTCAGTGCATCGTGGTTGAAGATTATTCGACGATTTCAAAAAAAATATGGTCTAGTCGATTTAAGTAAAGAACAACTTTAATTGCATAGTTAGCTAAACTGTCAAATTTAGAAGGTAGACAAAAAACAACTTATGTTACAATGAATAGGTAAGAAGAACACGATTATAGTATTTTAGAATAATGGAAGTTTGGTGAAAATCCAACACGGTCCCGCCACTGTAATAAGCAAAGAGTGCTTTAAGTCAGGTCTTTTATCTAAATTAAACTGGTACTGTTGTTTCGAGGCAAAAACAATAGTCGCTTATTCCAGTAGACATGTGTCTCTGGTTTTTTTTATTGCACAATGATGTGCAGTTACAAGCTGTTTAATTATTTCTGTTAGAAACCACAGAGGCAGTAAAGAGAGTAATAAATTTTATAATTCACTACAATGTATTTAAAAACTGAATAGTATCTTACAAGGATGTAGGATAATCTAATATAGCAAAGAAGCTCTAGAAAGGTGTGCAGAAAACTGCCTTTTTTCTAAAGCTTCTTTTTATTTTTTTGAAAATAGTAGCGTAAGAGTAAGGGAAGGAATGATTCGAAAATGGAGAAAATAACGTTTAAAAGTGATTTGTTTATTGGAGAAAATGCACTTGATCGTTTGTGCGAGTTTAAAAACGAAAAAATCTTCATTATAGCCGATCGTTTTATTACTAACCTTGGCATCATTGAAGCCATCACCACACGCATCACTGAACACAACACATTTTTTGTTTTCAATGACATCAGTCCAAAACCACAGATTGAACATATCATCGCTAGCATTGCGGCATTAAATGAATTTGATGGTACGATGCTGCTAGCTATAGGTAGCTGTGCTGCGATAGATACAGCTAAAGGTGTTAAGTTTTTTGGACAAAAATGTGGCACTCTTAAAGCAATGCCATTTGTTGTGATTCCAACTGCTGACGGTAATACCTCAGAAGCGGCATCTCTTTCAGTTGTTGAAAAACAAACAGAAACACTAAAATATCCCGTTGTCACCGATGCGATTTTACCAGATGAAACAATACTGGATACGGCATTGATTCAAATGATTTTTCCGAAAGTAGAAACAGAACAATGGAATGTCCCCCATCAAATAACTGCTTATTCAGCAAAAAATGGAAATCAATACAGCAAAGCCTTTGGTTGAAAATAATAAAGGATATAAAAAAACTAACGAATTCAATAGCTAGATTCGTTAGTTTTTTGTGTGGTTAAGAGGTGGAATTTTTCCTATATTCCTTCGGTGTCATCTCAAATTCTTTTTTGAATGTTTTTGAAAAATAACTCATTTGAGTGAACCCTAAACTTTGAGCAATATGGCTGATTGTTAAATCAGAGTGACGCAATAATTCTGAGGCATGAATCATTTTTTGGTGATTCACGTAAGCAATAAAAGTAATTCCTACCTCAGATTTAAAAAGTTTACTAAAATAATAGGGGCTTAAAAATACTTTATTAGCTGTTTCTTCCAAAGTAATTGTACGGTGGAGATGAAGTTTAATATAACGTTTAGCGATTTTTATTTCTTTTTTTTGTTCTAGCAAGGATGTTTTTTCTATAGGGATTGTTCCCTTATGAGGCACTATCATTTTATGGTTTGTATAATAATCACTAAGCACACTTAAAGGATCAACATCACTAAAGCTTAAATACTCTAGATGTTGATGTGATTGCACTTTTTGTTTTAATTGATAAGTCTTTTTTGGAGTTTTAGTCATGCCCAATTAGCTCCTTCATAAATTCATCTACTAACTATAGTGTATCATGTTTGCCCTTTTATAAGTATGTCCATTCGATTAACTTTACTAGTGATATCAGCTTAAAGAGAGCGAATAATAATGAAAGATAAATAAGTAATGATAGTTTCATTTAGCTTACAAGAAAGATGCTAAAATATAGCATCAATCCGTTTTGAAAACGAACGACATTGTTTGAAATATTAATTATATATTATTTTTTCAAGTTGTTAATGAGTGTGATACTGCCTTTAATTGTAGCTTTTAAGAGTCGACTCATCTCATCATCCATTTTTCCATTTTTCATGAACATAAGAGTATTTTCAGCTTCAAGTTCATTAATTGTTTCGTTGATAATGCGTTCAATATCTGTCGCATTTTCTTTGAGGGGACTTCTATCAACAAGGTAATCAATACTGATATTAAAATAGTCTGCGATTAATTTTAGTGTGTCTAAATCTGGCACACCGTGACCCTTTTCATAACGGACAATTGAAGATTGTGTGTTTTTTAAAATCAGAGCAAGTTGTTCCTGCGTAAGCTCATTATTTTGTCGAAGACGACGTAATTTTTTACCAAAAGTTAACCCAGAAGTCATAATGATTCCCCTTTTATTAGATATTTATAATGGTAGTCTAAAAATATTTGATATGTATTATTGAAAAGATACATATGATTGTAATCGTTACCATTTAAAATAAGTATAATAAATTCTTATCACTTTCGTAAAGTAGTTGCTCAAGGTTTTTAATTGCCGTATTTTTTCTTAGTAACTAATCACAAAATAGCTGAAAGCTTTCAATTATTACAGGTTAAAATAGTGTTAGTTAATTTTCTTGAAAATGGTACGTTATTAATGATCTGATAAAGTGGCTAAATTAATAATTTTCAACAGTGTTTCTGTTATTTCAACAGGTGAATCCTTACTGCCATTGGTGATCCAGCTCCTCATAGCCTGAGTAGTACCACCTAAGATGAAGCTTTTTTGAATAGTATTTAATTGATTAAGTTGTGAATTTTCAGCAATGATTTTTTCTGAAAAAGAATAAAAAGGTTGTTCTATTAGATAGAAAAGTTGATTTTTAATTAGTAGATCCAGTGTTTCTGCATCACGTTGCCAATAGTTAAAGCTTAAATTGAGTGCGGCAGGAATAGTTACTAGTTTATTATTCGCTTTTAGTTCTTCAAAATATGCTTCGAAAAGTTGATAAGAACGTGTCAGTAAGATATCGTCTTTGTCTTTAAAGTTACGATAAAAAGTGAGTCGAGCAACACCTGCTTTGTTCGCGATATCAGTGATTGTAATGTCATGATAATTTTTTGTTTTTAAAAGTTGAATTAAAGCTTCAATAATCCATTCTTGGCTGAGTTGAGACTTCTTATTTTTTTTCGTCATGATAGCCTCCTACTTGTAACAAAATCAGGATTTCTGTATCTTGTTTCTAATGTTTATTCGCTCTACAAATTAAGAACACATGTTACTTCCTGTTGAGGGAAAGAAGGAGGATAAGGATGACTTTATTTTTAACATTATTAAGCGGTGTAGCGTGGACGATTGTTTATATTGAATTGATTCGAAATGGATTCAAATATAAAACCTATGCAATGCCTTTATTTGCATTAGGTTTAAATATTGCATGGGAAATTATATATTCAGTTAATGATTTGATTATTAGTGGGAATAGTAGTGGTATTCAAGGGAGTGTGAATTTGGTATGGGCCTGCTTTGATATTATCATTGTATACACTTACTTTAAATATGGTAAAAAATATTTCCCCGAAAGAGCAAAACGTTATTTTGTACCATTTAGCATTCTTGTTTTTGCAACTTGTTTTGCGATTCAGTTTGCCTTTTATTTTAGTTTCGAAGCGATTCCAGCTGCTCAATATTCAGCTTTTTTACAAAATGCAGCGATGTCCATTTTATTTTTAACAATGTTATTCAATAGAACAAGCACGGCAGGACAATCAGTCTTAATGGCTTTTTCTAAATGGATTGGAACTTTGGCCCCCACACTGTTAATGGGTGTTTTAACCGACATTAATAGTTACATCATTATTTGCGGTGTTATTTGCAGTGTATTTGATATTATTTATATCATTTTCTTAGTTAAAATGAAACGTTTGGAAAAGAATAGCAAAGGGGTGTCTATATAATGAAAAATATCTGCATTGTTTTTGATCACCCCTACACAGTTGATGCGTGTCATAATGAACCACATAACCGAAGTTTTTCAGCAGCGTTAGTAACAGAGGCACAAAAATCATATGAAAAAGCAGGCGTGACAGTTGATGTGATTGATCTGCATAAGGATGGGTTTGATCCTGTCATGCACAAAGAAGACTTGATCGCTTGGCGTAAAAAAAAGGTGATAGATTCTCTTGTGGCAGACTACCAAGAACGATTGTTGAAGGCTGACGAAATCGTGTTTATATTTCCGATTTGGTGGGAAGCGATGCCTGCTATGACAAAAGGCTTTTTTGATAAAGTAATCGCTAAAGGAATTATTTATGATGAACCACAGCAGGGGAAAATATTTGTGAATAAGTTGGTTAATTTGAAAAAGGTAAAGTTAGTCACAGTAATGGCAACACCACATTTACTGTATCGATGGCTATTTGGTAACCCTGTGACTAAAATTGTTTTTCGAGGTACATTTAGAAAAATGGGTTTTCATAAAGTTAAGTGGCTTAACTATGCGAATATGACAAAGTTAAGTAATGAGGAGAGAACAAAAAAACTACGTATTTTTGGCAATAAAATCATCAAGTAACTATCATATCTTTTGCTGAAAAAAGATAATACTGTATAATTAATAACGAAGGTGAGGTGAATAATCAATGAAGAAGCGTGTTTTAAAATCATTAGCAAAAGGAGTTGGTTATTCAACAGCTGTTTTCTTCTAAAATTGTCTGACTTAGGGTGAACTTTAATTTTCAGAGCGATCTCTAATATAACTACCCGACGTTAGACAATAATGAATGAGAAGAGGAAAAAGTTATGAATAACATTATTAGAAAAAACCCAGCAACTATGCCAGCACCCGTAGGGGAATATAGTCACGTCACAATTATTCCTAAAAATAGCACACTGTATACTTTTTCAGGTCAAATAGGCGTGGATCATGAAGGTAATATTCCTGAACGTCATACACAACAAGTTGTAAACACCTTTAAGAATATTGAGAGAGCTTTAAAATCTGAGCATTTAACGGCTGAAAACATCATTAAAGTGAATGTTTGGTCAGTTGATGCCATCAATTGGAATCATTTTTATGAGGTTTGGTCAAATTTTTTTGATGTTAACCCTTCGATGACAATTGCTTATATAACAGCTTTAGGGCTGCCTGAAATTAAAATAGAAATCGAAATTTTAGCTGCAGCTCCTGAATAAAGATACGTTTTTCACAAAATAAGGTGAGCTAATAAATCATAAAAAACCACAACATCTCAAAGAGAGTTGTGGTTTTTTTGTATCTCAATATAAAATGATAGCGCCAACAAGATTGTTTTAACACTGTTTAAAGAATGTACAAAAGTATATTTTTATTAGACTTTTAGCAGGTCAATACGTTATTTGAGATAGGAATAGGGGTAAGATGATAAAGGTGTACTTAAAGTAATGTATTGATACGTATATATTAATACACATAAGATAATGGGGGATGTGATGTGCTGATAAAATTAAGCAGGATTATATTAGCGTTAATGCTCATTTTTCATGTGACATTAATACCTAATATTGCCCATGCGAATACGCCAGGATTTACAGGCAGTGCAACCTATACGCCTGATCCAACGGCAAATGATGTTTGGTCAGGTGGTAAACTTTCGTTGAAAAATGAATTCAAAGTGAAGAAGGTAGATATTCAGGATGGTGAACTTCTAAACAAAGTCACGAAATTTAAAATCGTTTGGAAATTGCCACCAAATTTAACACAAGCAGATATTGCGACGGCACTAAGTGAAGATTCGTATGTGCTAGTCGGCACACAGAAAGGAATGCTAAAACCAGAAAATTTCACCACAACCGCCGCTGGTGATCTAGAGTATGTGCTTTCAGATAAGACGTTTAATTTACTAGCGCTGATTGCTTGGTTACTGACCTTATTATTAAATCCTGATGTTACCATTCAAACAAATATTGAGCTAGATGTTGCTAAATTACCCGGTAGTGTCAATGATTATAGTCCTAACAAGGTATTAACTAAAGGCAAGTTACCACCGCGCGATACTAAAACGATGGCTTTCACGACTGAGTTTATCAATGTTAAAGATGTATCTAAAGGTGATTTTACAAGTAATCTTGCAACTTGGAATACGTATCTTTCTCCATGGAACCAAGTCGTTGCAGATAGTACATTGAATGGGAAAAATGATATCACCCCGCTTGAAGTCAATGGGATTAGTCGTGTTTTACAAGGAACCAACTATAAGACACGAAATGTCCAACTGCCGATTAAGCAAAATATTGACATATCGACTTATCAACGAACGGTTAACTTGTTTTCGAAAACCGCAATTTTAGGAACTAATAATGGGCTGGTTCAAAATAGGGCACCGGTTGTCGAAGATAAAATTACCGAGTTAGCAAATGGGAAAAAACAACTTATCAGGCAATCAACTTATAATCTATTTGGTACAGATGGCACAGGAACAACTTTAAGCCCGGTACCGTTAGTATTTAAGCAAGAAACATTGCTAGATTTTAAATTAGCAGATACACAACTGAAAATTCCTGCGGGTAAAGAAACAAAATTGAAGGGCTTGTTGGAATCAGAAGGCACTGACAATAAATTTTATTATAAAATCAATGGTGGTGCAGCAAAAGATTTAACTGCTATTAAATTAGATGGACAAAATTATGAATTTACTCTACCTGGATTTAGTGCGGGGACATATACCGTAGTAATTGGTGTTTCAAATGAGTATAAATTGGGAAAAGAAGTAGGTATGAATGTTGTTGCTCAGCAAGAAGAGCTTAAAATTAGTTCCATCACAGATACGTTAGATTTTGGTACACATGAGATTCCTAAACCAGGAGATATCTTTTATAGTGAAACGCCCTTTTTAGTCAAAGTATTAGATACACAATTGACTTTAAACAAATGGAAGGTTGCTTTGGCTTTAGAAAGTGCCTTTCAAACGGTGGATGGTTCATACTTACCAGCAGATGTTTTTTTAGCGAAAAATGGTCAAAAACAACAACTTACAAATAGTTTGATAGATGTGTATGAGAATACACAAGTGAACAATAAAGTGGTAGATACAATTGCATTTAAAGAACATGAGGGGATTCATATACAAATGAAATCTTCTAATGTACTATTAAATAGAGAGTATAAGGGAACTCTCAAAGTGGTATTGAAAAAAGGGCCCTAAAAAACAAGGGGAAGAAGGAATTGAATATGAAAAAGATTGAAGTGTTGGGGATTACATTAGTGTCTGTAGCTTTATTGGGAGGAGCTGGGACAACAGCATTAGCAGCAGAAGGGGATACTGGTGCTACAACAAAAGGAACAATTATATTTAAAGCAAATGATAGGGTAACACCGCCAGTTGTTGTACCGGTGACACCTACGGATCCAACAGATCCAAATAAAGAAGGTGATAAACCAACTGGAAATACTGAACCGCTAAGAATTGATTTAGCACCTAATTTTCATTTTGGCGAATTCACAGTGGGAACAGGTGTACATACTGCTTCTAACACTCGATTAAATAGTAACAGATGGACGTGGAACTTTAGCTGGTTGGACCGTATCTGTTTCAAAAACAGCATTTACAAATAGTGGACATACTTTACCAGCAACATTCACCTTAACTTCAGCAGAAGTTAAAAATGGTACAAATGTAACTGCCGCATTAGCAGGTGATATTAAAACAGCAGTCACTGTTGATACTGCTAGCCAACCAGTATTCGCTGCAAATGCAGATGAAGGTGGCGGAACTTACTTTAAAAACTTTGATGGTAATAAAGCAACATTAACATTTAATACTGATACTGCTAAGGTAGGAGAATATCAATCAACATTAACTTGGACACTAACTTCAGCAACAGTTGAAGGAGCTCGATAAGTTTTGTTTTTTAAAAATAAATGGTTCTACTTTACTGTGATTTCTCTTAGCTTATTAACGATACCTCTTACTGTAAGTGCAACTTCTCAAGAAAATTTGTCTTATGAAGTAAAACCTTTGTTTGATGACAAACAGCAGGCTGAAGGATTGGATTATTTTTATTTTGAAGTGAAACCTTCTGAAAAGAAAACAGTAGCATTTGAAATTATTAACCATTCAAATGTAAAAAAACACTATAAAATACAGTTGAATCGTGCAGTGACAAATAAAAATGGTTTTATCGATTATAGTTTATCAAATGCACAAGATAGTGAAACGATGACAGCTGATTTTAATCAACTTGTTTCTTTTAGAGAGAAGAGTATTGAAGTCGCTGGAAATGACAAGGTGAAAGTGACAGCCGAAATTACAATTCCTGCGACAAAATTCAAAGGCATTGTTTTGGGTGGTGTTTATATCACTGAAGTTCCTGTGGAGGCAAAAGAAAATAAAGAATCGCATTCATCGGGACTCAAGTTTGATCAGCAATTAGCTTATGCAATTGCAGTTATGCTTCAAGAAGAAATTCCTTATAAAGAAGGTAAAGAAATAGTCTTGCATGCGCTCAAAGCTAAATCTGAGGCAGGTCAATCACAATTGATTCTAATGACAGAAAATTCAAAACCAAATGTTTTGAAGGATGTATCAGTAGTGGTTGATATTTATAAGGACGATCAAAAAAATATATACAAAACATTAAAAAAAGAAAAAATGTCATTTGCACCAAACAGTCGGTTTGAATTAGATATTCCTTGGGAGCAAAGTGAAATGGCTCAAGGTAATTATAAAACCGTCACAACGATTGCTTCAGAAAAAGATAAATGGGTTTTTAAAAATAGCTTCTCAATTTCGCCAGAAGAAGTTAAAAAAGCAGCGGAATCTGATCCATTTATCGAAAAACAAGACAACACGTTACGTAACATCTTAATTGGTGTCGGAGCGCTCTTACTGATACTCATCACTATTATTTTGTTAAAAAAACGTAAATAAATTAGCAGTCACTAAAAAACTCACAACCCTTTAAAGGTGTGAGTTTTTTTGACGTATAGGAGGGTTATCCTATTTTTGTGGCTGTCAATATAAAGAGTGAAGCATCCTTATTCATAAACATGTTTTTGCCATGGTAAAAGGTTTCTCTGTTGATATTCTCGAACCCACTTTTATGAAGTGTTTGAGTGAGCTTATCCTCCTTAAATCCGTTGTGTACTTTATCAGAAATAACCTGTTCATTATAGTCAAAATCCACAATTATTAGTTGACCCTTAGGAGGTAATGTCTCAGATAAATTATTTAACAGAAGAGTAATCTCTTTTACATGAAGAAGAACTTGCACCATAAAGATAGTATTTGCTTCAAGTTTAACTGTTTGTATAGATTGATTTTCAGCATCTAAACATACTGTTTTTGCATTTAAGTGAGAACTTTCCTCCAATTTTTTTTTGACGATATTAATCATATTTTGTGAGGCATCAGCAAATATCACTGTATTAAAAGCATCTAATAGATTCATACCGACAAGCCCGGTACCGCAGCCATAATCTATGGCTGTCTGTGCACTACTTTGCGGACTAAGTTTTTTAAGTATTGAATTGGCTGTTATTTTCGCTATTTTTTCTCTGTCAGGAGTATCATAATTATTTGCAATTCTTTCAAAAACATCAATATTACCCACGATTTCACCCCATTAGTTTATATATAGATTAGTTATAATTTTTATGCTACAGCATAAAAATGGGACTGTCTAATAGTAAGCTTAGAGGATTTTTCTTATTTTTCAGAAAAAAGCTATTTTCTTCTATTATATGTCATTTTTTATTTTAAAAGAACAAAACATGACACTGGATATTGAAAAATACGACTGATGTCGTATAGTATTACGGTTAGATGCGTGCTATAGTAAGAAATAATAATAAAAAAAGAAAGAAGGCAGACTTATTTAATGGAAATTTTTGAACTGATATTATTAATGTTGAGTGCAGTGTTTATATCAAATGTAATTAGCCGCTTTATTCCGAGTATTGCAGTGCCACTCATACAAGTAGCCCTAGGGATAATTTTAGCCATTCCATTAGGGGATCATTCTATGGATTTGAATCCAGAATTATTTTTACTTCTATTTATGGCACCATTATTATTTAACGATGGTGCGAATGTTGATAAAAAAGCATTATGGAGACAACGAAAATCAATTATTTCTTTATCGTTAGGCTTGGTATTTCTAACTGTGGGAGTGCTAGGGATGTTTATTCATTATCTGTTACCAACAATTCCTTATGCTGCTGCATTTGCGTTGGCTGCCGCTTTAGCACCGACAGATGCAGTGGCTGTTAGTGCGCTTGCTGAAAAAGTTCAAATGCCTCACAAAGTAATGCATACACTTGAAGGTGAATCTTTGATTAACGATGCGTCAGGATTAGTATCATTTCAATTTGCAGTTTTGGCACTCGTGACAGGCACTTTTTCATTGATGACAGCTAGCACGACATTTGTACTTTTATCTGTCGGCGGTGTTTTGTTAGGTGCGATACTAAGTAGTTTGAAAATAATGTTTATGCGTTTATTACGTCAGTTAGGAATTGAAAATGAAACTTCATTTATGTTGATGGAAATTTTATTGCCATTCCTTATCTTTATGGTGGCAGAAGCTGTAGGTGTAAATGGTATTTTAGCAGTTGTGAGTGGTGGTTTAGTACATTCAATGTCATACAAGCGTATGAATCCTGAAACTGCACAGCTCAATACATTGTCTAAAAACACTTGGTCAGTGATAACATTCAGTTTAAATGGTTTAGTGTTTGTATTATTAGGAACACAGTTACCGAGTATATTACAAAAAATATGGGCAAACCATGACCTCGATAAAGGAATGCTTTTTGTCTATATTATAGCAATCACAGGTTTATTATTAAGTATACGCTTTTTATGGTTATTATTTTTCCGCAATTTCGAAAGTGAAATTATATCATCTTGGAAAGAACGATTAAAAAGTACATTCCTCTATACCATTTCTGGTGTCCGTGGCACGATAACACTTGTCAGTGCTTTATCTTTACCACTTGTATTAGGCAATGGGAATACATTTATTGAACGAGATCTTTTGATTTTCTTAGCATCGGGTGTCATTATTACAACCTTATTATTAGCTAATTTTTCTTTACCTTTATTTGCACCTCGAAAAATTAAAGCAGAAAAAAACACAAATAATGACGTTGAAATTGATATGTTGCGAACAATCATCAAAGAGTTAAAACGTTACCAAACGGAAGCGAATAAAGCTGCCATATCTAAGGTAATAAAAATTTATAATGAACGAATTTTCGCATTAAGTGACAGTGAAGAACTGTTTGAAAGCGGTAAAAAATTACGAATAAAAGCAATCGAATGGCAATTGGAGAATACTAAAAAATTAGTACTTGAAAAAGATATCGATGTGCGTGTCGCAGTACCTGTATTTAAGCGATTATACAAAAAATACTTTGCAATGACGCGCCAAAAAAAGCGACACAAAGATTTATTTTATCGTCAAATTTGGCGTAAAAGAATACGTTCTTTACGATTAAGACCTTTAAGTGGTGAAGAGCGTCGTCAGCAACGGGCATTGTTGCAAGATGAAAATAATCGTTTTGTTGTTAAGCAAGTTAAGGAGTTACAGGATCCACAATTCAGTGAAGAGGTAAAAGATTTATTTATTTTAAGATTTGAACGTCGCGATCCTAACGTGAGTAATGAAAGTACAACGGGAAGTGTTCAAGATTTAATGGATTTTGCAACTCAAATGGAACGTGAATTAATACAAACGAACTTTGAAACAGGTAAATTGACGCGTAAAGAAATGAAGAGTTACCGTGATAATTTGTTAGCTATTGAAAATGCGATTCAATTTGTAGAATAATGGAAAAAGAAAAGCGTCTTGCATATTTTGCGGGACGTTTTTCTATGTTTTTGTCTACTAGAGGTCAAGCATTTAGGTGAAAATTAATATTGAAATACTGTGGAATAATCATATAGTAAATGAATGTATAATAATATCGAATAGAGTTACGCCAACATGACAATATTGTAATATTAGTATAAAAACGTTAAAAAGCCTTATTTTATGGTATCATAGAACATTGTAAGCCAAAATGTTATTAACAACTATCTTTAATTTATTGCAAAAACAAAAAAAATATGTAATTATGAGAATAGAACTTTGTATCACGATTGTTACATCTTGTAATTATTTTGTAACAAAGAATGGTCAGAACAAAATCTCCTTTAATTAGTGAGAAAAATATAAAAACGCTAAAGCGATGTAACAACTTAAGAAAATGCAATCTTGAGGTTGTATGAAGGAGTGTTGAAATGAAGAGTCATTTGCAAAAATTACGCGAAAATATTTGGTTAGTAAGCACCGTCAAAACTATTTTTTATTTTGCTGTATTTTTAGTATTGATTTACATTTATATTGATAATAATGCAGGCAGCAATTTCATTTATAATGAATTTTAAGATTAAGGGAGGCAGAGGCTTTTTAGCACTCGAAAACTATGAATATTATTGAAAGAATTAATGCTGTTACAAACAGTGCTCCAAATAGTAAGGCATATACAATTAATGGCGAGAGTCATTCATATGAAGAGTTGAAAAAACGTTCAGATGCAATGGCGTTTTATTTAGTTAATACAGCAAAATTAAAAAGAGGAACACCGATTGTAATTTTTGGAGGCAAACAGTTTGAAATGATTGTTAGTTTCTTAGGTGCAATTAAAGCGGGCCTTCCCTATATTCCAGTAGATAGCCATACACCATTGGCTCGACTCGAACAGATTTTAGCTGTTTCAAAACCACAGCTTATCATAGCAGTTGAGGATTTACCTAGTGATTTGAATGTGGTGAGCAAAATTGTTTCTATAAAAGAATTGAAAGAAATTGTATCATCAAATTGTGTAGAGATTCCATTAGAGCAAGCAATTAATAAAGATGAAACTTTTTATATCATCTTTACATCAGGAACAACAGGGGTACCAAAAGGCGTTGAAATTAGCCACGATAACCTTGTTAGTTTTTCAGAGTGGTTGCTCAATGATTTTGATTTAGGAACGGGTAAGAACTTTTTAGATCAGGCACCTTATTCGTTTGATTTATCGGTAATGAACCTTTACCCATCATTATTAAGTGGCGGCAACTTAGTTCCATTAGATAAAGAAACAACGCTTAACTTTAAAAGCTTATTTGAAAAATTACCAGGAATGGCTCTAGATGTTTGGGTTTCGACACCATCATTTGCAGATATTTGTTTAATGGATAAAGCATTTAATGAGGCTAATTATCCCAACTTGCAACGTTTCTTATTTTGTGGTGAAGAATTGACGCTTAAAACAGCTACTAAATTAATAGAACGTTTCCCAAAGGCTGCTATTTATAATACATACGGTCCCACAGAAGCAACGGTAGCTGTAACACAGGTATTAATTACAGAAGAAATTGTTAATAAATACGCTCGTCTTCCGATTGGTCGTGTGAAAGAAGACACTGAAATTATTATCGTTGATGACCAATTACAACCAGTTCCAACCGGTGAAATTGGTGAAATGATTATTTTAGGGCCTGCTGTATCTCGAGGATATCTTGAAAATCCTGAAAAAACAGCTGAATCATTTGTTTTAATAAATGGGCAACATGCTTATCGTACAGGTGATTTAGGAAAATTCGAAAAAGATTTACTATTTTATCAAGGACGAAAAGATTTCCAATTAAAATTTAATGGTTACCGAATCGAATTGGAAGATATCGATCATCATTTAGAAAAAGTTAGTTTTGTACAACGAGCAAGTGTGGTGCCGAAGATGTTAAATCATAAAGTGCAAAATTTAATTGCTTATGTTGTGGCAAAGCCACATGAATTTGAGAAAAACAATCAATTAACGCAAGCGATTAAAGCAGAATTAGCACCCTTGGTGATGGATTATATGATTCCGGGTCGATGGGTTTATGTTGATCAGTTACCATTGAGTGCAAATGGTAAGGTTGATCGCAAAGCATTGATTAACGAGGTGAACAAGTAAATGAGTATTCCATATAACGGGCCAATGTATCTTATTTTAATGATTATTATGTTGAGCCCGCTAGTTATAGGTCTATTGCGTGGTAAACGCTATTTGATTTATCAAAACATTGTAACACTGGTCTTACTATATCTTATTTTTGGAGGCAGTCATTGGCATCAAGGTGTTGCGATTTTATGCTACATCGCTTGGCAATGGTTGCTAGTCTATAGCTACTTTAAGTATCGCAGTAAGAAAAATAATAGTTATGTATTTTACGGGGCAGTATTGTTAGCAATTGCACCTTTAGCGGTATCAAAAATAACACCATTACTTGCACACGAAACATCAATCGTAGGTTTCTTGGGGATTTCATATCTAACATTTAAAGCCGTACAGATGGTAATGGAAATGCGCGATGGTCTCATTAAAAAATTCAGTTCTTTAAATTTTTTAGAGTTCTTACTGTTCTTCCCGACAATTTCATCAGGTCCAATTGACCGTTATCGTCGTTTTGAAAAAGAACATCATTTACCACCAACAAAAGAAAAATATGTTACGATGCTTGATAAAGGTATTTTTATGATTGTTTTGGGATGTTTGTATAAATTTATCATTGCTTATTATATCAATTTATATGCCATTGATTATTTACATAAAACAGCACTCATTAATGGTTTCTTCTCTCTCAATACATGGGCCTACATGTATAGTTATAGCCTTTACTTGTTCTTTGATTTTGCTGGTTATAGTCTATTTGCAGTTGGTACAAGTTATATCATGGGTTATACAGTGCCTATCAACTTTAACAAACCATTTTCTAGTCCAAATATTAAAGAGTTTTGGAATCGTTGGCACATGAGTCTTTCTTTCTGGTTCCGTGACTTCGTATTTATGCGTTTAGTGTTCACGATGATTAAAAAGAAAACTTTTAAGAGTAAGATATTGATTTCAAATATCAGCTATATGTCCCTGTTTCTTTTAATGGGTCTGTGGCACGGTTTAACATGGTATTATGTTGCTTATGGGTTATTTCATGGGTTAGCAATATGTGTAAACGATGCTTGGATACGTTATAAGAAGAAACATAAGAACTTACCGAGTAACTGGGCAACCTATGCTCTAGCGGTATTTATTACATTCAACACCGTCTGCTTTAGTTTCTTGATTTTCTCAGGAATACTAGATAAGATGTTCTTTAAATAAAATTTATTAAGATAAAAGGAGATTATTATTATTATGGATATTAAAACAGAGGTATTAAATATTTTAGAAGAATTAACAGGTAGTGATGAAGTGAAAACAAATCCGGATATTGATTTATTTGATGAAGGTTTATTAGACTCAATGGGCACAGTTCAATTATTAATTGAAATTGAGAGTGTTTTAGATATCACAGTGCCAGTATCAGAATTTGAGCGTGAAGAATGGGCTACTCCAACAATGATTATTAAAAAGGTTGCCGAATTTCAATGAAACGTAAGCTAATCATGGCTATAGGACCAGTTATTGTAGCCGTGGTCCTGTTAATAGCCGTGTTTACTCTTCCGATGTTTGAAGGGAAGATTACCCATGAAACGCTTAAAAATGCTGCGGTTGTTTCACAAGTTAAAGTGAAGCGCAGTGATTCCATCTACAGAGCAGCAATGAAAGACCCGCAGTTTATTCCTTTTTTTGGGTCTTCAGAATTACAACGTTATGATCCGTTTCATCCAGATGCATTAGCAGATAAATATAAACGTGATTATACACCCTTTCTAATCGGCCATGCAGGAACAGAATCACTAGATCACTATCTTACAATGCAAGCAATGGGTGACAGTTTAAATAATAAAAAAATGGTGTTCTTTGTGTCTCCCCAATGGTTTGTTAAAAAGGGTGTCTCAAAAGGTGCTTTTAATGCAAACTTTTCAACACTACATGCGATTGATTTCATCAACAATAGCGGCATCGGTGAAACGGAACGTCGTTATGTAGCAAAACGAATCTTACATTACGGCTCAACAAAAGCAGATACAATCATCACTAATGCATTAGAAAATATTAGTAATGGCGAGGAACTAACAACAATTCAAAAAAAATATATTGCTGCTAAAAGAACAATCTTAGAGAAAAATAAAGATGTTTTAGGTAGTCATATTCCAGATAATAGCTGGGATCTTTTAAACAAACAAGAAAAGAAATTACCTGAAACATATAATACACAATCATTGGACAGTCTTGCTTTGAAAATTGCTGAAAAAAACACGACTAATAATGAATTTCGTATTAAAAATTCTTTTTATACAAAACATGTCGAGCAGAATTTAGAGAGACTTAACGGCTCGCAAAAACATTTTAATTATTTACAATCGCCAGAATATGCTGATTTCCAAGTCGTTTTACAGGAATTAGCACGACAAAATGTTGATGTACAATTTGTGGTTACACCAGTTAACAGTAAATGGCGTGAATATACACAATTATCTCAAGAGATGTTAGATGAATTTTCAACTAAGATTGATCACCAAATCACTTCACAAGGTTTCAAAGTGATTGATTTAACCAAAAAAGGAACAGAACCTTACTACATGCAAGATACTATTCATCTTGGCTGGCGAGGTTGGGTTGATTTAGATACTAAAATAAAACCTTTCCTAGAAGATAAAAAAACGAATACACCTCACTATAAAATTGATTCCTATTTTATGAGCAAAGAATGGCAACAAAAAAAATAAACAAGAAACCGTAGACTTAAGTTATTTTGAGTGTGCGGTTTTTTCTCTTTTATGAAATAAATACTATAAAAAGATTGAAAAAATAAAGCATTAGAGGGATAATCAATGTAAGTAGCATTACTATTTACTAAATAGAGGCGAAATATATTTTTAAGATTCTCTTGCTGAGGATGTTAGTGTATAGAAATGGAGTGATTTAAATGAGAAAATTTAAAATGTTGTTAGTAATATCAGTACTATTCAGTTTGATGTTACTAGTAGCTTGTCAAAATGAGACAAATAGTAGCAAAACAAAAGAAACAGAAAGCAGCCAAAAAAAAGTAAGTGATTCATCTACAGAAGATACATCCGATTCTGTTGAAAACACATTAAAAGAAGAAACTGATAGTAGTGAGGCAACAACTGACGATTCTTCAAGTGAGTCAGTAACTAGTTCAGAACCAACTGTTGCTGTAGCAAGTTCAACTTCCACATCTGAAAATAGTGAAGCGGTGGAAACAGAAAGTGAAAAAAGTACGACGGAGCCAATTGCTTCTACTACTGATAAACCAGTGAGTGAATTAAACAACCAAACGGTAGATATTTTAACTGCTTTTCTAGAATATAAAGCGACACAACCTAATACAACAGTTGATTATTCAAATCTGACAATGTCTTATAAAGGTAAAAATGTTCCTTTTACAATAATAATTGGTAAAAATGAGGGGACGATACGTGAAGTTGTGGTAAATAGTGAGGAAGCACACGATACAACACTCGCTAACTATACGATCAAAGATAATACAATTAGTATTAATGTTACTACGCCATCAGGAATAGAAACCGTTCATACTAAAAAGATTCAATAAAAAAAAGACTTAGAGCCAAAAGCTCTAAGTCTTTTTATTTGTTTAGCCAATTATTTTTGCCTTTTAGATGGTAAGTTCTATGTAAGATATCAAGCAAAGTAACCCACTCAGTTTCTTCAGGAATTGAAGACCAATAATAAAACACAGCATTAGTATACCGTTCTTCTAAGTGATTCACTTTGAAATCAGAAATATACAAATCAACACTTTCATCGGGAAACGGTACGAAGGTGATGGCAACTTGACTTGATTTAGAAATGATTTTCTCAAGAAACACATGTTGAGCGTCTGAAATTTTTGAAAGCAGACAAATTTGTATTGGTGGATACATTAATCTGATTGGTTCACGTAACAACATGAAATATTGAATTCTCATTGAATCAGAGATTGCCTTACCGGTTTGTTCTTCAAGGTATTCAAAAAAAGATTCGCAGCTACTATAGATAAGCGGGTGTGATTCTTTAACAGTTTGGATATTTAATTGCATACGCGAATTGTGTTCAGAGCCTTTTAAGTAGACTTCGTGAGCATTGAATGCTGTCAGGTTGATTAAAAGGTAGAAATATTGTGATGCGGTTAATGATTGATTAAAGAAATCATTAAAATGTTTCATAAAGAGTTCCGATTTTCTAGAGAAATCAGAGGAATAACGCTCAATTGGAATATTCACACGTTCAAAATATTCAAGCGGATAGATATTTAATACTGTAGTAACAAAATGTAACACATTTATTTCAGCAGTAATCTGTTCCTCATTAAGACCTGCTTCTCTAAGAATATCTTCAATCCAAATTTTAATATCTTTATTCAGTATAATAATAGATTCAATGAGGGGTATTGGAGATGTACTATCTAAGATATACCCTTGATTAATACGTGAAAGAGTTACGGCAAGATATGTTCTCATTTTTAACAAATGGGCATAAGGCATGTCAGGATGCAATGAATGAATCTTATTTATGAGGTCAGTTAGCACATCAGGTTCAACATTGTGCGCAAAATCTGTCAAAAAATGAAACGCATCTGAGAAAAGACAGTAGTAAAAGTAACGAATTTGATGCTCGTCTCCCAACATTCGCTCACTTTTTGTAAGATCAATGGTGATGTCGAAATCTTGTAACAACTCTTTGAGCCTGTTTAACTTACGATACATTGTGGCTTTTGTTAAAAAATTATCCTCGGTAAATGTCTGTAAACTATCAAACTCATCATTAAATATCTCTAAACAGAACTCAAATTGAACATTATTCACCAGGTAATGCGTGACAAAATAATCGATTGAGAAGAGTGTTGATAACTCTAAATGAATATTTGCAGCAGTATAGGTAAAGTTCAAATAATCTGACCAATTATTAGCTACAATATCATCTTGGAGCGTGTCGAGATTTTTAATTAGTGTTCGTCGACTCCATTCTAAATCCTCCATCATTTTTTGAAAAGAAATATCATCAGTCATTCTTTTTTTAGAAAAATAACGGAGACACTGTAAACTATAATCCTCTTGTTTATCCAGTAATTTATGCATGTTGTATGAGCTCCTTTCATGCTATATGATAACTCTTTACCCTTTATAAGGCGTTCCAATACTTGCAAGCCCAGTAACTTTTTATGAACTTTCCGTATATTTGTTTCTACTGTATATTTAATATTATAACAAACAGTTACTTTTCATGTTTGGAAAAAATATTAATTGTAAAATATTACAAACTAAAAATATTTTTAAAAAAAGTAACGAGTTAAGATAGAAATAATAAATGGGGGCTAATTATTAAGACGTTGCCCTTAAGCATATATGTTAGACGAGATTATTGCTATCGAATTTATACAGACAGTTACCATTAAAAGAAAAACTGGAGGGATAGGATGAAACAAGTAATTAAAGTTATCGCAATGTTGACCGTAATATTTAGTGGTCAGACAATTATTGCATCGGCGAACGAAGGTCCCAAATATACAGTAACCCCGATTTTACCACGTAACCAAGTTATTGATGTAAAAGATCAATTTGATTTACAGGTATCACCAAATGAAAAGAAAACAATCGAAGTACTTGTAACAAACAACAGTGACGAAAAAATACATATAAAGGCAACAGCCGTTACAGGCATTACAAATAGCAATGGCATCATTGATTACACAGCAGATAAAGTAGCAGCGGATGAAACATTTAAAGATATTGCTACATTAAAAGAAAAACAAGTAATTCCCCCACGATCAAATGAAAAAATCCAAATAACATACACAGTACCGAAAAAAGGTATTAACGGTTTGATACTAGGTGGAATTAAAGTAGAAGAAGAAGCGATGAAAACAACAAAGCAAACAATTAAAAATAAATATAACTACGTTATTCCAATTAAACTACATACAGAAAAAAACTTCCTCAAGCAACAGTTAATTTCAAAGATATTGCGATTACCCAGAATGGCTTACGCAATACAATCACTACAACATTAGAAAACCCTCAAGGTGCGATTTTACGCAATATAACAATGTCTATCGACATCAAACAAAAAAACTCCAACAAGACATACTACTCAAAAGAAATAAATCAGTTAAAATTTGCACCAAATACAACGTTCGACTATCAATGGCCGATAAATAAGGAATTTGAAGCTGGAAGTTATGAAGCTACATTACATATTAAAGCAGATGGATTTGAAAAAGAATGGAACAAATCATTTGAAATGGAAGCAAAAAAAGTCAAAGATCTCAATAAAAGTACAGTATCACCGACAGATAATAACGCCGACCTACAAATGTATATTCTCATGGGGATTATAGCAGTACTTATTTTGTTGATTATCTTGATTTTAATCAAAGTAAGACGAAGAAAGGCGGATGAAAAATAAATGAAGACACTAATGAAACGATTTACTTCTATAGTATGTATTATCAGTATAGGTGCATCAGTTATACCAGTTAATGCAGCAGAAGTAGATCGAGGTATTAGCGCATCGAAAATACTGGCAGATTCGAAAGACCCTATAATAGAAGCGGAGCCTCAAGCTGAGTTACCTAAAGTACAAACACCTGAAAAAGTCGTACCCAAAGCAAATATAGAAAAAACACGTCCACAAACACGTACTAACTACTCTTATTATTTAGAGGCACGAGAATTAGAAGATTCACTTATCCCAGGTATACGTAATAACATTATTGATGCCATCAAGACGAGTAGTAAAAAGCTAGGTTACCTAAAAGGAAGTACATTAGAAGTTAAGATTCCATATATGGAAACAGTGCCTGAATTTTATTATCCACCAAATAATACAACCCATACGCTTTTCAGGACGCATCGAAATCAGTGATATTAGTTTTAATACAGATGATACGGTAAGTATTGCTTATAAACCGGGAACATTGGATACCTTAGTTTTTACAAAACTTAAAAACGAGCCCTCAAATACAAGTTTAAATCTAACTTATTCAAAAGCACATATCCTTCATACATACAGTAGATTGATTTTTTGGACGAAAGTTGAAGATGAGATTGAAAAAAGAGCAGCGGGATCAATCGGTGCTTATCAGTTGGGGTTTGCTGAAGCAGCTCCTGAGTTAGAAGTAGAAGCTAAAAAAGAGGTAACTCGACTCGTATCAAACAGTGAACATACTTTTAAAGCAGAAGACTACTATACAGTTAAAAAAAGTGCAGGTAAGGTTACTGCTAAGTTTTTAACACAACCCGACACATCAAAAATAGGTACTATGAAGGCAACAATCGAATTAACAGATGAGTATAAACAAACAACGACTATAGAAGTGCCTTTCGAAGTATACGAAGAATTGTCAGCGGATCCTGTCGCACAAGATTTGGTGTTAGGTTCTAAAATAACGACTGACATACTCCATGGTTGGGTGAAAAATGTTACGTCGCTAAGTACTGGTGAAATTTCACCAACAGATTACGAAGTGAAATTAACAGATGAATTCACAACAACCACAATCGGTGATTTTAACGTTAAGGTAAGTGTTTCTAGTAAAGTGTCAAATGATAAAGTGGAGGTTAGTGTTCCAGTCACAGTATCGATGGGAGATGCCATCGAACTTTCTAACACACAGGGAGAAAAAATTGGCGCATTAACTGTTAATGATAATCAACTAAGCTTGGTCAATGTTGATCAAAAAGTGACTGGTATTATTGGAAATGACATTGAAATAGCTGTTTTTGATGGTAATATACAACTGCCAATCTTGAATCAAACAAAGCCAAGCAAACATGCGAAATTAGCTGCGACTGCAAATAAAAGTGAATTTATAAAATTGCCAATTGCAGGAACTATCACGAAAGATACAGTGATAAAGGTAGCGAATAACGGGATGAAAGAAGATACGGAGTTGTTGATTAATTACTATAGTGGGATAAAAGAATGGAAGATGCCTTACAGATTCATCGAGGACCAAGCCATTTATTATCATTATAATGGTGAGCGTTTTGAAGCAGTTGAGGTGGCTCATTTAACCAAAAAAACAGTCGCAATTAAGCGTATGGCAACACATCAAGACCTGGATAAAGTTGGGAATGAGTTTTTCTTAAAACCAATGGATCAGACGATTAAATTCATCAGTTTTAGCGAATACCCAGATACTAGTAAAGTAGGTAAGCAACCAGGGAAAATAATTGTAGAGCAAACATTACCAGCGGGCAATAAAGTTCGATTTGAACATAACGTTGAGGCTGATATTGATACAGGAACAATTTCCTTTGCTGCTGATAAAACAATGATTTTTGATGATATTACATTAACGAATAAAAATATGACAGTGGGCCGTTTAAGTGACGATTGGCAATTAAAAGTAAATGATACACGCGTAGAGACACTTAAAAGCGATTGGCAACTGTATGCTAAAGTGTCCGGAGATAAAACACTGGATCCTTACATGACCTATGTAGATGAATCAAATGGTAAACATTCAATGTTAGAGAATGTTCCGATTTATCAACAGAAACAATCTGTAGAAGCGGCTAATGAAACGATTATAAAATGGGAAGCTAATCAAGGTATTATGCTAGATATTCCTAAAAATAGCGATTTACAAGCCGATGAAAAGTACCAATCCACCATTGAGTGGACCTTGGTTTTAGGAGAGGAATAAACCGATGAAAAAACTTTTTAGCAGTATTACAATTGTTATTTTGCACTTTAGTCTTTTTATACTCCCTGTGCAAGCAACTTCTCTTGGACAGACCGACGTTACAGTTACTGTTGAGGAAGGTCCACTAGCGAAACAAAAAGATAATGGGAATAAATCTCAAAAAATAACCAATGAACATCCATATAGCAACAAAAGTAACGTTCAAAAGTTAGGTTCACAGAAAAATTCACTACCACAAACTGGTGAAGAGAGATGTTTAACATTTGTTTGGGGCAGTATTTTAATAGTAAGTGCAAGTTTATTAATGAAAAATAAAAAACGAAAGAAGGAATAGAAAATGAAATTAGTTAAAATGATCGCAGCAGGTATGATAGTAGGAACAGTTGGAATGTCAGCAATGGGCGTATCAGCAGATGAAATTCGTGACGGACAAACAGAAGCAGAAGTAACAGTAGCAGGTGGAGAATTAACATTCTCAAACGTATTACCAAAAATTGAATTTGCTAAAGTAACATTAGATGGGAAAGACCAAACAGTGCAACAAACAGCAACCAATGAATTGGGCATCAACGATTACCGTGGTGTGACAACAGCATGGGACTTACAAGTAAAAGAGCAAGCAGCAGTAGAAGGTGAAAAAACATTCAGTGATCAGGGAATGATCATCAAATTAAACCCAACATTAAATAATACCGCAGGTACAGCTTTAGACATCACAGATGAAAATAAAACAGTTGCAACAGGTAGCCGTTTTGAAAACACAGTGGGCTTAAACGCATCGTTAGATGTGCCCAAAGATGTAACAGCGGCAACGTATACAACACAATTAGAGTGGACTTTAAAACCCGCAGAATAAAACTAAAAACCCCCCTTTGGAAGAAAATTTCCAAAGGGGGGTTTATGTCTTTTTAGAACTTTAAATTTTATTTACCATAAGCTTTGGTATTAATAAACATCGAGAGAGTAAAGACAATCAAAGCTAATACGAGGGTAAAGATGAAGACATAATGTGCACCGTTAACCATCGCTAGAGTGGCATCAGTTCCGCCAGTAGCTAAGTATGTATTTTTACCGACTGTAAGAAAGACCATTGTGAGAGCGATTGAAATCGCACCAGCAATTTGTTGAAGCGTGTTCATAATCGCTGTTCCATCAGGAGCAACTTCATGAGGTAACTGATTTAATGCATTAGTCTGAGCAGGAGACATTGTTAAAGGGACACCAATCATGAATAAAATAGTGGCTGTAATAATGTAACCAACTGAACTATCTTTTGTTGATAAAACTAACATTGTCATTGCGAGTACAGAAATAGTAGCACCAATTTTCACCAGCCATTTGGCTCCAAAACTATCAAATAAGCGTCCAGCAATTGCTGAGAAAACTCCGTTTGCTAGTCCACTTGGTAATAAGTAGAGACCAACTGCTGCAGCTGGTAACAAAAGTCCATCGAGGAAGTAGAGTGGCAATACGAGCATAACGCCCATAATCATTCCGAACGAAAGGACAATCATCAAAACACCTAATGAAAACATGCGATATTTGAAAACGCGCAAGTTAAGAATAGGAACTTCCATTGTTAATTGACGGTGAGTGAAGAAGGCTAATGAAATAATACCGATAGCCAACGTTACAACAACTTCTAAGCTTCCCCAGCCCTTGTCGCCAGCTGAACTGAAGCCGAAGACCACGCTACCAAAACCAACAATGGATAAGAGTACTGATAATATATCGATTTTAGGACGTGTAACAGTTGTGATGTTTTTCATGTAAAGTGCTGAAACGATAAATGCAATCACTAGAAAAGGCAGCATGACAATAAAAATCCAGCGCCATGATAAACTTGAAAGTAAAAAACCAGAAATAGTAGGCCCGATAACAGGAGCAAAACTAATTACTAAGCCAACAAATCCCATTGCTGTTCCACGTTTTTCAGGTGGATAAATAATTAAAATGGTATTGAAGATAAGCGGGATTAGAATCCCAGTTGCAATCCCTTGAACGACACGTCCGATAAGTAAAACTGAAAAATAAGGTGCACTTGCACAGATTATTGTCCCAGTAATAAAGATAAGGATAGAAGATAGTAAGATTTTTCTTGTTGAAACCCAACGAAGGAGTAGTCCAGATAATGGGGCTAAAATACCGATTACTAAGATATAACTAGTGCTTAGCCACTGTACCTTTCCAGGAGTGATTGAAAAGTCTTTCATGAGTTGACTTAATGCGATGTTCAGGGCAGTTTCTCCAAATAAACCAATGAATCCTGCCATCAATAAACCAATCAGAATTTGTGTTTGCTTAATGTCTTGTGTTTTATTAAGTGTTTGTTCCAAATTGTCGCCTCTTTTCTTACCGTACTAATATTTAGTATCGATTTTTGAATTATTTTAAATTAAGTACAAGATTTATTCTATATCAGAATCCTGATTGTGTATAGCGAGAAGATTACTGAATTGAAAAATAGCATTAGGCATAAGTATCTCTTTTATAAATAAACATCAAAAACACAAATAATAGGCTAATATTACTATTAAAACAACAATCAATTAAATAAAATAGCGGTATGAAAATTAAAATAATCACTAATTAACTAAAGAGGAAACAGCAACGAAAAATAATCATAAAGCAAGGCGATATACCTTAGCTTATACCAAAAGGATTATTTTTTAACTGCCTAATACACTAATGATAAGCGGGAGAAATAATCGTAAAAGGAAGTTGCTAATGGACCAACGCTTATTTGACGAAAGGATTAATTTGAAAAATAGTTGGGTAACCCTTTCGAGGAATGTTACCGTTTATTAGCTTACTACTGATTTAGACATAAAGTCATATATTTTGTGTGTATAAAGTTGGTGAAATTAGGGGTGAGTTCCGTTGGGATATGTTAGAATATAAGTAATACCTCACTAAAGACAGAAGGGTTGGATGATAAGGATGAGAGCATTCATCATCAAATTAATATTAGGTTTAATACTCGTAGGTGGAGCAACCTATGCTGCTTATTATTACACACAGGAATCACATGGTGATTTTAACGAAGAAACTGCAAAAAAAGTCAGGACAGTTGTTGATAAACGTGGTTATGTTGATAATACAGTGTCTGTTAAAGAGCTACGTAAAGATGTTGACAAAGTATCAGAAGATGTATTGCGTGGGGAGTTAGAAGCACGCTTGCCAGATATTGAAGATCGTCAAAAAGCAGATCGGATGACGCGTCGGTTAATTAAAAAAGGTGTTGTAACGGATGTAGCTTCACAGGAACGCATTCAAGCAGCCATCAATGCGATGGATGTTTTTCCAGACTCAGAATGGAAAGAAAAGCGATTGATGAGTTTGGCTGATGCTAGTCAACAGTTATCAGATAGCTATACACTTAGACGTAATATGGACGTTTGGTTAACAGGTGAGAACAAAAACAAAGAAATACCGTCTGAAACGTTTGAAAAATATCGTTTAGGAATTAGAAAATTGAAGAATGAAAAAACATATAATGAATTAACTGAAAAGCTAGGTCAATTACAAGATAGAATAAAAAAATAACAGCAGGGTGTAACGATATATAGTTAAGAGAGGGGAAATTAAAAGTGAAAAAAAGACAAGGGACTATCTTTTTAATAACATTTATATTTTTTCTAAGTCTCATGCCAACAACTTTTTCTAAAGCATCAGAATTGAATTTCTCGGTTAATGCAGTAATCCCCGACAATCAAATTGATAAAGAAAAATCATATTTTGATTTAAAAGTGACACCTGGAGAAAAGCAGAAGTTGATAGTTAAACTTCGTAATACAACTGATAAAGAGATTGTCATTAATCCACACATTCAATCTGCTAAAACAAATAAAAATGGTGTGATTGACTATACACCTAATAAGATAAAAAAAGATGATACATTAAAAATAGCAATGGAAGATATTGCTAAAGTTCCAAAAGAAGTTACAGTACCTCCACAATCAGAAAAAGATTTAACAATCGAAGTTACGATGCCAAAGGATAAATTTGATGGTATTATTTTAGGTGGTATCTATCTTAAAGAAGATACGAGTAAAAATAAAGAAGATGATAAAGAGAAGGATGTAGCAATTAAAAATGAATACTCATATGTAGTAGCTCTTCAAATGCGTCAAAATAATAATAAAGTAAAACCAATGTTACATATGAATGAAGTGAACCCGGAAACACAAAATGCTCGCAATGTTATCGTAGCTAATATTCAAAATAGTGAGCCGATGATTATCAGTAAACTTAAAATTGATGCGACTGTTAACAAAAAAGGGAGTAAGGATAACTTAGCTATCTTGAAAAAAGAAAATTTGCAAGTGGCACCGAATTCTAATTTTAATATAGCAGTGCCTTTGGAAGGTGAAAAATTAGAGGCAGGAACCTATATACTCAACATGAAAGCAGAGTCAGCAGGAAAAGAATGGCAATTCAAAAAAGAATTTAGTATTTCGGCTGATAAAGCCACAACGATGAATGAAAAAGATGTTACGTTAGAAAAAGAAACACCTACCATGCTTTATATTTTTCTAGGTGTTGCCTTCTTAATAGTTATTGCTGTAGTAATATATTTCATAATACGCCGTAATAAACGAAAATAATAGTTTACAAGTGGGTTATTTAGAGTGCTAAAAATATAAAAGCAGGTAAAAACAATTGTTTTTACCTGCTTTTTTTTGAGTGTTATTGAGCAGTGTAACCACCATCAACTAATAGTGTCGTACCAGTCACAAAAGAAGAGTCGTCACTTGCTAAGAATAAAACAGCTTTCGCAACTTCTTCTGGTGTACCTAAACGTCCCATGGGATGCAAAGCAACAAGTGCCTCTGTAATAGCAGCGTCACGGCCTTTAATAAGGGGCGTATCGATATAACCAGGACAGACCGCATTGACACGGATATTTTTATCAGCATAGTCTAAGGCTAGGCTTTGTGTTAATAATTTCACACCACCTTTAGCCGAAGCATAGGCAGTGACCCCTTTTTTACCAGCAAAGCTGTGGATTGATCCACAATTAACGATAACACCGCCAAGAGGTTGGTTCAGCATTTGGGTAATGACAAATTTATTGAATAAAAAGACCCCTGTTAAATTGATGTCAATTGTATGTTTCCAAGTGTCTACTCCAAGCTCTGTAATCGGTGCATCCGCTGCGATGCCAGCATTTGCATAGAGAATATCAATGGCACCAAAATGGTTAACACATTCAGCAACCATTTTTTCAACTTGCTCAGCATCACTCACATCGGTTTTTATGAAACTTACACGATGACCTTCCGCTTTAAGTTCAGCAGAGATGTCTGTGCCACGATCAGAAAAGTCAGCAATGATAACGGTAGCGCCTTCTGCCGCAAAAAGTCTAACAGTTGCTTCACCGATACCACTTGCACCACCTGTGACGATTGCGACTTTATTTAATAATTTCATCATAAAACCTCCTACTGCTATATTTGATAACATAATCATTGTAACAGTGAATAGGTTCTAGTAAAATGCACTTATAATGAAGTTACCTTAAGTAAAACTGAAGGAGGAAAATATGAACTTACAACAGTTTGAATATGTTCTGGCTGTCTCACATACAGGTTCATTAACGCATGCTAGTCGCGAAGCTAATATTACGTTATCCGCCATTAGTCAATCAATTAATGCCTTGGAAAAAGAATTAGGTGTTTTGATTTTCCACCGTTCTAAAAATGGCTGTGTTCCAACCCGTGAAGGACATATCATCATTCAATATGCGAAAGAAATCACGAAAACAGTCGGAAAGATGAAAACAGAACTCGCATTATCCGCTGATACGATTTCAGGAATGATTCATCTTAGTACAATACCAACATCAATGCATCTATTGATACAAATTGCTTCACGATTCAAACAAAAATACCCAGAGGTTTCTTTGCAAATCGATGAAAATAGTTCAAAAGAAATTATCGCCGGCATTCAAGATGACACACTCGATTTAGGGATTATCATTCTGTATGATGACCTATTACCAGAGTTAAAAGAGATGGTTATTGAAGAGTTGCAAGTATCACAAATGGTTGCTGTTATACCTAAAGGAACACGGTATGCAAATGTGGAAAAAATAAAGCCGGAAGAATTGATGAGTTATCAATTAGTGCTCTACCGTGATGATTTTATTATGTGGTACTTAGAAGCAGTTTTAGGAAGTTATGGTTCACCAAAATTAATGTTCAGTTCAAATAACACAAATGCAATTACGAATGCATTGAGTGAAGGTGCAGCAACGTTTGGTGTTGATTATTCTTTTTTTGAATCAGCTAAGAAAAACACACATCAATTTTCCTATATTCCAATTGATATTCCAAAAGGAGAAGCTAAAATTGTGATGATTTATAAAAAAGGAATGATTGAAATACCTGCTCTAAAAACTTTTAAAGAGCAATTAAAAGGGCATTTTCCGATTGGAGAGTACTCAGGATTATAAAAAATATAGCCGAAGTAGCTATTTTTATCTGTAAAAGCAAGTATATATCCTTTAATAATAAGCGAGGGACAAAAATGAAGTTTAGCGTTACATTATAAGTGCAATCGAATCCAACATTTAAACGTTGGAAATATAATGTGACTGGGGTTTTAAAAATGGAGCGATTAAAAAATAAAGTAGCAATTATTACAGGTGGAGCATCAGGAATGGGCGCTGCGATGGCACAACTTTTTAGCGATGAAGGTGCAATTGTGATTGCAGCTGATATCAACACCACCAATTTTAAGACGATTGAAGAAATACATAATGTTCATGCGATGAAATTAGACGTTTCTTCTGATGAAAGTTGGAAAGAGGTCGCGAATAAAACACTTTCAGAGTATGGCCGTATCGATATACTCATTAACAATGCAGGTATTTCTTCACAAAAAAGTTCTGCAGATATAACTGAACAGGATTGGACATTGATGCATAAAATTAATGCTTTTGGTCCTTTTTTAGGAATGCGTAACATTGCGGAGAAGATGAAACTGGAAAATAAAGGGGCGATTGTAAATATTTCTTCATACACGGCGATTATTGGTTCAGGTTTTAATCAATATTCAGCATCAAAAGGTTCAGTGCGTGCGATTTCTCGTGCTGCTGCCGTTGAGTTTGCTAGCTCACATATTCGCGTTAATACGATTTTCCCAGGTACGATTGAAACACCAATGACCGCTAACTTGGGCCAATATAAAGAAGCGATGGAACAATTGGTTAATGCGACACCACTGAAACGTTTAGGGACTGCAAGCGAAGTTGCAAATGCCGCCTTATTTTTAGCGTCAGATGAAGCATCGTATATTACAGGAGCGGAATTAGTAATAGATGGCGGTTATTCGGCTCAATAAAGTTAGTGTTGCAACTTTGTTTCTTTTTTAAATTATGCTATGCTAAAAAAAACAAAAGGAGCAAATCATATGACTATTAAAACGATTGTTTTCGATTTAGATGATACTTTGTTATGGGATGAAAAAAGTATCGCGTCAGCATTTGAGCGAACGTGTCACGAAGCGGCCATCGAAAAAAGGATAGATGCGACGTTGTTCGAACAAAAAGTACGAGCAGCTGCTCGCGCTTTATATGAAAGTTATCCGGTATTTGATTACACGCAACAAATTGGTATCAATCCATTTGAAGGGTTATGGGGAGGATTTGACGATCCAACGCCAGAGTTCCAACAGCTGCGTGCAATCGCACCAGACTATCGTCAGTCTGCTTGGTACGAAGGTTTGCTCTCGTTTGCAGTCGATGATAAGGAATATGCCTTAAAGCTCTCAGAACGCTTTGTAGAGGTGAGGAGAGAATCGCCTTTTCTTTATCCTGAAACATTAAGCGTTTTAGAAAAATTACAAAAAAACTACCAACTTGTGATGTTGACCAACGGTGCACCGAGTTTACAAAATGAGAAATTAGCTATTACACCGGAATTAAAAGGCTATTTTGATCGAATTATTATCTCAGGTGATTTTGGTTATGGGAAGCCAGATAAGCGTTTGTTCGAATACCTATTGCTAGAAACAGGTGCAAACATAGCTGAAACATTAATGGTGGGGGATAATTTAAAAACCGATATTTTAGGAGCTTCACGTATGGGTATGGCATCAGCATGGATTAACCGTGAAGATAAGATACCTAATTTAGAAGTCACACCAACTTACGAAATTAAGAATTTGAGTGAACTTGAACATTTACTCCATTCAATATAACAATATGAGTGACAAAAGAGACTGACTGCCAATTGATAAGCAGTTAGTCTCTTTTGTAGTGAGTGTTATTTTTTTATTAAGAGATAAATAAAGTAAGGCGCCCCGATCAAGGCAACAATAATACCAGCAGGGATACCTAAACGCTGTGCGATACTATCAGCAATCAATAAAAGTGTACCACCTAATAACAATGCCATTGGTAAGAAATGACGGTGTTTTACGCCAACAAGTGCTTTAGCAATATGTGGTCCTAATAACCCAATAAAGGAGATGCCTCCTGTTATTGAAACAGATACGCCTGCTAAAACAACAGCGCAACCAATGAATACTAAACGCCATTTTTTCAATGGGATACCGAGACCAATAATTGTTTCTCGGCTGAGTCGTAGTAAATCTAATTGGTGAGATTTGCTCAATACGAAGGGAATAATCACGAGACATAATACAAATAAGATACCAGTGTATAGCCAACTGGTGCCCCAAATAGAACCAGCTAACCAGCTCGCAAGAAAATCAACTTTTTCGCGTTGTGTCGCAGACATGAGTACAACCATAATACCAGACATGGCAAATGAAAAACCTATCCCGTTAAGAATCATTGCAGATGTTTTGTTTTTCGAGAAAAACAAGATAAGCGCTGCCGTGACACAGGCTCCGACGCAACCTGCTAAGGGTAATAAGAATGAATGGCTTGCAACTGCTAAAGGTGCGGATAGGAAAAAGACGGCAATCCCAGCCCCAGCTCCAGCATTAATCCCAATAATTCCAGGGTCAGCAAGATCATTTTTAATCACAGTTTGTAATAATGCACCTGAAAGAGCTAATGCCATCCCTGCAAACAGTGTAATTAAAATACGCGGTAAACGTAATTCCCATAGAATGAAATTTTCCATCATTGAACCTTTACCAATTAAAGTGGCGAGCACACGTGAAAAACTTAAGGCTGAACTTTCGCTTGTTAGCGCCACAAGAAAACTACCTAGTAAAATGAGTCCGAAGCAACCAAAGAGTAACCGTCTTTGAGCGGTAGTAGGGTTAATCATTGACAACACCTCCTCGTTGAACGATATAGAGGAAGAATGGTAATCCTAGGATTGATAAAATAGCAACAATAGGAATTTCAAACGGTGGATTGATCGAACGGCTTAGTGTATCTGCTAGCAATAAAATTCCTGCACCGACTAAGGCGGCCATAGGCAATTGATACCGATAGTTTGTTCCAATTAAAAAACGGGCCATGTGCGGAACAATCAAACCAACAAAAGCCATATTGCCTATTAAGGAAACAGCGGCTCCAGTTAATAGGGTGGTTAATAAGAAGAGAATTAACTTCGTGCGTTTAATGTTTAGACCTAATCCAATCCCAACATCATTACTCATACTAATCAAACCCACTTTTTTTGATAAAAAGAGACTAATAACGAGCGTTACTAAAATAATCGGTGTAATTAATTGCACTTCTTTCCATGTAACACCTATCAGTCCGCCTGCAGTCCACATGGTGATGCTTTGAGATGTTTTAAATAACAGCATAATCCCATCAGCTATCGCCATTAGCAATGCTGAAATTGCAGCTCCGGCTAGAATAACTTTAAAGATGCTTTGCGAGGAACTGATGCTCAGCACTAAAAGCGCTCCAATTGTAGCGCCAACGAAAGAAGCGCCCATGACACCTAAAAAGGGCAAAGATGGGACAAAAGCAATCGCAAGTGAAAGCCCTGCATTAGCCCCGGCTGTTAAGCCAAGTAAACCAGGATCAGCGAGTGGGTTTCGAGTGACGGCTTGCATGATACAACCAGAAACACCTAATGCAGCACCTACGAGTAGGGCAGCAACATTGCGTGATAAACGTAACTCATAAAGTGCGACAATGACCTTTTGGTGAGCACCATCAACAAAACCTTGCCACAAATAGGACAAGGTTTTGTTGGTAGCGCCGAAGGCTAAAGCGCCGATAAATAGTAGTAGAACAACCACACCAACAATGAGAAAGCGTAGCGTGCGATGTGTATGTGCGGTCACTGATAAAACCTCCGTTTATGTTATTTCATTTTCAACAAGCCATCTGTAATTGTTTTTAATTGGAAATCCAATGTTAGAGGATCGTTAAAGTAAAAACTTTCTAATTGGACTTCAATAATATGGTTATTTTTCACTGCTGGAATTTCTTTAAATGTAGCTGTTTTTTCGAAAGAGTTATCTGCACCTTTACTTGTGCTTAAAATAACATAATCGCCCATGAATTTGCCAATTTCTTCAGGAGATACAGCGTAATAACCATCTTTTAATGCTGTCTTTTTAACACTTTCAGGCATATTCAAGCCCATTTCTTGATAGATTATTTCTGAACCACGGCCCCAATTATCACCGTAAACGTAAATTTGTTTGTTATATTTTTCAAGAATAGAAATTGTAGCATCTTTACCAATATGTGCTTTAATTTTATCACCAGAAACTTTTGTACGTGCTTTAAAATCTTTAATCCAAGCAGCTACTTCTTTTTCTTGATTAATTGCTTTACCAATTTCAAGTGTTTGTTCAAGATAAGGGACTTTTCCATATGTATAGAGAACAGTAGGTGCAATTTTTTCTAATTTTTCTTTATCTTTTACTGTGTTAAGCGCGATGATAAGATCAGGTTTAAGCGCAATGATACCTTCGAGATTATCTTCACTGACTTCTTTTGTATCTTTTAATAGTTCTTTAAAGCGAGGATTTTTTTTGCTCCAGGCATCAACACCAACAACATTTTTATTAAAAGCTAGTACATTGCCAGCAAAACCTGATAAAACAACAATTCTTTTAGGATTAGCGGGTACTTTAACGGGTCCAGTTTCAGATTGATAAGTAATTGTTTTAGGTTTACTGTCTTTGTTTTCCTCAGAATTTTTTGAAGTAGAAGTGCCACAACCTGCTAATACGATCGCTAAAGCAGTAATAATTAGAATGATAAGTTTGTTTTTCATTAGTTTTCTCCCTTTTCTTGAATCAGATTGTATGAAATACATCGCGGACAATCATGATGGGTATCCCAATCAATTTCGGTAGCGATATTGAAGATATGTTTGAGCCTTTCAGGTGTAACAACTTCAGCTGGTGTACCAGCGTAAAGCATTTTACCAGCTTTCATTGCGACAATATAGTCAGCATAACGAGCAGCCTGGTTTAAATCATGTAGTACCATTATTATCGTCCGATGTTGTTGAATGTTGAGCTTTTTCAATAATTCCAACACTTCTAACTGATGTGAAATATCTAAATAGGTCGTTGGTTCATCTAGAACGATAAAATCAGTGTTTTGAGCTAAGGCCATTGCAATCCATACGCGTTGACGTTGTCCGCCAGAAAGTTGGTCGATTAAGGCATGTTTTAATTCGACGATTTGTGTCACTTTAAGTGCCCAGTCAATCACCTCTTTATCAGCAGTGGTTGCTTTTACCTTTTTTTGATGTGGATAACGCCCATAAGATACGAGGTCATGCACACTTAGCCCAATTGGTGTTTCGGGGGACTGCGGTAAAATAGCCAGTTTTTTAGCGATATCCAAAGACGCCTGAGTATGAATTTCTTTCCCGTCTAATAAGATGCTTCCTTGTTCATAAGGAATGATTCGAGCAATCGCCTTCAGGAGTGTTGATTTCCCACAACCGTTGGGACCAATAATCGCGGTGATTTGCTGATCTGGTATTTCTAAATCCACAGCTTCAACTGTTTTCTTTTTGCCATAAAAAACGTCAAGCTGAGATATATTTAAACGTGTCATGATATCGATCTCCTATCTCCTTCACAATGATTGATAATGATTATCATTTAAGTGTATAATAAACGTAATTATAAAGGCTTGTCAATCTGTTATCGAAATAATGATGCGAAGGAGTTTTACAATATGGGAAATAAAGATGTTTATGATGTACTTATTATTGGTGGTGGACCGTCAGGATTGTATGCGACCTTCTATGCTGGGTTACGCAAAATGAAGACGAAAGTCATTGAATACCAGGCTTCTCTTGGTGGGAAATTACATATTTATCCAGAAAAAATCGTTTGGGATGTGGGTGGTCAGCCACCAATTCCGGCTGGGAAATTTATTGACCAAATTGTGAACCAAGCGTTAACTTTTGCACCAACTGTTGTTTTGAAAGAACAAGTCACACAAGTATTGAAAACAGCAGAAGGATTCGAAATAACGACATCAACTGGTGAGATTCATTATTCTAAAAGCGTTATTTTTGCAGTTGGGAGCGGAATTATCACACCACAAAAGATTGCTGTGAAGGGCGCCGAACGTTTTGAAGTAACCAATTTAAATTATACCGTGAAGTCACTTGG
Organism: Brochothrix thermosphacta DSM 20171 = FSL F6-1036; assembly: GCF_036884295.1. Classification (NCBI taxonomy): domain Bacteria; kingdom Bacillati; phylum Bacillota; class Bacilli; order Caryophanales; family Listeriaceae; genus Brochothrix; species Brochothrix thermosphacta. Next base: position 449,721 of record NZ_CP145608.1, read on the forward strand.
AAGTTTTAGAGGCAAAACGGTGTTAGTATCAGGTGGTGGACATTCTGCGGTTGACTGGGCAAATGAGATTGAACCTTATGCCGAAAAAGTGTACATTGCGTGTCGAAAAAAAGAACTGACCGCACACGAAGCGGACATTGCTAAATTAGCAACGAACAAAGTTGAATGTCTCTATAATACAACTGTCGATTCATTCATTTCAGATCAGAGCAACAGTCGCATTTGTGGTGTTTCATTAAAGACTGCTGACGGAGAGCAAATTATTGATGTTGATGAGGTAATTGTTAATCATGGTTATGAAATTGACAATGCTTTAATTGAACAAGCTAAAGTTAAGATGAATGAAGATCAATTAATTGAAGGTAATGGTTTTTGTGAAACATCAGTACCAGGTATTTTTGCTGTAGGTGATATTATATCTTATGAGGGTAAGTTAAATTTAATTGCAGGTACTTTTCAAGATGCAGCAAATGCTATTAATCGATGTAAACAATATATTGAACCCTTATCTGAGGAACGCGGAATGGTATCATCGCACAATGAATTGTTTGATGAATTAAATTTAGAAATTTCGAAAGAACTTTATAGCTGATACAAAGCGATTAAGCCTTAACTTTTAAAAGAAGTTAGGGCTTTTTTAATTCGATAACTTGCATACCCCTATAGGGTATGTTAATCTAGTGTTAGAAACATAAAGGAGGAATTATTAATGAAAACTGAAATTATAAATGTGGCGGGTATGTCTTGCCAACACTGTGTCAATACAATCGAATCAAGCGTTAAAGGTTTAGAGGGTGTGTCTACTGTTGAAGTTGTATTACCAAGCGGAAGTGTCACTGTCGTGTTTGATCCACTTAAAATTGGTTTAGCGCAAATTGAAACGGCTATTAGTGAACGTGGGTATGATATAAATTAGGAGGGATTGAAATGCTGCAAGCAATAACAGTTCAAATTCAGGGGATGACTTGTGCGACTTGTTCTAATCGTATTGAAAAAGGATTGAAGGAACAGCAAGGTATAGAAAAAGCGACAGTTAACTTGGCATTAGAACAAGCCACTATTAACTTTGATCCAAATGAAGTGAGTGCAGCTGAAGTGGTACGTAATATTCAAAAAACAGGCTACGAAGTTGTGCAAGAATCAGTTGGTTTTATAGTAGTGGGTATGACTTGTGCCAACTGTGCGCAACAGATTGAAAAAACATTGAATAAAATGCCAGGGGTTATTGAAGCGACAGTTAACTTAGCGATGGAACAAGCCACTGTTAATTACTTTCCGACAACAGTAACACCAACAGATATGATTGAACGCATTAAGGGCATTGGCTACGAACTTGTTGAACCTGAGGAAAACACTACAAAAGCACGGGATTACCGTGCAGAAGCAATCAAAAAACAAAAGGTTGTCTTTTTAACATCAGCTATTTTATCTTTGCCACTACTTTGGACGATGGTTACACATTTTAGTTGGACTTCCTTTATCTGGATGCCTGATTTTTTTATGAATCCATGGTTTCAATTGATATTAGCAACGCCAGTCCAGTTCGTCATAGGGAGTCAATTTTATGTAGGGGCTTACAAGGCTTTGCGTAATAAATCAGCCAACATGGATGTGTTGGTTGCCTTGGGTACTTCAGCGGCCTACTTCTACAGTGTATACACTATATTTAAGCATTTAGATATGATAGGGACCGCACATCTACCGCTATATTTTGAAACAAGTGCTGTTTTAATCACCTTAATATTGCTTGGGAAATTATTTGAAGCAAAAGCAAAAGGACATTCTTCTGATGCGATTAAAAAGTTAATGGGACTACAAGCTAAAAGTGCCCTTGTAAAACGAGAGGGAAAATTAATCGATGTTCCAATGGCAGATATACGTCTCAAAGATATCGTAGTGGTTAAACCGGGTGAAAAAATACCCGTAGACGGTATTGTTCGAACAGGAGATTCAGCAGTTGATGAATCGATGTTGACTGGAGAGAGTATGCCGGTTAGTAAGCAAGTTGGTGACGCTGTTATTGGTGCAACACTCAATAAAAATGGTGCGCTCGAGATAGAAGCAACCAAAATTGGAAAAGAAACGACGTTAGCACAAATTATTAAAGTGGTGGAAGAGGCACAAGGTTCTAAAGCGCCTATTCAACGCATGGCGGATGTTATCTCAGGTGTTTTTGTACCGATTGTTGTGGGGATTGCATTAGCCACATTTTTAATTTGGTACTTTGGTGTCGCACCAGGTGATTTTGCAGGAGCACTAGAAAAATTCATTGCCGTGTTGGTAATCGCTTGTCCTTGTGCGCTAGGATTAGCAACCCCGACATCCATTATGGCAGGATCTGGACGAGCAGCCGAATTTGGTATTTTGTTTAAAGGCGGAGAATATTTAGAAGCCATACAAAAACTTGAGGTCATCGTTGTTGATAAAACAGGGACTGTAACAAATGGGAAGCCAGTCTTAACAGATGTGATTACAACTGAAGGTGTGACTCGAGAACAGTTGCTAATGTTGGCAATAGCATTGGAACAAAAATCAGAACATCCACTTGCCGATGCAATTGTGAAGGGGGCAGTATCAGAAGGTGTTTCCCTGTCAGAACCAGAGACTTTCACTGCAATACCAGGATCTGGAATCTCAGGAATAGTGAATGGGGAGAACGTTAGTATTGGAACACGTCAATTAATGGAACAGTCTGGAATAGATGTAACGCTCTATGAAGAAAGATTGATAACATTTGAAACACAAGGTAAGACAGCGATGTTAGTGGCTGTTAATCAGAAAATTGCTGGTATCATTGCAGTAGCCGATACAATTAAACCAACTTCAAAAGAAGCGGTTACAGCCTTACACCGCATGGGTTTGAAAGTTGTTATGTTAACAGGTGATAACCAACGTACAGCGGATTATATCGCTTCACAAGTAGGTATTGATGAAGTTTTTGCAGGTGTTCTACCAGCAGAAAAAGCACAAGTAATTGACCAATTAAAAGCAAAAGGTCAACATGTGGCCATGGTTGGAGATGGTGTCAATGATGCGCCTGCCTTAGCGACAGCTGATATTGGTATTGCAATGGGGACAGGTGCCGATATTGCGATTGAAGCTGCTGATGTAACAATCATAAAAGGTGATTTAATGAAAATTGTTGATGCGATTGCGATGAGCCGTCACACTATGAGAAACATTAAACAGAATCTCTTTTTCGCACTAGCGTACAATGTCGTTGGGATTCCAATTGCGGCCGTTGGTCTTCTAGCACCTTGGGTAGCTGGAGCTGCGATGGCTTTAAGCTCAGTATCTGTTGTACTGAATGCTTTACGATTACAACGTGTTAAATTGAAGCGCTAAGAATTGAAATGATAATATTATCATGATACTCTTAAGATATAAAAAGAGGGAGTGATTGATAATGAAAAACGTCAATAAAGTGTTGTATATTGTGTTTGCCTTATTTTTAGGACATTTTGGTGTGCATAAATTTTATGCTGGAAAAACTGGCGTTGGTGTTCTCTTTCTTATTTTTTGTTGGACGGGAATTCCAGGGGTCATCGGTATTATCCAAGGTATTTTAGCGATTTTCAAATCAGCTGATAGCGAGGGTAATATTTCAGTTTAAAGCATCCAAAAACCACCTTCACTAAGTGAAGGTGGTTTTTTATGGCATACGAACCGATTATTTTTTAATCAGGCGTTTTAATAAGGGTGGGGTAACAAGTGTTGTTACAATCACCGCAATAATAATAGGTGTGAAATATGCTTGTGAAATTATTCCAGCGGAAAGCCCGATTGATGCTGTTATCAAAGCAACTTCTCCCCTTGAAATCATGGCAGCACCGATAATCAAAGAGCCCCGCGTATCAAACCCTGTTAAACGGGCACCGATTGCTGATCCAATTAATTTAGTTGCAATAGCTACAATAGATAAGACAATAACAAGTAGCCAATGTTCAGCTAGTCCAGTGAAATTGACGGAAAGCCCAATTCCTGCAAAGAACACCGGTACAAAAAGTGTGAAGATAGCAGGCGCGAATTCTTCTTCGAAGGCATCTTTTTTAGGCATGCTTGAAAGAGAGAGGCCTGCAATGAAAGCACCGATAATATTGCTTATGCCCATTGCATCAGCAAAGTAAGCATAACTCAAACATAGTAGAATACCGAAGACTAATAAGGCTTGTGTTGATTTTATAAAGCGTTTTGTAATGAATGGTACGACTTTCCAACTCAAGGCGATAATAACGACGAAGAAGATGACTTGTTTAAGTAAAACCATTGAAAGGCTCACATCATCCGCGACAGTTAAACTCAGCATGATGGCTAATCCCATCATAACGACGATATCATCAACGACAGCAGCACCTAAAACGGTAATGCTCTCACGACTTTGTAAAACATTCAATTCACGGAACGTCTGTACAGAGATACTAACCGATGTCGCTGAAAAAACAATACCGATAAAGAGTGAGGCAATCATTCCAAGTCCCATAAAATGCCCAACCAAGTAACCACCGATAAAGGGTACAAAAATGCCCATTAAAGCAACTGCAATGGCAGGTTTTTTATTGTCACGTAGGTCTTTCATGTTTGTTTCTAAACCAGCAAAGAACATTAGGAAAATAACACCTAATTCACTGAAAATTTCTAATGTATGTGTAAATTCAATCCAACCGAGTATCGCAGGTCCGATTAAAATACCGACTAGAATCTCACCTAAAACGCGTGGTTGACCCAAACGTTGTGAAAGGTAGCCCGCACTTTTTGTTGCAAAAATAATTAAAGCTAATTGCCATAATAACGTCAATAGATTTCCTCCTCAAGACAAAAAAAGCCCGTCAATGACAGGCTCCTCCGGTTTTTTTCGTATTTTTTTAACACTTCTATTACAGTATAACATAGTTTTTAATTAACTGAGTGCAACATCTCTTCGATTGAATACTAATTGCGAAATGATATAAAACAGAACGATGTAACAGCAGAGCGCGATGATCATTTCAGTAGCAGATAATTGATAATCTAAAAACTGAGCGCTTTTTGGTAACACGGCTTCTTTTATGTTCAATGTGTTGAAAGGGTTCCAACGTAACCAGTGATACTTTTGCATAACTATGGTCGAAATAGCATTCAGTATACTAGACGAGAATAAAATAGCTGTTCCGAGTCCGACTGCCAAGGCTTGCGAACGAAACGAAGCTGAGATAAAGACTGAAATCATAATATAGAAGATCATTAGAAGAAGGTTTGCACTAATTGTTCGAAGTGCTAAGCCCATTGCTGATACAGAAACGGTACTGCTCATATTAGCTAACAGATCCACATTGTCGAAAAAGACAAGTGTTCCTAAGTATGACGAAGCAAACAATAAGAGAGATAATACGATAGCCATTACAAAGGTAGTGATGATTTTTGAAAGCATAATTTGAGTGCGACTGTATGGACGTATTAATAAAAATTTAATCGTTCCTTGACTGAATTCAGTTGCAACAATTGTACTTGCTACAATAACAATGAATAAGTTGATGAACGATGTTTGTCCGCCAAGTGTAGAAAAATAATCTGCGCCGCCAGGGACTATTTCAAATCGTTTACTAAGGTAAGCAAAACCAAAACCGAAAATAAATGTAAGGAGAATGAAAACCAAGGTTGATTTTCGATACCATAATTTTGCAATTTCATTTTGAATTAAAGCATACATTATCAATGGCCTCCTTTATGGTTGGTTAATTTAATAAAGTTATCTTCAAGTGATTCACGATGATGCTCTAGCGTAATGATGTCAATATTATCGTTAACAAGCGTGCGAATAATTTCTGCTAAAGAAGTTGATTTCAAAGTAACGACCAGTTCTGAACCAACAATCTCAGACACGTAATCAAGTGTTTCTAATGATAATTTGGCTGAGTGGTTGTCATTTGTTGTTAAACGAACAGTTTGAGTAGTTGCTAGCATTGAGTCAAGTGATTCATCTTTAATAATGACGCCATTTTCTAACACTAACAGACGAGTACAAATTTGTTCTATTTCATTCAATAGGTGACTTGAGATAAGGATCCCTACGTTTGAAGTCTGAGCAAGTTCTTTCAATAATTCTCGAAACTCACGAACCCCCTGTGGATCTAAACCGTTAGTTGGTTCATCTAAAATTAATACTGATGGATTGTGCAAAATAGCTTGGGCAACACCAAGACGTTGACGCATACCCAATGAATAAGTTTTTACTTTATTATGGATACTGTCTGTTAAATGAACTTTTTCAATAATCGCATCCAGTTCATCAGTTGTCACCTCGTAATCTGATAAACGAAGGAATTGCTGCAAGTTTTGATACCCAGTCATATAATTATAAAATTCAGGATTTTCAATAATTGCTCCAATATGTTTCAAATAATCACGATTTGTATGTCGTACTGTTTCACCTAAAACAACAATCGATCCGCTGGTGGGAAAAGTTAAGCCTACAATTTGACGCATAATTGTTGTTTTACCAGAACCATTTGGACCTAATAGACCTAATATTTCGCCTTTTTGCAATGAAAAATTAACATCTTTTACAAGGTCCTTACGTTTAATACGTTTTGTGATGTTATCTAAAGATAGTACTGTGTTTGAGTCCAATTAAATCACCGCCTATGTCTGTATAGTCTCTATTTAAATTAAATACCCTATATGATAATAAATTATCATTTTTAATGTGATAAATGCAATTGATATCTATTGTAGAGATACTTCATCTAAAAGGCAACGATTTTGTTGTGACAAAAATAAAAGCTGTTTTTATAAAAAACTATTAATGTGAAAAAAGGAGGCTTTTTAAAGGAATACGTCTTTTTTTAATTAAATCAACAGTTAATGGAGGAGATTTTTAAAAAGGAATGAAAACAATTTTGAAAATGCGACTAAAAGGCATAATTGTTCCATACATATTATGTGCAATTGCAATATGTCAATGCTATATTATAAAGATACTATGCCAAATTGGGGCGATAGAAAACAGAACGAGAAGGAGAGAATTATGAAAAGCACTGTTAATTTTGTTTTGCGTAACAAACTAGCAATTTGGATTATGACAATTATTATTGCTGGAGCAGGAATATATTCGGGTATGAAAATGAAAATGGAAACAATGCCTGATATTTCGATTCCAATCATCTCAGTATCGACAACGTATCCTGGTGCAACACCAGAACAAGTTGCAAATGATGTTTCGATACCTGTAGAAAATGCAGTTGAGTCATTAAAAGGTGTTAAGACAGTAACGTCAACATCTTATCAAAACATGTCCTCTTTACAGATTGAATACAATTATGGAGCGGATATGAAAGAAGCTCAAGAGAGCGTTAAGGAAGTCATTGAAAAATTAGAATTACCAGAAACGACTACTAAACCAGTCGTTGACCGAGTATCGATCAATGCGTTCCCAGTTATTGCATTAAGCGTATCGAATAAAGATCAATCCATTGCAGAATTAACTGATACTGTAGAAAATAATATTATTGGTGATATTCAAGGTATTGATGGTGTAGGTTCTGCAACAGCTACTGGTCAACAAGTTGATAAAGTTAAGTTGACTTATAATCAAGCTAAAATGGCTAAACTTGGTTTGACTGAAGACGCGGTTGCACAAGTTATAAAAGCAAGCGATTTGAAAATGCCATTAGGTATTTTTAACTTCGAAAAATCACAAGAATCTGTTGTGGTGGATGGAAAAGCAACAACCATTAAAGAGTTAGAAAACGTGGAGATTCCAACTGTAAACCCTGATCCTGAAAAAGCGGCAGCAGCAATTGCGGCAGGTGAACCTCTCAGCGTTAAATTAAAAGATATCGCTTCTATCAAAAAAGTAGGTGAAGTTGAATCAATTTCACGTACAAATGGCCAAGATGCGATTGCAATTCAAGTCGTTAAGGGACAAGACGCTAATACCGTAGATGTCGTTAACGCAGTTAAGGATAAAGTGAAGTCATATGAAGATCGTTATGATGTTAAGATTGATGTTACCTTAGATCAAGGTGAACCAATTGAAGCATCAGTTAAAACAATGGTTGATAAAGCCCTATTTGGTGCTTTGTTCGCAGTTATCATTATTTTGATTTTCTTACGTAACTTCCGTTCAACAATAATTTCAATTGTTTCTATCCCGATGTCGTTATTAATGGGTGTGATTGTTCTTAAACAAATGGACATTACCCTTAACATGATGACGCTGGGTGCGATGACGGTTGCGATTGGTCGTGTAATTGATGACTCGATTGTTGTTGTTGAAAATATATACCGTCGAATGCATTTACCTGATGAAAAATTAAAAGGTAAAGCTCTAATTCGTGAAGCAACATTAGAAATGTTCCGACCAATTATGTCATCTACTTTAGTAACTGTGGCAGTATTCGTTCCACTAGGTTTGGTGAGTGGTATGGTTGGTGAGTTATTCTTACCATTTGCGTTAACCATTGCTTTTGCTTTAGTAGGATCATTAATTATTGCGGTAACGATTGTTCCAGTGCTATCACATACATTGTTCAAAAAAGAGCTGAATGGTCAAAAACCAGTTAAAAAACAAGTCGAAGAACACGGTAAAATGGCTATTGGTTATACGCGTATTCTAAAATGGGTACTTAACCATAAGTGGATTACATCGTTAATTACACTAGCGGCTTTAATCGGAAGTTTAGCATTAACACCACTCGTTGGCTTTAGTTTTATGCCTGATGATGAACAAAAATTAATGTACGTTACTTACACACCAAAAGCAGGTCAAACTGATGCAGATGTTGCGAAAGATGTTAAAAAAGTTGAGAAACTTTTCATGGATCGTAAAGATGTTAAAATGACACAGCTTTCAACAGGGGGCGCAAACCCAATGATGGGCGGATCAGGTAATGGTTCGTTAATGTATGTAACATTTGATGATGATGTGAAAAACTTTGATTCAATAAAAGATAAAGTACTTAATCAAATTGAAGGCTTTAAACAAGCGGGTGAATGGAAGTCACAAGATTTCACTATGACTTCAAATAGTGAGTTAAGTTATTCCGTTTATGGTAATAGTGAGAAAGAAATTAGTGGCACAGTGAAAGACATTGAAAAAATCATGAATGAACGAAAAGATATGAAAAATGTAACTTCTTCATTAACAGAAACATATGAAGAACATACACTTAAAATTGATGGTGATAAAGTTTCAGCATTAGGATTATCAACAGCTCAAATTGGGCAAGCGATCAACCCTAATAAGCAAGCAACTGTATTAACAACAGTTAAAAAAGGTGATAAAGACATCGATGTTGAAGTTCAAAGTAGTGTGAAAGCGCCTGATAACTTTAAAGATGTCTTAAAAGAAAAAATTAAAACACCGACAGGTCAAGAAGTTGCATTATCAGAGCTTGTAAAAGTTGAAAATGGCACAACAGCTAACTCTGTTAGCCGTAGTGAAGGTAAAGTCTTCGCAACTGTTAAAGGTAAAATAACAGATAAAGATATTTCAAAAGCTTCTTCAGCTGTACAAAAGAAAATTGATAAATTAGAGACACCTAAATCAATTGATATTAGTTCAGGTGGTGCGACTGAGGATATGGCAGATGCCTTTAGCCAACTTGGATTAGCGATGGTTGCAGCAATTGCGATTGTTTATCTTATCCTTGTTATCACATTCGGTGAAGGTCTTGCACCGTTTGCAATTCTCTTCTCATTACCATTGACTGTTATTGGTTCTATCGTTGCACTACTGATTGCTAGAGAACCAATTGATGTGTCAACAATGATTGGATTATTGATGTTAATCGGTATTGTCGTCACGAATGCGATTGTACTCGTCGATCGGATTATCCATAAAGAACATGAAGGAATGCCGATGCGAGAAGCGATTCTTGAAGCAGGGGCAACGCGTTTACGTCCAATCCTAATGACAGCCATTGCAACAATTGGCGCTTTAATTCCACTTGCGATTGGAGCAGAAGGCAGTGGTTTAATTTCTAAAGGTTTGGGAGTAACTGTAATTGGTGGGCTCATTAGTTCAACACTTCTAACATTAGTTATTGTTCCATTGATGTATGAGGCACTATCAAAATTATTAAAGAAAAAACGTAATAAAACAGTCGAATAACTGACTAGAGGATGACAAACCAAATCTCACTTCCTATTAAATCAACGTTGTTGAATTTAATGGGAGGTGTTTTTAAATTAAAAGCACAAAAAATAACAGTATCAAAAGGTTGATTAAGAAATTTAAAAGTGTTTTTGTTATACTTAAAGTATATATTGTAAGAGGGGGAAAGCTAATGCCGAGTCGGTCAGAATATCGTGAAGATAAGCAACAACAAAAAAAACGTAAAAATAAAAAGCAACTGATCATAGTAGTTAGCATTTTGGCTGCACTATTCTTAATATATGTAGGTGCTCTAAAATATCAAGAGTACGCTTCAGCCAAAGAAGAAAAGCAAAAGCACACGGCGTTTAGTAAGAGTGAACAAGGATTAGAGAAAAGTGCCACACAAGCCATTGCGTCACTTTATTCAGAAGAAGAACCAGCTTTCTTAAAAAAAGATCTTAAGGAAGATGAAATCAAAGAAGCACAATTAAAAGTAGCGAAAGTGAAAAATGAAAGTACTCAAGAGAAATTAGCAACCAAATTACGTACGGTCGAATCGATGTTCACCATTCAGAGCAGCTTGAATGGCATCTTTACAACTGAAGTCATTAATGGCGACAGCACTGCCAGAGTAACGGATGCTATCTTAGATGATGACGTGAAGCCTGAATCAATTGCAACGGTTGAAAAAGCATTGGCAGAATTGCGTTTGGATAATGAATGGATGATAAGAACAAAAGCATTAACTGAAGAGGCACAAAAACAATCCTCGGCAAATGAGACGATTCTAGATGTACTTGCTAAGCAAAAAGATTTGGTCGGACTTTCGGAGCGTCGCAGTAACTATGAGGAAGCAAAAGAATTACTTAAAGAGATAAAAAATAAAGATTTACATAAGAAATATGAGGCGCAATTAGCTAAAATAGAAACGATATTGGCAATGGACGAAAAGAAAGAGCAAATTAGAGTTGAAGCTGAGGAAAAACTCCGTGAACAAGAAGCTGCTCTAGCTGAACAAAAAGCACGTGAAGAAGCGGCTGCTTTAGCAGAGCAAAAAGCACGCGAACAAGCAAATGCGGCAGAAGCTGCTGTTGAAGCTAAAAAAGCAGACGAAGCTAAGAAGGCGGACGACGACAAACAAGCAGCGGAAGCTAAGAAGGCAGAAGACGACAAAAAGGCAGCAGAAGCTAAGAAAGCAGAAGACGATAAAAAAGCAGCAGAAGCTAAGCAGGCAGAAGAAGACAAAAAAGCAGCAGAAGCTAAGCAGGCAGAAGAAGACAAAAAAGCAGACGAAGCTAAGCAGGCGGAAGATGCAAAAAAAGATAAAGATTAATCAGAGGAGCACACGTTATAAAGAGCGTGTGCTCTTAGATTATAGAAAAAGCAAGATGAAAATTGTTTACCTTCGACAACTTATGTCAGATGATTTTCTGGAAAATGAGCAGACTTAAGAGAAATGCTGATATAATAGGCACGCTGAGCGAATAATGGTGCGCGTATTAGAATACGCAATCTTGAATGAGCGAGGTGTAACGACTTAGATGAGTATTTGTCTTAAGACTGAGGCACGCGTTATAAAGAGCGTGTGCCTCTTTTTATTAAGGATTACAAAAGTGAGTTGAAATGATAGGATAGGATAACAGTAAATAATAGATAGGGGTGTTGAACCATGTTAGTAAAAGGAGATAGTATTGGTTTAATTGCGTGTTCGAATGCGAGACCCTCACGTTATGAAGAAAAAATAAAAAACGTTGAGGGTTTTATAACAGCGCTAGGCATAAATATTGTGAGAGCGGAGACATTATTAGAAACAGACGAAAAAACAACTTCAGCGCCTCAAGCACGTGCTTTAGAATTGCACAAGTTGTATGACAATGAAAAAATTAAGTTGATTTTTGATATTTCAGGTGGAGATTTAGCGAACCAAATACTGCCATTTCTCGATTTTGAACGTATAACAGCAGCAAATAAACCCTTTGTTGGATTGAGTGATTTAACTACGGTATTGAATGCTGTCTTACAGCAAACGAATCAAAAAAATTACTATTTTCAACTAATGACGCTTGCGGGTACAAAAGCAGTGGAACAGCAAAATTTCTTTAAAGAGTATTTTGTTGAGGGGCATGAAACAATTATAGAAACAAGAGGTTTAACTGATTTTAAGGAAATAGTTGGGAAAATGTATGGAGGGAATATCCGTTGCTTATTGAAGCTAGCTGGGACTTCTTTTTGGCCAGAATTCAAAGGGCATATCATTCTCTTGGAAGGTTTTTCGGGCAGCTATGAACGCAATGCCAGTTATATAGCACAATTACAGCAACTTGGTGTCTTTACTGACTGTATAGGGATTGTGTTAGGAACATTTACAGAATTGGATCAAAAAAATACGACGTTAATCGAGTCCTTGATTTTAGCAGCAGTTCCGGATGATTTACCAGTGGCCAGAACGTCAGAAGTGGGCCATGGTGATGACGGGAAGGCGATCATATTAGGTCACACCATTACAATTAGAGGGTAGCGAATATTTCGTTGTTTTCATCAAGGTGAAGCGAAGGTGTGATGGTTGAGTCGTAACCTCTTTCAATCATCAACCAAGAACGTAAGGCTTGAATAATCATTGAGCTTTCTAAGTGACAAATAATCCGTTGCCCAATTAAAACAATTGCTTCAAAAAACGGATGATTATTGGTACTGTTTCCTTTGAGTTGAATTTTCAATAAATGGCTATCTATTTGTTGATCATAACCAATAGTTGCTGTAATGGCATCTGCGATATTAGCGGATGATAAAGTTGTTGATTTGAACATAGTGCAGACACCTCCTTCTTCATAAATTTAAACGATAAGCTAATTTTAACTTAGTTTTCTGAAGAAGGTAGGTGTTTTGTGTGGTGAAATGATTAAGCTTAAGAGAGAATCTTTTAATCTTCTTTTATTATATCCCAGATTTTTTTTAATTTTTGCAAATCAGCTGGATCGGCTTCTGGTAATAAACGGTACCAGTCCAGTAAGTCATTTTCAGCTAAATGACTCATTTCGATAGGAGTGGATTCATAGCCAATTAGATAGTCGACAGAGACCTCGAAAAAGCTTGCTAACTTCATAAGCATATCTTTATCTGGAGTACGTTGACCGGTCTCATACATTGCATAAGTCGTCCGCGCTATTCCCAATGCGTTAGCGATATCGACTTGTCGCAGTTTTGTAGTTTGTCGTAAACTTTTCAAAATTTCCATGGATTGCCTCCTTGTTTCAACGTCACTTTATGTGTAGTCCTTCTTTTATTATACAGTTAGAAAGATAAACAGTAAAATAATAGTATGTATAGGCTAATAGAGGGATTTGGTTATAAATCTTTTTGATATAAAAATTTAAATCTAAAAATGATTGTCGTTTTCTTTTTTTGAGTGACTAGTAAAATAAATAGTTCATCCGTAAGGGTAACGTTTGACAATATAGGTAGAAAAAGGCTATATTTATGATACACAAAACGTGACCTTAGGAGGGGAGAAAGTTGAGAAAATGGCTTATAGAACTTCGAAAAGGAAAGTGTTTAACGCAACAAGAAGTAGCAGATGAAATTGGCGTCTCTCGAACAGCTTATGCAATGTATGAACAAGGACAGCGTAATCCGGCTGTTAAAACAGCAAAAAAAGTAGGGGAATTTTTATATTTCGATTGGACAAGATTTTTCGAATGATAAGTTACGAAATGTGTCATTTGAAGTCATGTTATAAAATGTCCAAAAGAGGATATAAAATAAATCAGGGACCTTTGTGATAAACTAGCACAGGTACTAATTTCATGTTATACTATTATTATATATTTTGTTTTTGGAGGACGTATTATGCATACTGTATTATTAGTGTTATTGATTATCACATGTGTTTTACTAGTTACTGCTGTTGTTTTACAACCTAGTAAAGATGCCGGTTTATCAGGCGCACTTACAGGCGGAGCAGAGCAATTATTCGGTAAAAAGAAAGTACGTGGCGTTGAACTTGTACTTCATCGTGCAACGGTTGTACTCTCAGTCTTATTCTTTGCGCTAGTTATTTTATTAAGCTTTTTTGTGAAGTAATTAAAACAAAGATGGTTACACAAAGAAACTGTTTGTTTTCACAGGCGACTTCACTGTATCTTCTGGATAATTGGCAATAAGAGATTCATCCCAACGATACGCGTGCGGCTGTTTGGCTACGGAAACAAGGCGATAATTCGCTCAAGCATCTGCATAAGGCAGATGCTTTTTGTTTTTTATAATATAATAATAAGCGATAGGAAAAATTTATAAGGAAGTGAATCACGATGAAATTACGTCAAGCTGAACCATTTTATTTTAAGAAGGGACCAAAAGCCTTTCTGTTACTCCATGGTTTTACAGGAAATACAGCAGATGTGAGAATGCTTGGGCGCTTTTTAGAAGATCAAAACATCACTAGCTATGCGCCTTTATATAAAGGACACGGTGGTACACCTGAATCCTTGTTAGAAACAACCCCCGAAGATTGGTGGTCTTCAGTGCTTGAAGGTTACCAATTTTTAAAGGATGAGGGGTTTGATGAAATTGTTGTTGCTGGTTTGTCATTAGGCGGCGCTTTTTCATTAAAATTAGGCTATAATTTGCCTGTAAAGGGTATCATTACTATGGCTGCTCCGTCCGAAGTGAACGGTGATTCGCCTATTATACGTGGATTCCGCAGCTTCGCTGAAAAATATAAACAGTACGAAGGAAAAGATGCTGAAACAATTGCTGCTGAAATGACAGTCTTCGATTCAGAGTCTTTTTCAACCATCACTCAATTATCGAATGAAATTCAATCAATTAGAGATAATATTGATATGATTTATGCGCCAATTATGGTCGCTCAAGGTGAGCAAGATAAAATGGTTACCAGCGATAATGCCCAATATATTTATGATCACGTAGAATCAAATGATAAAAACTTAAAATGGTATCCGAAATCGGGCCATATACTGACGTTAGACATTGAAAGAAAACAATTGCATGAAGATATACTTGCGTTTAGCGAGACATTAGATTGGAGCAATTAACAACTATGATAAGGAGGTGTTGTGCATGTCATCACAAACACAATACAAGGATGAGGTAATCGCTTTTCTAAAGACACAATCAGACAAGGCTGTATCGATAGAGGAGATTGAAAAAGGAATACATATGGGTGATGCAGACGAGTTTAAAGTATTGGTGAAATCACTTGTTCAGCTTGAAGAACGAGGTAAAATAATTCGAACAAAACGCAATCTTTACGGTCTTCCAGAAAATATGAACCATATTACAGGACGATTCCAAGCACATGAAAAAGGTTTCGGTTTTGTTATTCCAGAGGATAAAACATTAGATGATGTTTTTATTCCACCACGCATGACAAATAATGCAATGAATGGCGATACTGTTATGGCTGAAATTATGCAGTCGAAACGTAATGATTCTCGCCAAGAAGGTGTGATTATTAAAATTATTGAACGTGGCACACAAAATTTAGTTGGTCTTTATACAGAGGACACAAATGGTGACGTTTATGTTGTACCAGATGATAAAAAATTGAATTTCCGTATTCAAATTATTGAAGAGGGTAGTGTTAAAGCTGTTGCAGGACATAAAGTTGTTGTGACAATTAAAGAATACCCTGAATCTAATCAAGATGCTAAGGGGTATATTACGAGCGTTATTGGTCACAAAAATGATCCAGGCGTTGATATTTTATCTATTGTTCATGGTTTGGAAATCGACATTGAGTTTCCTGATGCGGTTATTGAAGAAGCTAACCGTGTGCCAGATCAAATCGATCCAGCAACAATCGGTTCGCGTCGTGATTTAAGAGCAGAGATGCTAATTACAATTGATGGTGAATCAGCTAAAGATTTAGATGATGCAGTAAGTGCCAAACAATTGCCAAACGGTAACTACGAATTAGGTGTTCATATTGCCGATGTTAGCCATTATGTAACTGAAGGTTCGGAATTGGACACGGAAGCAGCTGAAAGAGGTACAAGTGTGTATCTAGTTGACCGTGTTATCCCGATGATTCCTCATCGACTTTCGAATGGTATTTGTTCATTGAATCCGAAACAAGATCGTTTCACACTATCGTGTGTGATGGAAATTGATAAAAACGGGTCTGTTGTACGCCATGAAATTTTTGAAAGTGTGATTAACACAACAGAACGTATGACTTACACAGGCGTTAATCAAATTTTAACCGATCGTGATGAAGCTACTCGTGAACAATTTAAAGAAGTAGTGCCGATGGTTGAAACAATGGAAAAAATTGCACAAAGTCTCCGTCATCGTCGTGATGTTCGTGGATCAGTCGATTTTGACATTGGTGAAGCTGGCGTTATTGTTGATGAAAATGGCCACCCGACTGATGTTGTTTTACGCACACGTGGTGTGGGTGAGAAAATGATTGAAGAGTTTATGCTAGCAGCGAATGAAACTGTAGCTGAGCATTTTAATAAAATGCATGTGCCATTCATTTACCGAGTGCATGAGGAACCAAAAGAAGATCGTTTACAAACGTTCTTTGAGTTCATTACTAATTTTGGGATTACAGTTCAAAATTCTAAAGATGGTTTGAAACCAAGTGTTTTACAAGAAGTATTAGATAAAGTTAAAGGTAAACCAGAAGAATTAGTCGTATCAACAGTGATGTTACGTTCAATGCAACAAGCACGTTACGATGTTCATAGTCTAGGACATTTTGGTTTATCAACAGAATATTATACACACTTTACATCACCAATTCGTCGTTATCCTGACTTAATGGTTCATCGTTTAATTCGTTCATACCTTATTAATAAGCAAACGGATGAAGCAACGATGGCACATTGGAATGCTGAATTACCAGAAGTTGCTGAGCACACTTCAAAAATGGAACGTCGTGCTATTCAAGCAGAACGTGCAACAGATGAGTTGAAGAAAACAGAATTTATGCTTGATAAGATTGGTGAAGTATACAAAGGTGTTATCAGTTCAGCAACAAACTTTGGTTTATTCGTATCGCTGGAAAACACAATTGAAGGCTTAATTCATATCAGTGCGCTAAAAGGTGATTACTTTAACTTCAATCCTCAACAATTTGCTTTAATTGGTGAACGTTCAGGTAAAGTGTATCGTATTGGTGATGAAATTATGGTTAAGGTTGAGAAGGTAGACGTTGAAGCGCGTAAAATTGATTTCTCAGCTGTAAAAGAAGGCGATGATAGCGTAGTGGACTTAGGCGAGTTGAAAACATCAGAACGCCGTGAGTATTCAAAAGGTCGTCGCTCAAAAAAACCGCTAAATCTTAAAGGCAGAGGTGATTCACCGAAAGCTGATAAAGATAAGCCTAAATATGGTGGTGGCAGTATCTCTGGTAAAAACACCAATAAGAAAAACAATAAAAAAGGTAAAAAAACCTTTTATCAAAAATACTCTAAATAAATAAAAGTGAACGACCTTGTTATGCTTCCTGAAAATTGGAGAACCTCAACTTGGTATTTCACTTTAAAAGTAGACCTTTTTCTGCTAAAGTGGGAAGATAGACATTCATCAGAATGAGAGGGTGACAAACAGATGCCAAAAGGTGCTGGAAAACAAATCGCAGGCAACAAAAAAGCCTATCATGATTATTTCATTGAGGAAACCTATGAGGCGGGTGTTGTGTTACAAGGAACAGAGATAAAATCAGTTCGTAATGGACGCGTCAACCTGAAAGATGGTTATGCACAAATTCGTAACGGTGAGATATTCTTATATAATGTACACATTAGTCCGTATGAACAAGGGAACCGTTTCAATCATGAACCATTGCGTGTGCGTAAGTTATTATTGCATCGCAAACAAATTGACCAATTAATTGGTGATACAAAGGAATCTGGGTATTCATTAATCCCTGTGAAGATGTATCTGAAAAATGGTTTTTTAAAAGTCTTAATTGGCTTGGCTCGTGGTAAGAAAAAATATGATAAGCGTCAAGATTTAAAACAGAAGGAAGCTAAGCGCGACATCCAACGTGCCTTCCGTGATAACCAAAAATACTAGTTGATATTTAAATAGCTTTTTGTTATAATATCTATATTGGTGCCAAACCAATTGTGACGACGAACACGCAAAAAAATCGTCAAGGGAGTATGTTGCCGGATTGTAACTGCTCCCACTTTTTATACAATTTATTAAGCTATTTCGGCTTATTCCCGGAAACGCTAACCTCATAATGAGGGGACGTTACGGATTCGACAGGCATAGTTTGAGCTTGAGTGGCATGTCAGAGGGATCGTCTCTGTAAAAACGTCACAGCCAATAATAACTGGCAAAACTAACAACAACTTTGCAGTAGCTGCGTAAGTAGTTAACTAGCAAGATCCTCCTTCCATCGCCCATGTGGTAAGATCAGGGTCTCAAATTAAGTGGGATACGCCCGATTGTTTCCGTCTGGAGCATGAAGGAAGAGATTAATCAGACTAGTCTTTAGGAAGCCTGTTTGCCGGCCGACTATTTGACGAAATACTAATAGGTGAACTAAGCGTGTAGAAATTCAAGTGTCGATATGTCTGGACGCGGGTTCGACTCCCGCCGTCTCCATTTCAGTGTTAAACCTGTATGGAAATGCACAATTTTAAAAGAGCTTAAACATTGTTAAATCAGTGTTTAGGCTCTTTTTTTGTTTCAGGGGTATGGAAGTGTGAATCATTGTTTTGATATTTTTGGTACACTGTTTTATGAAAATATATTAGTATAATTTGGTTAGACAAAACGATGTTTTCGTTTGAAAATAAGTAAGTAGCTAATTGATCTGAACAGGAGAGTGAACAGATGTCTAATGAAAGTGTGTGTGGTAATTGTGAAACCATTCAAAGATTTTATGGAAAAAAGAAGAAAGTTAATTATCCAAAAGTCAAACAAAAAAAGAGAGATTGCGGCTTTTATGCGTTAGCCTATGCTGTCCAAATAATGTTAGTCAAAACAAATAACTTTAATTTAGAAAAAAATAAAATTGAAGAAATAGCGGAAAATTCTAAAGATTATATTCCTAGATTCAATGAATTAAGCAAAATAAAAAAACAACTATTTCCATCAGGAATAAAAGAAGATAGTAAGATAATGCTTGAAACTGAGTTTTTTAATATTGACGCATTAGAAGAATTTAGTAACAACTATGTAGGACCTGAATTTTTAGCAGGTAGTATTTTCAAAATAGTTGAATTTAAAGATGTAAAAGAGTTGGAAACTGAATTAGAAAAGAATAAAGATGTTCCTTTTTTATTCCCTTACGCTCCTACAAAAAACAAAAAAAGTGGAATTGGTCTTCATTGGGGCTGTGTTATTGTATCAAGCCAAAATGACAGGACTTACCTAATACAAACTGCTAAAAACAGGAACGTAAATAAGAAAGTTAAATTTAACGGAACTGTTACAGCTAAATTATTATATGAAGCTAATCAATCATTAGATTATTACGATTGGTCAAAGTTAAAAAAGAATAAGTCGCAACAATTTGAAGAATTTGAGGAAGATGTGTCTATGAATATAGGGAAAATGATGAGAGTAAAAATGGAATAGAAGTTTGATTCATGAAGCAAACTTCTAATGAAATCAGAACATAATTAGTTATTCAAAGTAAGGTACTTGTTTCATAAAAGGTTTCCCATTAACGATACCTTTTTCAAAGAGTTCTTCAGCTGTTTTAAAAAATTGGGTGTCTGAATTGGGAGCTGTTAGCAAGTAACTTTTTTCTTCATCATGTAGGCGTGAAATCCACCATTCCTCCCCATTCAAATCAAATGATAGTTCTTGTCCTTCTTCTACAATCGCTTGTCTAAAATTTTCCCATTGTGTTTCATCCATTAATATATGCCTCCAATATCAATCTATTTTATTATTATTATGCTATTTTTAACGCAAATAATCAATATCTTGAGAATCATCTGGTAAATATGAGTGTTTTGGTTTTTTATTTTCATCATAGATACCGAATGTCTCTAAATGAACACCGGTTTGACCAGCATCATAAGAACGTGAGTACATATAAGTGTAATCGACATCAGGATCATCAGAAAAATGAACTGTGCATGAGTACCAACCATATTTCCAGCTATTTTATCTAATGAAAAGGCGACAACGCTAGAAAACTCAAACTTAATTGCCGATAGTTATTACGAAAACATTAGAGCATATAGTTGGGTAAAAGTAATTATTTTTAAGACATCTGAAAAGGTGTATATATATAGATTGCTGTTAGTCTTGATACTGACTATAATGAAAGTAAATTTAATTACAAAGGTGTGATCATTTGCGGATTGAAATTAATCAGTTGGACAAAAAAATAATGAAGAAGAATCAGCCATTTTTAATATTTTCGAGGTGAGTGGTGCTGTTGAAAAGGTAATTGATATTTTGGAGAGCTCAGTGCACTTATTAGTTGTTCAAGATATTAATTCAGATGAATTTCATAACATAAAAACACACACTATCCTTTATGCCGAATACGTTGAACGTAAAATATTTTTATACACCAGTACAGAAGTTTATACAATTGGTAGTGAATCCTTAGTACAGTTTATTAAACACCTTCCAAATAATTTTATCAGAGTATCAAAAAATACGATTATAAATATTTATCAAGTACAGTCTTTTATTGCTCAGAGCAATGGTAATTTAATCATAACAATGAAGGGCAATGAAAAATTAATGGTGAGTAGAAGATATGTTAAATCATTAAAAGAAGCACTCATAATTTCTGCTTCGTGACCACAAGTGTTGGTGATACGACTACATGTGTTAAATGCTATATACGAGACTCTATTCGTTAGTTATACTCTTAATAGATTAGAAATTAGGAGGAATAAATAGGATCAACGATTTGAAAATTATAGAAGCTGCAATAATTGGTACACCAATTTGGGTTTGGATAATTTTGCTATACATCATAAAACGTGGATTGGATATGAAAAAAGATGGCATAGTAAAGGTAGGGACAACATTTGTTTTTCCATTTATTTTTATTATTTGGGGATTAGAAACAGTAGTTACAAAATTCTCTAACCCACTGGACGCAATCATTGCGTATATAATTGCTCTTATTATCGGATCATACATAGGGATCGTTTTATATTCGGCAAAGCAGAGGTTTTATATAGATGAACATCGACTGATTAGAAAAGGAAGTTCTTTACCCTTAGTAATAATTTTAATGAATTTCAGTGTTAAATATGCTTTGAATGTTCATATGAATAAGCTACAAATAGTTTGTATTTTAGTCTCGTCTATTCGCTCTTAGCTGGTTTTACAGTAGGATTATTTATAGGCGGTATTATTAATACAATCAGGAATAAAAAAATATTGGAGGGGTAATGTGGATTTATATAAAAGAATTGTTGCAGGTTTAGGAATAGGTTCATTTGTCTATTTAGTCTCACTTTATTTTAATGGAGTAACAGAAGTTACTCCAAAAACAATCATAACAGTATTTTTAATTTCCATCTTTTCAGGTGTAGCAACGATTGTCTTCGATATTGAGCGGTTGAGCTTCCTAATGTCATTGCTCATTCATTTTATAGTGACGACACTGTTTATCTTTTTACTATATGGTGGAGACTATCAACCAAAACATCTGTATGCATTGTTTACGAGTATTGTTATTATATATGTAGGTTCATATTCATTAGTTATTACACATTATAAAATAACAGCTAGGAAAATTAATAAGTTGCTTTCAAAAATAAAACAGTCTCATTAAGATGAAAAAATATTTATGTCACTTAATAAAATGTAGGAATGCAAAATAACGGTTGCTTATGCAGCGGTTATTTTTGTTTATAGTTAGCCAGTAGTCTCATTTTTAATGTAACAGCCACTATAATCAACCAGATATGTATAAAATAATACCACATGTGTTAACTGATATTTACGTTATTATAATAGCTAGATATACTCTTAATATATTAAATATGAGGAGGAGTTACATATGATGATATTAAATTTTATTGAAGCGATTTTAAAAGGAACACCCTTTTGGTTTTGGATTATCCTTATTTACGTTATAAAAAAAGGTTTTGGATAGGCTACACTAAGTTAGACAGAATAAATGAGGGCTTGTAAACTAAGACTACTAATAAAAAGGAGTGTGCTACTATGCCACGTCAACGTCGAACATTTACGCCTGAATTTAAACTGCAAATGGTGAAGCTTTATGAAAATGGAAAGTCACGTGCTGATATTGCTCGTGAATATGATTTAACCCCTTCGGGATTAGATAAATGGATTAAAAATCATCAAGCTACTGGCTCGTTCGCAGCTAAAGATAATCGAACAGAAGATGAAATAGAACTAAATAAATTACGTAAAGAAAATCAGCGGTTACTAATGGAGAATGATATTTTAAAGCAAGCGGCGCTGATCATGGGACGAAAATAAATGTGATTCGTAATAACGCTCACCTTTATTCGGTATCAGCAATGTGTGCCGTCCTCGAGATTAAAAGGAGCACCTATTATTATCATATAAATTTAGATGCCACTTCGCAGCGAAAAACAGAGGACATCGCACTTTCAAAAGAAATTGAACGGATTTTCAAAGAAAGCCGTAATAATTATGGTACGCGTAAAATCAAAAGAGAATTATTAAAGTTAGCTGAACCTAAACATGTATCAAGACGCCGAATTAGCCGCATAATGCATTCGTTAGGTTTAGTTTCAAACTACACTGTGGCTCAATTTAAACCGCAAAAATCACGTTCGAATGAGGCACTTATAAGAAACGAGTTAAAACGTGCGTTCATTCAAGAAAAAGAATTAGCTGTCGTTGTAAGTGATTTAACATACGTTCGTGTCGGTGGAAAGTGGCATTATGTATGTTTATTTGTAGACCTTTTCAATCGTGAAATTATTGGACATAGTGTAGGAGAAAACAAGACTGCAAGTCTTGTCTATGAAGCATTAGCAAGCATTTCTGCAAATTTAAATGACATACAGCTGTTTCACACGGATCGAGGGAAAGAATTTGATAATCGGTTGATTGATGAAGCGCTTGAAACATTTAATATTCAACGTTCACTAAGTATGAAGGGTTGTCCTTACGATAACGCTGTAGCGGAAGCAACATTCAAAGTGTTTAAAACAGAATTCGCAAACCAAGCTCACTTTTCCAATCTTAATCAGCTGGAACTTGAATTAAATGATTACGTTCATTGGTTTAATAACATCCGTATTCATGGAACATTGGGTTATTTAACGCCTACCGAATTTAAATTACAGCCCTTATAATTTTTGTTCAATTTACTGTTGCCATTCCAGTTTAGATTATCGTAAAGAAGGTGTGGTGTCTGTTAAACGAGCTTTTTTAATACCAGTAATATTTATTGGAGGTGGAATTGCACAAAGTTTTGGTTTGGGGTATCAACTAGACTCATTAATGACATACCTTGCCGCTTTAATTGTTGGTGCTTGTTTTGGGATTGTGTTATATTCTGCGAACCAAACATTCTATATGCAGGATAATGTTTTTACACGACGTGGCAGTTGGTTACCAATGTTTATCATTTTAGTAAACTTTATTGTCAAAGACTTTTTCAATGTCTATTTGAGTTTAGATGCCAACATACTGAGTAGTCTGACGTTTAATATTGTTTATTCAATTTTAGCAGGGTTAGCGGGTGGTTTAATCTTAGGTGGAGCACTGAATACCGTTAGAAAGAAAAAAACTATGATGGCATAAGTATGGCGTTTATATAACAACTAAAATCGTTAAAATGTGCTTTTTATTAAGAGAGGGCGTATACTTATCTTCTATAATAGAAGAGGTGATAAGGATGTATTTAGAAATTAAAGAGTCAGGCCAAAATAGTATTTTGGAGAGTGGTAAAAACCAAGTAATAAATCTTTTTTATACGTATGAATCATTGAATAGCTGTTCGTGTAGTGATGCAGGTTTGTTTATGATTGAACTTTCTGAGCAGCCTATTGCTGACTATAGTATTCAATTAGATAGTAATCATCCCGAGGTATACACAAATAAATTTAGTTTAACGTTTATGGAAGAAGAGATGCAACTTATACGCGATAAAAAAACAAACCGTTTGATATTAACAGGAAATAGCGGTGTTTTATCACCAAATGTCTCTGTCAGAGTATAAAATTAGCCAATAAAAAGGCGATAAGCAGTAAATCCTAGCAAAAGTATAATAATGATTAAGCCCGTTACTTTCCAGTTACCACCACTTTTAGATCTGTTGTTAGAGGTATGAAAATCCCCAATCTCAGCTTTTTGAAGACCATCCTTTAACGTGATTGTTGGTGTGTTTTTCTTTTTATTATGCATAAAGTTTCCTCCTGTTAAATATAATAAACGTTTCTATTTAAGTTTAGCATATATTTCGTTAATCAATTGAATTTTAGGGTAATCTCACTTGACAACCTCCTGAGCACGCGCAATAATAAAGTTAACAATTAGTTAGCGAAACTAACGAAAAACATAAATAGGATAAAAAATAGGAGGATAACATGAGCGAACATCGTCAATTGTTTTTAGCATTTACTAAAATGCAACGTCTGTATATTAAACGATTAAATGAGCGTTTAGAAAGTTTAAATGTTTCATATGCACAATGGTCTGTTCTTTATTATATCTATAGCAATGGACCTCACACCATTAGTGAAATTGCTAAGCATCAAGATGTTGAGAAACCGACAATTAGTAAGGTGGTACAAAAATTAGATGAATATGGTTATGTTACTGGAGTACAAGGTGAAGATAAGCGAGTGAAGCGTGTGACTTTGACACCTAAAGGTCAACAAAATTGCGAGGCTGTTGATGCTCATTTAGGGGCTTATCAACAAAGCTTGGCAGAAGGATTTAATGAAGAAGAACAAGCCTTTGTACGTCAGTTTATCGAATCTGTCACTGCTAAATTATAATAGAAGAAAAGCCCACACAATCTGTTAATGATTGTGTGGGCTTTAATGTTTAGGCTAATCCATTTTTTAAGGCATTGTTCACAAGTTCACGTACAGCATCTGTTGATTTTGTATTCATCAAGGAATTTCTTAATTCAGCCGCACCACTAAAATCACGAACATATATTTTAAAGAAACGGTGCAGGTGCGTGAAAGGTCGCGGCTGTGCTTCAGTAGAGTATTGATCGTATAAATCGACTTGTAGAAGTAATAATTTAAGGAATTCTTCTGGTGTATGTTCTGTTGGTTCTTTTTCAAAAGCAAATGGATTGGTGAAAACACCTCGACCAATCATGACACCATCAACACCATACTTTTCAACAAGTTTGAGTCCAGCTTCACGATCCGCAATATCACCGTTAATTGTTAATAATGTGTGAGGTGCAATTTCATCACGTAATTTTTTGATTTCAGGGATAATTTCGTAGTGAGCATCAACTTTACTCATTTCTTTACGTGTGCGTAAATGGATAGTAAGGTTAGCGATGTCTTGTTCTAATACATGACCTAACCAACCGCGCCATTCTGCAATGTCCAAATAGCCTAAACGAGTTTTAACACTAACAGGTAAACCACCTTTTTTAGCAGCCTGAATGATTTCAGCGGCGGTATCAGGATGGTTAATTAAGCCAGAGCCTTTGCCTTTAGAAGCAACGTTAGCAACGGGGCAACCCATGTTAAGGTCAACGCCTTTGAAGCCCATTTCTTTCATTCCGATACTCATTTCGGCAAATAATTCTGGTTTATTACCCCAAATATGTGCAACAAGAGGCTGTTCATCTTCTGTAAAAGTAAGGCGTCCACGAACGCTTTCTTTACCTTTTGGATGACAATAACTTTCCGTATTTGTAAACTCTGTGAAAAATACATCTGGTCGACCTGCTTCACTCACAACATGACGGAAAACAACATCGGTAACATCTTCCATTGGTGCTAATATAAAAAACGGCTTTGGTAAATCAAGCCAAAAGTTTTCTTGCTGATTCATTTCATCTTCTCCTTATATATGTAATCTTCTAAATTTTTCACTCTTATAAATAGTATCATTTATGAAGCAAAGTTGCACCGAATATTTCTTATAGCCAAGTTATTTATTTTTAATCACTTTAACTAGATTAATATTTTTCATCTATAAAACATAAAATAACAGCCTCACAAAAAATCAAACGACTTTTAATTTATCCCGGTGAAAGGCAAATAACTCCTCTGAAAATTTCAAAAACACTATCCTGACAAATTACGTCAAGATAGTGTTCTCTCTAATTTATTTTAAGCTGAACTTTTGATTTTGCTTTTATTTATGTCTAGCACTTCAAGCCAAAACTTGTGAGATTTCAAAGAGACTCATAGCGATAAAAATAATCGCTAATCATTCTTTTCCAATCTCTTCAGTTCTGAACGGCTTGAGCGTGCCTTTATTTATTAAACCCGTTATTTTCACTTAAGGCTTTAAACCAAAGGCCACTTTTCTTCATAGAGCGGGCATAATTGTTATCTAAGTCAACGCGATAAAAACCATAACGGTTTGTATAGCCGTTTAACCAAGACCAACAATCCACAAATGTCCACGTATGATAGCCAAAACAATTGCTGCCTTTTTCAATAGCATTGTGTAATTGTTGCAAATGATCTTGCATAAACTCAATACGATAATCATCTTCAATCATACCATCTTCATTGAGAAAGCGTTCTTCATTGGCAACGCCCATTCCATTTTCAGCGACATACCAAGGAATGTTACCATATTCGTCTTTAATCATCATTGCCATATCATAAATAGCCTCAGGGTAAATTTCCCATCCGCGGTAAATATTCATTTTCTTTTCTGGCCAATCATAAGGTGCATAAAAATCAGCAGGTGTTAAAGCGGGTGTTTGTGGGTTTTCAGGCGCTTGCACACGTCGCGGTTGGTAATAGTTTAACCCTAAAAAGTCAACGGTATTGTTAGCGATTCGTACGCTGTCATTTTCTGCTGTAATTGGCAATAAATCATTCTCAGCAAGTACTTCTTTTAAACCAACAGGAATTGTACCAAGAGCACAAGGGTCTAAGAAACTTTTACCGTTTAATAAATCAGCAATTTCTTTAGCACGTTGGTCTTCAGGTGATTCACTGCGAGCATAAGTGGGCGATATATTTAAAATGATACCGATTTGGCCTTCACAATTACTTGCTTTTAAAGCTTCAACGGCTGCAACGTGCGCCATTAATGTATGATACCCCACTTGGATAGCCTTTTTGAAATCGACAACATCAGGGTAGTGGTAACCATAGAGATAGCCACATTCAATATGAACAACAGGCTCATTGAATGTTGTCCAACGTTGTACTAAGTCACCGAATAATTCGAAAGCTGTTTTGGCATAAAAACCAAAAGCATCAACAGATTCACGGTTTTCCCACCCGACTTTTTCCATCAGCCACCAAGGCATGTCGAAATGGAAGAGGTTAATGATAGGTGTCACTCCAGCTTCGTTTAATTTAGTAAAGTAATCACGGTAAAAACTAACAGCTTCGGGATTAACATTTTTACCATCAGGTAAAAGACGTGTCCATGAAATCGATGTACGGTAAGAATTCATTCCAATTGCTTGCATACGTTTAACATCGTCGGCATATAGCTCATAGACATTAGACGTTGTTGCAGGCCCTTGACCCGGTTGGAATTTTTCTGGATTTTGCACGTACCATTCATCCCAAGTTGAGGCTGTTTTACCATTTGAAAGTGAATGTCCTTCTGTTTGCGGTGCGGAAGCTGCTGCTCCCCATAAAAAGTTCTTTGGAAAATTTATCATTAATAATCATCCTCACATTTTAAAATTTTATTGTTGTTTCTATGATAGCTTTTTAACGATTGAATCACGCCAAAGTATCTCGTTTGTTAGAGTGAATACTTTTCCTTCGAGTTGGTTATTATTCTTAATTTTTTCTAATAACCGTTCTGCCGCAAGCATACCAATTTCTTCGATTGGTTGTTTGATTACAGTTAGTTTAGGATGAAAAATATCACTTGCATCAAAATAATCATAACTCGCAAATGAGATATCCTTACCGATAACTAATTTGTTTTCATGGATTGTTTGCAATGCGCCGAGCGACATGTTGTAATTACAAACAAAAACGGCTGTGATACCTTCAGATAAGAGATATTCCATAGCACGTTTACCGCTAGTTTTAGAATAATCACCATAATAAATATTTGTTTCAAGTAGTCGTTTGTTATGGCTTTCATAAGCATCAAGAATACCTAAAAAGCGCTCACGGGCGACATAATCTGTTTGAGGTGCAGCAATGACGCCAATTTTTTCATGTGACAGAGATAGCATTTTAGAGATAACTTTTTTTGTGCTGGCTCGATTATCAACAATAATACTATCAGTTTTTGGGCTATCTAATGGTGTAATAATAGAAATAATGGGAATATCATAATTCTTCAAGCATTCAAGTTGTGGCCATGATTGCTCTGCACCAACTATAATCAAGCCATCAACAGCGCGTGATTCAAAAAAAGCTATCTTCTGTTCAATTCGGTTAGGATCATCCCGATAATTGGATAGTAGAATTGTATAACCTTGTTGTTCAAGGACATCATCAATTTTTGCAACTAAGGATGCACTGAAGTTGTTTTGCATATTGTTCATTAACAGGCCAATTGAACGTGTTTGATTACTTTTTAGACCTTTAGCAAAAAAGTTTTCTTTATATCCCAAAACTTCAATGGCAGTTTCTATTTTTTTAATGTTGTCGGGACGCAATTTATGACCATTTAAATAGCGAGAGACACTACCTACTGAAACACGGGCATACTTTGCAACTTCTTGAATTGTAGCCATATAAACACCTTCTTTTTCATGTATCATAATAATATTATCTATAGTTTATAACAAAACTTGAATCGATTCAAGTTTTTCTGTAAACGATTACAATAACTCATCTTAAAAAATCACAATAAAAGTAAAAATGGAAATAGGAGCTTTAGGTAGCAATTGTATTTTAACGATATAATATGTAAGCTTTTAAAAAGATAATATTTTGCAATCACAACTGTTCATCTTTATACTGAAATAGTAAACGCTTTAATTTAACACAGTTGCTTTTAAAATTTATTTTCAGATAATGTGATTAAATAAAACAGGAGTGTGATTTGAATGGTGAAGATGATAGCAGTAGATATGGATGGGACTTTTTTAAGTTCCACAAAAGAGTATAACCGTGAGCGTTTTGCTCAGTTATACACGAAAATGCAGGAACAAGATGTAAAATTTGTTGTTGCCAGCGGTAACCAATATTATCAATTGAAATCCTTTTTCCCTGAAATAGCGAGCGCCATTTCATTTGTTGCAGAAAATGGCGCATTAGTGATTAGTGAAGATGAAGAGTTATTATGCGGTAAAATGCAAGAATCACTCATTCAGGATATTTTAGTATTTCTAGAAACAATTCCTGATGTACGAACTATTTTATGCGGTCGCCAAAGTGCCTATGTCGAAACAAAATTTCTTCCAGAATTGATTGAAGAAGCACAGCAATACTATCACCGTCTTGATGTTGTACCTACGTTTAAAGAATTGCCCGAAGATGTCTTTTTCAAGTTCGCTTTGAATGTACCTGACACAGAAACAACGACAATCATGGCGATTATCAATGAGAAATTTGGTGAAAAAATAGCGGCAGTCACCAGCGGTCATGGCGATATCGATATCATTATTAAAGGACTACATAAAGCGAATGGTTTGCGTGTTTTACAAGAAAAATGGCAAATTCGTGCCGATGATATTGTAGCATTTGGTGACGGTGGTAACGATTTAGAGATGCTTCGTCATGTTGGCCATAGCTATGCAATGGAAAATGGCAGTGATATTGTCCGCGAAACTGCAAAATATCATGCACCACATAATGATACAGAAGGTGTCTTAGAGGTTATCGAAAAGTTATTAAATCGTTAAATAATAGAACGAAGCACTTTGTGGTATTGATACAAAGTGTTTTTTTATGCCTGGAATAAATAGCGGAATATTCAGTTTATTATTTGACTACGATCAAAAACTGTTTTAAAATGTAACCAGGTTAAAGTAATGGGATGATTTTTTATATGAAGGGATAGTATGGACGGCATAGGAGGTGAAACAAGATGAAACGAATCGTATTATTATTGTTTCTTGTTTTTGGTACTGTTATCGCTGGGTGTGCAACATCAGCGTCAACGTCAACGTTTGACGTTAAAAAAGAACGACAAGAAGCGGCTAAACAATTAAAGGGCTTTGGTACATTACTAGCAAATGACGCCCAATTTAGTACGTTGGATCCGACAACTCTTAAGCGTACCCTGGGGGAAAAGCTCTCTGACTACGTTACCAAAGATGAGTTGAGTAAAATGAAGAGTGAAGTGCCACAATGGTTAGCTGGTAATTTTCAAACAGATATCTTTTATTTAATGCCAGATCATAATCGAGATAAAGCAGCTTATTTAACAACAACAGCTACGTTCACTGATAGTGATGAAAAGGCGCAATCATTACTTTTTCAATTACGTTTTGATCCCGAGGCAAATGTAAGTGGTGCGACAGTTAAAATGGTTAAAGAAGATGGAAAGTGGAAAATAGCGCGCATTATTACAGAATAAATAAGAAAGCCCTCTATAGAAGTAGAGGGCTTTAGGTTGTAGAAATAGTCATTTGTCTAAGTTGCTAACCTGAAATTTTTGCTTTTACTAAAATTAGTATTCAAAATTTATATAACGATAAAATTTTCAGCCTCTATTCTCGCTTTAGCTAAAGCAAGTTTTGCTAATGGCACGCGAAAAGGTGAACATGAAACATAATCGACACCGATTGAGTGGAAGTAGGCAACAGATTCGGGATCGCCTCCCAGTTCGCCACACACACCAATTTTTAATTGTGGTTGTGCTTTTTTAGCTAAGGTAATAGCTTGTTTCATTAATTGTCCAACGCCGTCAATGTCGATTGTTTGGAATGGGTCGTGTGGTAACAGTCCTTTCTCGAGATATAACGGCAGAAACTTAGCGACATCATCACGTGAAAAGCCATAGACCAGTTGTGTCAGGTCATTGGTACCGAAACTGAAAAAATCAGCAGTATCAGCAATTTCATTAGCAGTTAAACACGCACGTGGTATTTCAATCATTGTCCCAATTTTATAGGTGAGGTGACTATTTTTTTCGACTAACAATTCAGTAATTGCTGTTTCTAAATAATGACGCATCCATTTTAATTCCGTCACACTACCAACTAATGGAATCATTATTTCGGGAATAACAGTGAGTCCTTCATCTTCAAGTACAAGGGCACTATTGATGATGGCCGTGACCTGCATTTTATATATTTCAGGGTAACTCATCGCCAAACGAATCCCACGATGCCCCATCATTGGGTTGCTTTCTTGTAATTCGCTAAGTCGTTGATCTAGCTGTGTCTTACTGATGCCCAATGCTTTAGCAAGGGCATTTTTTTCAGAAATATCATGTGGTAAAAATTCATGATAGGGTGGATCTAATAAGCGAATAGTAAGGGGGCGCTCGTTGGCACAACGAAAAAGTTCTTCAAAGTCAGACGTTTGGAAATGTTGCAGTTTATTGAGTGGTATTTCGCGTGCGGTAGCAGTATCTGCTAAAATTAACCGGCGCATTTCAATTAACCGTTCAGGTGCAAAAAACATATGCTCTGTTCGAGTTAAACCAACACCTGTAGCACCAAAACTTAAAGCAGTTTGAAGATCCGTCGCAGTATCCGCATTCGCGCGTACATCGATGTCACTCATATAAGTTAACAAGACCATTAGCTGTTCAAAAGCAGGCGTAATCGCCGTTTGGGTTAATTCAAAAACATGAGTATAAATTTTGCCAGAACTACCATCAACGGCTAACCAATCACCTTCTTTCAACTGGCCTGATGGGTGTGTAAGGGTTTGTTTTTCAGCATTAATAATGAGATCATGACAACCGGCGACGCAAGGTGTGCCCATACCGCGCGCTACAACAGCCGCATGACTTGTCATCCCCCCTCGACTTGTGATTATGGCTTCACTTACAATCATCCCTGTAATGTCCTCAGGAGATGTTTCTTGACGAACGAGGATAACCGCTTCATCATTTTCGCTGGCTAGTTGAGCGGCTTCAGCAGAAAAATAAATACGACCAACAGCAGCACCGGGGCTAGCTGGCAAACCGATAGCAAATGGTGAATGTTCAGCAAGTTCTTCTTCGGAAAAAGAGGGGTGTAAAGCTTGTTCCATCATATCAAATGTGACGTTATCAACCACTTCCTCTTTCGTTAGTAATCCTTCTGCAAGAAAGTCCATTAAAATTTGAATAGCTGCCGAGGCAGTTCGTTTACCATTACGCGTCTGTAAGAAGTAAAGCTGCCCATTATCAATGGTAAATTCAATATCTTGCATCTCTTGATAGTGTTGTTCTAATAACGCAGCACAACGCTTGAATTCAGTATAAATAGTGGGCATCGTCACTGCTAAATCACTAATTGGTTGCGGTGTTCTGATCCCAGCAACAACATCTTCGCCTTGCGCATTAAGCAAAAATTCACCATACAATTTTTTTCACCATTAGATGGATTGCGAGTAAAACAAACACCTGTGCCGCTATTCTTACCGTTATTACCAAAGACCATTTCTTGAATGGTCACAGCTGTACCTAAGTGTTCATCAATATTATTTAGCTGACGATAAGTGATTGCGCGTGGGTTGTACCATGAATTAAATACCGCTTGCGTTGCCAGTAATAGTTGTTGCATCGGATCTTGCGGGAAGCGACGACCGGTTTTTTGGCGAAAAATGTGTTGATATTCAATTGTTAAAGATTGTAAATCGTCACCTGTCAGTTCAGTATCTAATTGAATACCTCTTTGCTCTTTTAAATGGGTTAAAACTATTTCAAACGCTTCTGCTGGAATCGAATACACAACGTTACCAAACATCTGAATCAATCGGCGATAACAATCATAGGCAAAGCGTTTATCACTTGTTTGAGAGGCTAACATTTTAACGGTATCATCATTTAATCCAATATTTAAAATTGTATCCATCATGCCTGGCATTGAACGTACAGAACCGCTTCTAACAGAGATAAGTAAGGGCGCCTCTAAAGACCCAAAACCTTTGTGAGTCTGTTGTTCTAATATTTTAAGGGACTCTGCAATAGTGGTGCCTAGTGTGTCGGGAAAAACTTTACCATTTTCATAATAAGCAAGACAACAGGTCGTTGTAAGGGTAAAACCATCAGGAACTGGCAAACCAAGTCGCTTCATTTCAGCGAGGTTCGCACCTTTTCCACCTAGTAGCTGTTTCATTTCTTTTTTACCTTCAGCAAATGAATAAATGTATTTTTCCACAATAACACTCCTTTTTTAAGAATCTATAAACATGAGGCTGTTTATAAGTTCGATTATAGATGTAACCATTCCGTTTGCCTACGAATGTTCAATGTTTCGACATTTCGTCAGAGAACAGTACCTAAAATCGTCATATTCGTTCATTAATGTTCAAACATGATAAACTTACAGTGAGAACCGATTAGGGAGGTAAGTGAAATGGCACACATACAACGACGACAAGAAATTCTTGATTTATTAAAAATAAAGAAACAGTTGTCTCCAAAAACACTCTGCGAAAGATTACATGTTAGTACAGCGACGTTACGTCGAGATTTAGTTCTCTTAGAACAAGAAGGTTTAATTAAACGATTTCATGGGGTGGTCTCTATTATCGGGGTGAGCAATGTGGAGCCTTCTTATCAACAACGGGCATTAGAACAGCGTTTAGAAAAAAATCATATTTGTGATATAGCTGCTGATTTTATCGCTGACGGCCAATCATTGTTTTTAGATAGTAGCACGACTGTGAATCAGATTTGTCCTTATCTCAGTCAAAAAAATAATCTAGTGGTGATTACAAATGGTTTGCAAACGGCGTTAACTTTGAATCAAATGGAAAATATAACTGTGTTTTTAGTGGGAGGAGAAATGAAAGCGCATTCCGCTTCAACAGTAGGTGCACTCGCAACTGATTTTGTGCTGCCATTTCGCATTGATCTGGCGTTATTTTCTTGTCGAGGTTTGGATGAAGGCGGTATTTATGAAGCGAGCCACCATCAAGCTCATTTTAAAAAGCACATGATAACATTAGCAAAACAAAATATTCTATTATGCGACGATTCAAAATTTAAGCAACCTCATTTTTATAAACTGGCACAGTATGAAGATTTTAAAGCAATTATTACTAATAAAGAACCAGATGAGCAATACAAACAGCTGCTGAAAAATGCGGGTGGTGAGCTATTATGGTGAAAAGTGGTATAGGCAACGTTTAAAGTGATGGTTTTAAAGGGGTTTCAACTCTAAAAGCACAGTTTTTTTAAACTGTTATACGACACAAAAACGTTGTTATATAGCAGTTTATCGCAGTTTTTTATAAAAATTAAAGTGTGCCTGTGGTATTCTTATGAGGATTCAAAGTTCTTATGAAGTTATTGTGGAAATGAGGAGACCGTGTGATTGAGTTAACGGATGTTACGAAGGTATTTTTACAAGGTGGCAAAGAAGTGAAAGCGCTTCAAAAAATTAACCTAACAATTGCCCCTCAAGAAGTATTTGGGATTGTCGGACAAAGCGGCTCAGGAAAATCAACCTTGTTGCGTCTCATTAATCATTTGGAGCAACCTAGTAGTGGAAAGGTTATTGTTTCAGGCATAGATGCAACGCAATTATCACAGCAAGCCCAACGTCAGTTTCGTCAAAAAACGGGGATGATTTTTCAACAATTTAATTTGTTGAGCAATAAAACGGTACGCCAAAATATTGCATTACCTCTGAAATTACAAGGAAAACAGGCGATGATAAAAGTCGATCAAATGCTCTCTTTTGTCAATTTGACTGATAAGGCGGATTATTATCCGAGTCAATTAAGTGGTGGGGAAAAACAACGGGTCGCAATTGCACGCGCTTTAGTGATAGAACCCACTGTTTTATTATGTGATGAACCCACATCAGCACTAGATGAGCAACACACAGTTGAAATTTTAAAAGTATTACAACGTGTACAGGCGACGTTTGCAACGACAATTATTATTGTCAGCCATGAGTTCAGCGTTATAAAAAGCTTATGTCAACGCGCCGCTGTTTTAGATGGTGGTAAACTTGTTGCGCTAACAGATGTCACAGCTGAAAAAGTACAACCAACCTATGATTCATACGTGAATCGAGCATTGGAGCTATTGAAAAGATGAAAGCTTACTTCGAACAACTCACTTATTATCAACCCGAAATGTTACGTGCTATTGGTGAAACAGGCTATATGCTTTTAATTGCCGTTTTAGTAGCGGTACTGATTGGTTTACCGCTAGGAACATTCATCTTTTTGACTAGAAGAAATGGTGTATTAGAAAGTCCTGGTTGGTCGTTTGTTTTAAACAACTATGTTAACGTTGTACGCTCATTTCCGTTTTTATTATTTGTCGTCGCACTCATCCCAGTCACACGTTGGGTAGTAGGCTCATCTTTTGGGACTTATGCAGCAGCCTTTCCATTGGCATTTGTAGCGATTGCGCTTTATGCGCGTCTAGTTGAGCAAGTCCTGTTGGATATTCCACAGGAAGTGATTGAACTTGCTCATGTTTTAGGTGCCACTAAACGGCAGTTAATTTTTAATTTTTTATACGTAGAGGCGCGTTCAGGCTTAGTTCTAAGCTTAACATCTGTCATTATCAGTATGGTATCCTATTCAACCATTATGGGCATCGTCGGAGGCGGCGGTATTGGTGATTTTGCCATTCGTTATGGCTATCAACGTTATGAATACAGCGTAATGTATACCACAATTGCCATTATGGTAATCGGTGTGATTGGTATTCAAGTATTGGGTACAGCACTATCGCGACACTTAGATAAACGAAAAAAATAGTAGGGGGAATTTAAAATGAAGAAGAAAATGTTAGGTATGATTATTTTAACACTGGTATTAGTAGTAATGGCGGCATGTGGGAATAAGGCAGCTGATAAAACAACGGATAAAGAGGATAAAGTAATTAAAGTAGCTTCACATATGACACCGATGACCGATGTTGTTGAAAAAGCTGGAGAAGCAATTAAAAAAGATGGTTATACGATTGAATTAGTACAAGTTAATGATAACATCCAATATAATGAACTTTTAAAGAATAAAGAAGTGGATGCGAACTTTGCGCAGCACGAACCTTACATGCAAAAATTCAACTCTGAAAAAGATGCAAACCTCGTAGCTATTCAAAAAATTTACAATGCTAAAGTTGGTTTTTATTCAAAATCATATAAAAACATCGCTGATATCCCAAAAGGCTCTAAAGTAGCTATTCCAAATGATGTTTCTAATGAAGGACGTGCACTTGCTATCTTAGCTGACCAAGGATTAATTAAGTTGAAAGATGGCGTTGGTTTTAATGGCACAATCAAAGATGTGACTGAAAATAAAAAAGATTTACAATGGTTGCAAGTTGATTTACTTAATTTATCATCAGCCTATGACGAGGATAATGTTGCCTTAGTTTATAACTATCCGACGTATATTGCTAAATTGAACTTAACACCTAAAGATGCATTATTCCTTGAGAAAAAAGTGGATGATCGTTTTGCAATTAGTTTAGTCGCACGTGAAGATAATAAAGATTCAGCAAAAATTAAAGCATTGAAAAAAGCAATGACAAGTAAAGAAGTCCGCGATTTCTTAGAGAAAGAGCACTCAGCAACATTAGTACCCGCATTCTAAATGAAATGATGAGAATCAACTACGCTTAAAAGTTAGCGTAGTTGATTTTTTTGTTGACAGTTAGAAATCTAAGCGTTAAACTAATTTAAGTTAGAACTCTAACCTTTCGAAAGGCGGTCTAAATATGAATCAACAAAAAAGAGAGTCAGCTACTCCTTATATGGATTTAATACGAATCATCAGTATGAAAATGAAAGTAGCTGCTGATAAACAAGTCAGTGAGCTCGGTTTGAATGCGCAGCAAGGGCGTGTGATTGCTTATATCCATGCGCATCAAGAAAAAGGCATTATGCAAAAAGATTTGGCTGAAGTTTTTCATCGTAGAGGTGCTAGTATCACCAGTATGCTTCAGGGTCTTGAGAAAAAAGGCTATATTGAGCGTATTATTCCAAAGGATAACGAACGAATAAAACGATTATATGTCTTGCCAAAAGGAAAAGCTTTGATTGATCAATTTCATGGGAATTTTGAACGTCTTGAAGCGGATTTAATTGCAGAGTTAAATGAATCAGAGCAACAAGAATTTAAACGCTTGTTAGCAAAAGTAAATGATTCATTACCAAACATAGAATAATGCCAATCCACAGCATTATTAGCAGCTGTGGTATTTTTTTACTCTTAATAAAGATAGAACTCTAACTATTAGTTGTTAATCTTTTTTTAAGAGGGATTTTTTTAGAATAAAATAAGATAGAATTCGAACTATTAGGGGACGAATTTAAAATGGAGGGAAATAAAGTGAAAAAAAGTAATGAATACTATTTAAAAGAAGCATCAGTTAACAAGGCTATACGTCATTTATCGGTACCAATGATGTTAGGGATGTCAGTTGGCTCACTCTATACGTTATTAAATGCCTATTTTATCGGGTTATTACATAATACAGCGATGTTAACGGCTATTACGTTAGGGTTACCATTATTTATTATTTTGATGGCAGTTGGTAATTTATATGGTGTGGGAGGCGGCACGTTTATTACACGGCTGATTGCAAAAGGGCAGGACACAGAAGCCAAACAAGTAGCCAGCCATGTCGTTTATGCGAGTGTGATTATGGGATTAGTCATTGGGGTGTTAGCTGTGATATTTATTAATCCGATACTCACAATCCTTGGCACAACGGCCGATACAGTGATGTATACACGCGTTTATACAATCACAACGTTTCTCACTGGTTTCACAATTGTTTTAAACTTCACATTGGAACAAGTTGTGCGTGCTGAAGGGGCTTCAAAAGTTTCGATGAACGGTATGATTATTAGCGCATTGGTCAGTTTAGCGCTTGATCCACTATTAATTTTAGGCTTAAATTTACATGTTATGGGTGCAGCACTTGGTGTAGCCGTGGCCAATCTTGTTTCGGCAGTGTACTATATTTATTATTTGCAAAAACGTAGTGAGCATTTACGTGGTTTTTTCAAAAGTTGGCGCTTATCGTGGGCAAAACAGTGGGAAATATACAAAGTAGGAACCGCTGAATTGTTCCAAGCAACGTTTATGATTGTGACAACGTTATTGCTGAATCATTATGCGTTATCATATGGAGAGAGTGTGGTTGCAGGATTTGGTGTCGCTTTAAGGATTGTACAGTTACCAGAATTTTTAGCAATGGGTATCTTTTTGGGTTGTATGCCATTGATTGCTTATAGTCTTGCAGCAGGGAATATGAAACGTTTTAGAACAACTTTTAAACACGCGTTAATTGCTATTATTACTATTGGTGTTTTATTCCTCAGTAGTGTTTACGTTTTCCGGGCACCGATTATGCATCTTTTTACACAAGATCCGGCAGTCTTTGAAATTGGAACGTATATTATTGTAGCAATGCTTGTTTCGGCACTGTTTAACGGTGTTGCAGGTTTATTGATGACTATCTTCCAAGCAGCGGGAGAAGGTGTGCCAACAACTGTCTTAGCAGTATTACAAGGTGTCCTCTTCATTCCAATTTTATTTGTAAGTCATCATTATTTTGGTTTGCATGGTATTGTTTGGGCGATGACGATTACCGAAACAATTACTTGTTTAGTCGGGCTGCTCTTTTATATGAAATTTAGCAAAAAATTGAAAAGAAATGAAAAAAATAAAATGCTAATTGAAAATGAAGTGGCTCTATGATAACGCATACAAGTCTGACAATATGAAAGTTATGACTTTTTTTCAGGTATAAAGTCATAATTTAAAGATATTTTCAAAAAAAAAGCGTCATTTTGTGGGAATTCTTGTGATAACTTGATACAATATGAATGTAAGCTCATTAGGTATTGTATTCTTACTTGATAAGGAGTAATATTTAAGAGTATGAAATGTATATAAACTAGGAGGAATTCAATTATGGCATTAGTATCAGCAGAACAAATGTTAAAAGATGCACGCGCAGGACAATACGCAGTAGGTGCTTTCAACACTAACAACCTTGAGTGGACAAAAGCAATCTTATCAGGTGCGCAAGCAGCTAACTCACCTGTAATGATCCAAACTTCAATGGGTGCGGCTAAATACATGGGTGGATACAAAGTATGTGTGGATTTAGTTAAAAACTTAATCGATTCAATGGGTATCACTGTACCAGTTGCTCTTCACTTAGATCACGGTGATTATGCAGATGCTTTAGAATGTATCGAAGTTGGTTACACATCTGTAATGTTTGATGGTTCTCATTTACCATTTGAAGAAAACTTAGAAAAAGCTAAAGATGTTGTTGCAAAAGCACACGCTAAAGGCGTTTCTGTAGAGTGTGAAGTTGGTAGTATTGGTGGCGAAGAAGATGGTATTATCGGAACTGGTGAATTAGCTTCTCCAGAAGAATGTAAAACTATCGCTGATTTAGGAATTGATTTCTTAGCAGCTGGTATTGGTAACATTCACGGTTCATACCCTGCAAACTGGACTGGCTTAAGCTTCGATACTTTATCTGCAATCGCTGATATTACTGATGGTATTCCATTAGTATTACACGGTGGTTCAGGAATTCCTGTTGAGCAAGTTAAAAAAGCTATCTCATTAGGTGTTTCTAAAATCAACGTTAACACTGAGTGTCAAGAAGTATTCGCAGCAGCAACACGCAAATACATCGAAGAAGGTAAAGACTTAGAAGGTAAAGGCTTTGACCCTCGTAAATTATTAGCTCCAGGTACTACTGCAGTAACTGAGTTAGTTGAACAACGTATCGAATGGTTTGGTTCAAACGGAAAAGCTTAATTCATTTTAAGTTTTTAACATGAAATACGTGAAAAGCATCTTTGAAGGACATGATATTCGCTCAGGCGAGTATCCGTTCTTTGGAGGTGCTTTTTTATTTATTGCCACTGATAAAAAGGCTTTGGTATAATTAACAAAGAGCATAATGGAGGGGATAGCGAGAGTGAACAAGAACGGTATTTATCTTGTAATTAATCCTGCAGCTGGTGGTGGCAAGGGAGCAAGAGTTGGCGAACAAATAACAATATCTTTGAAAGAACGAAATATAAAGTATGAATGCGTTGAAAGTAATTATGCAGGTGACATGAAAAACATCATTAACAATTATTGTGAAAAGTATGGTGTGGAAATAGCGCGGCCATTATTGTTGATTATTGGTGGAGATGGCACGCTCAATGAAGCGATTCAATCATTGGGTAAGCGTTATAGCAATATCCCATTAAGTTATATTGCTGCCGGATCAGGTAATGATTTTGCTCGCAGTGTGGATTTACCTAAAAAACCGTTGCAAGCATTGGCTCATATTTTAGCGGTCAAGCAACCTAAATGGATCGAAGTAGGTCATTATAAGAATCAAATGGGTAGTGAAGATAATTATTTTATTAATAATCTTGGTTTGGGATTTGATGCGATGATTGTGAAACTCGCAAATGAGTCACTCGCGAAAAAGTGGTTAAATAAACTGGGATTAGGGACGTTATCGTATGTTTTTGCACTTTTAAAAAGCTATTTTAAACAAGCGTCTTATCGGATAACATTAAGTATAGATGGTCAAATAAAGACATTTGATACAGCCTTTTTGGTGACAATTACAAATCATCCTTATTTTGGTGGGGGTGTGGCGATTGCTCCAAACGCTAGCAATAGTGATGGTTTGCTAGATTTAGTCGTTGTTCCCAAAATAACATTAGCTAAATTGGTGTGGTTATTCATTAGAATGTTGTCTGGAGGGCACCATGTGCTTTCCAAGGACTATCATCATTATCAAGCTGAAAGTATTAAGGTGACGATAGAAGTTCCAGTAGAGGGGCAAAGAGATGGTGAAACGCTAGGTAAGAAGGCGTATCAAATTAGTATTAAAAGCGAAAAGAGACAGATGTGGTTATAAGTACATATTGCATAAGAAAAATGAAAAACAGTCACCCGTTTATTATAACGAGTGACTGTTTGTAGTTAGATTTTAATAAAAAGGGTACCAATTGATTTAATCATCTTGCTCAATTTCGAGAACATCTTTGGAGAAGGCATCAATTTTCACTTCGGTTTCGTTAAGACCTTCTTCTACTTTTACTGTCCAGTATGTATGTGAAAGCTCTTTTTCAAGACTTAGTTCGGTGATTTCACCAGCTGCATTTTCAGTAGCGACTTTTCCAATTTCAGTAAGTGCGACAAGTTTGCTTGTATCTATTTTTGATTCGTTACGTTTAATGCCATTTTTTTCATCACAATCAAGTTTTTTTACCTGTTTTTTAGATGTTTTTTGTGAATGAGCATCGACGCGTAGTTCATATTCTTTTTCATCGTCAAGCCCTTCAATGGTATAGGACCATTTATTAAATGATTGTTCCAGTTCAATGCTAGAAATATCTGTATCAGGGTGTTCTTGTTGGTAACTTTCAATTGCTTCAACCAAGGTTACTTTAGGAGGGAAATCATTTTTTTGCGATGTATCAGCGCTTGCGTTTTCTTTCTTTAATTGTGATTCATTAGCGGGTGCGCTGGTATTTTTGTTATCGGCTTTGTTCAGAAAATAAGTCATACTTAAAATTGCCGCCATTATAAATAGGATAATAGCTGTTTGCTTCTTAGTCATAGTAGTCTCCTTTGAGTGAATCATATTTTTATTATATAGTACTATACTAGTATAATTTTAAAAAGTGGAATAGACATCGTACTATAGTCGTAAATAATTACATTTTAAATGTTAGTTTTCGACTTTTAAACTGGATAAGAATGATAAAACTTATTAATAGTACAAAAAAGTGAAGCACCTTGATTGGCACTTCACTTTTATTTATAGAAAATTAAACTTTAATATAACCATAGCCCACAATCTGGTGATTGAGTATTTCAATTACGCCATTAGGTGTTACATCAATAAAAGGTGGTAAAAGATCAGTGTCGAGCTCTTGCGCTTTTAAAGAATTTGCGCAAGCGACCCATTTAACAGAGGATGACATTTTTTCAATCGTCACCAACTGGCTATAT
This sequence comes from Brochothrix thermosphacta DSM 20171 = FSL F6-1036, assembly GCF_036884295.1. Taxonomy (NCBI): domain Bacteria; kingdom Bacillati; phylum Bacillota; class Bacilli; order Caryophanales; family Listeriaceae; genus Brochothrix; species Brochothrix thermosphacta. The sequence goes on from NZ_CP145608.1 coordinate 491,925, forward strand.
TCGAAGTAGTGTGAGACAGCTTCACCGTTAGCGATGACAACAATTTTATCGGCATATTCTTCAGCTAATAAGTTGAAGATGTTTTTTTCCAAATGTTGCCACTTTCTATTCTCGTTAATATGAAAAACAACAGGCATTTTTTTGCCCTCCTTTATTTTTTACCAATTAAAATTTCAAAATCTGCTGTAATAATGCCATCACTTTTCGCGATAAATTGCTGGATTAAATCTTCTTCTAAATTCCAAGTGAGTGGTGTCATATGTAGCAAGTGTGATAGTTGTTGAGCGTTAAGTTGCGTTGTGTAGTTGATTGTTTCGCGCGTGAAATTAGGAAATTGGCCTTCAAACAGAGCCACAGTATCATCGTTTGAGTAATCCGCTTTTGTCGTATCCGCAAAGAAGTAGTGACGTAATTCTTTCAGGTAATTAGACTGTGGTACTATTTTGATGACACAACCTTCTTGTGTAAGCATTCGATCAAATTCTTTGTAGTTGGCGGGTGATAAAATATTTAAAATAATATCAATTGTTTGATTGGCGAAAGGCATATTAGCTAAGTCCGCAACAAGCCATGAGACAGTTGGGTAATGTTTTGCCGCAGATAAAATACCTTCTTTTGCGATATCTGTACCGAAAGCAATAGCCAGTTTATCTCCTAAAGTCTCTTTTAGATAAGCAACATGGGAACCTTCACCACAACCCCCATCAACTAATGTTAAGGGGTTCGTTTGGTGATACGTATTGATAATTGTCGTCAGACGTTCGAGTAACGGTGTGAAAAAGGCGCTTTCTGTAATGAGTTCACGACGTGACTCAAAAAGTTCCTTATCATAATGAGTGGCGTTATTTTGTACAAGTAAGTTTAAATACCCTTGTTTTGAAAAATCAAAATTGTGACCTTGTTCACAAATAGCGCTATCAGTAATAGACATAGCGGTGTGACAGATGGGACAACTCAATAAGGTATCGTAGTGTTTAAATCGAGCGATGCTGTTCATTTTTTTACTCATGTGCTTCCTCCGTGCTATTTTAGTATGTATTTATTATAACATGAAGCCTTTTAGGAACTGCATATTAGTTGTAAAGAGTAGGGGGAATTGTAAGTGAAATAAAAAAGACACAGATATAGCCAGTAATTTACTGACAATAGCTGTGTTTTTTAAGGTTAAACTTTGCTTGTGAGCGAAAGCTCTGTTACGGGATCAAAAAGATGTGCTTTACTTAGGTCTAATCCAAGTTCAATCTTAGCATGTAATGGATATTGCGTACGTGCATTCACACGCGCAATGACATTTTGTCCGCCGATTGTTGTATGAAGCATATATTCCGCTCCGGTTAATTCAGCAACTAATACCTCGCAGTGCACAGTGTTTTCAGGTGCTGCTGATAAAAAGAGAGGTTCATCATGCATATCTTCTGGACGAATACCTAAAGTAATCGGACCGTCAGGGCGGCCGTTTAACATTTTCAATTTACCTTCAGGAACAGTTAGTTGTGTACCAGGTGCAATAAATTGATTGCCGCGCAATTCACCAGTAATAAAATTCATGGGAGGTGAACCAATAAAACTGCCAACAAAGAGATTAATTGGATTTTCATAAACATCTTTAGGTGTTCCGACTTGTTGAATGACACCATCTTTCATGATGACAATTCGAGTGGCCATCGTCATTGCCTCAGTTTGATCATGTGTCACATAAATCATGGTGGTGTTTAACTCTTGGTGTAATTTACTAATCTCGGCACGCATTTGCACACGTAATTTTGCATCTAAGTTTGACAGCGGCTCATCCATGAGAAAGAGTTTTGCTTCCCTTACAATCGCACGTCCTAATGCCACACGTTGACGTTGTCCACCTGATAACTCACGTGGCTTACGTTGTAAATAATCAGTTAAACCTAAAATATGAGCGGCTTTATCAATACGTTCTTTGATTTCTTTTTTGTTCATTTTACGTAATTTTAAACCAAAAGCCATGTTGTCATACACGCTTAAATGCGGGTAAAGGGCATAGTTTTGGAAAACCATTGCGATGTGACGGTTTTTAGGTGCGACATCATTCATGAGGTGTCCGTCCATGATAAATTCACCACGACTAATATCTTCTAATCCTGCAATCATTCGGAGGGTAGTGGACTTTCCACACCCAGAAGGACCAACAAAAACGATGAATTCTTTATCTTCAATTTCAAGATTAAAATCGGAAACAGCAGTAACTTTTTTATCATAAATTTTATCAATGTTTTTTAGTGAAATGGCAACCATACGGATCGCCCCCTTGTTTTATTTTTTTGGAATACGGAAATGTGTGATTGAGAAAACAGCTAAAACCATCGCAATTAAACCGAAAGAGAGCACTGTCATAAAGAGCATAATGTTAAAGGTGAACAGACTAATCAAGGTTGTAACAATAGCTGGTGCACCCATTAACATGGTACTGATTGCAAAGACTTCTTTACCTGAACGAATATCGCTTAATTTTGAACGTTTAACGAGTGATATGAAGAACGAGACGGCGAGCCAAGTGAGTAACTGTGTGAGTAATAAAGCAATGAACGCCATTAATAATAATGTGGGAACAATAACGCTTTGATTACTCTTAAACCACTGCTGATTGACCCATTTTTCAAAAGAAGCAGCTGTTCTAAAATCAGCGGTTGACGTGTCTTTTGTGTAAGGCAGTGAAAAGCGATAAAGGTCATTACTAATAATGGTGACCGCTTTTTCTTGAAAAACCACTGCTGTTTTTACGCCTTTAAGCGTTGGGCCATCGTCGCCTTGAACGATAGGCAACTGATTGGTTGTATCAACGGCAGCAAGTGTCTGCTCAGTTTTTGTTGTCACATCATCTGCGTGTAAACGTCCGTTTTTAAACGTTCCGTTTGAAACACTATTTAAGCTGTCCTTTAATGATAAGTTATAGGGCTCAGGCATGATAAGTGATAAGTTGAAGGTCGTCATTTTTCCAATTTGTAATGTAATGGGCACCATTAACAGCGCAACCAAAAGAAACAAGCTAAAGAGCAATTGCCAGATGTTAAATTGATTTTTCCCAGCCATAATCCGACGAGGTGAAAAAATGCGCGACAGGTAGTTAAATAAAAATGGTGTTTTTTTCATGTGTCTTCCCTCCAAAATGCTTATCGTGTTGTTTGAGCGAACTTATCCTTTTGTTCCACCAGCTGTTAGGCCTGAAACGAAATTTTTCTGTAGTAAGAAGAATAAGAGAACAATCGGTAAAGCTGTCAGTATAGCTCCTGCAGCAAACAAGGCTACTTTTTGCTGTTGTGGATCAGATACCAATGTTTGTAAGCCTACAGCTAATGTTAAACGTTCATCCGAACGTAGTAGGAATTTAGCTAATAAGAAATCGCCGAATGGTGCCATGAATGCCCATAATGCTTGTACGGCAATCATTGGTCGTGCTAATGGTAAGATGATTTGCCAGAAAATACGGAAGTGGCCGGCACCATCAATACGTGCTGATTCATCAAGGTCACGTGGGATTGTATCAAAGTAACCTTTCATTAACCAAGTATTCATTGGAATCCCACCACCGATATAGAGAATGGTTAAGAACCAATAAGTATCAAGGCCATTTAGTAGCATTGCTAAGACATAGAAAGCAGTCAAGGCAGCCATTGTCGGTACCATTTGGATAATAAGGAAGAAAATTAAGCTGTTTTTACGACCTTTAAAACGGTAACGACTATAAGTGTAACCTGCTAATGTAACAATGGTGACTTGAATCACCATTACTGCAACGGCGATGATAATTGTATTTTTATACCAAAGTAAATAATTTGTTTCACTAAATAAACGGCTAAAGCTATCCAGTGACCATTGGCCTGTAAAGTCTAATGTAAAAGCAACAACACTACTGTCTTTAAAGGCAGATGAAGCTGTAATGAGCAATGGATAGATGATGATAATCGAAAGCACGATTAAGAATAAATAAGTGAACAGGTGCGCCATGAGACGCGATTGTTTTTGACTTCTACCAAATTTTTGTGCCATCTTACATCATCTCCTCATTGTTAAAGGCGTTTGTTTTCTTAAAGGCAATCAATGATACAGAGATAACAATGATTGAAATTAAGAGTGTTACGGCTGCAGCTACAGAATATTGTGGCGCTGTACCAGTTGTAAGTTTGTAAATCCAAGAAATTAAAATATCCGTTGAACCCGCACCAGAACCAACACTTCCAGGTCCACCTTCATTAAAGAGATAGATGATTGAGAAGTTGTTAAAGTTAAACGTATATTGTGTAATTAAGACAGGTGCCGTTGCAAATAAAATCATCGGCAATGTAATATTAGAAAAACGTTGGAAGGCAGAAGCACCATCAATTTTAGCAGCTTCGTACATTTCCTCGGGAATTGATTGAAGAACGCCGGTTACCATGACATAAATGTAGGGGAAACCAAGCCAACCTTGAATCATAATAATAGCAGTTTTTGTCCAAAAAGGATCTGTCTTCCAAGCGACCGCATCAATATTTACAAATGGTAAATGATTGAGGAAGGGAATGACTTGCGCATTAATAGCACCGATACTATCATTAAACATGTTTGAAAAACTCATAATTGTAATGAATGCTGGGACTGCCCAAGGCAATAGGAATAAAATACGGAAGAGCGATTGTCCTTTAACAAATTTTTGATTCACAATAACCGCTGTGATAATCCCTAAAATAATTTGCAGTGTGGTTGCTAATAATGTCCAAATGATTGTCCAAGAGAAGACGCTCGCAAAAGTGGCACGATAAGAAGCAAGCACAAATAGATTTAAGAAGTTTTTAAACCCAACCCAGTCTAAGAGACGGAAGGGGGTAATATGTTGGAAATCATAGTTAGTAAAAGCGATGAAAATGGTTACCATAACAGGGAAACAAATAACAAACGTCATCAATAGATAGGCAGGTAAAGTAAGAAGGTAAGGAAAACCATCTTCATACAAACTGTGTAGGTTTGCTTTAGCTGTCGTGTTGACGGATAGTCCGTTACGGTATCGTTTGGTAATATTACGTGCGTCAAATATTACAAGCACGTAGAAGAAGATAAAAATCAATGTCACAATGATTTGTAAGGAACCGCGAATCATCATAAATAGTGAATTGTCAACGATAGGGGTAGTACCAAGACTTACAAAGTTCGCGAGTGCTTCAAAGCCAAAGAGGAACATTTCAACAAAAAATAGTACAAAACCAGCAAGGAAAATGCTGCCTTTAAAATATTGTTTATTATAAAATTGTCCCAATCCAGAGATGAGCGATAAATAGGTCGCTTTTTGTACAGATTGATTGGTTTCTTTCACAAGTATCTCCTCGATTCTAGGGCAAATAGGATATGAAAAAATGATGACACCTACAGAAGCCATAAGTATACGTGGCAAAATGTAAGTGTCATTTATTCTTAATTAATGGCTATTTGCTTTCGTATTTTTCACTAATATTTGTCTTGATTACCTTAACAGCTGCATCCGCAGAAGCTTGAGGTTCTTTTTTACCTGATACAGCATCAAACATCAAGTTTTCAACGCCAGTCCATACTTCACTCATTTCAGGGATAGTTGGTGTTGGTGTTGAAGTTTGGAATTGATCAATAACAGCATTTGTTAATTCATCATTTGTTTTAGCTGCTTTATCACGTGCTGTTTCGTTAGCAGGAATTTCGTTTGTGTCTTCATAAAATTTGAAGGCATTGTCTGCATTACCAGCGTAAGCTAACCATTTTTGAGCTAAATCAGGATTTTTTGAATACGATGTTGCGATCCATGCTTTACCACCAGCGAAAGGACTGTAATCTTTATCACCAGGTAATTTAGCGATAGAAGTGACACCATAATTAACCTTAGCTTTTTTGTAGGTTGCAGCTTGCCAAGGACCGTCAATAACAACAGCAGTTTTACCTTCAGTGAATTGTTTTGTTACAAAATCACCGGCACTTTTGTTATCTAACATTCCTTTAGGCCATTTTTTGTACCATTCTTTTGCGTATTCAACACCTTTTACAGCGCCAGCGTTGTTTAAACCGATATCATTTACGTCCGTGCCGTCTTTACCAAAAACGTAACCACCGTTACCTGCTAATAAACCATAGCTATAGTAAAAGTCAGTCCATTTTGCTAAAAAGGCAGTATTTGTACCAGATTCTGAAGCAAAATCGAATTTTTTATCCGTTGCTAATTTTTCTAACTCAGCAAATGTTTTAGGTGCTTCTTTAATTAAATCTTTGTTGTAATACATAACGATTGTTTCGATAACAGCAGGCACACCATATTGTTTGCCTTCAGAAGTAACTAAGCTTTTCTCTTTATCACTAAAGTCATCAGAAGAAAGTGATTTCACTTCAGCCAGATGACCTTGTTGAGCTAAACCACCGACACGGTCATAAGCGCCTAATGTAACATCGGGTGCTTTTCCAGCAGGTCCATCAAGAGGAATGGCTTCAAGTTGATCGAACATTTGCTTGGTAACGATTTTAACTTTAACATCGTTGTCTTTTTCAAATTTATCTTTGATACTTTCAACATAAGGCTTGTAAATTTCTTCAACAGAGACAGTTAACGTTTTGTTGTCACCAGCGGCCTTTTTATCATCTGTTTTACCGCCCGAGCAGCCAGCAAGTACAAGAGTGAAAGTTAAAAGAAGTGATGTAAATAACATTAATCGTTTTTTCATTGTGATATCCCCCAACATAGTTTATTTAAGAACTACCTTTAGTATAGCTATTTATGCAAACGCTTTCAATGCCTGTGAATGATGTTATCGGTAACAAGATGAGTTACGCTATATTTATAATTGGTATATCTTATTTATTGATCTTTGAAAATGATGAAATCATTTGTTTTGATTCGGATTTTTTGACCGTGACGTTCACCAGAACCAAAGATTGGTTGAGCAGATTTTGGTAACGTTGGAACAGCAATATCTTGTTCCATTGTTGCACGATTGAAAATACAATATAATGTTGTTTCATTTTCTCGCAATGAGAAGGTAATACTTTCAGATGTTGAAGGCAACCACTGTAATTCACCTTCTTGAATCGTATGGTTGTATTCTTTACGGAAGGCCATTAAAGATTTAGTAAAAGTGAGTAAGTCCTGATCTTGTTTAGTTTCATCCCAAATCATACATTTTCGGCAATCAGGATCGTTAAAACCATCAAGTCCCACTTCAGTACCGTAATAGATACAAGGTGTCCCTTTTTGTGTAAACACAAAGGCAAGCAATTGTTTAAGACGTTGCGTATCGTTATCCATGCGTGAAAGAACACGTGCTGTATCATGACTATCAAGCATATTAAACATCACACTTGTTGTTGCTTTACGATACATCATTAATTGAGTGTTCAATCCCGAAATTAGTGTTTCTTCATCAATGGAACGATCAATGAAATAATCGTTGATTGTTTCAATGTACGGGTAGTTCATTGTGGCGTGGAATTCATCGCCTTCCAACCAACGTTGAGCGCTGTGCCAAATTTCACCTAAGATATAAATATCAGGACGAACAGCAGTCAGAGCAGCATTTAATTTTTTCCAGAATTGGTGATCAACTTCATTAGCGACATCTAAACGCCAAGCATCAATTCCGAATTTTTCTACCCAGTAAGTTGCGATTGAAATCAAGTAATCTTGTACTTCGGGATTAGCTGTGTTTAATTTAGGCATATGAATCGTGAATGAGAACGTATCGAATGATAAGGTCGTTTCATTTTCAATATTGCCATTTTCGCCTTCGCGAACAGGGAAACTGTGTACATGGAACCAGTCTTTGTATTTTGATTTCTCTTCATTTTTAACAACATCTTGCCATTGTGGTGAAAGGTCGCCGATATGATTGAAGACGGCATCGAGCATAATACGCATGCCACGACGATGCGCTTCATCTACTAATAGTTGGAAAGTTTCATCATTACCAAAATGAGAATCGATTGTGAAATAATCTTCCGTATCATATTTATGGTTTGTTGGCGCTTTGAAGATAGGCGTGAAATAAAGACCGTTAATACCCAGTTCTTCGAGGTAATCTAAGTGATTGATAATCCCTTGTAAGTCACCGCCATAAAAAGCAGAGGTTATCGGCGATTCTTGGCTCCATTCTTTTACGTTAGCGGGTGATAACTCGGGTTGCCCATTAGCAAAACGTTCAGGGAATATTTGGTACCAACGGGTGTCACTTGCCCATTCAGGCGCTTTGAAAGAATCTTGTTCATGTAAGAAAGGCATTCTAAAATAGTAGTTAGAATAAGTGAGCACACGTTCGCTTACTGGGAAACACCCACGATCGCCATAAAAAATTGTTTCGTCATTATTTTCTAAAACAAAGCCATACTGCCATCTTGAGAAAGGGGGTTCAACACTAATTTCCCAATAGTCATGTGTTAAGGTTTCGGCTATTTTCGTCATTGGACGTTGTTGTTGCCACCATTTTTCAGTGTCGAAAAGGTAAGGGTCGCCTCCAAGTAGATAGGCTTTTAAAACGTCGGCTTTTTTTGTACGTAAGCGAATGTAAAAACGCCCGTCCGTGTGTAAAAAGGCATCCTCGCTTTCTGGTCTGTGAAAAATTGCTGCTAATTCCATTTAATGTTCCTCCTTTAAGGTGATAAGTATGCCATAAGGTCCTAATTGTTGGCTGTTAGGATTATAAGCTTCTGCGATCAGATGTTTTTCCTCAATTGTAGGTGGTTGAGATAATGTAATTGTCTCAGAGGAAAGGTTGACTCTTACCGCAAACGTTTGCATATCCAAATGACGGCTAATAAAAAATAAATACGGGTGTAAGGGGTCATAAAAGTGTGTGCTCCCCTTAGCGATTAAGTGCGACCATTCTTTTCGAAGTGCAATTAATTGCCTGTAAAAATGAAAGGTACTGTTTTGCTGTTCTATTTGCTGAGCATAACTCTGCCCTGTAGTTAGTAAATTGTTCCACGGTGCCACGGTCGAAAAACCATGGAAGTGACTGTCATCCCAATGCATTGTGCCACGCGCTGCTTCTTTGGATGTTTTTTGTACAATATCCAATTGTTCGTCAAGTGTTAAAAGCTGTTGGGCTGCTGCTGTGAAATTGGCGACACTCGGATCAGTGTAGTCGGATAGCTGATCGTGAGAGGCATTCGGTAAACCTAATTCTTCTCCTTGATAAATAATTGGCCAACCATGTAAGAAAAATTGTAAGGCAACTAAAGCTTTTGCACTCGGTGCTGAGCCATCACCGAAGCGTGATACCGCTCGAGGATGGTCGTGATTACTGAGATAAAGCCCTAAACCACCTGTTGTGTTTTTACTTTGTGCTTGATAAGCAGCTAGCGTATCTTTAAAGGCGACGAGATCTAATGGCTGTTTGTTATCAACCATCGGGAGGTTGTAGGGTGCTGGAACCGTTTTGAAGTGACCAAAAGTAATTAGGGCATCTAACGTTTCCAAATAAGCCGTTGTATCTTCGGGTTGAGCAGAAGCGGCTTCGCCTAATAAAACAAAAGGGAGACTAGTTTTAGCTGCAATCGTCTGTTTGAAGTCTTGCAAATGTTTAAAGTTTTTAGTGAGATTGGCATAATATTGTTCTGCAATTAGGGGTTCGTTTGTTTGAGAGGCAATAGATAAAAAGCGACGATCTTTTGCCAAGTGTGAAACAGCATCTAAACGAAAACCATCAACGCCCTGTGCTAACCAATAGGCAGCAATTTCAGCGAGTTCATCAACCATTGCTTGATTATCCCAATTTAAATCGGGCATTTCTTTAGCAAAAAGATGGAAGTAACTTTGTTGTGACGTTTCATCATAGGCCCATGTGCTACCGCCAAAAAAGGAAGCCCAATTCGTTGGGGGCGTATCTGGTGTGGCATCTTGCCAGATGTAGTAATCACGGTAGGGTGATTCTTTAGACGCTATTGCTGACTTAAACCAAGCATGTTGATCAGATGTATGATTAATAACTAAATCTAAATAGAGTGATATCCCTTGTGCATGACATGCTGCTACAACGCGTTGAAAATCTTGTAACGTCCCAAATTTTTGATCAATATGATAATAGTCGCTGACATCATAACCATTGTCCACATCAGGTGATTCAAAAATGGGATTGAGCCAGATAGCAGTAATGCCTAATGAACTTAAATAATCAATGCGCGACAATAAACCATTCAGGTCGCCTATGCCATCATTGTTACTATCTTGAAAACTCTTTAAATAGACTTGATATATAATAGGTGACATCAGTGTTCTCCTTTAATGTAAGTAGTTGTTTTCAAGCAGTGCTTGTCGTGAAGGTGTTAATGATAAAGTAGGCTCAAATAAATAACGTGTCGGAGTAGGAGCCTGTGTAATTTTATCAAGAATCATTTGTCCACAGGCGGCGCCCATTTCCAAAATAGGTTGTCGAACTGTTGTGATATGAGGGTGAGACACGCGATCTAAATAAATCCCATCAAATCCAGTGATGCCAATATCTTTACCGATTTTAAGATCTGTAAATTGTTTAACAGCTTGAAGAACACCAGTAGTGATATTGTCAGTCGCACAGACAATCCCGATACGTTCTTTTTTGAGTGTATTTAAACTTCTAGTTAAAAAATGGCGCATAAAGCGTTGTGAATCCTTGAAAGCATTGGGCATATGATAAACGGCACTGTGACGATGCCAGGCACTCATTGTATCAACATACCCTTGTTCCCGAGAACGTTCGAACGGTTCGTCAATATCTGTTCCGAAATAAAGGATACGGCTATAACCATCTTGTAACAACTGTTCTGTCGTTAAGGCAATGCCTTTGTGATTATTAATATCCACATAGTCAAATGAATGTTGATTTTCGCCAAAAAAAACAAGCGGTTCTTTGATGGATTGTATTAATTCGAGATATTGTTCCCGGAAACCAGTGACGATAAAACCATCGCAGTTACCAACTGAAATTGAATCAGGATGAACTATCTGTAATGAATAACGCTGTTTCGCTAAAGTTTGGTTAAGGCCAAGTAACAAATACATATAATAAGGTTCCGTTGTATCAATTTCTTCTAAAAATAAGAATTTTATGATTTGGGTGCGTTTGGTTACTAATGCTTTGGCAGCGTAATTAGGTGTATAATTTAGTTCTTTCATTACAGCTAAAACCATCAAGCGCACTTCTTCAGTAACTTTTTCAGGATGATTTACGACACGAGAAACGGTCATTTTGGAAACATGTGCTTGTTTTGCCACATCAGATAAAGTTGTCATTATTATCTCCTCCCTCTATAAGTAAGCGATTTCATATATTATATTTAGTGTATATGCAAACGTTTGCATTGTCAATTGTATTTTAAAAACATAAGGAAAATATTTAAAAAAACGAAAAAACAGCAAATTATTCAAAAAAAAATAAAGCCAACAAAGCTTGATTTAACAGCATTTACTTTCATTTTTTTAAAAAAGATGTCTAAAATATGTTTGAAATTTTGTTGAAGTGGAATGGTTATAGTGTAACGCATTTACGTTACCAAATACATATGAGAAGAGGGATATTATGAGTGGAGAATTCGACAAAGTAAAAGGAAAAGTGAAGGAAGTCACAGGTAAAGTCCTTAACGATGATTCATTAAAAGCTAAGGGTAAAGCTGAGCAAGTAAAAGGCGAAGCTGAAAAAAAAGCAGGTAAAGTAAAAGATAAGCTTGATGACGCTACAAAATAAGTCGACATACATAGACACACATAGTAGTAAGACAGAGGAGGAATAAGTATGTTTCATTTTATCTGGGTTTTAATTATAGGTGCAATTATAGGTGCTATCGCTGGTGCAATTACAAAAACAGCGTATGGTTGGATTGGAAATATTGTAGCAGGAATCGTGGGTTCTTGGTTAGGAGAGTCACTACTAGGTAGTTGGGGACCTTCAGTTGCCGGGATGGCAATTTTCCCATCATTAATCGGTGCTGTAATATTAGTATTTATTGCTTCGTTAGTGTTCAGAGGAATGGCTAAACGATAATAATTAATGAATTTAAAATTGAACGATAGTTTAGAATTATTTTTCAGTTGATAATATATAAGGCCACTACGTAAATGTAGTGGTCTTTTTTTTATAAAATAAGATAGGAAAGTCGGTGAACTTCTTGCGTTTTCTTGTTATAATAGAAACTATTCGAGGAGTTGAAAATAAGGTGGAATTATTAGATGAAGCGACGCGCTTTATTAATGAAGCATATGTAGAGTTAGGTAAAGAAAACCTAATTGAGCAACGATTAGCAGTTATCGCTCGTGAGATAGAAGAAAAAAACAGCTACGAACACACATTAGAAGAAATTGAACAAGGTGCACGAATGGCCTGGCGTAATAATAATCGCTGCATTGGTCGTTTATTTTGGCAACAACTGCAAATCAGAGATGCAAGAACCGTTCATACAACCGAAGAGATTAAGCAAACATTATTTAATCATATAGAAGAAGGTACCAATAATGGTGCGATACGTCCTACACTCACTGTGTTTAAACCCAATACGGTTAAAATATGGAATGAGCAATTGATCCGTTATGCTGGATATATTGTGGATGGTCAACAAATTGGTGATCCCTTATCAAACGAAATTACAGCACTCTGTCAAAGGTTAGGTTGGAAATCACCACAGACAGATTTTGATGTCTTGCCATTGTTATTTCAAAAGGATGAAACCTCTCCAATGACGATGCAATCTATTCCTAGTAATTTGGTAAAAGAAGTCGAAATTACGCATCCTGATTATCCTAAATTAGCAGAGTTAGGTTTGAAATGGTATGCGATCCCAGTCATCACGAATATGCGGTTAGAAATTGGCGGCATTTCTTACGATGCAGCACCATTTAATGGTTGGTATATGGGAACTGAAATTGCTTCTCGTAATTTTGTAGATGAACAACGTTATAATAAATTAGATGAGATTGCGGCTGCTTTTGATATTACAACGCGTAAAAATCGTGATTTATGGAAAGATCGTACGTTGTTAGAGCTTAATATCGCATTACTCCAATCGTACCAGCGTGAAAAAGTTCAAGTTGTTGATCATCACACAGCAGCTAAACAATTTGGGCAATTTGAACAACAAGAAAAAGCTCAAAATCGTGAAGTAACAGGTAACTGGGCGTGGTTAATCCCACCAATGTCACCGACAACAACGCATATTTTTCATCAGAGATATAATAACGAAGTTAAAAAACCGAATTTTTTCTATAAAAAATCCCCCTTTGACAAGGGAAATGGCTGTCCTTTTCATCAGTAAAAGAGTAATCTTAGAATAAAGTCTTTTGATAGAGGAAAGAGGAACCAAATGTTACCGTACACAATCTGTTTTTTGAAATATAAAAATCAAATTTTATTACTTAATCGTATGAAAGCTCCATGGATGGGAAATTGGAATGGTGTGGGTGGAAAATTAGAGCCTAATGAAACACCAGAAGCTTGTATACTGCGTGAAGTTGAGGAAGAAACGGGTATTGTATTAGAGGCTGTTTCAGCCCGCGGTGAAATGCACTGGACTAATTTTGGTGAAGCAAATAGCGGGATGTATGTGTACACTGCTGAGCTAACTGAGAGACCTTTTCAGACACCTATAGCAACGGCAGAAGGTATACTTGATTTTAAACCACTTGATTGGATTTTAGCGGAAGCAAATACTGGTGTGGTAAATAATCTGAAACCTTTGTTTGAAAGTGTTTTTACAGCAGAGCCAGATAGTCGTTATCTTGCAGCTTATGAAGGAAATAAACTTGTGCAATTTTGTAAAAAAAATTAAGCGCTGAATGACATGTTGAAGAGAGGGAAATAAATGGAAAAAAATAATAAAGGGCAACGAATTGATTACGGTATTATTGTGACGATGGCGTTGTTTTGTGCGGTGAGCTTAATTGCTATCCATACCGCTTTGGCCTCTAACCCTGAATACGGTCGCTCGTTAGTAATTAGACAAGGCGCATTTTATTTAATTGGTGCGATTGCAATTGCTGTGATTATGCGAATTGATCGTGAAACAATGATAAAAATAACGCCTTATCTCTATGGATTAGGTCTTTTCTTATTAGTACTTGTGTTGATTCCTGGAATTGGCGTTAAAATTAATGGGGCAAGAAGTTGGATAATGATACCAGTTATCGGTCAATTCCAGCCAGCAGAGTTGATGAAAATATTTCTTGTTATGATGCAAGGGAAGGTCATTATCGAGCATAATCAAGCGGCTAAAATCCGCACAAATCGTACTGATTGGATATTGTTATTTAAAATAGCACTCACCTCATTTATTCCGTTTGCATTAATACTAGCGGAAAATGATTTAGGTACAGGCTTGGTTATCATGGCAATCACTTTGGGAATGCTCATCATATCAGGCATAACATGGCGTATCCTCTTACCATTGATCACTTCTGTCTTTGCTTTAGGGGCAGGGATGATATACATAGTAATGACAAAACCGGAGTGGTTAGCCATTGTTGGTTTTAAACAGTACCAATTCGGTCGTATTACATCGTGGTTAGACCCTTATTCTTCTGCAGATTCAGATGGTTACCAATTAATTCTAGCGATGCAGGCAATTGGGTCGGGTGAAATTACGGGTTATAAAGGCACTAATGGTATGACAAATATCCCTGAAGGACACACAGATATGATTTTTGCGATGATTAACCACCATTGGGGGTTTATCGCAGGTAGTATTGTCATTGCATTATTTTTCATCTTAGTGTATCAAATTATTGGAACAGCACTTGACTTGAAAGATGAATTTTATTCAATTGTTTGTACAGGTGTAGTCATGACTATCATGTTCCATGTTTTGGAAAATGCGGGAATGACAATTGGTTTACTGCCGATTACAGGTATTCCACTGCCATTTATAAGTTATGGTGGTACCTCACTGGTTGTTAACTTGCTGGGAATTGGCGTCATTATGTCGATGCGTTTTAACTCAAATAATTCAATGTTCTCTAAGGAAGATAAAGAAAAAGATATTCCTACCTATGATGTAAAACAGAAAAAGAAAAATAAGCGGGCTACAAATAAACAGTAAGCCGTTTTTGAAACGTACTTCTTATTTAATTCGAGTGATGAATTTAATAGGGAGTACTTTTTTTATGAAGAGAGCTTGTTAGCTAATTCAATAGAAAGCGTTGAGAGTCTTTGATAAAAGTACAGTTTAAATACTGTTATAAAAAAAATAAGAATTATGGTAAAGTTTAGTTGTCCAAATAGTAAAAATCATCTATTATTAAGATATAAAGAGAATTCAAAAAGAGTGAGGGATAGTAAATGATTAAATTTTATCAATACCCGAAATGTACCACGTGTAAAAAGGCTTCAAAATGGCTGACAGATAACGAGGTGCCCTTCGAATCGGTGAATATCGTTGAAAATACACCCACAGCATCTGAATTAAAAGAGGTTTACAAAAAAAGTAAGCTACCGATTAAACGCTTTTTTAACACAAGTGGACAAAAATACCGTGAACTGGGTTTGAAAGATAAAGTTGATCAAATGACAGATGATGATATTTTTGCACTTTTAGCAACAGATGGCATGTTGATTAAACGTCCATTAGCCTTTGATGATGAAAAAATAACACTTGGATTCAAAGAAGATAATTATGAGAATTATTGGAACTAAAAATAAATAGATAAAGGGAGTTTTTTATTATGACAGATTATCAATCATTCAAGTACACTGAAGAACACGAATGGGTAAAAAAAGACGGTGCTAATTATTTTGTGGGAATTTCATTACATGCACAAGATGAGTTAGGTGATATTGTTTTTGTTGAAGTACCAGAAGTTGATGATGTCTTAGCAAAAGGTGATTCATTTGGTAGTGTTGAATCCGTTAAAACAGTCTCTGAACTCTATGCTCCTATTGGTGGGAAAGTTGTTTCTGTCAATGAAAAATTAGAAGATGAACCAGAAACAGTTAACCAAGATCCTTATAACGAAGGTTGGATTGTTGAATTTACAGATGTAGATGAAGCAGAATATAATGCGTTGTTAAGTTATGAAGAGTACGAAGCATTTATCAAAGAATAGTTAGTCATTAAAAACGCATGATGAGGTTCATCATTGCGTTTTTTTATATTAAGGGAGTTAATAATTATGAAAGAATGGTCTACGACTGAATTTAAAGCAGCGATACTTTCAAAAAGTGCGTTTGCGGTGCTGTTTTATACACCAATGTGCGGTGGGTGCCAGTTGGTTGAACGGTATTTACATTTTGCTGAAGCGGCAATGCCAGAAGTGCAAATTGTAAAAATGAATGTCAATTATTTACCAGAAGTGATAGCTAAATATGAGATAAAAAGTGTGCCGAGTATCTATGTTTTTAGTGACGATATGGCGGGTGAAAGGTTATCTGCCATTGATAATGTTACTCGTATTTACGAAGGATTAGAAAAACTTCGAAATTAAAGCAAAAAAGGAATTGACTTGTGCTATTATTCCGCCTATAATAACTATTAACAAGTATAACTTTATATGATATTTCTTATCAAGAGTGGTGGAGGGACTTGCCCGACGAAACCCAGCAACCCCATGAGAGTGGACGGTGCTAAATCAAGCTAAGTAAGTGATTACTTAGAAAGATGAGAAGCGGGCTATTCCTTTGTAGACGTTTCACATCTTTCTGAATTTCAGAAAGATGTTTTTTTATGCTTAAAGAAGGTTAAAGAGAGGTTGAAGTGAATGATTAAATTAGATAATGTCAGTAAAACATTCGAAACACGAAATGGTGCAGTCAATGCAGTTAAAGACGTTAATTTAGAAATTAATGAAGGTGAAATCTTCGGAATCATTGGTTATTCTGGTGCGGGTAAAAGTACTCTTATTAGAATGTTTAATGGATTGGAAGCACCGACACAAGGTGCTATTCATATCAATGATGTCATGATTTCTGATGTCAAAGGTGCAGCATTACGTGCAGCTCGACAAAAAATTGGAATGATCTTCCAACATTTTAACTTATTATGGTCACGAACAGTAGCTGAAAACATTGCTTTTCCACTAGAAATTGCTGGTGTCAAGAAAGCTGAACGTGAACGACGTGTCGCAGAACTCATTCACCTTGTAGGCTTGGATGGACGTGATAAATCATATCCTTCTCAACTGAGTGGGGGACAGAAACAACGTGTTGGTATTGCAAGAGCTTTAGCAAATGATCCTGATGTGTTACTTTGCGATGAAGCTACAAGTGCTTTAGATCCACAAACAACAAGTGAAGTTTTAAATTTACTGACAGATATTAATAAGCGCTTGGGACTTACAATCATCTTGATTACCCATGAGATGCCTGTTATCCGTAAGATTTGTAATCGTGTAGCGGTTATGGAAGGCGGAGAAGTAGTTGAATTAGGGGATGTATTATCTGTTTTTCAAACACCACAACAAGAAATTACTCGTCGTTTTGTTTCACAAGCAACAGATGATACAGCGACTGAAGAGGTGGAACAACTCCTTATTGAGACTTACCCAACAGGGTTGTTAGCACGTCTCGTGTTTAATGCTTCACAGGCAACTCAACCGATTATTACCGATTTATCTAAAAAATTCAACCTTGATATTAGTATATTACATGGGTCAATCACACAAACACAAAATGGTTCATATGGGTTCTTATTTATCCAAATTGTTGCAGAACAAGAACAGATAACACAAACAAAAGCGTACCTTGAAGAGATTGACGTTAGAATGGAAGTGATTCGTTCATGAAAGATTTATTAGTAAAATGGTTTCCTAATGTAATATGGCCTGAAGTTTGGACCGCGACGCAGGAAACGCTTATTATGACAGTGATTTCAATTGTATTTATTTTTGTTCTCGGTATTTTACTCGCGTTGTTGCTATTCTTAACACGTGATCAAGACAATTTAATCATTAAAAGTATCAATGGTGTGTCAGCAGCTTTCGTTAATATTTTCCGTTCGATTCCATTTATTATTTTAATTGTGCTTATCATGCCATTTACAAAAGTTTTGATAGGTTCTGTTATAGGAACCGCTGGTGCATTACCAGCTTTAATTATTTCAGCAGCACCATTTTACGCTCGTCTCGTTGAAATTGCCTTTGTAGAAATTGATAAAGGTGTAATAGAAGCAAGTCGTGCGATGGGTGCCAGTACATTTACGATCATTCGTAAAGTACTATTGCCAGAAGCGCTTCCTGCAATTATTTCAGGTTTGACAGTGACGACGATTTCATTAATTGGTTATACCGCAATGGCTGGTGTAGTTGGTGCAGGTGGATTAGGAAACATGGCTTACTTCACTGGTTTTCAACGTTCTCAAAATGATGTAACATTCGTCGCAACAGTCATTATTTTAATTTTAGTTTTCATCATCCAATTTATTGGCGATCGTGCCACTAACAAAATTGATAAACGATAACATATAAAAGGGAGAGTAACTTATGAAAAAAATTATTTTTGGACTATTAACAGCAGCAATCGTTTTAACTTTAGCAGCTTGTGGCAGCAATGATGCAAAGGATAAAGAGACAAAATTAGTGGTGGGGGCATCTAACGTTCCTCATGCAGAGATTCTAGAAAAAGCAAAACCTATCCTTAAAAAAGAAGGCATTGATTTAGAAATTAAAAAATACCAAGATTATATTTTACCAAACAAAAATCTAGCTGATGGCGAATTGGATGCGAACTACTTCCAACATATCCCATACTTAGACCAATATAATAAAGACAACAAAACAGATTTAATCAACGCTGGTAAAATTCATATCGAACCGTTCGGTATTTATTCAGAAAAATATAAAAAAGTTTCAGATATTAAAGAAGGATCAACTATCCTTATTAGTAACAGTACAGCTGATCAAGGTCGTATCTTAATGTTATTAGAAAAAGAAGGTCTTGTTAAAATTAAAGACTCTGTGAAAGATAAAGTAACAGCAACTATCAATGATATTGATAATGTTAAAAAATTAAAATTCTTAAATCAAATTGACCCAGGTTTATTGGCACAAGCCTATAAAAATAATGAAGCAGACTTATATGCTATTAATACCAACTATGCAATTGATGCTGGATTAAATCCCCAAAAAGATGCGCTTATCTTAGAGGATTCAGATTCGCCGTATGCTAATATCGTTGCTATTCGTAAAGAAGATAAGAACAATAAAAATATCAAAAAGTTGATTGATGTATTACATTCAAAAGAAATTCAAAAATTCATCGAAGATAAATACAATGGTGCAGTACTACCGACAAACTAACTATCAGATTTAATAGAGAGTAATCTATGTTATTACAGCTTGTTTGTCTAGTATATCGCCGGGTACAAGAACTATTGAATAGAGCGAGGCAATACTATGTCTCGCTCTGTTTTATATAAAATTTTTACAAAGTCAAAAAGATTGAATATTCGGATAGTTTGATTGGGAAAACAATAAAAGGGGGAAATGAAAATGAAAAAGATTATTTTGGGGTTAGTAAGTGTTATTTTGTTAGTGGTATTGGCAGCATGTGGAAATAGTGAAGCGGGTAAAGACAAAGAAAAAGAGACGACATTGGTAATTGGAGCATCTAATGTACCGCATGCAGAAATTTTAGAGAAGGCAAAACCTATTCTTGAAAAAGAAGGCGTGAAATTGGATATTAAGAAATATCAAGATTACATTTTACCAAACAAAAATTTGGCGGATGGCGAAATAGATGCGAACTATTTCCAACACATTCCGTTTTTAGATTTATCAAATAAAGAAAATAAAACTGATTTAGTTAATGCAGGTAAAATTCACATCGAACCTTTTGGTATTTATTCATCTAAATACAAATCAGTTGGTGATGTTAAAGAAGGGTCAACAATTTTAATCAGTAACAACGTAGCTGAACACGGTCGTATCTTAATGCTTTTAGAGAAAAAAGGTTTAGTTAAAATTAAGGATTCAGTTGATAACAAAGTTAATGCAACATTAAAAGATATTGATAACGTTAAAAAATTGAAATTCCTTAACCAAATCGATCCTGGTTTATTAGCGAAAGCTTACCAAAATGATGAAGCTGATCTTTATGCCATCAACACGAACTACGCTTTAGATGCAGGGCTAAAACCTAAAGATGATGCACTTATTTTAGAAGACTCTGATTCACCTTACGCAAATATTATTGCCGTGAAAAAAGAAGATGAAAATAAACCAGCAATTAAAAAATTAGTTAAAGTATTACATTCAAAAGAAATTCAAGATTTTATTACTGAGAAGTATAAAGGTGCTGTATTACCCGTTAAATAAATGAAACAGAACCATCTGTTGCAGTTTAAGCTGTCACGATGGTTCTTTTGTGTATTAGCAATACAGTAAATTTTTTTGAAACTAGCAGTCACTTTCAATCAGGAAAAATATAAACGCATAAAGGCATACAATAATTTGTAATTTTGTTACAATAGAAGTATGTGAAAAGCGCTAAACGATTATCAATATGATCGTTTTAAGTGATAATGCTTAAGCTGAAAGCTATCCTTATCTGATTTCAGCATTGCTTTTAGATTAAAATCATACTAAACTAATAATTATTAGAAAAGTTGGAGGGATATTGATGAGCACGTTACAAATTAAAGACTTACACGTATCAATTGAAGGCAAAGAAATCCTAAAAGGTGTTAATCTTACGATGAATTCTGGAGAGGTTCATGCAATCATGGGACCAAACGGAACAGGTAAATCGACACTATCGTCTGCAGTAATGGGACACCCCTCATACGAAGTAACTTCTGGAGAAATTCTTTTAGACGGTGAAGATGTATTAGAGATGGAAGTAGATGAACGTGCACGCGCGGGTCTCTTTTTAGCGATGCAATACCCAAGTGAAGTAACGGGTATCACTAATGCTGAATTTATTCGTTCAGCAATCAATGCTCGTCGTGAAGAAGGCGACGAATTACCAATCATGAAATATCTTAAACAATTAGATAAAACAATGGCTGGTTTGGAAATGACTGAAGAAATGGCTGAACGTTATGTAAACGAAGGCTTTTCTGGTGGTGAAAAGAAACGTAATGAAATTTTACAAATGATGATGATTAAACCTAAATTTGCGATTCTTGATGAAATCGATTCTGGTTTAGATATCGATGCATTAAAAATCGTTTCAAAAGGTGTGAATGAAATGCGCGGCGGCGAATTTGGCTGCATGATTATTACGCATTATCAACGTCTATTAAACTATATTACACCTGATCATGTACACGTTATGATGAATGGTAAAATTGCTCTTTCTGGCGGACCAGAATTAGCGAAACGTCTTGAAGCTGAAGGTTATGAAGGTATCCGTTCTGAATTGGGTATTGAACTTGATGTTAAAGAAGAAGCAAACGACTAAGAAGGAGGAATTGACAAATGGTCTTACAAACAATTGAAACCATTGATCCTGCGTTCATCACGTCTTTTGCGGAAAAAACAGCAGAACCTTCTTGGTTAACTGATTTACGTATTAAAGCATGGGGAAAAGCAGAAGAAATGGATTTACCGTATGTTGATAAAACAAAGATTAAACGTTGGAATTTCACGAAATTTAGCCAATACGCAAGTTTTGGGAAAACCGCATATGGAACAAATTTACCAGAAGCAGTAACAGATGTTGTGGATGTTAACGATGCTGAAATGTCAGTCTATATTCAACAAGATCAAACACCGTTGCATTTACATTTATCACAAGAAGCAATCGATAAAGGTGTCATCATCAAAGATTTAGCGACTGCTTTAAAAGAAAATAGCGAACTAGTAAAAGAGTATTTCATGACGACAGCTGTTAAATTTGATGAGAATCGTTTGACTGCTTTTCATGCTGCATTGGTTAACGGTGGTCTTTTTATCTACGTACCAAAAAATGTTGAGTTAGAATCACCAATTCAAGCTGTATTTGTACAAAAAGATGACCGTAAACCGTTTATCAATCATGTGATAATTGTTGCTGATGAAAGCTCTAAATTAACATATGTAGAAAACTATGTTGGTCAAACAGGTAAAGGGCGTGCAATCGCTAATATCGTTTCAGAAGTTATTGCGAAAGATAATGCAACGGTAACATATGGTGCTGTTGATACTTTAGGTGTGAATGTCACGACTTATCTTAACCGTCGCGGTCATGTATTACGTGACGCTAGTCTTGATTGGGCTTTGGGCGTTATGAATAATGGTAACACTGTGATTAATCACTTAACCAACCTTGTAGGAAACAATTCAAGTAGTGATGTTAAAACAGTAACCGTCGGAACAGGGAAACAAACACAAAACTTTACTACAGAAATTCGTCAGTATGGCCTAGCTTCTGTAGGGATGATCTTAAAACATGGGGTTGTACTCGATTCATCAACATCGATTTTTAACGGTATTGGTCATATTATGCACAATGCTAAAGGTGCTGATGCACAACAAGAATCACGTGTTTTAATGTTGAGTGATTTAGCGCGTGGTGATGCTAATCCGATTCTATTAATTGATGAAGATGAAGTAACAGCAGGACATGCTGCATCTGTTGGTCGTGTTGATCCAGAAGCACTCTTTTATCTACAAAGTCGTGGTTTAAGTTTATATGAAGCTGAACGCTTAGTTATTCATGGTTTCCTTAATCCAGTGGTTGATCAATTACCAATTAAACGTGTTCGTGAACTACTTTCGAATGTTATTGAAGGGAAAGTGAAGCGCTAATGAATATTTCGTCTGTCAGAAACGATTTTCCGATTTTAAAGCAGGAGGTAAATGAGCAAACGTTAGTGTATCTTGATAACGCTGCGACGTCTCAGAAGCCACAAATCGTCATTGATGCCGTATCGAAGTACTATGAAACAACTAATAGTAATGTACATCGTGGCGTCCATACGCTCGGTTCTCAAGCGACAGACATGTATGAAGGCGCACGCGAAAAAATACGTGAATTTATCAATGCTGCTGAAACAGCAGAAATTATATACACGCGTGGAACCACTGCAGCAATTAACATTGTTGCAACGAGTTTCGGTATCGCTAATTTATCCGCAGAAGATGAAATTGTTATCTCACCAGCAGAGCATCATAGTAATCTCATCCCTTGGCAACAGGTGGCGCGTATTACTGGTGCCACATTACGCTACTTTGAACTCGAATCCGATGGTACATTATCATTAGAAAAAGCAGCGGCAGCTATTAATCATCGCACTAAGATTGTAGCATTAGCCCATGCTTCTAATGTGTTAGGAACAATTAATCCCATCAAAGAAGTTGCGGCAATGGCGCATGCTGAAGATGCAATCATTATTGTTGATGGTGCCCAAGCTGTACCGCATATGTCTGTCGATGTTCAAGCGCTTGATGTTGATTTTTATGCTTTTTCAGGGCATAAAATGATGGGTCCAACGGGTATAGGCGTTCTTTACGGTAAGCGTGAATTACTTGAAGAGATGGAACCTGTTGAGTTTGGTGGCGAAATGATTGATTTTGTGACATTAGACGATGCTACGTGGAAAGAATTACCGTGGAAATTTGAAGCTGGCACACCGATTATCGCAGGAGCGATTGGTTTGGGTGCTGCGATTGATTACTTAAAAGAACTTGGTATGGATACAGTAGCGCAACACGGTGAAGAGATTATTACATATGCATTGGAACAACTGACGGCTATTGAAGGGCTTGAAATTCATGGACCCATTGATCCGAAGAAACGCACAGCATTAATCTCATTTAACGTCAGCGATATTCATCCACACGATCTTTCAACTGTATTAGATGAGCAAGGCATTGCTATTCGTGCAGGACATCACTGTGCTCAACCATTGATGAAATGGCTTGGAGCCTCTGCGACTGCGCGTGCAAGTTTTTACGTGTATAATACGAAAGAAGAAGTTGACTCGCTCGTTAAAGCAATCGAGCTAACAAAGGAGTATTTTGGTTATGGTGAAGCGTAATTTAGATCAATTATACCGACAAGTAATTTTAGAACACTATCGCAAACCACGAAATAGTGGGGAGCTTGAAACACAAACACATAAAATTGAAATGAATAACCCAACATGTGGCGATCAGATCTTTTTGAATCTTTATGTACAAGACGGCATTATTAAAGATGCTAAATTTACTGGATCAGGCTGTTCGATTTCGATTGCCTCTGCTTCAATGATGACTGAAACCATCAAGGGGCTAACTATCGAAAAAGCATTATTGGTCTCACGAGATTTTTCAGAGATGATGCAAGGTCATACACATGAACATTTGAGTGAAGAAAATGAAGAACTTGAAGTACTAGCAGGGGTTTCACAATTTCCCGCACGTATTAAATGTGCAACACTCGCTTGGAAAGCAATGGAAAAAGCAGTTGCTGTTGATAAAACTACGAAATAAGGAGGATGAATAATTATGGCTCCGAAAATGCCAGAATTGAGCGAATACGAATATGGCTTTCATGATAAAGATGTCTCTGTTTTCCGAACAGAACGTGGCTTAACAGCTGAAATCGTTACTGAAATATCTAATATGAAGGAAGAACCACAATGGATGTTAGATTTCCGTTTACGTTCGCTTGAACAATTTTATAAAATGCCAATGCCACAATGGGGTGGTGATTTATCAGAATTGAAATTTGAGGATATTACCTACTATGTAAAACCATCAGAAGGAACAGTAAGTGATTGGGATGAAGTCCCAGCTGAAATTAAAGCGACTTTTGATAAATTAGGTATTCCAGAAGCAGAGCAAAAATATTTAGCAGGTGCATCTGCACAATATGAATCTGAAGTTGTTTACCACAACATGCAAAAAGATCTTGAAGATAAGGGTGTTATTTTTAAAGATACTGGTTCCGCTTTACGTGAAAATGAAGAGCTTTTCCGTGAGTACTTTGGTAAGATTATTCCGCCACAAGACAATAAATTTTCAGCATTAAACTCAGCCGTATGGTCAGGTGGCTCGTTTATTTATTGCCCTCCAGGTGTGAAAGTTGAAACGCCATTACAAGCTTATTTCCGTATTAACTCACCAAACATGGGACAATTTGAGCGTACGCTTATTATTGTTGATGAAGGTGGTTCAATAAACTATGTTGAAGGGTGTACAGCACCTGTTTATACAACGAACTCATTGCATTCAGCTGTTGTTGAAATCATGGTTAAAGAAGGCGGTTATTGCCGTTATACAACAATCCAAAACTGGGCAAATAACGTTTATAACCTCGTAACAAAACGTACTTTCTGTGATGCTAACGCAACAATGGAATGGATTGATGGAAATATCGGTTCTAAATTGACGATGAAATATCCATCTGTGTATCTCCGTGGAGAAGGTGCGCGTGGGACAACGTTAACAATTGCAATCGGTGGACGAGGTCAACGTCAGGATACAGGTACTAAAATGATTCACTTAGCGCCTAATACGTCTTCGTCAATAATTTCTAAATCAATTGCGAAACAAGGTGGTAATGTTACTTACCGTGGGATTGTTCACTTTGGTCGTAAAGCTAAAAATGCACGCTCTAATATTGAGTGTGATACGTTAATTATGGATCATGAATCAACATCAGATACAATTCCATATAACGAAATTCTCAACAGCCAAATTTCTTTAGAGCATGAAGCAAAAGTTTCACGTGTATCAGAAGAGCAATTGTTCTACTTGATGAGCCGTGGTCTAACTGAAATTGAAGCAACTGAAATGATCGTTATGGGATTCATCGAACCCTTTACAAAAGAATTACCAATGGAATATGCCGTTGAAATGAACCGCCTCATCAAGTTTGAGATGGAAGGATCAATCGGTTAAGTACTACTATCGTTGCTGACATTGTTGCGAAGAGATGAGCTTACAAAGACAGTATGGGACGGAGCGCAAGCGAGTACCAATCCTTATGTTAATAACTGAGAGTACCACTCCTTTTTATTGAAAAGCGAATACTATTCTTTATGTTACTCCTTTAAGAGTATCAATTTTTATAAATTTAGCCACACAAAGTGTGGCTTTTTTTATTGCTGACATTTTCGCAATTTTAATCGCGTTATGATATTATCGTTCATTATAATATTTAAAAGTCATTGAGGCAGCTACCAGAAAGTAGCTGCCTCAATGACTTTTTTACTGATTTTTGAATAACAACACCTAAGTACATAAGGAAAACACTATAAATGGCAATTTTAGTGTCTACTCTATAACGTGCTTTTATAAAGTGAGTCGTCTTTTATTTATCCATTCCACTAGATTGTATGAAAAACTGCGAATGGTTGTAGTTATAGGTCATTTTTGAAAAATCAAAGGGTTCACCGCTCATTAAATAAAACAGTTCATCAACGTGTAAAGCCGGATCATGTGTGTTTAAATTTAAATAACTGGCTTCAGTCTGATTTAACTGACCGATTCGTAAATATTTATCAGAAAAACGGACCTTTAATTTAAGTGTCTCTTTTAAATAATGAAAAATAGAATCTTCGACAATTTCTTTATTGAGATAAGGAACATATTCTTTATTGAAGTAGGATTCTTCAATACAAAGAGCCTGTTTATTAATAAAACGGATACGTTTAACGTAATAGACTTCTTGTGTCAAAGAGCATTTTAGATTATCGCTTACTTCTTGTGTGGGTAGTATTGTTTTTACTTCAAGTACATTTGCTGAAAGATTAAAATCTGCTAAATCATCGGTAAATCCTTTATTATTAATTAAGTTAATATAACCTTTACGATTTTGGCGTCTTACAAAAATACCACTCCCACGTACTTGATAAATGACGCCATTTTTTTCTAAAATGGATAAGGCTTTAATAACTGTATTCTTACTCACCTCGTAGTTTGTAATTAAATCCTCTAAACTCGGTAATTTTTCCCCTTGTTCTAACTTTGAAACCCTAATGTATTCTTCGATTTGATTGGCAATTTCTTGGTACTTAAGCATAAATTGGTCACCCCGTGGATAGAATATAATAATATTACTTTAAGTATAGCATAATCTAAAAAAAAGAGTTGCATTATTGTATGGGTATAATTATAATGTAAGTGTACAATAAAAAGAGCGGAGGGGAAATGAATGTCAAAAAAAGTAAGAGATTATGAAAACTTAGCTAATGATATATTAGAGAAGGTAGGTGGAAAAGAAAATATAATAAAAGCAACACGTTGTGCAACAAGACTTCGATTAGTTTTGAAAACGGTACCATTAAATGCGGTTGAGGAGATTACTGAATTAGCTGGGGTGATTACCGTGGTGCAAAGTGGTGGACAATTTCAAGTAGTGATTGGACCACATGTAGGTGAAGTGTATGATTACTTTGTTAAATTAATTGATTTAGATACAGTTGACGTGGCAGACCAACCCAAAACGAGTATTTTAAATCGTATTATAGCCACTATGTCAGCCGTCTTTGCACCATTTGTGTATATATTAGCAGCAGCTGGTATATTACAAGGGCTATTAATTATCATGAAATTAATCAATCCATCATTGCAAACGACCGGTGCTTTTAAAGTGTTCGACTTCATTTCATGGACACCGTTTACCTTTTTACCGATTTTAATTGCGATTACCGCAGCGAAGCATTTTAAAACGAATCAATTTATAGCATTGGCTTGTTGTGCCGCGTTAGTTAACCCCTCGTGGGCATTGATGGCTGCTCAAATTGCTAGTGGTGAATCTATTAAATTTTTTGGAATCTCGCTATCAGAAACAACTTATACATCAACAGTGTTACCTGCAATCTTACTAGTCTGGTTATTGTCATATGTTCAACGCTTTTTCGAAAAAATCTTACCTGAAGTCATCCGCTCACTATTTGTACCATTATTTTGTATGGTCATTATGGTGCCACTAACATTATTAATTGTAGGTCCACTTTCAAACGGTGCCGCAGTTGCCATTGCTGATGGTTACAATAAATTAGTTGAGGTTGCTCCGCCATTAGCAGGCGCTTTAATCGGTGGTTTTTGGCAAGTGGCTGTTATTTTTGGTGTTCATTGGGGTATAACACCGATGTGCTTGGCTAACTTTGAAGCATATGGACGCGATTCTTTCCAAGCTTTTCAAACGATTGCAGTTATTGCACAAGTTGGCGCAGTCTTTGGTGTATTCTTAAAAACTCGCGATAAAGAAATGAAAAAAATCTCGTTATCTGCTGGTATTACCGGTTTATTCGGTATCACTGAACCTGCGATTTATGGTGTAACGTTACGATTAAAACGTCCGTTTTTAATCGGTTGTTTAGCAGGTGCTGTTGGAGGTCTTGTTGCAAGTTTCTTCAATACGTATTACTATGCTTATGCTGGTCTACCAGGTATTTTAACAAGTGTGAATGCACTTAATTCAGATAATCCAAGTTCATTTATCGGATTGATGATTGGTTCAGCGATTGCTTTATTCGGGTCAATCATTGCAATCCAAGTTTTTGGAACGGAAAATAAAAAAATAAAAACAAGTAAATAGGAGGAAAATCGAATGAAAACATCATTACCAAAAGATTTTTTATGGGGTGGCGCATTAGCAGCGCATCAATTTGAAGGTGGTTGGAATAAAGGTGGAAAAGGCGCAAGTGTGGTAGATGTGATGACTGCGGGAGCACATGGTGTTGCTCGAGAAATTACAGAAACAGTAGAGGCGGATAAGTTTTATCCAAATCATGAGGCCATTGATTTTTATCACCATTATAAGGAAGATATTGCGCTCTTTTCTGAGATGGGGTTGAACTGTTTACGTACATCAATTGCCTGGACACGAATCTTCCCCACAGGCATCGAAGAAGAACCAAATGAAGCAGGTTTACAATTTTATGATGATGTATTTGATGAATTAATTAAACATAAAATAGAACCTATCATCACGTTATCACATTTTGAAATTCCTTTGTATATTGCCCAAGAATATGGTGGTTTCCGTGATAAGCGAGTGGTTGACCTTTTTGCGAAATTTGCCGAAGTATGTTTTACTCGTTATCAACATAAGGTGAAATATTGGATGACGTTTAATGAAATAAATAATCAAATGGATACCAACACGCCTTTGTTTTTATGGACGAATTCAGGTGTAACGGTGAAACCTGGAGAAAATGCCAAAGAAGTGATGTACACCGTGGCTCATCATGAATTATTAGCAAGTGCTAAAGCTGTAGCTATCGGTAAAAAAATCAATCCGGATTTTGAAATAGGTTGTATGGTCTCACATGTACCTATCTATCCCTATTCATGTCGTCCAGCGGATATAATGGCTGCCGAAGAAGCGATGCGTCAACGTTTCTTCTTTGCAGATGTTCATTGTCGTGGTGCTTATCCCAACTATGCATTGAAAGAATTTGAACGTGAAGGATACGATATTACAATCACAGAAGAAGATAAAGACATTTTGCAAAATGGTACTGTTGATTATATTGGGTTTAGCTACTATATGTCGACCGTTGTAAAAGCAGATATTACTCAAGATAATACGGGAAATGTCGTTAATGGTGGACTCGCAAATGGTGTTGAAAACCCTTATATTGAATCAAGTGATTGGGGTTGGGCGATTGATCCAACTGGCTTACGTTATACAATGAACCGTCTCTATGATCGTTATCAATTGCCGTTATTTATTGTGGAAAATGGTTTTGGTGCGATTGATGAATTAGAAGAAGATGGCAAGATTCATGATGACACTCGTATTGATTACTTGAAGAAACATATTGATGCACTTGAATTAGCGGTGACTTATGATGGTGTACCATTGATTGGTTATACGCCATGGGGAATTATCGATTTAGTATCATTTACAACAGGAGAAATGAAAAAACGTTATGGGATGATTTATGTTGATCGTGATAATGAAGGGAACGGCTCAATGAAACGTTATAAAAAAGATTCCTTTGAATGGTACAAAAAAGTAATTGCAACGAATGGTAAAAAACGCTAAAAAATGTAGCGCTAAATAATAAAAGGACAGTACTCCTGCGATTATTTGCAAGAGTACTGTTTTTCTAATTGTGCATTTAAACGAACTAAAAAAGCCATTTAAACAGCACGATATACAAAATTGAGAAGTGAAGTTAAATGACTTTATAAATTATAGGAGTTATGTTTGATGAATTCAAAAAATGTCTTGAGTAGCGAAGAATTGTTGGTTGTATTAAGTGCTGCGACAATATTTTGATCGCTGTTAGTGCTTTCTAAATCAATAATTTTGATATGATACTTATCTGCTAAAGAGCCATCATTCATTCCTGAGTATAAAAATGATAGCCCATTTCCCACTGAAACCATTGATAAGCCTTCATCAAGGTCCTTAACGTAAGCGTTAGCTTTTAGATTGAAACCATTTTTAATACCTTGGTTAATGACGTAATCTACAATTACAGGAGAGTGTTGTCTTTCTAGTAAAATGAATGATTCTTGGCTTAAATCAGAAAAAGTAATTTTTTTTCTAGAGCTTAAGGGGTGTTCAATAGGTAAAGCAATTTGCAAATTATTTTTGATGAAGATAGTATAATCAATCGTTTGATTTGTTTGAACATAAGTGAGTAAATTGAACACAATATCATAATGGCCATTAGTTAAACCATCTGCTAAATTCATCGGTGTGTCCTGTTGTAGTAAAAATTGAGTTTCAGGACAAGCCATTTTAAAAAGCTCAAATAACTCATACATTTTTCCCATATTGAAATTCGAAAGATAGCCTACTTTTAAAATCTGTGGCGTTTTATCGGCAGTCGATTGGGGGTCAAACATATGAGTTAATTGATCAACACTTTTTAAAACCTTGGTTACTTCTAATAAAAACTGTTCTCCTGCAAGCGATAATTTTAATCCATGGGAATGTCGAATAAATAATTCTATGTTTAATTCTAATTCTAATTCCTGTATGCGCCTGCTTAAAGTAGGTTGTGAAATGTATAGTTTTTCAGAAGCTTTTGTAAAACTATTTTCAGTAGCAACAGTTACAAAATATTTTAAGGTAGATAACTTCATAGCGGCTCCATTTCAAATATATATATTTAAATAGTAGCTTTAGTATAATGTTAACACCTGTATTTTACAAGTTTTTCCTATGAGCGTGTTGCTAAAGTAGACATCAACGGTAATTGTAGATACGAAGCATACTCGCCACCAGTATGGATAATATGAGTCCCTTTATTATCAGGCGTGCAACCAAGAGTACCAGGCATTACTGAACCAAGCTCATCTTTTGTGCTGATAACGACTCTAAGTGTCTCACCAGATTTATAAGAAAGGCCAATTGGACTTAAAACGATGTCTAATTCAACAATTTGCCCTTTTTTTAATTTTTCAACACTATCAAAGCGATATGCTGGGATTTCATCGGTTGCAACTTGTTTATCAAGTAGACGTTTCGATGCTCGTAGACGTCCCCAAGCGCCTTTATATCTTAAAGCAGAAGCACCTTCCTGTGTGAAATCTTGAAGAGCAGCACCTTGATTAGGAACAACAAATTCGCTAAGGACATTGCCAAATTCATCTAATTTTTGTACCCAAACAAAAACATCCATATCATCATAACCATCTACTTCCATGAAGAGTTTTGCTTTAGGATAACCAACAAAATGTGTTTCCTCTAAAAAAGTCATTTGGAAGGATGAACGTCCTGGAAGATTAGATACCGCATACTGAACAGGTGTATCTTCCGATAGAGGAATTTCTTCTAATGAGCGAAATTTTCCATTTAAATAATAACGTTTATTTTGGCTTGCTATAGGTGGGAATGTTTTTGATGCAATGTCTGTTTGATTACCACCTTGAAAATCAAGTAGTGAATAACGTACGGTCGATCTATCAGTCCAACCGTTATCAATGTCGAGTAGATAATAATCAAAGAAACGACGTAATTCTTCAGTATTGCTTTCATCATAATAATAAGGCCATTCTTGACGGTCATGGATACGAAGCCATTTTTCATCGGAGCCTAATAATCGCCATGAGCGAAATGTTCCCATTGTATGTAAAGTGTTTGAATAACTTGCAATTACAAAAGCGGGAACAGTAATTTTACTTGGATCAGCAACTTTATCTTCCCATAGAGGGGCATTAGCTAAAGGAAAAGTAGTCATCTCTTTAATTAAATCTTCACGTTTAGCCCCTTTTGCACTCACGTGATTAATTTGGAGTCGTTCGATAAAATTTTTGTCAGGAATGCCACCGATAAAAGCTAAATCACGATAACCATCAGCAAGCCCCTCAGTAGGGTTAATACAAGTAAGATGAGGTGGTTGCTCAGCAGCAATAAACCATTGTGAAAAAGCAAGGTACGATGTACCAGTGAGAGCCGTTTTACCGCTACACCATGGTTGGTCAGCTAACCATTCGATTAAGTCATAACCATCTTGTGCTTCTTGAGAACCAATCATCGTTGTATCGCCTTCACTATGAGCAATACCACGCATGTCAGGATTGCACACAGCATAACCATTTGCACACAGCATAACCATTTGCACACCAATAAGCAGGATCTGGTGCTTCAAACTTTGTTAAACCCGAGTTCCATTGATTTCCCATCCCCAACATATTGAAGAGGTTTTTATAGCGAGGTGCAGTACCGGCACTTTTTCCATAAGGGCTCCACCCGATAAGGACAGGCACTTCTTCGTCAGTGATAGGTAGATAAATATCAGTATAAATTGTAATACCGTCACGCAATTGAACAGGAACATCTTTTAACATTCTAAGATCACATGGTAAGGGTTTAAAACCTTCGGCAATTTTTCGGCCTTTTTTTAAGAGTAATTCCTTCGTTTCAAACGGACTAAGCACGCCATGTTCAATTCCGTTGTCAACGTATTCAAAAGAAGGGATAAAACACATGTTTTCTGTGATTTTTGCAGTCATTTATATTACCTCCAATTATTCTGTTATTAATCGATTAACTATTTCAAATTATACAGCTGATAAGAAAAGGCGTACAATCGTTTATCTGCATAGGCAGTTCCGAAATAAAAGAGCTATACATAAAGTGAATATCACTTCTCTCGAAATTAAAAAAACTAAAAATACCGATGATGGTATTTTTAGCTTTGAATTTTTAAGTATTTATTATAGCCTTCAGCTAACATGATTCCGAAAGTGCAACACGCGCGGGTAGACTATATGTTTCTTCTAAAATAACATCAGCATCTTCGATTCGTTTCATTAATAATTCTATCATGACATCACACATCTCATCGATAGGTTGAACGACTGTTGAGAGATAAGGAGCTAGTTGATGGAGAAGTTTAGTGCCATCATAACCCACAACTTTTAAGTCAGTTGGGACATTGATGCCGATTCTTGTGGCAATATTGATAACTGTGACTGCTGTTAAGTCATCTGTACAAAAAATACCATCAATAGACTCATCTTTCAATAGTTTTTCAATTTCAATCTGCTTTAAAAGTTCAGATGAATCACTTTTTAAGCGGATGCCATTTGTTTCGAGGTTCTGTGCATCCATCACTGCTTTGTAACCATCAAAACGGTAATCACTAGGGGAAGCAGTGTCGTTAGCACCTGTAATAATAGCGATATTTTTTGCGCCACGAGCGATTAATGCTTCAGTGGCAGCTTTACCACCTTCAAAGTTATTTGATGAAACAATCGGAATCCCTGGAGCTAAAAAACGATCGAAAGAGATGATTGGCAGGGTAACATTTTGATATTCATCAATGTTGAGATTGTGACTACCAGCGATAACACCATCTACCTGATTTGCCGATAACATTCGCAAATACTCACGCTCTTTTTCAGGATCTTTCTCGCTATCGCACAAGATGACTTTGTATCCTTTGGCAAAAAGTTTTCGTTCGAGATTTTCGATCAGCTCACCATAAAAGGGATGACGTACAGATGGGAATACCAGACCAATCAGCATGGTGCTTTTACCTTGCAAGCTACGAGCGAGGCTATTTGGTTGATAGTTCAATTCACGCATCGCTGAATGAACTTTATCGATTGTTTTTTTACTTAAATAACCATAGTTATTAATTACACGACTAACAGTTGTGGCACTTACGCCTGCGAGCTCTGCAACGTCTGTTAATTTCACTACCATATCATCACCTCATGTTTTAGTTGTTAGTTCTTTCTAAATGATAGAATGAAGCCGTTTTTATGTTTTTTAGATGAAGGTATGTTTGATCTGTATCAGGGAAGAAACGACCAGTCAGTGTTCGCTCACCTTGATTGATGTATATTTCAATGACCGAAGTATCTGCGAAAATATTGACTGTGATGTTTTTTTCTTTAGAAACTTCAGCGGTACGAACATGACCAAATGCTTCTGCAAAAGGAATGCCAACATTACTTCTATCAAGGGTAATTTTACCATGATTCGCATCGATTGTAAGCAGTAAGCCACGACTATTTTTTTCATTAGCAAACAGAGTGAGTGTACTTACTTCGCCAGCAGGCACTTCAACTGCTAATTCGTAAGCAGTGCTTTTTATGTTAGTGGTACCAGCTGTTAATTTAGTTTGTTTCTGACGCAGGTTAAGTGTTTCTGAAACAGGATATTGGAATAATTCCCCGTTTTTTAGCGTCAGCTCTTTAACTAAACTTAAACAATTTGACCATCCTTCTGTGTCGGTAGGATAAGTTATATCGGGTAAACCAATCCAACTTACTGCAAGCGCACGTCCATCGGGTGCATTAAAAGCTTGTGTAGCATAGACATCAAAGCCCTCATCTAAGTTAGCCAATGACGACGGATTGATTAATTCATTGTTTGCAATATCAAACTCATCTGCGACAACATACATGTTGGGGAAAACATTATCATACTCTTTGATGTTTTTATCTAAACCTTGAGGGCAAAATAAAAGGAGAGGTTTGTTATCGATAAATACTAGGTTGGGACATTCCACCATATAACCTAAAGGCTTTGTAGTAAAAGTTAATTCACCAAGCTGTTTGAAATTTTTAACATCTTTGTCTGCCGAAAAATAAGTAAGGATTTTCCCTTCTCCTTCTAAATTTTTGGCTCCAATAACCATGGCAAATCCATTGTTGTAAGGAAATATCATCGGATCGCGAAAATCATCTGTATAGTGAGGATTTTCGGGGAATAGTGGCTGAGAAATTTTTGTAACAGTCCCATTGGTGTCCATCCAAGCACCGTTTTGATACGCATGACGTGTCCAATCTTTATCACGTACATTTCCTGTGTAAAATAGAAACAGCTGGTCATCAATTGGTAAAGCCGAACCTGAGTAAACACCGTGTGAGTCGAAGGGTGTATCTGGTTTTAAAGCGAGACCTTCGTATTCCCAATGAACTAAATCAGTCGAAGTAAGATGTGCCCAACTCTTTAAACCATGTGCACCGCCGAATGGGAAAGATTGATAAAATAATTGCCATTTCCCATTGAAATAGGAAAAGCCATTGGGGTCGTTCAATAAACCCGTTTCAGGCTGTATATGATATGCAAGTCGCCATTTAGATTGAGCAACTGTCTTTTTTAAATTTTCTTTATATGTAGCATTCCATTTTTCATACGGGAGATAACGAAGTTCGCTTGTCCATTCAGTGATTATCTTTTCCATAAGAGCTCCTTTAAGGTCATTTATGTAAACGACCAATTATTATTTCAGGATGTAATATCCTGCTATATTCATAAGTTTTTTTATAATACCTTCAATGAAATGATAACGCTTTATTCACTTAATGTCAATCGTATGACATACCTGCAATCTATATTGATATTAGCTTTTTTATAATTAAATATTAATTATTTAAAAATTATGATAAACGGTTGACATAAAATGAAAACGGTTGTATTATTCAAGTTATAAAAGCGTTTTCAAAAAGGGAATCTAATAAATAAGTGAAAAGGGGAGATACATAATGAAGCATAAAGAAGTAGCCCAACGAATAGCCCAAGCGATTGGAAAAGATAATCTATTAGGAGCCGCACATTGCGCCACACGATTACGTTTAGTCATCAAAGATACTTCTAAAATTGATCAAGTGGCACTGGATGAGGATGTTGATTTAAAAGGGACGTTTGAAGCAAACGGTCAATATCAAATTATCGTGGGTCCTGGTGATGTTAATGATGTTTATGCTGAACTTGTTAAAATTACAGGTGTTGGTGAAGCAGATAAAGATGAATTGAAAAAAATGACAACTCAAGGTAAAAAAGAGAACCCGATTATGGCATTGATTAAAGTCTTATCAGATATATTTGTGCCGCTCATTCCTGCATTGGTTGCGGGTGGTCTCTTAATGGCCTTGAATAATGTTTTAACAGGCGTCGGTTTATTTGGTCCCAAATCAGTTGTGGAGATGTTCCCTGGCATTAAAGGCGCAGCAGAAATTATCAACATGATGGCATCGGCACCTTTTGCTTTTTTACCTATTTTAATTGGTATATCAGCTACAAAACGTTTTGGAGGAAACCCTTATCTTGGAGCAGCAGCTGGTATGATGATGGTGATGCCTTCGCTCGTTAATGGTTATGGCGTAGCTGAAGCTGTTGCAACAGGAACAATGCCACATTGGGATCTCTTTGGTCTTCAAGTTGCACAAGCTGGTTATCAAGGACAGGTTTTACCAGTCATCGCTGTTGCTTGGATTCTAGCGACATTGGAAAAATTCTTCCATAAAAAATTAGCCAATGCGATTGATTTTACTTTTACACCGATGTTAGCAATTATTATCACTGGTTTCTTAACATTTATTGTGGTTGGGCCAGTCTTGCGAGTTGTATCTGATGCCGTTACTGATGGTATCGTATGGTTATATGCAACAACAGGAGGGATTGGTTCAGGAATCTTCGGTTTCTTCTATTCTGCGATTGTTTTAACAGGTCTACATCAAAGTTTTCCAGCCATTGAGACAACTCTACTAGCCGATATGGCAAAAACAGGCGGTTCATTTATTTTTCCAATCGCAGCAATGGCGAATGTCGCGCAGGGGGCAGCAACGTTTGCAATCTTCTTTATTACAAAGAATAAAAAGCAAAAAGCATTGGCTTCATCTGCAGGCTTTTCAGCAATGTTAGGTATAACTGAACCAGCAATGTTTGGGGTTAATCTTAAATTAAAATTCCCCTTCTTTATTGGTTTAATCGCAGCAGGGATAGCTTCAGCAGTGATTGGTTTCTTACACGTTTTAGCAGTTTCAATGGGGCCAGCGGGTGTCATTGGCTTTATCGCAATTAAGCCATCTTCAATCCCTGCTTTTATGTTAGGGATAGCGATTAGTTTTATAATCGCATTTACTACAACATATTTTTATGGACGAAAAAAAATGGTTGAAGAAAACATTACAAGTGCTGAAGAAGCATAAAGAAAAATACTCAAATTGATAAAAGTAGTATATTAGATTATTTATCATATAGTAAAGTTAAGGAGTGGTGATAATGACGGACAAATGGTGGAAAGATGCTGTAATTTATCAAATATATCCAAAGAGCTTCAATGACACGAATGGCGATGGTATTGGTGATATTGCGGGCATCAAAGAAAAATTGCCTTATTTGCAGAATTTAGGAATCGACGCTATTTGGATAAGTCCAATGTATTTATCGCCACAAGTAGACAATGGTTACGATATTACTGACTATCGTTTGATTGATCCGATGTTTGGTACGAATGAAGAGATGTATGAATTGATTGAGTTAGCGCATGAAAAAGGTATGAGAGTTATTATGGATTTTGTTGGCAATCACACGTCAGATAAATGTCTGTGGTTTGAAGAAAGCCGTAAAAGCAAAGATAATTTTTTTAGTGATTTTTATATTTGGAAAGATGCTAAAGAAGATAGCAGTGCACCAAATAATTGGGGCAGTTCATTTGGTGGGTCAGCATGGACTTGGGATGAAACGCGTCAACAATATTACCTTCATTACTACGCAGCAGAGCAACCAGATTTAAATTGGGAAAATGAAACTGTTCGTTCCTATATTTATGACATGCTACGTTTTTGGAAAGGTAAAGGTGTTGATGGTTGGAGAATGGATGTCATCACATCTATTTCTAAAAATCAAGATTTTCCTGATAATGATAGGCCACTTACAACAAAAAATCAGCAAAATGGACCTCGTATGCATGAATTTATCCATGAAATGAATCAAGAGGTATTAACACCTTTTGAAATGATGACTGTCGGTGAAAGTCCAGCAGCCAAATCACATGATGCGCATTTATTAGTAGCACCAGAGCGTCAAGAACTTGATATGATTTTTACTTTTGAACATATGCATGTTGATCGTGTGCCAAATGATATAAATGGTCGTTGGGCGCATCAAGCATTAGATTTGATCATGTTAAAACGTGTGTTGAGCAGTTGGCAAGAAGAGTTACGAAATAAAGGGTGGAATGCTTTGTATTTTGAAAATCATGACCGTGCACGTGTTATTTCACGTTGGGGTAATGATAAAGAATACCGCTACGAATGCGCCACAGCCTTTGCCACTGTTTTGCATGGTTTACAAGGAACGCCTTATATTTATCAAGGAGAAGAAATTGGTATGACAAATCCTGAATTTTCATTGGAAGAGTATCAGGATATCGAGTTAGTTGGTAATTATCGTCAATTTGTTAAAGAACGACAAACAATGACGCATGCTGAATTTTTAAAAGCTGTCCATAAACTCTCACGAGATAACGCTCGGACGCCAATGCAATGGGATAACTCAAAAAATGCGGGTTTTACGACTGCTACTCCATGGTTTAAAGTTAATCCAAACTATAAGACGATTAATGTAGACCAAGATTTAAAACAAAAAAAATCTATATTTAACTATTATAAAGCTTTAATCACATTACGACATGATTACTCTATCTTAAAAAATGGTACTTATGAGCTCTTACTACCTTCGCATAAAGAATTATTTATCTATAAACGTGTCGAAGGTGAACGTGCATGGTTGATTGTCGTTAATATGAGTGAAACGATACAATCAATCGCTCAGGTTACTGATTTTATCACAGAAAAACACACGTTTATTTTAGTGAATTACCAAAATCGTAAAGCGCTCGACGGTGATATCCAACCGTATGAAGCTATTATTATTGAACAATGGGAGAAAAAATATGAGTGAAAAACTATTAGGTAGTATTGAAGCTGGTGGTACAAAATTTGTGTGTGCGGTGGGTAATTTTGAATATGAAGTAGTTGAGACTGTTCAATTTCCAACCACAACACCAATGGAAACATTACAAAAAGCAATTGATTTTTTTCGGAAATTTGATGTGGCCGCAATTGGAATTGGCTCTTTTGGTCCAATCGATATCCATGTTCATTCAGCAACATTTGGGCATGTGTTATCAACACCAAAGAAGGGTTGGGCAGATTTTGATTTTGTTGGAACATTAAAAAAAACAATTGATGTGCCTACTGTTTTCACAACAGATGTGAATTCATCTGCTTATGGTGAGTATATTAAAGGTGCAGCACGTGAAGCGGATTCAGTGCTATACTTTACAATTGGAACGGGTATTGGTGGTGGTGCAATTCAATCAGGTGAATTTATTGGTGGAATTAACCATGCTGAAATGGGTCACGCGCTTGTCAAAAGGCATCCAAGAGATAGTGGTTTTAAAGGTGTTTGCCCTTTCCATGGTGATTGTTTAGAGGGAATGGCAGCAGGTCCATCAATCGAGGCTAGAACAGGGATTAAAGGTGAAAAAATTCCAATTGAAGACGATGTATGGGATACACAAGCCTATTATATTGCACAAGCAGCTTATTCGGCGACATTGACATTAGCCCCTGAAAAAATTATTTTTGGTGGAGGTGTTATGAGTAGACCCCATATGATTGAGTTGGTTAGAAAAAATTTCGTAATGATTAATAATCATTATGTAAAAACGCCACCTATTGAAGAGTATCTTATTACAACGGGTATTAGAGATAATGGTGCGGCAACGTTAGGTAATTTTGCATTAGCATTAAAAGAGTTCATTAAAAATTAACCATAAACAATATAAGAAGCTAGAGACGTTTATTGACAACGTTTCTAGCTTTTTTGAATGGATAAATAATAAATCTATCGATAGTAGTCTGTTACACATAATTTGTTTCAATTCAATTTTATTTAGAAGTAGTGCACTTCGCTTTTCAGTTTGGACTTTTTTCGATAAGGCTAAAAATCAAGTGAATGAATAGAGGGTTT
This sequence comes from Brochothrix thermosphacta DSM 20171 = FSL F6-1036, assembly GCF_036884295.1. Lineage (NCBI taxonomy): Bacteria > Bacillati > Bacillota > Bacilli > Caryophanales > Listeriaceae > Brochothrix > Brochothrix thermosphacta. The sequence goes on from NZ_CP145608.1 coordinate 531,923, forward strand.
GGAAAAGTATTTAAAATAGAGGTTCGTTTTATACAAAAAGGTATTATGAAAATAATTTTATATTTAAATTTTTTATTGATATAAAAATATATTTTCGAATTAACTAGTTAAAAATAGATTTATTAATATAGGTAATATTACTTATATTAATCCAAAGTATCAACACAATTGCGTGTGGTCTATACAGACTACTGTTTGTTTAATTAAAGGGTATATATACCTTTACTTTCGTAGTGTAAAAACATTAGCATTTAACAGAAAATTCTGTTTAATGATGTTATACTAACTTTAGTTGCTGATAAATACACCTATTTTTAGCAATTAATACGGTATTGGGGGAATTAATTTGAAAAAAGCGAAGCAATTTGATTTCAAGAAAAGATTAGAGACCAAACGTAAGATTAAACTTAAGCATGTTGCAACTGCACTGCTTTCATTAGGACTAATTACATATCCACTAACTATTGAATTTGGTGAAAAGTTATCATTCGATTATCATTCAGTAGATGCAGCTTCATTAGCAGAAGTTAACCTACTATCAAATACAACAGTTACTTCAAGTGCTGTTGCGGGACAAGAAAATACATATAACCTTTCAATGCAAGGTACAGCGTTAGCAAATCTGGAAGTATTGGGGCCAGATCGCGTTGCATTGTTTAAAGTTAATTTAGAAGATATACCAGAACAATTAAGAGACCAAGTTGAAATCACAGCCGATGGTGCTCATGTTCGCGTTGAATTATTACCAGTTACAATGCAAGATTTACCTGTTTTATCAGGTGTAATCGGTGGACTTACTGGCACAATTACATCGACAGTAGCAACTGTTACAAAGACAGTTGATGCCTTATTGGATAACGCGTTACTTAGTCCTTTTGTGCAAGTTAAAGGTGTAGACGAATTATCTGGAGCATTGGCAGCTTTGAATAATATCGATTCTGCATTGAGTCAATTACTTGCTTACGATGCAGATGTTCCAGTAACAGTAGGTCCTAATGGCGAATTAATTGTCGATTTTACTGATGGTATTGGTCAGCATTTAGAAGGTGCAATTAATGATGTTGTTATCCAAACATTACAAAACGTAGTAACGGCACTTAATGGTATCGAGCTGAAGTTACTTCCTGGAGCAGAAAATGTACCGCTTCTTGGTTCGTTGGTTAGAACATTAAATGCAACTATTAATACGACATTGGGTGTTGTAACGACGACTGCAGGTGAAGTTACAAACGTAATTAATCGAATTGCTAACGGTGGCATTGATTTAGCAACTGATTTAGCAAGTGCGCAAGTTTTAGGCGCAGTGAAGATTGATGTTAATAATGTCAAAATAAAAACACCAGAAGCACCAACGAACTCTGGGCTGGGTGGAACCTATCCAGTTTCAGTGTCAGGTGCTGCGGTTGGAACAAAAGTTATTGATCTTCAATTACTTGCTTCATTGGAAGATGCAACTTCTGTTGACATAGTTATCCAACCAGCAATCGATGAAGGTGATGCGGATGCTGATGCCGATGCCGATGCCGATGCCGATGCTGATGCCGATGCCGATGCGGATGCCGATGCTGATGCCGATGCTGATGCCGATGCTGATGCGGATGCGGATGCCGATGCTGATGCGGATGCGGATGCCGATGCTGATGCGGATGCCGATGCTGATGCGGATGCCGATGCTGATGCGGATGCTGATGCGGATGCCGATGCAGATGCCGATGCAGATGCCGATGCTGATGCCGATGCGGATGCTGATGCTGATGCCGATGCGGATGCGGATGCGGATGCCGATGCCGACGCTGATGCTGATGCTGATGCCGATGCTGATGCTGATGCTGATGCTGATGCTGATGCCGATGCCGATGCGGATGCCGATGCTGATGCTGATGCGGATGCTGATGCCGATGCTGATGCGGATGCTGATGCCGATGCTGATGCTGATGCGGATGCGGATGCTGATGCTGATGCCGATGCCGATGCTGATGCCGATGCGGATGCTGATGCTGATGCCGATGCCGATGCCGATGCGGATGCTGATGCGGATGCTGATGCCGATGCGGATGCCGATGCTGATGCTGATGCGGATGCTGATGCGGATGCCGATGCGGATGCCGATGCGGATGCCGATGCGGATGCAGATGCCGATGCTGATGCTGATGCGGATGCCGATGCCGATGCGGATGCCGATGCGGATGCAGATGCCGATGCTGATGCTGATGCCGATGCTGATGCAGATGCCGATGCAGATGCCGATGCGGATGCTGATGCGGATGCAGATGCTGATGCTGACGCCGATGCGGATGCGGATGCTGATGCGGATGCCGATGCGGATGCCGATGCGGATGCCGATGCGGATGCCGATGCGGATGCTGATGCGGATGCCGATGCTGACGCCGATGCCGATGCTGATGCCGATGCGGATGCGGATGCGGATGCGGATGCTGATGCCGATGCCGATGCCGACGGTAACGGTTCTGGTGTAATTGATTTAGGTCTGGGTGGTTCTGATGGTTCAAATGGGCCTGGTGGAACAAATGGCCTTGGTGGAACAAATGTTGGTACGACAGGTAACAGTACAGGAGGTATCAATACTGATAATGGAATCAGTGCAGGTCCTTCAAGTATCACTACAGGACAAGCATTACCAAATACGGCAACAAATACATTCAATAAAGGTCTAGCTGGAATGGCAGCAGTATTTGCTGGTTTAGCAGGGTTGGTATTTGGTCGACGTAACCGTAACAAAGAGGAAACAAAATAAGTAAACATTAAGCCGGAGCCTATATTGAGGAATCCATATAGGCTTATATAACAAAACATAAAAATAGTGGGGTAGGGTGATGAGAGATGGAAAAAATGACAAACTTACAGCAATTTAAAACAGCAGTTGAGCGTTTCCAAACAAACAAGAGATCACTATCGATAAAAGAATTATTGCCGCCAGTCATAGGAAATCATTCGAAATACATCGTTTTTTTATCAATTGGCCAACATAATCAACGCGCAAAAGTTTTCCATCATGTCTCGGAACAATCATATGAAAAAGCACAGGAGCGCGTCATGGATAAAGCATTTAAGTGGTTGCTGAAATACCAACCGAATTTCACATTTGTAAAACTTGACTACGTGACGAATGTTGAAGAAACGACCCTTTTAAAACTACAGACTAAAATAGCTAAGTATCGAAAAAATTATTTTAGAAAAGGCATCGCATTTGATAGTGATTTTTCATTATCTTTTTTGGAACAAGAAGTGAATGGTAATGCTTTTATTCGTGAGGCTAAGAATGGTGTGATGGGAATTGACGAGTTAAACATTCGTCACTATTTAAAAGTTAATCGTTATAAAGTTTTTAATTTTACTGTGAATGCTTACGCTCAAAAAAATATATACCTATTTGATACACAGGGATATTTTTTTGATGTTACTGAAAATCGTAAGTGGACAGAGCTATACAGTGGTGGTCTAGCCAACGGCATTCGAAAAGCGCCTAATTTAAAACGTGAAATTGAGCAAATCACTAAAAAGTCAACATTATTTTTAGAACAAGAAATTACATCTTCTGGAAAATTTAACTATGGTTATTTCTCGGCGTTTGATAAGAAAATCGGTACCTATAATATACTAAGACACTCGAGTTCACTATACTCTATGCTGGAAGGTTATGAAGTTATCGGTGATAAAAAAATATTAGCCTCAGCTAAAAAAAGTATTGATTATTTAATTAGCACATCACTTGTTTATCGACATGGGGAAACAGCCTATATTGTTGATAAAGCGAATGCTGATGAAATAAAATTGGGGTCAAATGCAACAGCCATCTTGGCAATCACTAAGTACACAGAGGTGTCACAAGATAGATCCTATATAGCTTATGCTCAACATTTAGCCAATGGTATTTTAGAAATGAGAAATAAAGAAGATGGACATTATACTCACGTGTTACAATATCCAACATTTGATGTGAAAGATAAGTTTCGAATTATTTATTATGAAGGTGAAGCCGTTTTTTCTTTATTACGTCTGTATCAAATTGACAATGATAAAAAATGGCTAGATGAAGTGGTTGATTATTTCGAAATATTCATAGCGGAAGACTACTGGAAACATCATGATCATTGGTTAAGTTATGCCGTGAATGAATTGACTGATTATATTTCAGATGACAAGTACTATCAATTTGGATTGAAAAACTGTGCTGATAAGTTAGATTTTATGTACCATCGAGAAACCACATTCCCAACATTTTTAGAATTAACAATGGCAGCATATAAAATGTTACGCAAAATTAAAGCAGAAAATAAAGACTACCTACTCACTGATTTTGATGAAACGTTATTAATTCAAACAATTGATAAACGCGCAGAGTATCAACGTGTCGGTTTTATGTACCCTGAATTGGCAATGTATTTTAAAACACCTGAAACAGTGTTAAATGGATTCTTCATTCGTCATCATTCATTTAGAGTGAGGATTGATGATGTTGAACATAATTTATCAGGCTATATTCAATACTTGCTACATCGCATACCCGATATTGAAAAGAAAGCTTTAGCAACAGTATAGATATTGAAGTAACTCTAAACGATTAACTTTGGGAGTGTACCTATGAAGAAAATAATTAGTATTATTATAATTGTGGCAGGTTTAATTTTTGTAGGTATTGCAGCTAGTGAGTATTTTTCGGGTAAAAAACAAGTTGAAGTAGCTCTAGCAGATGCTGAAAAAATTGTTGATAAATCAAAACAAAAAAGCTTAACAGCAGATACATTTTCGTATGAGATTGGTGATGTCATTGGCTTGTTAAAAATTCCTAGTTTAGATGAGACTTTACCAATTATTGAAGGCACTGATTATGAAATGTTGGATAGAGGAGTAGGTCACTATGAAACGACTAAACTGCCTGGCCAAAAAAAACAAATATTGTTCTCAGGACATAGAAATACCGTTTTTACTAAGTTAGGTGATTTAAAACAAGGTGATCGTTTTGTAGTTGAGATGCCTTATGGCAACTATGAGTATGAACTTAAATCTACTGAAATAGTAGATGCAAATGATCTATCCGTTATTCGTGATATGGATGAAGAGCTGTTGACATTGAGCACGTGTTATCCCTTTTCATTTATTGGGGATGCTCCTGACCGTTATATTGTTTACGCGACACCAATAGTTAAAAGCTAATTTATTTGATGACAATAAAAGTCCATGTTACTAACGTATAGATAGTCTGAGTTGAGATGTTAAAGCATCTCAACTTTTTTATTTTTTATAAATACTCAATAAGGTACATCGTTAATCTTTCAAGAATACTGCTATAATAGAAGATATATACGCAAATAAAGTGAAAGTAGGATACAACTATGACTGAAGAAATAAAAAAAACAAGACAACCTTTAGCGCAGGTAGTTGCTAACAATTTAGAAGAATTAATTAAAAGTCAAAAATACAACATTGGCGATAAATTACCTAATGAGTTCGAGTTAGCGACAGAACTTAATGTAGGGCGTGGGACTATTCGTGAGGCTATTAAGCTTATGGCTGCGCGTAATATCGTAGAAATTCGTCGAGGTACAGGAACATTTGTATCTGAAGCACCTGGTATTTCGGAGGATCCTTTGGGGTTAAGTTTTATTGCGGATAAGAAAAAACTGAGCCAAGATTTGATGGAAATGAGAAGTATAATTGAGCCTGAAATTGCACGATTGGCAGCTGAACATGCAACAGTCTCAGAAATTGAACAGATGGAGGCTCTATGTCTTGCAATTGAAAATTTAATTCAAAATGACTGCAATCATGAAGAATTAGATATTGAGTTGCATACGCTAATTGCTAAATCAAGTCGGAATTTAGTGGTACCATCACTAATACCGATTATTCAAACAGCAATCTCATTGTTTATTGATTTAACTAATCGTCATTTGAAAGACGAAACAATAAAAACCCATGCTGCAATTGTTTCGGCGATTAAACAAGGTGATGGTACAGAAGCAAAAAAACAAATGGCAGCTCATTTACAATACAATAAAACAGCGCTTCACATTGAATAAAGCCTTGCAATAAATCCTAAGTAGCATACAGTAACTAAAGTTAGTTCAAATAAAGTAGTATTGGTGTAATTACCGATACTGCTTCTTTTTCATATGCTTTCTATTGCAATAAAAAACTGATTATGAATAGTATTTAAACACCTTAGGCGATTGATAGAATGTGACAGAAAACAAAACATTCTTTCAGTATAGTATTGACAAATAAACGTGTAAGCGTTATCATTCTATTGTAGATAGACGTATGACGTCCTACGACTGGGAAGAAGTAGAACAATTGAATAAAGGGGTGTTAAAATGACAGCGTTAGATTTAGTAATCGGTATGGACATCGGTACAACAAGTACAAAAGGTGTGCTTTATGATACAGATGGTACAGTGATAGCCACATCAGATAAATTATATTCATTAATTCAAGATCAACCAGATAAAGCAGAGCAAAATCCTGATGAAATTTTAACTGCAGTTGTAAGCGTTATCTCAAATATTGTTCGTGACGCTGGTGTAAATAGAAGACGAATTGCAGGCGTTTCATTCTCAAGTGCAATGCATAGCTTGATTTTATTAGATAAAGAAGAACAATTAGTGACACAATCAATTACATGGGCTGATAATCGAGCGCATCGTTGGACACAACATATTAAAGATGAACTAAACGGGATAGAAATATACAAACGAACAGGGACACCTTTACATCCGATGTCGCCTCTAAGTAAGTTATTATGGTTGAAAAACGATGAACCAGCTCTATATAAAAAAGCGCGTTATTTTATCGGGATTAAAGAATACATTTTTTTGAGATTATTTAAACGTCGTATAGTTGATATGTCAATTGCATCAGCAACAGGAATGTACAACATTCATACGTTAGATTGGGATGAAGGTGTACTTGATTTATTAGAAATAGATGCTAGCTATTTGTCAGAGGTCGTTGAAACAAATGTTTCAATTACCGGGCTAGATAAGGAATATGCGCATGTCATGGGCTTACCTGTATCAATGCCATTTTTTATAGGTGCTAGCGATGGAGTGTTATCTAATCTTGGCGTTAATGCGATTGACGGCAAAACATTAGCCCTAACAATAGGTACAAGTGGTGCTGTACGAATGGTTGTTAATGAACCACGTGTTGATCCGAAAGGACGTACTTTCTGTTACGCATTAACAAAAGATCGATGGGTAATTGGCGGTGCTGTAAACAATGGTGGGATTGTATTTCGTTGGGTGCGCGATCAGCTCTATCCATCAGACACATTAACAAATAGTGAAAATTACAATCTTTTAACTGAAAAAGCAAGTCAAATTGCGGCAGGGTCAAATGGTTTAATCTTTCATCCGTTTTTAGGCGGTGAACGTGCACCATTATGGGATGCTGATGCAAAAGGGACATTTATTGGTTTAACACATAGACATACACGTGATCACATGATTAGAGCGGCACTTGAAGGGATTGTTTTTAATTTATACAGTGTGCTACTAGTATTAGAAGAAATTGCACCATTACCTAAACGTATTCATGCAACGGGAGGTTTCGCTCGTTCTAGTTTATGGCGTCAGTTGCTCGCTGATATTTTTGAACAAGAGGTGGTTATCCCTGAAAGCTTTGAAAGTTCGTGTTTAGGAGCAGCAGTGCTCGCAATGGAAGAACTGGATTTAGTCAATTCATTAGAATCGGTATCGTCTATGGTTGGTGTGACACATACTCATATTCCAAATAAGGCACATTTCGAGGCTTACCGTGAACTTTTTCCTATCTTTATTCGAACAACACGATTATTACAAACAGAATTTGCAACATTAGCTGATTTTCAACGTAAATATACATTATAGTTAGGGGGGCGGAATAAATGGAGTTAGTTATTGTCGGAATCGGGATTATCGTTTTATTATTACTCATTATTCAATTTAAACTGAACACATTTGTATCATTAGTGATAGTAGCAATAGGTGTAGGGATTGCATTAGGTATTCCTATGAATAAAATTATTGGTGTGGTTGAAGCAGGGATCGGTAGTCAATTAGGTCATTTAGCCCTTGTATTTGGTTTTGGAGCCGTACTTGGTAAGCTAGTGGCAGATTCAGGTGGCGCTTATCGTATATCGGTTACTTTAATTAATAAATTTGGGCGTAAAAAAATACAAATTGCTGTTCTCATTGCCTCATTCATTATTGGTATTGCACTCTTCTTTGAAGTAGGTTTAGTACTTTTAATTCCAATTATTTTTACAATTGCAAGTGAATTGGGGATTTCGATTTTATATTTAGGGATTCCAATGGCGGCAGCTTTATCTGTAACACATGGATTTTTACCTCCACATCCAGCACCAACAGCGATTGCGTTAATTTACAAAGCAAATATTGGTATGGTACTTTTATACGGCATGATTATTGCGATTCCAACCGCTTTAATTGCAGGGCCACTTTATACTAAATTCGCAAAAAAAATTGTACCAGATGCATTTGCTCGAACAGGTAACATTGCTGCTTTAGGCGAACAAAAAAAATTCGAACTTAAAGAAACACCGGGATTTGGTATAAGTACATTAACTGCGTTATTTCCAGTTATTTTAATGGCTATTGCAACGGTCTACGAGTTACTTAAAGAGTCACTAACTTTCAGTAGTAATATTAAAGTAGATGAAGCGATTGCTTTCATCGGTACACCAGGTATGGCAATGTTGTTATCCTTGTTATTCGCGATTTATAGCATGGGAATTGCCCGTAAGATTCCGATGAAAGAGCTTATGAATTCAATGTCAAAAGCAATTCAACAAATTGCAATGATGTTACTTATTATCGGTGGTGGTGGTGCTTTTAAACAAGTACTTGTAGAGGGTGGCGTTGGTGAATACGTTGCTAAAATGTTTACAGATTTAAGTTTATCACCAATTATTTTAGCATGGTTGTTTGCAGCTGTTTTACGTATTTGTCTAGGATCAGCAACTGTTGCGGCTTTAACAGCAGCAGGATTGGTAGTTCCATTGATGGCAGCTACTGGAACAAATCCAGCCTTAATGGTTATTGCAACTGGAGCGGGAAGCTTAATTGCTTCACATGTTAATGATGCAGGTTTCTGGATGTTTAAAGAGTACTTTAATCTGTCAATTAAAGAGACGTTTGCAACTTGGACAGCTCTGGAAACTGTGATTTCAATTGTAGGATTAGGTGGCGCATTGGCACTTAATTTAATTGTATGATAAAAGTAAACACAAACGTCTAGCTCTGAATAAATTGGAAAAAATAAAAGTTTGTTTTTTTAACAAAATGATATTTTTGAAATTCCACAAGTTTTGGTGATATTTACTAGAGAATATAAAAGTAAATCAACCTCATGCATTAATAAGAGAAACATTCTGATATTTTTATCAGAGTGTTTTTTCTCTTTTTAAGAGTAAAGTAAACAAATCAGCAGGATGGCAGAGAAATCTTTGCAACCAGTTAAATGTAACGATATGATAGAGAAGACAGAACTAGAAGGAGTCGAATAATGATGTGGAAAATAGGATTGACTGGTTGGACAGACCACCCACGCGTGTATCATGGACCTCAGCGTCAACAGCTAGAAGATTATGCAGCCTACTTTCCAGTTGTTGAAGTTGATACATCTTTTTACGCGATACCACGTGTTTCATCGGTCGAACGTTGGGTTCAACGTACTCCGACAACATTTGAGTTTATTGTCAAAGCTAATCGTCAAATGACTTTGCATGATGTTACTGATGTCGAGCAATTAGATGAAAGTCAACAAAAAGAAGTGTTTGCATCTTTTATGGAAGCGTTTGAACCAATGACTAAAGCGAATAAACTCGCATTTATTCTGTTTCAATTTCCACCTTATTTCACCTGTTCGGCTAAGAATATTGCCTACTTAAAAAAAATAAGAGCATGGCTCCCTGTCGAAGTTGCAATCGAGTTTAGACATGCAAGTTGGTATGACAAACTTGTACAAGCAGAGATGTTTCATTTTTTAGAACAACAGCGTTATATACACACAATCGTTGACCAACCACAGGTAGGAGAAAGTACAGTGCCTTATATCAATCGTGTGACTGCTTCAAAAGCCTTTATTCGTCTACATGGTCGTAATGAAGCAGGGTGGGTACAGGCTAAAAGAACAGATGGTGATGAATGGCGTGAAGTGAGAACTTTGTATCGTTATTCAGAAGCTGAGTTAGTAGATATTCAGAAGAAAAGCTTAGAGATAAAAGTGCCATTGTACATTGTTTTCAATAACAACTCAGGTGGTGATGCAGCAGACAATGGTTTAAGTTTGCAAAAAATAAGTGGTTTGCACTACGAAGGACTTGCTAACCGTCAGTTAAATTTATTTGATGAAGGAGAATAATGACTATGAAAATGATGAAGAATTTACACAATCCGTTTATAGAATTAGAAGGTGCAGTCAATGTGAGAGATCTAGGCAATTATTTAACAACTGAAAATCGTGTGATTAAGCCGCATCGATTGATACGTGGTGCAGCCTTAAATGCTGTAACAGATCATGACAAAGTGATGATCCATGATACGCTTAATATACGACGTGTGGTTGATTTTAGAACGTTAGCTGAGATTTCGGAGTTACCTAATCAAAAAATTGAGGGTGTTGAAGATATTCACATCGCCGTAATGACGGACTTAGGTCATGGTGCAAGTCTTGAGGATATCATTGCAGAAGTAGCTAAAGCACCAGAATCCAATGACTACTTATTAAATATCAACCGTCGCTTGGTAACAGATGAATCGGCGCAAACAGGATATCGCGCATTTATGCACGATTTGTTAGCAACACCAGACACGGCGACATATTGGCATTGTGCGGCTGGAAAAGATCGTACGGGCTTTGCAGCAGCATTAGTACTTAAAACCTTAGCAGTGGACAATAAAACGATTTTACGTGATTATTTACTTAGCAACCCAGGTCGTGCGGTTGAGAATGAGCGAATGATGTCGCAGATATTAGCAACTACTTCATTAGAACCAGTCGTTGCACAAGCAATAAAACGTGGATTGGAAGTAAATGGGGCGTATATCCTCAATGCATTAGAAACAATGGATAATACGTTTGGTTCAGTTGAAAATTATCTTTCTGAAGTGATTGGTTTTTCTAAAAAAGATATTATTGATTTCAAGAAAATTTATTTAAAGTAAAGATAATAGTTCTAAGTGAACGATTAAGGCTATAAAAAAACAGCACCGCTTAAATTCACTTACGAATTTAGGCGATGCTGTTTAATTTAAGTGTGATACATTACGTTGGAAAAATTTAAAAGACAATTATTTAGCGTCTTCACGTTGGCGACGGCTCATTTTTGCATAACATAATTTTTGATTAAATGAGAGGGCATAAGTGAAAATAATACAGCCTGCTACGAGACGTGCGAATGTCGCCCAGTGATGATTAGGTAGAAATCTGCTGATTAACCAATCACAAAGATAAAACCCGACTACACTGATAATAATAAAGATAGCAAGTTGAACAAAAAAGCGTAGAACGACTGATGAATAATGTGGCGACATTTGAGCGCCTCCTTACGATATATTTTAATAACAATCATAATTATAGGCTTAAATTTAAAAAATGCAATGCTAAATGTGAAAAAAATGAGAAATTTATCATCTAATTTTAATAATTGTATGGATTTTATTAATCCGACTAAAAAGCAAGGAATTAAAAGATGCCTTTTTTAACAAAGTAGGTTAAAATATAGTAAATAAACAAACTCAAAGTTTTCATACTCATTAATAGACAAGTTGTTTGAAGGGGGAAGATGCGTGCAATTAAAAATTTATCATACCAATGATATACATAGCCACTTGGAAAATTGGCCTAAAATAGAACGTTTTTTACAGGAGAAGAAAGCGACTGACGATAAAGCGCTCTTTTTTGATATTGGTGATTTTATTGATCGTGTGCATCCTTTAACTGAAGCAACTGCAGGACAAGCGAATACAAGCCTCTTAAATCATATTCCATATGATGCAGTTACAATTGGTAATAATGAAGGCACAACATTATCTAAAGAACAATTACAGCATCTTTATGATGACTACACAGGGGATGTGTTGTGCGCCAATATTCAAAATACAATGAGTCCTTTTAAAGATTTTGTTATTTATGAACGTGACAATGAGAAAATCGCTGTAATAGCCTTAACCGTTATTTTTTCACAATTTTATGATTTACTTGATTGGGAAACGGAAGAACCCATTGCTGCGTTAGAACGCGTGTTAGCCAGTTTACCAGAAGATGTGTCAACGATTATTCTCCTATCCCATCTTGGTTTACCAATGGACGAAAAAATTGCTGAACGTTATCCTGAAATCACATTAATTCTTGGTTCACATACACATCATTTACTTGAAGAGGGAAAGTTTGTTAACGGTGTTTTGTTAGCAGCTTGTGGTCGTTACGGGGAATATGTTGGGGAAGTAACATTAAACTTCAACTCTGAAACGATTGTGTCTAAAGAGGCAATTGCACATAAAGTAGATAACCTAGTAGCTACCACAAAAGATCATCTGCAAACACAATTGTTTTTTGAAACAGGCAAACAATTATTGAGTCAGGTTGTTGCGACACGGCCGCATGAACTTACTCATAGTTGGTATGAGGAAAGTGAACTGTCTGCTTTTGTGAATCAGAGTATATGTGAAGCGGTAGAGGCAGATACATTTTTAGTGAACGCGGGAATCTATTTAACCGATTTACCTCGAGGCGATATTACTCGTTTTGATATACATCAATGTTTACCTCATCCGTTAAACCCTTTTGTACTAAGTTTAACAGGCAATCAATTAATTTTTTTAGCAAGGAAAATAATGGAACAAGCCGATAGTTTACGAGACTACCCGTTGAGAGGTTACGGCTTTAGAGGTGAGGTCTTTGGTCAAATTTTATTCCCTCGTATTACATTTGACAAAAAAGGTTACGTTTTATGGGATAATACACCTATAATACGTGATAAAATATATAAGGTAGCAACGACAGATACTTTTATTTTTGCGCCGCTTTTTCCAGTCATAAAAGAACTCGACGTTTCATTGAAAAGCGAACAGTTCATTAGAAATATAGTAGAAGAAAATTTATTGAATGAAAAGAGGTAGAAAAGATGTTGATGATTAATGGTCAACCTTACGAGATTGCACGTGACTATCGTGAAGGTTTTCAAGAAGAAATATTTTTCGAGCGATATAGCGAAGTCCTGAAAAAATACGATTATATCGTGGGTGATTGGGGTTTTGAGAAGTTGCGTTTAAAAGGTTTTTTTGAAGATAGTAACAAAAAAGCTAATTTTGATGCGCGTATCAGTACGTTAAATGATTATTTGTATGAGTATTGTAATTTTGGTTGTGCGTACTTTGTTTTGAAAAAGTTACCGATGTCAATGGCACCAGCATTACCAACCGAAGGTGTTGCAGAAACTCAATTAGAGCAACCGACAGAAATAACAAGTCATTCAGTCGAAGAAGTTACGGATACTAAACAAGGAGATGTTGAGAGCAATGACAGAGTATAAGGCATATTTATTTGATTTAGACGGCACAATTTATCATGGAGGCAAACCAATACCAGAAGCTGTAACAATGGTTAATCATTTAGCAGATAAAGGTATTCCTTATGTTTTTGTGACAAACAACTCAACAACATCACCACAACAAGTGGCAGAACGTTTGCAAAAAATGGGCATTCCAGCAGAAGCAAAAGATGTGGTGACATCATCACAAGCAACCGTTCATTATTTAAATGAACAAGGTTGTGGAAAAGCGATGTACACGATTGGACAAGCTGGTTTGTTCAAGGAATTAGAAGCGGCAGGCTATCAACAAACTGAGGAACAACCGGATGTTGTCATTATTGGAATGAATCCAGAAGTTACTTATAAAGAATTGGCACATGCAACATTAGCGATTGCTAAAGGTGCGTTATTTATCTCAACTAATCCTGACAAGGCGCTGCCGATGGAAATAGGTTTAATGCCAGGAAACGGTGCTCTAACTGCTTTTGTAGCAACAGCAACGAGTCAGGAACCTACATTTATAGGTAAACCATTTCCAACATTGATGCATCTAGCGTTAGACCGATTAAAACTGACAAAAGACGAAGTTTTAATGGTTGGTGACAATTATTTAACGGATATTTCAGCGGGCATCAACAGTGACATCGATACTCTCTTAGTTTTATCAGGCTTCACACAACGAGCTGATTTAGAAACGGTTGAGAAACAACCGACTTATATTGTGAATTCACTCTCAGATTGGAAGGTTTAAAATGAAAGAGTCAATCAAAAACCAGCCGAAACAATATTTGCTGTTATTAGCAATTTTTGTTTTGGCAATGAACTTAAGAGCACCCATCACGCTTTTGGGTCCACTAACAAATGAAATTAAAGCGGATTTAAATATTTCGGCAACTGTTGCTGGTTTAATTACAACATTACCTGTATTAGCATTTGCGATTATTTCACCGTTTATATCACGCATTGGTAATCGTTTTGGTATGAAAAAAGTATTGTTCTTATCTATCGTATTTTTACTAATTGCTAGTATTGTCCGTTTATTTGGCGGAGTAAATATCTTTTTAATTGGAACATTTTTTGTAGGAATGTCGATTGCGTTTGCAAATGTGTTATTGCCAGCGCTAATCAAAATGGATTTTCCATTACGTATCGGATATATGACTGGATTATATACATTATTTATGAATATTACAGCCGCTATCGCATCAGGTACAAGTGTTCCTGTATCCGCAGGTCTTGGTTTAGGATGGAAGATGACAGCCGGAATATGGGCGCTTGTAGCGTTCGCAGCATTGGTTTTATGGATACCACAAATGCTCTTAAAACCAGAAGCACCGAAAGTTGCTTTGAAAACAGAGACAACGCCAGCTGTTAAAGTCAATATGTGGAAAAATCCATTGGCATGGTCAGTGACCGTCTTCTTCGGGATTCAGTCACTCTCATTTTACAGTATGGTGGCATGGTTACCAACAATGCTCAGCAATAATGGTATGGATCCAGCAACAGCAGGATGGGTATTGTTTGTTGTACAAATGGCTCAACTACCTGCATCATTTGGTGTTGCACTATTATCTGACCGCTTAAAAAACCAAAGTAGTTTGGTTTGGATTGGTGGGGGTGCCTTCTTCATCGGGTTCAGTGGATTGATTTACAGCATCTCACAACAGAGTTTCACTTTTGTATGGATCTCAGCAATCGCGATTGGTATAGCTGGTGGACTTACCTTCGGATTATCAATGATGTTATACAATTTAAAAACAGATACTGTGCGTGAGGCGTCTGACTTAGCGGGTATGTCACAAGCTGTCGGTTATCTGTTTGCCGCTATGGGGCCAACATTATTTGGACTTTTACATGATGTTACAGGCTCATGGGTATCAGTATTATATGTATTGTTAGCATCAGTATTTGTTATTGTTGGATTTGGATTATTTGCATCACAACATAAAAAAGTTAGCTTTTATAGCAACAGAAAGGAATAGCAAATGGAAAAAGTCACTTTCACAACAGCAAATCAATCAAAATTAATCGGTTATTGGTATCAAGGTGTCAATGATACAGCGGTTATTTTATCGCATGGTTTTGTTTCAAATAAAACATCAAGCAATCGCTTTACACGTATTGCGGAACGTTATAATCAATTAGGTTTTACTGTTCTCACGTTTGATTTTGGTGGATGTGGCGAATCTCCAGATGCTGTCATTACCTTAAATCAATTTATAGCAGATTTAGAAGCAGCGAAACGATTTACACGTTCACGAGGTTATCGAAAGTTAATGTTATATGGTCATAGTTTAGGCGGTTTAGTGACTTTAAATGCACTTGATGATGATGTGTTGGCGGTGGTTTTGACAGGACCTGTTACGGGTTCTGTTCCCTTTAAAGAAATATCTCAGTTGGATGATGAGCAGAAAGCATCATTGGAGGAAAAAGGTTTTTACTACGAAATTTTACCAAACGATCCTTGGCGTGAAAAAATGTGCGTCAGTCAATCACTCGTCGATACATTCGAAAATGTTAATCAAGATAAATTATGGCGTGATGTGAAAATGCCTGTTCTAATTATTCATGGGACACAAGCAGAAGAAAAGGTACTTAAACAGAGTAGCGAACGTGTGAAAGATATTTTACCAGAAGGCTCACGTATGGTTATTATAGAAGGTGCCGATCACGGTTTCTTTGAGCAGTTCGATGACATTGAACGAATGGTTGTCAAATGGCTTATTGCACATACTCGTCACAATGCTCGGACGTTTACAACTGTTTAATTCAATCATATTAAAAATAGGCGTGTCTCCTTTTTTATTAGAGGAGATACGCTTATTTTTTTGTTAGCTATTAAAAAAAGATGAAATATCTTGAGAGAGGTCAGTTGAAAGTAGCGGTTTCTAGACGGATTTTAAAGATAGTGAGTATGTTGTTTTTGAAATCCAAATCTTTTTTATTATCAGCTAAATTACGCTTTCCAATGATTTGATTTAGGAGTAAAGGTTTATTTTTCATTATTTTTATCCTTTCTATTTAAAATTAGAATAAGAGTTAAAATAAAAACGCCAAATAAAATAAAAACAAAATAATCAGTGAAATAAAGAATGAGAGTACTGGCTAGAAGTGTTCCAATCGGAATCGTTAATTCTAAGAGCGTATAGTAAACAGTTGTTAAAGCGCCAATTGTCTCTTGAACAGCATGTCGTTGAACATAGGCATATGATAGCGGTTCAATAATACTGTTTATAAATGACAGTAATGAGCCTATAATAATAAAACTGATTAAAGTGAAAGTGATGGAAGAGGATAAAAATAAAAAAATACCGAGTAGAAGAAAGGTAAAACCAAAAATTATAAGAGCAGATTTAATTAATTTGAGCGAATGGCGTGAATGAGTAAAAAAAGGTAAAATACTGCCGAAAACAGCAACAATTCCTATGATAGAGGTGATTATACCAAATGTGAGGGGATGAATTTGATAATGTTCCAATAGAAGAAAAGGGTACAATACTTGATAACTTGCCATAAAAAAACTGAAGATAAGCATTAACCAAAAGACATTGGTAATAACGGTTTGGTGAAACAATAATTTAAAACTGTTAGAAAAGCTATTAGTAGCGGAGACTGTTGATTTTTTTGGTTGAACGAAGCGAGAAAAATTCATACTAAGAATGAGTAAAAAAGGGAGTAAAGTTAATAAAAAAGCGAAGAGAGACAATAACTTTATCCCATAAAAATTCCATAAAAAGGCTGCGAGGGCAGGTTGAACAATGACGAGTAGTGAAAATGTTCCTTGCTCGACAGCGCTAGCTTTTTCAAGGTTTTTTTCACCAACAAGGGCGAGGTTGCTAGCGAGAAAGGATAAGTTAAACATTCTAATGAAAATCCCCGTATTTCCCAAGTGAAAAATAGCGATGAGTGTAAAAGGCAGAGCAGTAAAATAAAGTAATAAAGTAAAGAGCAGTGCGCTAAGGGCAATGCCTGTTATCCCAAGTAAAGCCAGTTTTTTTTTTGGATAATGATCAATCACTTTCAATAGAACGCTTGCAACAAGTAAACCAGTGAGCGGCCCAATTACTAATCCAAGACCAAAGCTAATACTACTGCCTGTTCGTTTAAGAAATTCGAGGCTGATAGCAAAATTGGTCAAACCGTTAGCTAAGAGCAAACAAAAAAGAGTGATACCTGTTTTTAACAATTGCAAAGTGATAATGTTTTTCATATATAATTATGACCTCCTTAGGAATTAACTAATTAGGGTAGCTGCTTAAATGAAACCCGAGAAAAAGATTGACTATTCTGATAATTAATCGTATCATATATTTAATAAAGTAAATAGCTTTACGTGGAGGTGAGGAAATGATTATTTTGGCATCTGAATTGGCTGAAGCGCTCATTGCTAATAAATCATCACAAATGAATTCTGATTTTTGGAGAAGTTATCAGGAAGTATATACAGAATTTGTTTTGACAGACTCAGATAAAGTAGAAAAGAAAGACTTTTAAATAAAGCCGTCTATTAGAGTAAAAAGCTAATAGACGGTTTTTTTTGACTGTTAATGAACGAATTATCATTAGAAAATAAGTGCGGCTTTTTTTAGTTTGAAATCTAAATATGTCAATAATGATAACGTTTTCAATTATATGACTGTTTTTGGAAGAAAATACTTGTTTTTGACTGTTCTTGTGTTAGAATAAAAGCGAGCGGAGGGATATTATGTTAACAGAAGAAAGACACCAACGAATCATTGCCTTAATCGAACAACAAGGGATTGTGAAATTAAATGAACTTGTAACTGCATTAGGAGCTTCTGAATCGACCATTCGTAGAGATTTAAGTGAATTGGAAGAAAAAACGTTACTGAAACGCATTCACGGTGGTGCTACCCGTTTTTACGAACCGCAGAAAGAATTAGATATGATTGAGAAAGCTGATAAACAGGTCAGTCAAAAATTACGTATTGCTCAAGAAGCCGCTTGCCTGATTAAAAATGATGAATGTATTTATATTGATGCAGGTACCACAACGCTGGCGATGATTCATTTTATTACCGCTGAAAATGTTACAGTGGTTACCAATGGCTTACCACATTCGTTAGCGTTAGCGAAACGTAACATTACAACGTATACGATTGGTGGAAAAGTAAAAATGAGTACTTTGGCAGCTGTTGGAGCGATAGCTTCTGAAACAATCCAAGGTTATCATTTTGATCGAGCGTTTATTGGAGCTAACGGCATTGATGCAGAAAAAGGTTATACAACACCTGATCCAGATGAAGCTCAAATTAAACGTTTAGGTATTAATTTGGCAAATATTGCTTATATTCTAGCAGATAGCAGTAAAATTAACCGTAGTTTCTTTTCAAAAATATGTGATAGTGGGGATGCGACCCTTATCACGAATCAGTTAACAGCTGATGAACGTGCACGTTTATCGCAAAAAATAACAATAATCGAGGGATAATTATGATTTATACTGTTACTCTTAATCCGGCAATTGATTATATTGTCGAAGTCAACGATTTAAAAATGGGTGAAGTTAATCGCATGAGCAATGATATTAAATTACCTGGTGGTAAAGGTATTAATGTGTCACGTGTATTGAATGCATTAAACGTGGAAAATCATGCATTAGGATTTTTAGGTGGGTTCACAGGTGAATTTATCAAACAAACATTGAATGATTTTGGAATTGCGAATGAATTTGTTCAAATTGCAGATGATACGCGAATTAATGTAAAACTTAAAGCAACTGAAGAAACTGAAATAAATGGTCAAGGACCAGCGATTACGGCAGAAGAAGCAGCACGTTTTTTTGCTCAAATTAAGAACTTACAAGCAGGAGATATTGTTATCTTATCAGGTAGCGTGCCACCAGCATTAGGTAATGATTTTTATGAAAAAATTATTGCGATGTGCCAAGAAGTAAAAGCTGAATTTGTGATTGATACAACGGGGGAAGCATTAGAACGTGCGTTAGCTCACCATCCGTTATTAGTAAAACCGAATCATCATGAGCTAGCAGATTTGTTTAATGTGGAATTAAAAACAAAAGCAGACATTATTAAGTACGGTCATAAATTGTTAGAACGAGGCGCTAAAAACGTATTGGTATCAATGGCGGGAGACGGCGCGGTTTTCATTACTAATGAAGGTATTTTTGAAAGTAATGTGCCAATGGGAACAGTCAAAAACTCAGTCGGTGCGGGTGATTCAATGATTGGTGGTTTTGTAGGTGCTTATGTACAGTCAGGTGATCTATTGAAAGCTTTCCAAACAGGTGTAGCAACTGGTAGTGCTACAGCGTTCTCTTACGATATTGCTACCCGTGAAGAAATCGATGCTTTGATTCCGACAGTGAATGTAACAGAAGTAAAAGGAGGGAAATAGAATGAAAATTTCAGAATTAATGTTACCACAAGTAATGGTGATGGATATGACAGCGACAACGAAAGAAGCAGCATTGGATGAATTAATTGCCAGTTTAGACAAAGCAGGACGTATTGATGATGTTGCTTTATTCAAAAAAATGATTTTAGAACGAGAGGCACAATCTAGTACAGGTATCGGTGAAGGCGTTGCGATGCCACATGCTAAAACAGAAGCAGTTTCTCAACCGACAGTTGTATTCGGTAAAAGTAAAACAGGTGTGGATTTTGACTCACTTGATGGCGCACCTGCACGACTGTTCTTCATGATAGCAGCACCTGCGAGTGGTGCGGATCTACATTTACAAACGATTGCAGCATTATCGCGTTTATTAATCGACGCTGATTTCATTGAAAAATTAGAAGCGACAACAACACCTGAAGAAGTCGTTGCTTTGTTTGATGCAAAACAAGCAGAACAAGAAGTACCAGCCTCACCAACTGTAGAAAAAGCAAAAGCAAGTAAATTTGTTGTTGCAGTTACAGCTTGTCCAAATGGTATTGCTCATACTTATATGTCTGAAGATGCTTTGCTTAAAAAAGGGGCAGAATTAGGTATTGAAATACGCGTTGAGACAAACGGCTCTGAAGGCGCTAAAAATGTGTTAACTGCTCAAGAAATTGCGCGTGCAGATGGTGTTATTATTGCAGCTGATAAAAAAGTTGAAATGGACCGTTTTGATGGTAAACCATTATTGAAACGTCCGGTAACTGATGGTTTCCGTAAAGCGGAAGAATTAGTGACACGTGCTTCTGTGGGTGATGCACCGATATTCCATGGTAGCGGATCAACAGAAACAAGCAACTCAAAAGAAAATGATGAATCAATCGGTAGCCGTATCTATAAAGATTTAATGAATGGGATTTCACATATGTTGCCATTCGTTATCGGTGGCGGTATTCTACTCGCACTATCGTTTATCTTCGAAAACAATTTTGGAACAGACAACACTATTTATAAATTACTTTCAACAATTTCAGGTGGAGAAACAGGTGCGTTCCTCTTCTTAATGCCTATTTTAGCTGGTTTTATTGCGATGAGTATTGCTGATCGTCCTGGTTTAATGCCTGGTATGGTCGGTGGTTTGATGGCAGTACATGCTAACGCAGGTTTTCTAGGTGCATTAGCTGCAGGTTTCCTTGCCGGTTATGTTGTTTTAATGTTACGTAAAGCTTTTGTTCACTTACCAAAAGTATTAGATGGTGTGAAACCTATGTTACTTTATCCAATTTTTGGTCTCCTTATCACTGGTGGGATCATGTACTATCTCTTCGATCCATTATTCGGTGGTTTAAATAAAATATTAACAACGTGGTTAGATACAATGGGAACGGGGAACGCAATTTTACTAGGCGTTGTTCTCGGTGGAATGATGGCAATTGATATGGGTGGTCCATTTAACAAAGTAGCCTATGCCTTCTCAATTGGTGTCTTTACAACAAGTGGTAACACAAACGGTTTAATGATGGCGGCTGTAATGGCTGGTGGTATGGTACCTCCATTTGCAACAGCTTTAGCTTCAACATTCTTTAAAAATAAATTCACAAGCGAAGAACGTAAAGCAGGTATTTCAAACTATGTATTAGGTGCAACCTTTATTACAGAAGGTGCGATTCCATTTGCAGCAGCTGATCCAATCCGCGTGATTGTTTCAAGTGTTATTGGTGCCGCAATTGCTGGAGGTTTAACACAAGTATGGGCGATTAACTTCCCAGCACCACACGGTGGTTTTATATTAGCAGCATTAGCAAACCATCCATGGTTGTTTGTCTTAGCTGTGTTAATCGGTTCTGTCGTTTCAGCTATTATCCTCGGATTATGGAAGAAACCAGTCACAGCCGGAAAATAAGTAAGCAAAAACAGTATGTTGACTTTAAAGTCAACGTGCTGTTTTTTTGTTAAATTATGGATGAATAATGAAAGATAATCGTATCTTAGTGAAGAAAAATAAGACGTTGAATCATCCGTGTACTATTTGTGTTATTCTAATAAGACAGTAATTAATTACAGAAGGGTGAGTATAAATGAATATAGAAAAAATTAAAGTGATTTTTGTCGATCTAGATGGTACATTATTAAACAATGAAAATACAGCAAGCGAGCGTTCGTTAAACTATTTAATGGCATTAAAAGAGCGAGGATACCATGTTTTTATCTGTACGGGTCGTACGATTGAAGAGATGAAAGGGGCTTTTCCAATTCCATTTGAACCAACAGGAATGGTAACAACCAATGGGATGGCAGTTTATTTAGATGGTAAACTTGTAGAAAAAAACGCGTTAACAAAAGAGCTTGTTAATGAACTCGTTGATCGTTCGCGTGAGGTGAATATGTATTATGAATTAAACCCAATCGCTGGAAAACGTCGCATTTATAAAGAAGATGAACAATGGGTACGTCAACATGTACTGAGCGGGCAACCGGCTTCAGTTGAAGATGGTGAATTTTTATCGCGTGAAAATGCAATGAAAGATGGCGTCATTGATTGGATTGAGGCTTCAGAACATGATGATATCGCTAAAATTTATTTTTATAACGGAGATCCGGAAGAAATCGAACGTTTTAACGAAGGACTAACAGCGTTAGGAAAAGTGCAACCTTTTGCTAATTTTTCATCATCGCTTAACAATATTGAAGTGATTGTAGAAAATATCTCTAAAGCATCGGGTATTCGATATGTTCTTAACCATTATCACTTAAAACCAGAAAATATTTTGGTGTTTGGTGATAGCTACAATGATGTACCAATGTTTGAGTTAGCAGGAAATGCTGTTGCTATGCAAAATGCAGTGCCAGAAATTAAAGCATTAGCAACGGATGTTAACCCTTATTCAAATGAAGAAGATGGCGTGTATCTTTATCTATCTAATTTGCTCAAGTAAAATAGCAGTAATTTAATATAATTGAAAGAAGGCTATTTATCATGGATATTATCAATTCTATTCTAGTGATTGTTTTGATTTTAATTACAGGTTTTTTTGTTGCTGCCGAGTTTGCTATTGTTGCTTTAAAGCCTACAAAAGTGCGTGAGTTAGAAGAATCAGGTAATAAAAATGCGAAATATGTTAAAATTATCACTTCACGGATGAATGATTACCTTGCTGCTTGTCAGTTAGGCAATACACTAGCAGCATTAGCAATTGGTTGGTTAGGAGAAGCGACCATGCATAAATGGTTGCAACCCTTATTTGATATCTTACCTTTGAATGCCACGATAGAACGACCAGTCACTGTAGCGATTTCATTTTTAATGATTACATATGTTAACGTTGTTGTAGGTGAATTAGCACCTAAAACACTCTCGATTCAAGCTGCAGACAAAACGGCATTATTTGTCGCACGTCCGCTAATAATCTGGTATTATGCCATGTATCCATTTAACTGGTTATTGAATGAGTCAGCAAATATGATTGCACGCCTTTTTGGTGTGAAACGTAATGCAGAGATAGATAATGGTGTAACACCGACTGAATTGAAAATTATTTTAAATGACAGTTATCGTCAAGGTATTGTAAATCCGATGGAATATCAATACGTACAAAACATCTTTAAATTAGATGATTTGCAGGTTCAAGAAATTATGATTCCTCGAAAAGAAGTAGAAGCAATTAATGCGGAACAAACGATTCAAGAGTTAATCGAAATGTTTAAAATTCATCCATTTGATAATTATTTAGTAGTTAGCAACAATGATAAAGATGACGTGCAAGGTATCTTACATGCTAAAACAATTATTTCACAAATGGCGAACGATCAAAACATTTTTGAAAGAACAGTGGCGTCACTGATGATCGATGCCATGAAAATTTTTGAGGGGACGCATTTACAAGATGTCTTACAGCAGATGCGTCAACAACAACAAAATTTTGCCGTTGTCACTGATGAGTACGGTGGGACTAGCGGTATAGTTACATTGGAAGATATACTGGAAGTCATTGTCGGTGATTTAGATGGTCTTAATGAATCAGGGCAAATTCGTCATTTAGCGCCCGATCATTACATGATTCCAGGTGATACGTCGTTAAGTGAGGTCGATGAATTACTAAATACAGAGTTAGCCAATCATTTAGTTTATACGCTAGCTGGTTGGGTACTTTATACGAATTTTGCTATTACAGAAGGCGAGTCGATTGTAGAAGATGGCTATCAGTTTACAGTTGTTAGTATGTCGCAACAAGCAATTCAGCTAGTTGAAGTAAAGAAAGTGAAAAAACACTAATCTAGGTCGTTACTCCTCGTTCATTCAGGATTTCATATTTATAAGTACACGCACCACCACTCATCGTGCCTACTATCGCAGCGTTTTTCTTCAGTCTCATCACATTTTGGATGAGTAATTTAAAATTTATAAAAGAATATTATTGCTGAAACAAGTCCCTAACTAGCAGGACTTGTTTTTTTTATTTTTGCAAGAAATTGTGAAACAAGTGGACTGATTTTAGCTGATTCAATCAAAAAGGCATCATGCCCATAAATTGAACTTAATTCATGATAGGTAACGGGTACGTTGTTAGCTTCAAGAATTGTTCGAGCAAAGCGACATTGTTCAATTTTAAAAAGCTGATCTTCTTTGAAGGCAATATAAAGATAGGGTGTGCGCACAGTGGCAATCGAAGTGCTTTTTTGATTAGGAGAAACAGCATCAAATAAATCGATCATACGTGTCAGGTATAAAAAACTGAGTGCGTCAAAACGTTGGATAAATTTTTCACCCTGATAATTAAGGTACGATTCAACATCAAATAACTGGTGCCAACTTTCAGTGGTTGTTGTGTTTTCATTAAGAGGGGCCATACTAAATTGCGTATCCAACATCCGATCTGTACGGTAGGTTAACATCGCTAACATTCTAGCATGTGCTAGCATTGGTGGTTGTTCTGTATAGCGTCCCTTTTTAAACTGAGGATCAGATAGGATGAGCTGACGCATCACATGATTAAAACCAACATTTTCAGGACTTGAGGCAAGTGGTGATGCAAGATTAATTACTCCCGAGATGAAGTCCGGATAATCAATTGCCCATTGAGTGGCTTGAATCCCTCCCATTGATCCACCGACAACGCAAAAAAGATGATCAATACCCAGCTGTGAAAGTAACTCTTTTTGAACACGGACCATATCACTTGCATGGATTGTTGGAAAATCAAGCAAGTAAGGTTGATTGGTTTCAGGATTAAACGATTGTGGTCCAGTCGAGCCATAACAGCCGCCTAAAACATTAATGCATATTAAAAAATAAGTATCTGTATCTAACATTTTACCTGCACCAACAAAGTCATCCCACCAGCCTTCTTGATCGTCGTCACTATGTTTCGCAACATGGGCATCCCCAGTCAAGGCATGTGTAATAAGGATGGCATTACTTGAATTTTTGTTTAAAGAGCCATATGTTTCATAGGCAACCGTAATGTTTTTTAATTGTACGTGTGATGCAAGATTTAAAGGTTTATCAGTAAATAGAACCATTTCTTTACGATGCATATGTCATCCCCCTTAAGAAAATAAAAAACGCTTAACTACAATGTCAAAATAGACAAAGAGTTAAACGTTGAATGTTAACGTTCAGCACTTATCTGTCAGTAATGACTGTTGGATGTAGCACCGTGAACAATCGTTCCGGTTGCTAAGGTATCAGCGGGCCAAGTCCCTCCACCTTTCTGGATAAGTAGATTCAATTAACATTTATTATGATTGATTGCACAACAGTTGTCAATCTTCATTTTTTTTAGACTAGTAATAGAAATTAGTTTTAAAAAAAGTTATACTAGAGTAATAGGATAAAGACACAAACAAAACAGAGAAAAGAGGCTAAAACTGTGAAAGTGACTATTTTTTCAACTTGTTTAGTAGACATGATGTTCCCAGAAGTAGGAAAAGCAATGGTAGAAGTACTGGAACGCTTTGGTTGTAAAACTGATTTACCAGGATCGCAAATTTGTTGCGGTCAACCTACTTATAACAGCGGTTATCATAAAGACAGCCGTGCTTCAATGATTAATCAGATGAAGGCGTTTAAAAACGCAGAATACGTTGTCGGACCCTCAGGTTCGTGCGTAGCAATGTTAAAAGAATATAAAGAGATATTTAAAGATGATGAAATTTACCGTGATGAAGCGGCAGCGTTGCATGACAAGACATATGAATTCACACAATTTATTGTTAACGTACTAGGTATTACAAATGTGGGTGCTCATTTAGAAGGTAAAGCAACTTACCATCGCTCATGTCACATGACGCGTTTGTTAGGAGAAAAGAAAGCACCGTATCAATTATTAGATGAAGTCGAAGGGTTAGAAATGATTCCACTAGCACACATTGAAAACTGTTGTGGTTTTGGAGGGACATTCTCTGTTAAAATGCCTGATATCTCAGAACAAATGGTGACTGAAAAAGTAGAGGATATTGTTAACACAGGTGCTGAAATTTTAATCAGTGCAGATATGGGTTGTTTAATGAATATTGGTGGGAAGTTTAATCGTGATGGTAAACGTATCCGCATTATGCATATCGCCGAAGTCTTAAACAATGATGTAAAAGTGAAAGCTTAAACGAAGGGAGCTATCAAAATGCCGATTTCAACAAGTGATAAGTCTTTTAAAGAACGAATTGATAAAGCAAAAGAAGATACATTTATGCAACGAGCAGTTGAAAAATCTCAAGATGGTCAATGGGAAAAACGTGAAGGTTCCCGTGAACGTATTGGTAACTGGGAACAATGGCGTGAGTTAGGCGAACAAATTCGCCAACATACGATTACTCATTTAGATTATTATTTAGAACAATTTAGTGATAATGTTGCCAAGCGAGGCGGTCATGTTTTTTTTGCTGAAACAGCCGAAGATGCTAGCAATTATATCGAAAAAGTCATCGAAGAAAAAAAGGCAAAAAAAATTGTTAAAGCCAAATCAATGGTAACAGAAGAGATTGGCATGAATGAAATGATTCGCGAATTATCACATATTGAATTTTTCGAATCAGATTTAGCTGAATTTATATTACAAGAAGACGATTGGGATGCTCCTTCTCATATTGTTTTCCCAGATATTCATAAAAATAGACAACAAATAAGAAAAGTTTTCCATGAAAAACTGGGCTATGATGGTGATGATAATCCTCAACGAATGGCGCGTTTTGTTCGTGGTATTTTGCGTAAACATTTTTTAGAAGCAGATATCGGTATTACAGGTTGTAACTTTGCGATTGCTAACTCAGGTCAAGTGAACCTGGTTACCAATGAGGGAAATGCGGATTTGGTAGAAAGCATTCCTAAAACGCAAATTGTGGTGATGGGGATGGAACGTATTGTCCCAAATATCGAAGATGCAGAAGTATTAGATAATCTGCTTGCGAGAAGTGCTGTCGGACAAGATTTAACAACCTATATCACGTTTGCTGGGCCAAAATTAGCAGATGAAAATGATGGTCCTGAGGATTTTCACGTTGTTATTGTTGATAACGGACGCTCAAAAGTGTTAGGAACTGAATTTCAATCAATCTTACAATGTATTCGTTGTGGTGCCTGTTTAAATGTTTGTCCTGTTTATCGTCATATCGGCGGTCATGGATATGGATCAATTTATCCAGGACCAGTAGGCGCGATTCTTTCACCGATTATTGGTGGTTATGAAGAGTTTAAAGAGCTCCCATTTGCATCCAGCTTATGTGGTGCATGTACAGATACTTGTCCCGTGAAAATCCCACTGCATAATTTATTGATTGAACACCGTCGTGTTTTAACGGATGATAAGAAAATAATGCATGGTTTTAATGATGTACAGATGCGTGCGGTAGCATTAGGAACAGCAAAACCATTCCTTTTTAAATCAGCGCTGAAAGTAGCACATTTTGGATCGGGAATTTTAACGAGTCATGATCCTGTCTCAGCGATTAATTTTTCAACAAACGGTGTCATAAAAAAAGGACCTGGAATGGTTAAAGGTTGGACAGATGTTCGCGATATGACCCGTCCGGTTAAAGAAAAAGATAATTTCCGTACATGGTTTAAAACCCGAGAGAAACAAAGAGGTGAAAATAATGACGCAAATTCATAATCGTGATAAATTTTTAGATGGTTTAGCAGAAAAATTGGGACGCCCACGCATACGTGAGGATGTACCGCATTTTGAACCAGTGAATAATTTATCGCAAACACAACTAGCAGATAAAACACAGGATGAATTATTAGCGATTTTAACAGCTAAATGCGAAACATTACTAGCAGATGTTGTTTTAACAGCTCCAGATGATTTACGTGAAACATTGCTGAAAGTTACAAATGCATACGGTAATCAGACGGTAATGATTTCAGATGATGAGCGTTTTGCAGCTAATGGATTAGCTGATTTAGCAGCAGGTGAATGGCCAGAAGCGACTGTTACAAAATGGTTGCCAGGAGATGAACATCGCGAAACTAATATTACCAATGCTTCGAACGCTAACATTGGGATTGTTTTCGGTGATTATTTATTGGCAGAATCCGGATCAGTTGCGGTTGAAACAACACCTGGTCAAGGTCGTGCATTGCACTTTTTACCCGTTCATTACATTGCAATCACTCCCAAAAGTCAATTGGTTCCCCGTATTACACAAGCCGCAAAAGAGTATAATCGACGTATTGTTGCTGGAGAACGTGTCGGATCAGTCATTAATATTATTTCTGGTCCATCGAACTCAGCTGATATTGAATCGATTTTAGTAGTAGGTGTACACGGTCCTTTAAAAGTGACCTATATTATTATTGAAGATTAGAAAAACGCTTATCACTGATGCTTTTCGCAGTGATGAGCGTTCTTTTTAAGTAAGTAATTTGTTTAATTCAGTGAAAAATAAATTCAAGTCAGAAGGACTTATTTCTGCGAACGCATCACCAAAATTTAGCTCGAATGAGCATTCTGTGACGTTTATAGGGCGAAGATAATTGGCTAAGCCAATATTTGTTTTCTCATACAAGGCTATTAGAAGCGAGGTCATTTCATCAATTGGTTTGTGAAAATGAATATGAAACATATTAGAAACAGGTACTTGGGGTACTGTGGTTATTGAGGGACATTCATTCAATAACACGGCTACTTTTTTTGCGGCTTCATAATAAAGCTCCATTTTATTTACGCGTAAATCAAAATAATAGTCAGCTGGAATAATATAGGGGTAGAGACTGATTAAGTTCCCACCGTATCTTTTTTTCCAAGTCATTGCTTTATCAATAAAGTCTTGATCACCTGCTAAAATTGCACCAGCGATACTCCCGATCCCTTTATAAAAAGAAACATAAACGCTATCAAAGAGTGCAACAATTTGAGATGCTTCTTTTTTATAATAAGGTAAAATTTCTAACAAGCGAGCGCCATCTAGATGTAAACGGATGTCGTGTGTTTTACAGAAAGCGGCAATACGTTCCAGTTCGTCAAATTTTGGCAGTTGTCCGCCGATTTCACGTTGTGGCAATTCTAATAAAATCGCAGCTACATGTTCTTTTAAACTTTGTATGGCAGTTAAATCAACGATATGATCTTTGTCGGCTAATAAAATTGTTTCGATATGATGCAGTTCTTTTAAACCATCAGACTCATGGATTTCGAGGTGACTTAAAGGATGATAGGCAACTTTATTAAGCGCTTTGTCATCGCAATGAATGCGAAGGGCAATTTGTTGAGCCATGGTACCACTTGGGAAAAAGAGTGCGGCCTCTTTACCTAAAAAACGAGCCATCTTTGTTTCAAATGCAGTGATTATTTCACCGTTACCATACATGTCAGCAGGTGTATTATCCGGTATATTTTGAAACGCTTTGTTTAATAAAGCGACTTCACGTTTACCATGATTTCCAAATTGAAAAGTCGTTTTTTCATAAGCTGTTTTTAATGTCATATTAGTGTCCTCGCATTCTTTTTTTTAAGTATATCATTGAAGTAAAAAAGGGTGTTAAGTATCTGGTCATAATATTAGACTAAACATTAATTTTTATGAGATAATAACAATAGAATTTATTACTTTAGGAGTGGGTATCGTGGCAATATTTGATTTTATCCTGGTAATGTTAATCATTATCGGATTATCCCACGTCATTAACCGTTTTATTCCATTTGTGTCTGTACCTTTGATACAAATTGCTTTAGGAGCGGTGCTTTCATTTATTCCTTCACTTTGGCATTTAGAACTTAATCCTGAATTATTTTTAGTATTATTTATCGCACCTTTACTGTTTAATGATGGTAAACGTGTGAACAGTGGAGCTCTTTGGAATATTAGAATTCCAATTATATTGTTAGCAGTGGGACTCGTGTTTGTAACAACGTTTGCTGTTGGTTATTTTATTCATTGGATGATACCAACAATTCCATACCCAGCAGCTTTTGCACTTGCAGCGATTTTATCGCCAACAGATGCGGTAGCAGTTGGTTCTTTATCTGATCGTATTAAACTTCCGAAAAACATCATGCAGTTATTAGAGGGTGAAGCCTTGATGAATGATGCATCGGGATTAGTTGCCTTTAAGATGGCAATTGCAGCCATGGTAACAGGAACTTTTTCAATTTGGAACGCTGCAGGTAATTTTGTAGTAGTGTCAGTTGGTGGGTTAATTGTTGGTGCATTGGCGGCTTTTCTAATTTTAAGAATGCGACATTTATTACGTCGTTTTGGGATGGAAGATGTTACAATCCATCTCCTTATGCAAATTGTGACGCCGTTCCTAATCTATTTACTTGCTGAAGAAATAGGTGTTTCAGGTATCCTTGCTGTAGTTATGGGTGGGGTTGTACATGGAATGGAGAAAAAAAGCGTTAACACACAAGTGGTGAAATTAAATTTGGTTTCATCAAGTACGTGGGATATTATTGTTTTTATATTAAATGGTTTAGTGTTTGTTATTTTAGGTTCACAAATACCTGATATTTTGAAAAGCATCTGGGAAGATTCAGCTATCTCAAATGAGCGAGTAATGTTATATATTGGTATTTTATATGTTATTTTAATTGTTTTACGATTTGTGTGGGTTTTCAGCTCATGGGCAATTCCACGAATACTCAACGAGAAAAAACGTAATGAGGATGATACAACTGTTAAAGAACAACTAGAATCGAGCGCAATTATCTCTATCGCAGGTGTACGTGGAGCCGTTACCTTAGCTGGTTCGATGTCTATACCATTTGTACTTGCAAGTGGCGATGCATTTCCAGAGCGGTCCTTGATTATATTTTTAGCAGCGGGTGTTATTCTGGTCTCCTTAATTATTTCGAATGTACTCTTGCCGATTTTATTGAAAGAAGATGCCGTCCATCAAGAAGGCGAAACAATTGAAGAAATGGAAGCGCGTTTGCAAATTGATATTTTCAGAGATGTTATTCGAGAATTAGAGTCTGAACCGGAACCTGAAATAAAAGCTGCCGTTCATGTTGTAATTGAGGAATATCGTACAGCTATCCGAAGAGTTCAGCGTGGACAAATCGTTAATGAGTACGGTATTCAAATGACGAACGAAGAAAAAAATCTCCGTTTGGATGTTTTACGAATTCAAGAAGAAGTTTTGATACGATATGTTCATGAAGAAAAAATCAAAAAATTGATTGCGTACAGACTTTCAGAAACGATTCAAGCAACGAAAACACGAATCGAAAAACGTGTAAGGACACGCATGCGTTATTACTTCTTAAGTATTGTTCGTTTTCTGATGCAATGGCGAACAACTCGTCGCAAAGTAGCAACGGGTGATAAAAAGAAATTTTCACCAGAGGATTTACAATCTATTAAAGATTGGCGTGAGGAAAGTTGCTTAAAGGCGATGAAGTATTTAGCTAATATTGCAACGCCAGAAAATCAACGTATTGTTAATTCATTAAAAAGTGAACAAGCAATGATTCTTAGCCGATTGAAAAATCAAACAGGTGCATTAAAGCATAGTGCTGATTTTGAAATGGTTAAAAATGATATTCGTATTCGTGCTTTGCAAGCTGAACGTGATTCTC
Organism: Brochothrix thermosphacta DSM 20171 = FSL F6-1036; assembly: GCF_036884295.1. NCBI lineage: Bacteria > Bacillati > Bacillota > Bacilli > Caryophanales > Listeriaceae > Brochothrix > Brochothrix thermosphacta. The sequence goes on from NZ_CP145608.1 coordinate 563,858, forward strand.
TTCAAAAATATTATGAAGAAGGTCGTATTTCCCGAGAAATGGCACATGATATTCGTCAAAATATTAACTTTATGGAAACATACCTATTAGATAGTCAATCACCAGAGGACTAGCGATAATTAAATAACTAAAAGAAGCGTTACTGCATTTGCAGTAACGCTTCTTTTTTTGACTCAATATACGGTATTACGAGATTATATTATTAGTATGTTTTTATTAATTTTTTTCAGCTACGACAGTAAAGCGCTCATTCAAATGTTTACCAGCAAGTGCTTCATCAATAATCGCAATTGCATAATCAGCATAACTGATATAACTTTCGTTTGCTTTATTTGCTAATAAATGATCTTTTCCTGTGACATATTTACCTGTACGATTCCCTGCTGCATCGAAGAATGCTGATGGGCTTAAGAATGTCCAATGAATTGAAGAGGCTTGTAAATCTTCTAAGTTAAGACCTTGGTTAGTTGCTGTAGGTAAAAATTCTTTCGGGAAATCGGGTGTATCCATTACACGAGTGATTTTTTCAGGATCAACATAAAGGCTACCGGCACCACCCACAACAATTAAACGTGTGTCAGTATCTTTGAAAATTTTAATTAAATGACGGCCAGCTTTAACATGTAATTCTTCTTCACCAGGAAGGGTTCCAAATGCATTTATGACAACGTCAAACTGTGAAATATCCTCAGTTGTTAAGTCGAAAACTTCTTTTTCGATAATTGTTACGGGTTGTGAAATTTTTCCTTTGTCACGAACAATTGCAGTCACGCTAATATCACGCTTTAGAGCTTCGTTTAAAATAAATTGCCCTGCTTTACCACTTGCACCAATAATACCTAATTTCATAAGAATAGCCTCCAATAGTTTTATTTTTTATCTATGTAACCAGTATAGTTACAATTCTGAAAAAGGTCAAGAAAAAAGCTTTGAAAAGGATTGATTTTAGAAAAAAAAAGAGTATAATTATTTTGTTAGTAAACTTGAAGTTTACTCAAACTAAACTTCGTGATAAGTATCGATGCGATTCATTTTAATGTGAAAACTGAAAATAAGAGACTCATTATTATGAAAGATACTCAAAGAAACGAGCAGTAATTATATAAACCTAAAAATAAAAAATCGAATGTGATACAACATGAAAGAGAGGCATTAAAACAATGGATATTGGGAGTAAATTGAAAAACCTCCGTTTAAAAAAAGGATTAACTCAGGAAGAATTAGCTGAGCGAACTGATTTATCAAAAGGTTACATTTCGCAGATAGAACATGAAAGTAGCTCGCCATCAATGGAAACTTTTTTTGATATCTTAGAAGTTCTGGGCGTGACACCTCAAAGTTTTTTTGATGCGAAAGCTCAAGAACAAAAAATCGTTTATGATGTGACAGAACACACGCACTATGAAGACACTGAAAAAGGTTATCGTTTACAGTGGCTGGTACCTGAATCTAATGAAAAAGAAATGGAACCAGTTATTGTTACTTTTAGTAATGATGGTAGCTATAAACAGTTTGAACCGTCTTTATCAGAAACCTTTGGTTATTGTCTCGCAGGTGAAGTCGTTCTGGAGTTCGGAAAACAAACGCATGTTATTAAGCAAGGTGAAGCGCTCTATTATCAAGCTTCTGAACCACATCGGATATATAACGGTAGCAAAGCAGAAAGTACGATTATACTAGTAGCGACAGAGTCATATTTATAAAGGAGTGTCAAAATGGCAGAGAAAATTATTGAATTTAAAGATGTAACAAAAACATATGAAGATACAGTTGTACTTAAAAATATGAATTTCTCAATCGAAAAAGGAAAGTTTTACACATTGTTAGGACCTTCTGGTTGTGGTAAAACAACGATTTTACAATTAATTGCTGGTTTTACAGATATAACAGCAGGCAGTATTTTATTGAATGGTAAAAAAATTGATCATTTACCACCAAATAAACGTCCTATCAATACCGTTTTTCAGGATTATGCGTTATTCCCGCATCTTAATGTATTTGAAAATGTAGCATTTGGGTTACGTTTGAAAAAAACACCAGAAAAGGTAATTGTTCAAAAAGTTGAAGAAGCTTTAACAATGATGAATTTAACTGGTTTTACAGAACGTGAAATTACAGCAATGAGTGGTGGACAACGTCAACGTGTTGCGATTGCACGTGCTATTGTAAATGAACCGGATATTATCTTGTTGGATGAACCCTTGTCTGCTTTGGATTTGAAATTACGTGTAGCGATGCAAAATGAGTTACGTCAATTACAACGTCGTTTAGGTATCACGTTTATTTTTGTTACACACGATCAAGAAGAAGCTTTGGCAATGTCAGATGAAATTTTTGTATTAAACGAAGGTGAGATTCAACAAAGCGGTACACCAATAGATATATATGATGAACCAATCAATCGTTTTGTTGCTGATTTTATCGGAGAATCGAATATTATCGCAGGTGAAATGTTAGCAGATTTTAGTGTATCTTTTGCAGGTAAAGTATTTGAATGTGTTGACCAAGGTTTGCAAAAAAATGAAGTGGTTGATATTGTCATCCGTCCTGAGGATTTAGTGTTAACGTCGGTTGCAGAAGGTAAATTACAAGTAACGGTACAATCACAATTATTCCGCGGCGTTCATTATGAAATTTTCGCTGTTGATAGTGAAGGTAATGACTGGTTGGTACATTCAACTACCAAATCAGTGGTTGGTGAACAGATTGGTCTACAATTCAGTCCTGAAAATATCCATGTCATGGGGCTAGCTGAAACTGAAGCTGATTTTGATAAACGCCTTGAAGCATACAGTGAGGTGTGAAAATGAATAAAATATCGAGACGCTTATACTCTATCCCTTATTTTTTATGGATTGTTCTTTTTGTTGTATTACCCGTTTTGCTGGTCGCTTACTATTCGTTTTTTGATGTTAGCGGAAATTTCACATTCGATAACTACCGACGCTTTTTAACACCAGTCTATTTGAAAATGACAGTCAGTTCTTTTTGGTATGCTTTTTTGGTGACATTTTTCTGTTTGGCAGTTGCTTATCCGACAGCCTATCTACTGACTTATACTAAACATAAACAACTGTGGTTACTATTAATTATTTTACCAACTTGGATTAATTTACTTCTTAAAACATACGCGTTTATTGGACTTTTTGGAGCATATGGGCCAGTGAATGAATTTTTTGGCTTTATTGGTATCGGAGCCCAAAATTTGTTATTCACTGATTTTAGTTATGTTTTTGTTACAACATATATCTTTATACCTTTCATGATTATGCCGATTTTTAATTCTTTAGAGGAAATGAATATTTCTTTGATTCGTGCTTCGCGTGATTTAGGTGCATCGAGTACACAAACATTTAAACGCGTTATTTTACCGTTGACAATGGATGGTGTAAAAGCAGGCTGCCAGGCTGTGTTCATTCCAGCTTTATCTCTTTTCATGATTACACGCCTTATTTCAGGGAATCGTGTGGTGACATTAGGAACAGCAATCGAACAACATTTCCTTGTGACACAGGACTGGGGTATGGGGTCGACCATTGCAGTTGTATTAATTATTGCAATGGGGATTATTATGTATGCGACAGGTGAGCGTAAGCAGAAAGGGGGAGGCAAATGAAAAAGAGCTTGAAGTGGGGGAATGTATACCTTGTGGTTGTTTTTGCAATCCTCTATATCCCAATTCTCTATATGGCATTGTTTTCATTTAACAAAGCAGGAACAATGGTTAATTTTGAAGGCTTTACTTTAAAATATTACGCAGAGGTTTTTAAAGACCAACGCTTGATTATGATTGTGCTTGATACCTTTGCTATAGCGTTATTATCATCGACTATTGCTGTTGTAATAGGTGTTTTTGGAGCTTTAGCAATTCGTTATGCTCCGAAGCGTCAGTATAAAAATAGTATCTTAACGTTAAACAACGTTCTTATTGTCAGCCCAGATGTTATTATTGGTGCATCCTTCTTAATTTTATTTACCATGATTGGTTTAAAATTAGGTTTCGCATCAGTATTAATTGCACACATTGCTTTTAGCGTACCAATTGTTGTGCTGATGGTTTTACCGAAATTGAATGAAATGAGCCCTTCGTTAGTTAGAGCGGCACAAGATTTAGGTGCAAATCAATGGCAAGTGTTAACAAAAGTGATTCTACCATCTCTTACACCAGGGATTTTTGCCGGTTTTTTCATGGCATTGACTTACTCTCTAGATGATTTTGCTGTTACTTTTTTCGTCACAGGAAATGGTTTTTCAACACTTGGAGTTGAAATATATTCGCGAGCAAGAACAGGTGTATCGCTTTCTATCAATGCTATTTCAACCATTTTATTTGTGATTACATTAGCATTAGTTTTAGGGTATTATGCGATTAGTAGTAAAGAGAAAAAGAAACAAGGGGTGACAAAATGAAACGATTAGTGTACTTTTTCACTTCAATTTTGATTGTCGCTTTTGTCATTTTAGGAATTGCATTTAAAATGAACCAAAATGGCGGTAATACAGCTGGAAATACGTTGACAATTTACAATTGGGGAGACTATATTGACCCTGATTTAATAAAAAAATTCGAAAAAGAAACCAAAATACATGTTAGTTATCAAACGTTCGATAGTAATGAAGCGATGATGACTAAGATTGAACAAGGCGGAACAAATTTTGATCTAATTGTTCCTTCTGACTATACAATTTCAAAAATGAAAAAAGCGAATCTACTTGAAAAATTAGATCAAAGTAAGGTTCCGAATGTAAAATACCTCGACAAGCACTTTGTTAATTTAAGTTATGATGAAGGTAACCATTATTCGATTCCTTATTTTTGGGGAACTGTGGGCATCCTCTATAATAGCGAGATGTTGAATGGTATGAAAATAAAGAGTTGGAAAGATCTTTACCAACCTGAATTAAAGCATGAAATTATGTTAGTAGATGGCAGCCGTGAGGTAATGGGTATGGGCTTAAATACTTTGGGCTACTCACTTAACGATGTTAATCATCAACATTTACAAGAGGCAAAACGAAAATTACAAGAGCTGATGCCTAATGTAAAAGCAATCGTTGGTGATGAAATTAAATTAATGATTGAAAATAATGAGTCATCAGTTGGTGTAGTATGGTCAGGAGAAGCTGCTAACATTGTTCAAGAAAATCCGGCTTTGGATTATGTCATTCCTTCTGAAGGGACCAACTTATGGTTTGATACGATGGCGATACCGAAAAGTGCAAAAAATAAAGAGGCTGCTTATAAATTTATGAACTTTATGTTGGACCCCAAAAATGCAGCAATAAATGCTGAATATGTAGGTTATTCTACACCTGTTGCATCTGCGATGAAGTATTTACCAAAAGAAGTTGCTAATGATAAACGCTTTTATCCAAACCTCAATAATACCAAAGGGTTAGAGGTTTATGATGACTTAGGTAAAAAGAATTTATCCTATTATAATGAGTTATATTTACAACTAAAAATGTCAAAACGGTGACAAAAAGGGAAATTAATATTATAATAATGAGAATAACTTTTTTAGGGGGTTGACTATGGGGATAGCATTAACAAAACAATGGACATATAAAGATGATGGAACAGGTCCAGAACATTGGTGTGATTTATGTGAGGCGTTTGCGATTGCAAAAACGGGGCGTGCTCAATCACCTATTAATATCAATGTTGGTGAAACGGCACTTACAACTGAATTATTACCATTAACCTATCATTATAAAAAAACAGAATTTGATTGTGTGATGACTGAAGCAAAAGTCTTCCATGCATATCCAAAGACAGACGATAATTTTATCACATATAACGGTTTAAAATACCACTTAACAAATTGGCACATGCATATGCCGAGCGAGCATCAAGTGAATGGTGGCGTTTATCCATTAGAGGGTCACTTAGTGCATACCAATGATCAGGGCGGAATTGTCGTCATGGCTTTCTTCTTTGAAATAGGTGAAGAGGATAACAAGGAATTGAAAGGATTGCCAGAAACATGGCTACGTGCGCGTGATAAAGGGGAAACAGGCGCATGGACATTTAATCCAATCGATTTTTTAGGTAAAGAACGCAAAAATGCTTTTGTGTATGAAGGTTCACTTACAACACCTCCAACATTAGAATGTGTGACTTGGATGGTTTGGCAAAAACCAATTACACTAGGAAAAAAACAAGCAGTTAATTTATACGATTTATTATACGGCACTATACGACCTGTTCAGCCATTGAATGGTCGAAAGGTAACTCTTTATTAGGATAGCAATAAAAGTGATTTAAGGCCTCGCTGAGTGAGTTTAAGTGAGGGTGAACAACATAGAACAAGAGTGAGCATAAAATACTTAGTTTTAAACAAAAAACAACCATTAATCTAGAGGTTCTGATTAATGGTTGTTTTTTTGTTTTAGGCGCTTATTTTACAAACTTGTTAACGAGCTGTAATACATGTGAAGCTGCACGAGGCAAGTGTTCCATGTAACCGTGTGTAACACGTTCAATTTCATGGTAATCAACTGTCACATCGGCTTTCTTAAGTGCTTCAGCATATTTACGTGATTGATCGCGTAATGGATCGAACTGTGCTGAAATAATTAAGGCAGGCGGTAAATTACTTAAGTCTTTCGTACGAATAGGAGCAACTAACGGATTGTATTTTAAGTTATAATTATCCGCTATGTAGAGACTAAACATTTTATCCAAACCATCTTTTGTAAGAACAAATCCTTCATCAAATGTATCAAATGATGGATAGAGGACGCTTGCATCACGAGAGAAAATATCAGTGATTGGGCTGAATAACAGTTGTTCACTTATAGTAGCAGGCGACTTTTTATCACGGGCCATGATGCTAATTACAGCAGCTAAGTTAGCTCCAGCGCCTTCACCTGCAACGATAAATCCAGTACCATCATATCCAAGACTTGCTGGATGTGAGTGTGCCCATTCAAGTGCCGTGTAGGCATCCTCAATTGCAGCTGGGAATGGTGAATCTGGTGCAAGACGATAATCTACTGTGATAACTTTAAAGCCGGTTTCTTCGACTATATCACGAGCCAATGCATCGGTTGTTTGGATGCTGCCGTTGATAAAACCACCATCATGGAAATAAAGCATTACTTTATAGGGGCCATCAGCGATTGGTGTATAGATTCGTATTGGCAATTGTGTTCCTTTAGGTCCATTAATCTTTTTATCTTCTACGAGTCCAACATGCACAGAAGGTCGAACGGGAGTTAATTTATCTGTGATGCGGAGATATTTATAACGGGTGCCAATATCAGTTGTACTACCTTTTGATTTTACATATTCTTTAGCATCTTCATCTAAATTCTCTAAATTTTCTGGGTGAGCAACAGGTACGCCTTTTGCTTTACGGAAGATGAAAAAGAGAATAGTGAAGGGTAGCAAAATCAGCGTTACAAAGGCAACGAAAAGCCATTTTAAAAATTTATTCATGAGGTTCACTCCTTTTTGTTTTCTTACATTCTCATTATACCAATGTTTTGAAACTTTAAGCAATTATTCACAAGCTTGGCAAGTATGATATTGTTCATCAGCAGCTATTTAAAGTATAATGTAGGGAGTTGAGTTCTATAAGCATATAATAAGCAACAGATGAAAGGATAATGAAAAATGAAAGAAGCATTATACCGTAAATTCACTCGAGAAGAATGGCAGAAATTGGAGAAAATCACATTGCCAAACCTATCGATTGAAGAGCTTGCTAGAATTGAAAGTTTAAATGATAGTTTATCACTTCAAGATGTAAGTGAAGTTTATCTACCATTAATTAAACTTTTAGAGATACACATAACGGAATTTCAAACTAAAAATAATCAATTGAATCGTTTCTTTGGTCAGTTAGATAAACCGGCACCATTCATCATTGGGATTGCGGGAAGTGTATCTGTTGGTAAAAGTACAATCGCTCGTCTCTTGCAAGTATTATTAAGCTATTCATTACCAAAATTGAATGTTGATTTAGTCACTACGGATGGTTTTTTATTCCCTAATAAAGTATTAAAAGCTGAGAAGATGATGGATCGAAAAGGTTTTCCAGAAAGTTATGATGGTAAACGTATCATTCGTTTTTTAAGTGAATTAAAAAGTGGGCAAAAACAAATTAAAGTCCCAATTTATTCGCATTTAAGCTATGATGTTTTAGAAGAAAAAAAACAAACGTTGATTGAGCCAGACATTGTAATTGTTGAAGGTGTTAATGTTTTACAAGGTAATTTAAAACAACCGTTTTTCACAACGGATTTTTTCGATTTCTCAATCTACATGGATGCCGAAAAAGCCTTGATTCAGAAATGGTATGTTGAACGATTTATGATGTTGCGTGAAACGGCATTCCAAGATCCAGAATCATATTTTCACATGTATGCTGAAAAAACAGATGAAGAGGCACATGCAATTGCTAATGATGTATGGCATACAATCAATGAAATTAATCTAGAACGCCACATACAACCTACACGAAATCGAGCAAAATTGATTCTTCAAAAGGGTGTCGATCACAAGATTGAATTTATTAAATTACGTAAATAATAAGAATGATTGCAAAAATACTGAAAAAAACATACAATTAAAGTGTCAGACCGACAGACTGCCAAGCAAATCTGCTGACAATTATACTCGAAAAGAGAGGTAAACAACTCATGGGAATGCCATTCCGTGTCGCGCTTACAATTGCCGGTCTAATTTTAACGGTCTATAGCTCGTATCTCATTGTCGTTGCGGTTGCAGCGAGTAATGATGTCGACTTACATGCGCCAGTGAAATACGAAGCAATAGAGAAGTAAGTAAAAGCCACCCCTATTGGGTGGCTTTTTTCTTTGAACCTGAAATTTAAGTTTTAGGTCTAATGTTCTTGTCTCCAGAACTCCAAGCTTACTTGATCCAAATTTCATAAGCGCAAAAAAACTCACTAGACCTGAAAATATAATTGGAGTATAGACATGAACCAGTCTATAACAATTTAATTTCCTTAGTCTAATGAGTGATTTTTTTTAAGCATTCCCATTTGGATAAAGTAGAATGAGCTTGTCATTCTTTCATTGTTAATGTGTTAATTTATGTGTGAAGCCTTCACCTTCAACACTTTTAACATCATTGATAATTACAAATGCTTTATCATCAATTTCGCGAACAAAGTTTGTAACTTCACGCAATTGTTGTCGGCTAACGACGACATACAAAATTTGTTTTTCTTGTTTTGTATAATGACCATGACCATGTAAAACCGTGATACCTCGGTCGAGTTTTTTCTCAACCATATTCGCGATAATTTCATGTTTTTCAGAGATGATCATAATTGATTTCTTAACGTTAGCTCCTTCTAAAATAAGGTCTAATACTTTTGTTGAAATGTACAATGAAATTACAGTGAAAATCATGTTTTCAAAGCCAATAACAAAACCGGATGGAATGACTACAATTAAATCAAAGAATAGCAATGCGTAGCTTGTATTCCAGCCAAGGTATTTATTAGCTATTTTAGCAAGAATAGCTGAACCTGCGGTTGTACTTCCACTATTCATAATCAAACCAATACCAACACCCATTGAAATACCGGCAGCGACACTCGCCACTAATGGGTGTTCTAACTGCATACCTGTGTTATGTGTTAAACGTAAAAATAATGAAATCAAACCGATAGTCAGGATTGTGTAATAGATGGTTGATTTATCTAAGAATTTATAACCAATAATCATTAAAATACCATTTAAGATTAAGTTAGTTAAGGCCGGTGCAAGTCCGAATAGATAAAATAAGACCATGGTAGTACCTGTTACACCACCTTCACCAAGTTTGTTTGAGAGAGCAAACATGTTAACGGAAAGTGCGAAAATAAAAGATCCGATAACGATTTTAAAGATATTAAAGACAAGTTGTTTTTTCATATATTCCACCTCACTTAATAGTATCCAGAAGAAAAGACTCCTGCTAATCGCTAAATTAGCAGGAGTCTTTTCCAAAAAAAGCATTTATTAGCATCAATGTGCTATAAACTGTCTCACCATAAAAATATTTATTTGTAACATTACTTTATTATTCTAGCATGAATGTGAATGGCTATCAATCACTAATCCTCATTGGATGTGGTTTTTTTTATTGGATCGCCCGTTTGGTGGTTATAGTTATAATCTGAACGATCAGTTGCTTTAAATCCTTTAGGTGTATAGAAACGAAGTAAATCTTGTTGCAGCACCTTATCAGAGAAACCAAGTGAGTTATTCACGTAATTATGTTGAGCTTTCATTTCGTCAGTTACTTTGTCACTTGGAATGACAGCGCCTGTTTTTTGATCATAAAAGACACCATTGATATAAGACACTTTATCACTTACAAAGTTACCATTTCTAAATGGTACGGTTTGATTATGTTGTTTTGATAACATATCTGTACCAAATTGAAGGTAATCTTTACTATCAATACCTAATAGATGTAAAACAGTTGGTAATGTATCAATTTGACCACCATAAGAATGATCTACAAAACCTTTTACGCCAGGAACATGAACCATAAATGGCACGCGTTGTAATTGTGCAACATCAAAAGGTGTCACGTCGTCATTTCCTAATACTTCGCCAAGCGCAGATGAACGATTTTCTGAAGTACCATAATGGTCACCATACATAACAATTACTGAATTATCATAAAGACCAGATTTTTTCAAGTAAGTCATAAATTGTTTAACAGCCTCATCTAAATAACGTGCTGTTTGGAATGAGCTGTCTACTGTTGAATCACCTGAAGTTGCAGGTTTGATTGTTGCATCCTCTTCACTAATTGGGTAAGGGAAGTGGTTAGATAATGTAATGAATTTTGCATAAAACGGTTGTTTCAATGTTTCTAGCATTGGAATAGATTCTTTAAAGAACGGTTTATCTTTCAATCCGTAGTTTAATGTATCATTTTCATTCATATCGTAATAGCTTGAATCAAAGAAATTTTTAATACCGAATTCTTTATAGATAGCATCACGGTTCCAGAATGAACGTGTATTACCGTGGAAAACAGCACTATCATAACCATGTTGACCAAGAATAGCTGGTTGAGATTGATAAACGTTGTTACCCTTAGATGTGAAAGCTGATCCACTTGCTAAACCATATAATGAGTTTTCAAGCATCATTTCAGCATCACTTGTTTTACCTTGACCTACTTGGTGGAAATAGTTATCAAAGGCAATTGTTTCTTTATCATGGAAAAACTTATTAATTGTTGGCGTTACTTCTTCGCCATTCAATTTGAAATCAATCAAATATTGTTGGAAAGACTCAAGATGAATATAAATGACGTTTTTATTCTTGGCAACACCAAAATATTTTGAGTTAGGTTCTGCGTAATTTTTTTTAGTGAAATCAAGTGCTTGTTGTGTATCTGTTCCACTGGCACTTGCTTTTTCTTTAGTTGATTTAGCTGTTCGGTAAGTATCAAATAACATGAAGTTGGTCATACCCAGATATTTTACAAGGTAGTTATTATCAAAACCACGCGTTAATAATTGTGGACGATCAATTTCAGCTAATGAAAGGTTTGCTGCAAAAACAGCGATTGCTAATGTAAGTATACCGACTGTTTTACGCGGACGGACGCGTACTTCGCGATTTGGCACAAATACTTTGAAAACGAGTAGTAAGATTAAGATGACTACATCTGTAAACACTAGGAAGTCTGCTGGTCGCATTAAAGCAACGATACTTCCTCCCATATCACCTAAATTATTTGACTGTAACATTGTGGGTACTGTAATGAAATCAGAAAACTCACGATAATATACAACGTTACAATACAATAGTAGGCTGAGTAAGAAGTCAGCGATAATTATCCATATAAATGCACGACGCCCTTTAGCAAATAATCCTAACCCAAGGAAGAACAGTGTTGCGCTTAATGGGTTTAATAAGAGTAAGAACTTTTGCGCACCGTTTTCGATACCTAAGTTAAAGGCGGTCGAATAGGTGATATAAGATTTTACCCAAAACATTATAACTGCAATTGAGCAGAATAAAATGGCACTGCTAAACTGTTTTTTATTTTTAAAACTAATCATTAATATCTCTCCTATATATTCAGGCTTTAAATCAAATAAAAACAACAGGTTGACGTTTTTACAAAAAAAGTAAAATTCACCTGCTAGACTGAAACTATAATACCACATTCAAGGTCTAAAATCCAAAATAAAGGTAAATCAATCAGACGTGAATGTCAAAAATTGATATAGAAGAAACATAAATTGAATGACTCTGTTGCGTAATTTTATTGCAAAGAAACCTAAAAAAGTTTATCATTGAAGATAATCATTACTAAATGATAATAATTATAAAAAAGAGGTGGCGTAATGACAAATCAGCACAATGCTAAACTAACAACTAACACAGGCGCACCAGTTGGCGATAATCAAAATACGATGACTGCGGGCGTTAATGGTCCGGTATTACTGCAGGATGTTCATTTTATTGAGAAAATGGCACACTTTGACCGAGAACGTGTACCAGAACGTGTTGTACATGCTAAAGGCGCAGGGGCACATGGCGTGTTTAAGGTGACGAACGATTTAACAAAATATACGCGTGCTGATTTTTTATCTGAAGTAGGTAAAGAAACAGAAATGCTTGCACGTTTCTCTACTGTTGCGGGTGAATTAGGTTCAGCTGATACTTTACGTGATCCACGCGGATTTTCATTACGCTTTTATAGCGAAGAAGGTAACTATGACCTTGTAGGAAACAATACACCTGTATTTTTTATCCGTGATCCATTAAAATTCCCGGATTTTATTCATACACAAAAACGTAACCCACAAACGCATCTAAAGAGTACCACAGCCGTTTGGGATTTTTGGTCTTTATCACCAGAATCATTGCACCAAGTAACAATTTTAATGTCAGATCGTGGTATTCCAGCATCATTCAGACATATGCATGGTTATGGTAGCCATACATATCGTTGGACTAATGCTGAGGGTGAAAGCTTCTGGGTGAAATATCACTTTAGAACAGACCAAGGGGTACAAAACTTAACTGCTGAGGCAGCTGAAAGATTAGCTGGCCAAAATCCAGATTATCATACTGAAGATTTGTTTTATGCGATTGAAGATGGCGAATTTCCTTCATGGACATTAAGTGTACAAATAATGCCGTTGGAAGATGCAGCCAAATATCGCTTTAATTCTTTTGATGTCACGCAAGTATGGTCACAAAAAGATTATCCGTTAATCGAAGTTGGGACAATGACTTTGAATCGTAATCCTGAAAATTATTTTGCGACTATCGAACAAGCGGCTTTTTCACCAGCTAATATTGTACCAGGGATTGATTTTTCTCCAGATAAGATGTTACATGGTCGTGTGTTTGCTTACCCTGACACACAACGTCACCGCATCGGACCTAATTATAATCTACTTAAAGTAAATCAACCTAAAAATCCAATTAACAATTATCAACGAGATGGAAGTATGCGTAGCGACAATAATGGGGGGAGTGACGTATACTACGAACCAAATAGTTTTGGTGGGCCAAAAGAGTCGCCAGTTGATAAGTATGCAACACTAAAAATCGAGGGTATTGCAGGTAATCATTCATACCAAGAAGATGATTTTTACACTCAACCAGGAGATTTATATCGTTTATTAAGTGAAGATGAAAAACAACGTTTAGTAGATAATATCGTGGGTGGATTGAGTACAGTTCGTCTTGAAGAAATTAAAATAAGACAAACAAAACAATTCTATAAAGCTGATAAAGATTATGGTGAACGTGTAGCCAAAGCCTTAAACATATCGATTGATCAAATTAAATAATGCGAAAATGTTCTGACTACCAAGTCAGAGCATTTTTTTATTATTTGGAGCCATTTTGGAGCCATTTTGGAGCCGTTTTGGAGCCATTATAGTAAGATATGTTCAAAATATATTCATTAACAAGTAAAGTTTAGCGTGATTAACTGACTATATTAGGGTAAAATATAAGAGACTGAGTTATCAAATCAATCATGTCAGAGGAAAGGAAGATAAAACAAGTGAAAAAAACAAAATTAATAGTTCCGATTATTATTTTGATTATAGGTGTATTATTAATTTTATCACCTTGGATTAAAAATATGATTGTGGCAAATACCAGTAAGGTTGATTCTTCATTAACTGCAGAACAATTTGAAAAAAATAATAAAAATGCTTCTAAAAATGATTATAATGCGGTTAAACGCTTATCAACAACTTCTGTTTTTAACAACAGTATGAAAGTAGATAAAGATGCGATTATTGGTGAAATTAAAATTAACAGTGTTGATTTATACTTACCTATCCTTAAAGGGACAAATGATGCGAACCTTTTAGGCGGCGCAACGACAATGTTGGAAGAACAAAAAATGGGTGAAGGAAATTATTCTTTAGCAGGTCATCACATGCGAGATAGCTCATTGTTATTTGGACCACTATTGGAAATCAAAAAGGGTGCGGATATCGTTATCACAAATAAGAAAAAAGATTTTCATTATAAAGTGGTAGAAACTAAAATTGTTGATGAAACTGATATTGATATACTGGATGATAAAGGGGACAAACGTATTACCCTTTTCACCTGTGATACAGCAGATGCAACCAGTAAACGTTTTGTAGTAATAGGAACTTTAGATAAAGTTACCAAGCACAAATAATTACTGTGAAAAAGAAGGATAGTATTTCGACATTTTGTCGAGATACTATTTTTTTATTAAAAATTAGTAGTATGAAATTAAAGTGTTAGGATAGTTATCGGGTACAACATTGTAGTCAGTCGCTAAGTCACTTTCGTTTTTATATCGTTTTTTAATAGTATATCGATACCTATTCGCTTTTCACATATGATACAATAATAGAATAGGGAAAATATAAGGTTTGAGTTTATATTGAAGGGAATTGTAGTCGATGAAAGAGGAGACTCGCTCGAAAAATAAAATATTTGGAATTATTTTTATAATTACAATTGTTATTGTTGTGATGGCAATAATATTTGCCGTACGTCACGTTAATAACGTTAAAGCGATAGAGGATGCAAAATTAGAAAAAGCAACATTGATCGTCAATCAACTTTATCGTGAAGATCGATTAGCTGATAAAGTCACTGAGACAACATTGAAAAATGCTCGTACAGCAACACAAGAGGTTGATAATGAACAGGCTAAAGGAAGTTTGAATAAGCAAATAAATAAAGCTGAGCGTTTATTCTTGCAACAAACTGAAATTTTAGCAACCTTAGATAGTTTTTCGACAGATGATGGAAACTCATTTAGTGATGGTTTGAGTGTGACAGAATTACAGGCGCTAAAAGTTGAGAATATTAGCAATGTTAAATTACAAGCAGAGGCAATTGATAAAAAAGCAGAGTTGATATCCTGGGTAGAATATAGTGATGTTACTGAACTGTCAATAACACAATTGTTTACAGATAAAAAAGAAAATCGTTTAGCCAAAAATGTTAGCGAAAAGAATTTGAAAGATATTCGTGAAAAACTGGATGATATTAAAAATGACTCGCGTAAAAAAGAACTCAGTGATAAAATCGATAAAGCCGATAAATTATTAGCTGCTCAAAAAAAGAAAGACAAAAAACAGTAAATAAAAAAACGTCGATATGACGTTTTTTATTTACTGTTTTTTTGAAGAGCGTTAAATAATCCAGGCATCGCATCTGTAATTAAATTAAACGTTTCTTGAAAATCCCCCGTATAATAAGGGTCAGGCACATCAACTAAGTTGGTATTTGGTGAGAAGTGTAAGAGCGTGTGTAATTCACCAATATAGTTTGAAGGTGCGAGTGCTTGTATATCTTTTAAGTTCTGTGAATCCATCGCAATGATGTAATCGTAAACATCGAAGTCTTTAACATTTATTTGACGGGCATAGATATCAGCATAACTAATGTTGTTTTCAATCAGTTTTTCGCGTGTACCGCTATGTGGTTCTTTGCCTATATGCCAATCCCCAGTTCCTGCAGAATCGCTAATATAATTCAAATTGCGTATTATCGTTTCATTTCGAAAAATCGCTTCAGCCATTGTTGATCGGCAAATATTTCCTAGACAAACAAATAACACGTTTGGTTGTGTCATATCAATTCCTCCATTCATTTGTAATTTCAGTTAATAATTGTTTTGTGTGAGGCAATGCTAAGATAGATAACCAATCGTTAAGCCAATCAGCAGGTAGCTTTCGTTTGAAATATAACACTTGTTCCAAAACTGCATTTGCTATGGCTAATTGTTCCTCAACAGTACCCTCGATAAAACGTCTAGCCATCTGTTGTGTCCAAAATGTTTTGTCGGGTAGATCTTCCAACGCGTTGAGTGAAGTCAAAAAATCTTCTTGGTTATAATATTTTAGATGAAAAGTTATTTTATCGTGAGACCAATCTAGCATAGCTTCCTCTGGAGTAAAGAGATGCTGCGACATTTTAGCAATAAATTTAGTAAAGGATGTTGCGAGAACCATAGTATTTAGTGTTTCAAAATCCGCAAACAATATTACGGGAGAGACATTCTCTTCTAAATAATGAAAACCAATCATACGGGGACCATCAATTGCAAAGTAAAAAGTTGTCCCAGCTAACGTTTGCTCATGTTCATAACCAGTAGTACTTGTTACCTTTTCAATAGAAAGAAAGCGGTATGTTTCTAAAAAATCAAACCCATAAGATGTAGGTTCAATTGTTGATAAAAAATTTTTATCCAATAGCGTATCAGTATTTAATTGTGAAAATTCGAGATAATCATTAGGGATACTATAGTTTGTATTTTTTGAATCAGTCCAGTAAGAACTCATGCTTTCACCTTTTCGTTTCATCTATTTTTAAGATACGATTAACAATATTCGCAACCGTTTCACTTTCAAGTTGGTTTTCCATTTTTTTTTGTGCAGTAATCAAAGACTCATTTAATGCTTCTTCAATATTGGCACCCACTAAACAAGCTGGATTAGGGTGTTCATGGATTTGAAAAAGATTGTTTTCTTCTACACTGTCAACTGCACGATAGACATCAAGTAATGTAATATCATCTAGACTACGAATTAAAGTGGCACCTTTGGAACCACGATGATTTGCAACGAGTTGAGCATTTTTCAATTGGCCAATAATGCGTCGGATGACGACGGGATTTGTATTAACACTTGCTGCCAAAGATTCAGAAGTAATACCAGTTGCTTTATTTAAGTGTAACAGGCTTAAAATATGAATGGCGACAGAAAAACGGCTACTAATTTTCATGTGAACAGCCTCCTCTTCTTAATTATAGGAACCTGAATAGAGAGCTGTCAATGATAATGTTCTCATGTAAGTCGTATAACTAAAAAAAGGAATCGATTTGCGTTATAATAGAGGAAGTTAAGAGTTCTTAAAATTCTTTTTGGAGGTATGTCTAATGAAAACAGTTAAAGCAACAGATACTAAACAATTCTTAAATCATCAAGTAGCAAATTACGGTTTGTTTTATACAAAACTTCACCAGTTACATTGGTATGTTAAAGGATCACATTTCTTTACATTACATGTTAAATTTGAAGAATTATACGATGAAACAACAGCTATTTTAGATGAAATTGCTGAGCGTTTAATTGCAATTGGTGGGGCTCCTTATTCAACTCTAAAAGAGTTTATTGATCACTCTAGTATTGAAGAGAAACCTTATACAGAACCATTGACACAAGATCAAATGGTCGAGACTGTGATTGCAGATTTAACAACCTTACGAGATGAACTTGTTGAAGGTATCGCAATCAGTGATGAAGAAAATGACTCAGTAACCAATGATTTATTGATTTCAAAAAAAGCATCAATCGATACACACATCTGGTTCTACACAGCATTTTTAGGTCAAGATCCAGTTCCTGCTAAAAAATAATAATTTGAGTTTTTATAGCAAGCTAAAGCCTGATTATTTATAATCAGGCTTTTTTTATAAAAAATATTAAAAGTAGCGATATAACGACCTTTATATAGAGTGTTTAGGCGCAAAATATGTTAAAGTAAGATAAGCTATTAATACGTTTGAGGAGGGAAAAAAATGAAAATTAATGTAACTGATCAAGCAATGGTATTCTTTGAAGCCGAATTTGATACTGAGCGAACTCCAAATATTCGCCTGTTTGCAAAATATGGTGGTGATAGTAATATTCACCATGGTTTTTCGGTAGGTATAACAGCCGAATTACCTGAAGATCCAATTGTTACAGTTAAAGTTGGAGACTTGAATTTTTATGTTGAAGAGACAGATTACTGGTATTTTGATGGTTATGATTGGAATATTGATTATGATAAGAAAACTGATTTACTCGATTTTGGTCCAATCGTGTCGTAATCAGATCGGGGGAAAATGAAAGAATTGATTGAAATTATGCAAAAAAAATCAGTGCGTCGATTATTGATTTTTGCATTGTTAATTTTCATCTTATATACACTACGAAGTATGTTAAATGTGATGTTACTGACATTTATTTTTGCTTTCTTAGTGGATCGTTTAGAAACATTGGTTGTGAAGTATACGAAGTTACCTCGTAAATTGATTGTGGTATTAATATACACTTCTGTGGTGGCGTTATTCTATGCAACCATTACACATTACTTACCAGTAATTGTTAAGCAAGTAACACAACTGTTTAACAGTACTGTTGGATTCTTTAGTCAAGGAACAAGCAATAGATTTATTGCAATGGCTGTCGACTTTATGGATAAATATAACATAAAGAAATATATGGATACAGGTGTTGACTTCCTTGTCTCTTCATTAACAAGTATGAGCAGTATTACTCTCAATGTATTTATTGCATTGTTATTGAGTTTCTTCTTCTCATTAAGTAAAGAACACTTAGTAAGTTTCACAAAAGGATTCAAACATAGTGCTATTGGTTTTATCTATGACGAAGTAGCATATTTTGGTTCTCGATTTGTCGGAACTTTTGGTAAAGTAATGGAAGCTCAGTTTATTATTGCGTTTTTCAATACATTAGCAACAACACTTGTTTTATGGTTATTAAACTTCCCTCAACTTGTTAGTCTTGCATTAATGATTTTTGTATTGAGTTTGATACCTGTCGCAGGTGTTGTCATTTCATTGATTCCATTAAGTATTATCGGTTATACAATTGGTGGAATTACAGATGTTATTTACATGATTATTACAGTTATTGTGATACATGCAATTGAGGCATATATTCTCAATCCGAAGATTATGTCTTCAAAAACAGAATTGCCGATTTTTTATACCTTTATTGTATTGATTTTCAGTGAGCACTTCTTTGGTGTTTGGGGATTAATTATAGGTATTCCGGTGTTTATGTTCTTAGTAGATGTTATTGGTGCTAAACCAGAGCCAAAAGAAAAAAAGCCGATTATAAATAATATTACCAAAAAAATAAAACGAAAATAAAGCAAGGAAGCTAACATGACCTTCATCTTTTTTTCTTGCCAATACAAAAAGCCCTGACATAAGAGTCTGGGCTTTTTGTAATTTCTATAGTAGTTATTTTGTAGGTACAGACCACAAAAATTTGCCAATACGTTCATCAACACTATCATTTTCATGTAAACCAGAGTGAGTGCCGCTTGATCCTTTTACAATTTGTGTTTGTAAGGGGTTGTGTTTGAAAATATCTTCAGCAAGTAACGCACTTTCGAGTGTAACCGAACCATCTCCACCTTTTTCTTTATCGACATAACCAGCAACTATTAAAAAAGCAGTACTTTTTGGCAAAGTTTCAGACATACGTTGGGAAATTTTGCGCTGTGCTTTTTCTTCGTTGTTAATCTTTTTATTATAATCAGTCGGAGATAAAGGGACGCCGATATAAACTAGTTTATTAACAGTCGGACGTTCTTTATTGTCATGGTTTAAAGCTAAGTAGACAGTTAAAGAACTTCCACCCATTGAATGTGTGACGACGTTTATTTTCTTTATGTCATCTTCCTTATGTAGATAAGTCATGACATTTTTTATGTAACCAGCTTGCGTTTTTAAATTTTCCTTATTAGAAACAAAAATTACATTTATAAGTGGATTTTTTGTCGTTTTATCATAGGTTCCAATTGGAGTCACTGTTCCATCAGTGTCAACTCGAAGTGTTTGAGAAGTGGTTCCCCAACCGTACTTTGAGTTAAAACGATTAATCATTCCGCCGAATGAACGTTCATTACCATTAAATCCATGAATAAAGAGTGTAGGAATCTGTGTAGACTGAGCTTTGGGATAAGAAGGTTGTAGTGCAATCAATATTGAAATCATCACGGCAAAAGTAATTACAGGTATGAGACAATAAGAAAGCCAATTTCGTTTATTCATGATTCACCTCATTCTTTTAATACAATAATTATATCTTAATAATGAAACTTTGTGGTGTTTTTTTGTTTTAGAAAAGTAATTTAATTAAAAGGCTACTCTTTTAATTAAAATCATGTAAAATAAAGGGAATAACAATTAACAGAATTATCTAACTAAAATGGGGTGTTAGGGTGCGTGAAATAATTAAAGAGAGCCAGCGTATTGTTGTGAAAGTGGGAACTTCAACAATAATGTATTCGAATGGCAAAATCAATCTTCGTACAATTGAGCGATTGGTAAGAGTACTGGCGGATTTATCAAATCAAGGTAAAGAAGTAATTTTAGTATCATCCGGTGCAATCGGTGTTGGCAGCCATAAATTACAATTAAAGACGCCACCTGTAGAAATGGCAGAAAAACAGGCAATTGCAGCTGTAGGACAATCAGAATTAATGCACATCTATAGCAAACTATTTGGTGAATATGGTCATGTAGTTGGTCAAATATTACTCACACGTGATGTTATTGATTTTCCTGATAGTCGAAAAAATGTTACAAATACATTTGAGATGATGTTAAATAAAGGGATTATCCCAATCGTTAATGAAAATGATACCGTAAGTGTTAATGAAATTGAGCATGTTACACGTTTTGGCGACAATGATCAATTATCTGCGATTGTAAGTGAAGTCACAACGGCTGATTTACTTATTCTGTTATCGGATATCGATGGGTTATTCGATAGTGACCCTAATTTTAATCCAAACGCTAAACTTATCAGTGAGGTAAAAGAAATCACACCTTATATTGTTAATTTAGCAGGTGGTGAAGGAAGTCGCTTTGGAACCGGTGGTATGGTAACTAAAATTGAAGCGGCAAAAAGAGTTGTGAACAATCAATCGAGAATGTTAATTACAAACGGAGCAGATCCTTATATACTCTATGATTTATTAGAGGGGAAAAATATAGGTACACTTTTTAGTAATGAATAGGAGGGAAAATGATGAGTGATTTAATTAAACAAGCTGAACAAGCAAAAAAAATGGCCTACCAACTAGCAATTTTAAGTACACCTGCTAAAAATAATGCTTTGAAAGCAATAGCAATAGCACTTCGTGAAGACGTTGCTTATTTGTTAAATGAGAATAAAAAAGACTTGGAAAGTGCGGAAGCAAATGGTGTTGCAAAACCGATGTTAGCACGCTTACTTATCGATGAAGCAGCAGTTGAAGCAATGGCTATTGGTGTAGAGCAGGTTGCAACCTTACCAGACCCTGTGGGCGAACGTGTGCAATCTTGGGTCAATGAAGCAGGGCTGCGTATTTCAGAAGAACGTGTACCTTTAGGCGTAATCGGAATCATTTATGAGTCACGACCTAATGTTACGGTTGATGCGGCTGCTTTGTGTTTGAAAACAGGTAATGCAACGATTTTACGTGGTGGTAAAGAAGCGATACATTCAAATCGGGCGCTTGTTAAAGTCATTCAAAAAGCGTTACAACCATTACAACTTGAATTTGCAGTCCAGTTAGTGCAAGATACATCGCGGGAAACAGCAAAAGAATTGATGAAGTTAAATGGTTTTATAGATGTATTAATCCCACGTGGAAGTGCGGGTTTAATTCAAACAGTTGTAAAAGAAGCAACAGTTCCTGTAATCGAAACAGGAACAGGAAATTGCCATATTTATATCGATCAATCAGCTGATTTAATGCAAGCAATTGAAATTGTTAGCAATGCAAAAGTGCAACGACCGTCCGCTTGTAATGCCGTTGAAACGGTATTAGTACATGAAGCAATTGCCGCTGAAATATTACCTCGTTTGGTAGGCACTTTAGAGGATCAAGGTGTTGAAATTCGTGGGGATGAAACAGTACAAGCAATTAAAGAAACAGTAAAAGAAGCAACAGTTTCTGATTATGAGACAGAGTTTTTAGATCTAATTTTAGCAATTAAAGTAGTACCCTCAACAACAGCTGCAATTGCTCACATTGCTCAGTATAGTACAAAACACTCAGAAGCAATCCTGACTAATTCTTATCGTGATAGCCAAGTATTCACGAAGGAAGTGGATGCTGCTGTTGTCTATGTCAACGCGTCCACTCGTTTTACTGATGGATTTGAATTTGGATTTGGTGCTGAGATAGGAATTAGCACTCAAAAACTACATGCTCGTGGACCAATGGGGTTACCACAACTGACATCTATTAAGTATGTTGTGAATGGTGAGGGGCAATTGCGCCGTTAACTCAGTCTTAAGTTGTAGATAAATATCATTCTGTAGCAGCTATAGTGATTACAAACTTATTGTTATACTTAGTATATTCACAAGAGTAAGGAGATAAGAACTATGCCAATTCTATTTATGCTTCTCGTTGTAGCGTTAGGAATTTTGTTGTTCCTCTCGTTTTGGTCAGTGTTGGTGATCTGTATCGGCCTAGGATTCATTTATTACGGGCTTCAACAGTTTAAAATCGCTAAAGGATGGGTAAAGTGGTTGCATCCGATTGTCGTTATTCTCGGTATCGGATTAGTTATTAGCCAGTGGAAATTTGCACTGTTTGTAACAATCGTGAGTGTTGGCTTTTACTATATTAACAAACACAAGCGAGCAAATGCTAAAAATCGAAATCAGAGTGTATTTGAATACAAACCTTAGGAGGAATTAGATATGAGAGATGTACGTAAATCAGTAGAAGATAAAGCACGCGGATTAAAAAAACAAGTAGAAGCAAGTGTTAATGATGTGGTACGCCAAGGTAAACAAACATGGCGTAAATGGCAATATGATGATATGCCGCAATTAGAATCATATGATCGTTATATTCGTAAAGTGAAACGCGATTTAAGTGATGTTGATTCGATTATGGCAAAAAAACGCGACTTAGCACTTGAAGTAACGGAACTTTATAACAACGCACAATCGCAATTGATTAAACGCACAGCACAAGCAGCTCAAGCTGCTAAAGAAGGCGAAACACGCCTAGCTGATTTAGCGAATAAAGAAGTTGCATTTTACGAAATTCAAGTAGAAAAATTAGAAAAACTTCAAGCTAAAATGACAGAAGATCTTAGTGTCTTAGAACAACGTTACTATGAAATCCAAGTGAAATGGAAAGACATTGAAGTAGAGCGTCTAGAGTTTGTAAGTGATACAACGCAAGAACGTGCAGAAGCTAAAATGGGTGAAGTTTTACACAACCTTTCATGGGGGTCAATCGAAGAAGCTGTTCAAAACGTTGAAAAAGAAGAGCTAGAAGAAGTTAAAGAAGCAGAAACTAAAGATGCAACGACTTTAGATGAATTAATGGAGCAATTAGAAGAAAAATATCCTGATGCGCCAAAAGAAGAAACAACTAAAGAAGAAACAAAAGACTAAAATAATAAATAGAAAAGGGAGAGCATATGATATGCTCTCCTTTTTTTAGATGATATAGGTAAATACATAGAGCCCAATAAAAAGCCGCTAACTTAAAAATTAGCGGCTTTTTATTTTTTATTATAGACAAAACCTCTAAAAATATCTTTTTTTGAATATGATGTAAGCGATTTTGACTAGGATATGATAAGGCTGAATAGAAACTGAGTGACGACCTGGAACAGTGTTTATCTTCAGTCTTAGGCCGCTAAATTTTATGTTAGCCGCTCTCGTTCTACTTGATGTTGTGTGAATCTAGGAACTCAGTGACATCATTAGCAATTGTTTTAACTTGAGTGTGATGTAAGTAGTGAGGCCCTTTTAATATTTCAATTTTACCATTTGGATTTCCTTTAATTAATCCTTCGTGACCCGCTGTCCATGTGGTTGGATCGGCTTCATCACTTTCAGATGAGATGATGAAGAAAACAGGTAAATCTTTTGGAAGCGAGACTTTAGATGCTGACTTAAAGTTTTGTGTGAAACGCTTCGCTTCGTCACCAACGTCCTCATTCATCATGTTGCGGTAACCTATGTATTTTACTTGATCCTTAACTTCTTGACTTGCACGTGGAGGTAACATTAAGGCATCTGGCATAATTGATGCAATTAAACGGTTGAAGCCCATTTTGTTAAGAGTTTGTAAGCTTTCAACAGGAATATCTTCCATCGGTTGTGTTGGGTAGCTGCTATCGATACCGATAAAAGCATTCACTTCATCACCATAACGAGAAATATATTCTATTGCGTAAATACCAGCGATCGAATGTCCCATTAACGTATAATCTTTAATATCCAATTTTTGTAATACTTGGTGAAGTTCTTTGTTCATATTAGCTGTTGTACGTGGTGTTTCTGTGACATCACTCATACCGTAACCGAATGGTTCAACGATAACGATTTGATAATTTTTATCCAATAAACGACCTAACTCATCGTAATCATTACCTGGAGAAGGTGTGCCATATCCTGGTAATAAAACAATTGTTGGCTTGTCTTTCCCTTTACCAAGTGTCACAACGTTCATTTTATGACCACCATCAATAGTGACCTTTTGACCATAATCTTCAATTTTCTTAGCTTCACTCTTTAAAGCGAAGTAGTTAACAGTGAAGACGGTTGCAAAAAATAATACAACTAAGGCAATTAAGCCAATCAGAATTTTAATTGAAATACGTAAAGCCTTTTTAAAGAAATTTTTCATAAGTGGATTCCTTTCGTCACGTGCAATTATTTGTTGTTGCCATTGAGAATGTCTGCAATTTTAGTGAGTATGCTGTCATCGATGATTGGTACACCTAGGTTATCTAAAATTTGTTTAGCGACTAATATTTTGGAATTGAATTCTGCTATTGTAGCAGGATAAATCGCTGTTAAAAACCAAGTGCTTAAAACAAGCATGGTTATTTCGGATACAGCTTTTGGATTTTCTACTTTTAAAGAACCATCGGCGTTTCCTTCATCTATAAAAAAACGTATTTGAGGTGCCACAACTTCACTATTATTCAGTAATTGTTTTACTAAAAATTGGGGATTATTAATGAGTGATTGCGATTGAGCATAAAATTTTGCAAGTTCTTCATTAAAGGTAAGCGATACGAAAAAATGTTTTAATTTTTCTAGACCAGTCATATCGTCATGGGATTTGATGACTTCAAACATTTGCGTTTCTGGGAATAATCTTTGATTAACAGCTGCGATAATGGCGTCCTTAGAATCAAAATGGTGATAAATAGCACCACGAGAAAGACCATCTAAGTTAGCGACGATATCTTGAATCGTTGTTTTTTCATAACCTTTTTCAATAAATAAGGCAGTTGCGACTTGTATTATATGAGCAATTGTTTCGTCAGAATTATATTTTTTAGACATTGAATACTCCTTCCTTTAAAAAAACATTCATTCGGTATGTTTTTATAATAAACGATAAAAATTGTTCTGTCAATTATAAGTAGTATTAAAAAATCTGAATACTGTTCTAATTCAGTAAAAAAACTTGCAGTTTTATAAAGATATCGTTATAATCTTATTAATCAGACTAGAATGGTATGAATTAAAAAAGGAGGGCATGAAGATGAAGGCAATGATAGGGATTACTGGCAGTATTATGAAAAACGGGGATCAGCAATTTTGTGATCACAATCAAACGTACGTTGGTCATGACTACATCGAAGCTATTCAAGCAGTGGATGCAATTCCATTAGTGCTTCCTGTCCTTATAAATAAAGATGATGTAACAGCAATTATTTCACGGATTGATGGTTTAATTATATCTGGTGGGTATGATGTGTCTCCCGATATGTATCAACAAGATGCACATACTTTATTAGGAGATACACTTAAAGCGCGTGATATTTATGAAATGGCTTTAATTAAAGAAGCGCTACATCAAAAGAAACCGATATTGGGAATCTGCCGCGGGATGCAGTTGTTAAATATTAGTTTTGGTGGTACGTTGTATCAAGATATTTCTTTGATGAAACCAACAGCTATTCAACATATACAAAGTGGTGCTCCTTCTACAAGTAGTCATGATATTCATATAGCGAGGGAATCAGTTTTACAAGCAGTATTCTCTCAGAATACGATTGCAGTTAATTCTTTTCATCATCAAGTGGTACATCAAGTCGCAGATGGTTTTAAAATTTCAGCCATTAGTGAAGATGGATTGATTGAAGCAATCGAATCTGAAGGGGAGTTACACATACTAGGTGTACAATGGCATCCAGAAATGTTGGCAGATATGATACCGCTATTTCGCCATTTTGTGAAAGAAACACAAGTTCGACAAGTAGCAATTTAAAAGTTGGTAAAAAACAAGCGTATTTAATACAATAGAAGAATAGTAATTCAAATGCCATGGTGAGTGTTATAAAACCAAAGCACATAGAACATTCGAGGGAGATAGGTTATGACAACAGTTATTGGTATATCAGGAAGTGTATTATTGGATCCAATTTATTCACCAGTTATTATTAAGCGTTCATATGTAAATGAACAATACGTGGAAGCTATTGCACAAGAAGGAGCGGTTCCTTTTATCATTCCAGTCACTGATCCAAGTTACATTCCGGCTTTTATTGCACGAATTGATGGTTTGTTATTGAGTGGTGGTTACGATGTTAATCCCTATGAGTATGGTGAAGAAACGTTAAGTCGGGCGGGTGAAAGTTATCCAGAACGCGATTTTTTTGAAAAGGCATTATTGTTAGAGGCCGTTGCACAAGGAAAACCAGTCTTAGGTGTCTGTCGAGGCGCACAAGTAATCAATGTGACATATGGCGGTTCACTTTACCAAGATGTTTCGTATGCTTCACACGCGAAATTACAACATCTTCAAGCAACGGATGGTGCCTTTCCAGTACATGATGTAAAACTCACTAAAGATTCTTGCTTCGCTAAAATTTTTGATAAAGAAGTCATTGGTGTTAATTCATTCCATCATCAGTTGATTAAAGAACTTGCACCTGGTTTTAAGGCCACGGGTAAAACCTCTGATGGTGTTATCGAAGCGCTTGAAAAAGAAGGCGATTTATTTGTGGCAGGTGTACAATGGCACCCTGAACAAATGTATCACCAAAATGATGATATGAAACGCTTGTTTCGAGCTTTTATTGAATATAGTGCTTTATAAAATTTAGTCCTTAGGTCCTTTTCAAATGATTGGTAATCAATCAACGGAGAGGGCTTTTTTTATGGACAGTATGTTAACTCTGTATTTAATCATTTATATCATAGAGCTAGCATTTTATTTAGTAAAATTACTGTTCGACACTAATAAATGCTGTATTAAAAAATGAGGTCCGATGTTTCACTGGTATACTAGATGTTTTAATTTGGGGTAGTTTTAAATTAAACGACACGAAATGTGTAAATAAATAAACGAGAATTGTAAAAAAATGATATTTTGAACGCTTTTATAGGGTGATTTTAGCATTTATTGAGCAAGTTCTTTTTTTTATTTTTTAGATGTGTGAATATCGATTGCTACGCAAAAGGATTATCGTTATACTATTGGTATAGTCAAAAAAAGTCTGTGTTTTTCGGAAGAGGGAGATAATGGATGATTAATAAAAAATCAAAATTACCAATCTATCAGCAAATTCAAAATGAAATAAAAAAAGACATTGATAACGCTAAATGGTCAGTACATGAGGCTATCCCAGCAGAACGACAATTAGCTGAATTATTCAATGTTTCGCGAATGACTGTTCGTCAAGCGATTCAAGCATTAGTTGATGATGGCGTACTATATCGTCGAATTGGTTCGGGAACATATGTTTCGGAAGAAAAGGTAACTGAAAATATGGATGCGGTTACAAGTTTTACAAACCTTATGCTTAAGCAAGGGAAAACACCATCTTCTCATATTGTTTCTTTTTCGATGAAACCAGTCACACGTCAAGAAGCGAAGGCTTTAGAATTAGATGAGGATGATGATGTCTTACGGATTGAACGTATAAGATATGGTGACAGCACACCTATTTTGTTTGAAACAGCAGCAATACCAATGAATATTGCGAGTAAATTAACACGTGATGAATTGACGAATTCTTTATTTCAAACAGTAAGTGATAAATTTCATCTAACAATTGGTGATGCACAACAAACGATGGAGGCTGTAGCTGTATCAGAAAAAATAGCCCCATTATTGGAAGTGCCTTTAGGTACACCTGTTATGCGACTGCGACAAACAACAGCACTGAGTGATGGCACATTATTTGAATATGTTGATTCACAATATGTCGGTAGTCGTTTCAAATTCTCGACACGTATTCATGGTGGTTAACTTAATAATTGCCTGAAAATAAACTTTAAAGGGGACGAATCATAAATGAAAGCAATCGTAACGGTATTAGGAAGAGATGGCACAGGAATTATCGCAGGTGTTAGTACTTTGCTTGCACAGGAGTCAATCAATATCTTAAATGTCTCACAAACAATTTTAGATGGTAACTTCACAATGATGATGACAGTTGATATGTCGAATGCTAAAAATGATTTGGAAACTGTCAAAGTTAAAGCTGATAAACTAAGCGAACAATTAAAAGTGCAAATTGCGATTCAAAATCAAGCGATTTTTGATCGTATGCATCAATTATAAGGGGGACCACATCAAATGGAGACAGCACAAGTCTTAGAAACAATTCGTATGATACAGGAAGAAAACCTTGATATTCGTACAATTACAATGGGGATTTCCCTTCTAGATTGTATTGATAGTGATGGTGAAGTAGCGCGTCAGAAAATCTATAATAAAATTGTGACGAAGGCTGCTAAATTGGTAGAAGTTGGTGAACAGATTAGTGCCGAATATGGTATCCCGATTATTAATAAACGTATATCTGTGACACCGATTGCTTTAATTGCAGGGGCATCAGGTGATACAGATTATGTTGCATATGCTCATACTTTGGATCAAGCAGCCAAGGCAGTTGGCGTTAACTTTATTGGTGGTTTTTCAGCTCTAGTTGAAAAAGGATACAATATTGGTGATGAACGTTTGATTGCCTCGATTCCTCAAGCATTAGCACAAACAGAACGTGTTTGTTCATCGGTTAATGTAGGGACAACAAGAGCGGGTATTAATATGGATGCCGTCAAACAAATGGGTGAAATTATTAAAGAGACGGCTGAATTGACTGGGGATAACCAAGGACTGTGTTGTGCAAAATTAGTTGTGTTTGCAAATGCAGTTGAAGATAACCCTTTTATGGCTGGTGCTTTTCATGGTGTAGGTGAAGCAGATTGTGTTATTCACGTTGGTGTTAGTGGTCCTGGTGTTGTTAAGCGAGCATTGGAGCAAGTTAAAGGTGAATCATTTGATGTGGTAGCTGAGACTGTGAAAAAAACAGCCTTTAAAATCACACGAATGGGACAACTCGTTGGTGTAGAAGCCTCTGAAAGACTGGGGGTACCATTTGGTATTGTTGACTTATCATTGGCACCAACGCCTGCAATCGGTGATTCGGTCGCTCATGTTTTAGAGGAAATGGGTTTAGAAGTTGTTGGAACACACGGAACAACAGCGGCACTGGCATTATTAAATGATGCTGTGAAAAAAGGTGGCGTTATGGCCTGTGGTCATGTGGGTGGTTTGAGCGGTGCATTTATTCCTGTTTCTGAAGATGCGGG
Source organism: Brochothrix thermosphacta DSM 20171 = FSL F6-1036 (assembly GCF_036884295.1). NCBI lineage: Bacteria > Bacillati > Bacillota > Bacilli > Caryophanales > Listeriaceae > Brochothrix > Brochothrix thermosphacta. Next base: position 593,695 of record NZ_CP145608.1, read on the forward strand.
GATGATTGATGCGGTCGTAAATGGTTCGTTGACGCTCTCTAAACTAGAGGCAATGACAGCTATTTGTTCTGTTGGACTTGATATGATTGCAATTCCTGGTGATACACCAGCTGAAACAATAGCAGCAATGATTGCAGATGAAGCGGCAATCGGTGTGATTAACCATAAAACAACAGCGGTACGTCTCATTCCTGCACCAGGAACAAAAGTAGGTGATGTTGTTGAGTTTGGTGGGCTACTTGGATATTGTCCAGTTATGCCAATTAATCAATACTCTTCAGCTGAATTTATTCACCGTGGCGGAAGAATTCCGGCACCAATCCACTCATTTAAAAATTAAATGAATAATAATTTCAAAAATATGTTCTAAAATGTGATTATTATTTTCATTTTGTGGTAAAGTAATCCTATAGTAGCTAGTCAAAACTAATCGAGGAGGGCAACGTGATGAGCAAAAATATCCACACAGTTGAAGATAACCTGAATGACATAATTAATAAATTGCAAAAACAGGGCGTAGATGTTGGAAAAACTAAGTCTCGTCATGATGTTTGGAGAAGTATAGTTCAAAGACGGAGCACATTAACAGTAGTACCATCTAACAGAAAATGATTGTTAGAGATAAATAATTCATGTTGGGTCAGGTGAGCGTGGGTGGCGAAAAACGAAGTAAGCATAGACAAAAAGGTTTATTTATATTTAGATACTGTAACGAACAGTGTTATTTCAAGAGGGATTACTTTTCCTGAATTTATTGATGGTATTGGAAAAAAACGATTACCATCAGCCCTATTGTTATTAGATAAAAAATATGACACCGTTAATTACAATCAGCATACTAATTTTGGGTTTATAGATGATACAGAAAAAATGAAGCAGCGTGCTATTGTTCTAGAAAAACAAACGCAAAATTTTTCATGGTTGGATTTTGAAGAAATTGATATGTTAAATCAACTCACTGGCCAAGAAATTGCTGAAATTTTGTATCTGGCTCATCGGGGGACGCATCTCCGTTCGCCTTTTTATTATAAATTACAAAATGAGTATGCCTATTTATCGCTGGACGAAGGAGAACGTACAAAGGTTTATTACCGTGATATAACACGTTTTTATGATATGATTGCTAATGTGATAACAGATCGAATTTCCGTTCTCATACATAAAAAAACATTATTTGGGAAGCCACGTAAAAAAAGCATCGTGGGGTTACCAGTGACCTTATTACGTTCGCTTAAGTTGTTATTGAAAGAAGGTTGTGTTCTATCATTTGACCAACTTGAACGTACGAAAACAGAGATACGTTTACCGATAGCAAATAGTGATGAAGAAAACGATGAAAATATTACATTAGATGGTAATGAAAATGAAATTGTTCCAAAAGCATGGATTGTTTATTCTATTAAAAATAATGAATGGACATTTGAATACTAGAAAAAAAGCCGTTATGTACTTACGGCTTTTTTTACTTTAATAGAATTGATTTAATTTAGAAATTTTTTATAAAACATGGTAAAATATAGTGAAAGATAGGGGCACAAGCAAACTTCTAGGAGGAATTGAGAATGAAGCAAACAGTGGTGGTTTTTTATGGAGGGAAGTCTGCTGAACATGAAGTATCAGTGGTTTCAGCTTTTTCAGTTATTAAAGCATTAGATTATAATCAATTTAATATACAACCGATGTACATCAGCTATGAAGGAAATTGGATTAAAGGGCCAGAATTGCAAGCGCCTATCCAAAATTCAGAACAGTTGAAATTTACTATTAGTGAAACAGGTGACGTTTTATTAGGCGATGGCGAAAAAACACAATCTGTAGGACAAAAAATTAATATTGCCGAGTTTGCAGCATTAGAAAACATCATTGCTTTTCCTGTCTTACATGGTCCTAATGGAGAAGATGGAACAATTCAAGGTTTATTCGAAACATTAAATATCCCTTATGTGGGAGCTAACGTTATCGCATCATCAACAGGTATGGATAAAATCGTTTCTAAAGAGATCTTCAAAGCAGTTGATATCCCACAAGTACCTTTTGTTGCGGTCAGAAATGTTGACTGGCAAGACTCTAAATTAGAGATGATTGAAGCGATAAATACGCTGAATTATCCAGTATTTGTTAAACCAGCGAATATGGGATCAAGTGTCGGTATTTCAAAAGTAATGAAAGAATCAGAATTGGATGCTGCTATGACAGAAGCGTTCCTATTTGACCGCCGTATCGTCGTAGAACAGGGCGTTACAGCTCGAGAAATCGAAGTTGCGGTACTTGGGAACGAAAGACCTGAAGTCTCGTTAGCGGGCGAAATAATGCCTAAAGGCGACAGTCATGCTTTTTATACATATAAAGCTAAATATGCGGATACATCAACAGAGCTCATTATTCCTTCGCCGTTAGATGATGGTGTGTATGATCAAATTGTTGAGTATGCTAAGCAAGCTTATATTGCTTTAGACGGTACTGGTGTGTCGCGTGCGGATTTCTTTGTAACGGCAGATAACAGTATCTATTTAAATGAATTAAACACAATGCCAGGCTTTACACCAGTCAGCATGTTCCCGCTCTTGTGGGCAGAATCAGGGTTGCCATATGGTGAGCTGCTCAATCGAATGATCGAATTAGCAATGGAGCGTTATGAGCAGAAATCCCGCTTGCAAAATAAGAATAATTAATCAAAAGATACAGTCTCACATTTAAATGTGGGCTGTTTTTTTTGAGAAGAAATGAGAGGAACTCAATAAGGGGTATCATTGGGAAGTATTTTCTCGATGGATTGGTACTCGCTTTCGCTCCGTCCCATACTCTCATCGTAAGCTCATACCTTCGCAGCAATGTTAGCACGAACACAAAAAAACACCCACTCCATAAAGAAGTGGGTGTTTCTTAATCAACAATTAGTCTTTAACAACGTTAGCTGCTTGAGGACCGCGTTGACCATCTTCAACGTCGAAAGATACTGCTTGACCTTCGTCTAATGATTTGAAACCATCAGATTGGATCGCTGAGAAATGTACGAATACATCATCGCCATCTTCGCGTTCGATAAAACCGAAACCTTTTTCTGCGTTAAACCATTTTACTTTACCGTTTGCCATTTTAAAACAAACCTCCTTATGCCTTTAGGCGTATATTGATTCCTGTTGGACATAAAAATGGAAGTGAAACACTTACAAATTACTCCTACAAAAATACTATAAACTAAGAATACCACACTTTGGCAATAATTCATAATACATTTTTAAAATAATACAATAAAAAGTGAAAAAATTTAATATTTATAGATATAAAAAGTGATAAAGACTAATCGCTACGACGCCAGCAAGGAGTGGTGCCACGACTGGAACCCACGCATAATTCCAATGAGAACTCCCTTTATTTTGTAAACGCAGTACGCTATGTAAGATACGTGGCATCAAGTCCCGTGCGGGATTGAGTGCTGGTCCAGTGGAACCGCCGATACAAAGTACCAAGGCACAAACAAGGAAACCAAGTGCTAAATGGGCTGTTCTAGAATTGTCTGCGAAGAAAGGAGCTCGGGTAATTCCGACAGCACCAAAGAAAAGACTAAAACTTCCAATAAATTCATTAATAAAACCATTTAATTTACTATTTGCATTATTGTTCGTGGAAAATGTTGCTAAAATTCGTTCTGCTTCTTTTGTTTTATCGTAATAAGGTTTAAAAGCAGCAACTACAATTAATTGTCCGATTAAAGCACCAAGTAATTGTGCACCGATATAAGGAAGAACCTCTGACCAAGGGAACATGTCATTAAATGCAAGCCCAATTGTAAAAGCTGGATTAATATGGTTACCACTAATACCACCAAAAATAAGTGCGGGCATCATGACAGCAAAACCATAACCAAAAGCAATGACAATCCATCCTGAATTATGTCCTTTCGTTCCTTTAAGTTCCACATTTGCGACAGCACCATTACCGATGATAATTAAAAGAGCAGTACCAATTATTTCTGAAATAATTCTTGTTGTTAAGTCGTATGGCATGATATACCTCCAATAGTTACTAATCAAGTTGTCTCTTTTCAGAGTAAAGATAAATAATCAAGCTAGGTTGTTGCTCTTCGTTCACTCAGGATTACGTACTGTATGTACGTGCCCCGTCATTCACTTATCGCGCCTACTATCTCAATCATTCTCTTCACACTGTTCAGAGTAAAGATAAATAATCAAGCTAGGTTGATTATATTTACTCTGTTTATATTGTAGGTAATATAGGTAATAAACTGTTGTTCGCTACAATTTAAACCAAGTTCTCCTTGATCGTGTACATGTTATATAAACATTTTACCCAAAAAGGAGTATTGAAGACAACAAAATTCGTAATTGTCTTGAAATCGACAAAAGAAAAAGACAACTATGTGACGAAAAAAGCTTTGTCCACTTGGAAATTGTGCCATTTAAAATGATGGGATAAGCGATAGTAATACGTTATACTAAAGATATCAAATAAGCAGGAGTGAGTAAATTCAGATGGCAAAGAAAAAACAGTACAGAAAGATAACGAAAAAAGAGTATAAACGATTAAGTAAAATGAAGCTTTCTTCATTGTTAATCGTCATAGCATTAGCCTTGGTAGTACAGCTATATAATTATTATACGAATGATACAAAAAAGGATACTCACTCATCTAGTGTTTCAAATGAATCACGTGCAAGCAAGTACAAAAAAACTGCGCCGCCTATCAATGAAACAGATGATCATTTAACCGATAATGGTGCACCTGATTTCAGTGATGCCGATTTAGACGAGTCACAATCAGGTTATATTCATTATGGAGAGTTAGATAAGTTAGGTCGAGTAACAACAGCCGAAGCACTAATTACAAAATCAATGTATGATACGGGAACCAAAGCAGAGTATAATATAAAACCAACAGGCTTTATTTCGGGTAAAGAACCGTACTTACATTCCCGTGGTCATTTGATTGGTAAACAATTGGGTGGAAGTGGCACAGATCGTCGCAATTTGATGACTATATATCAATATCCGGTTAATTCACCAGATATGACAAATTATGAGAACGCTATTCGCCGATCAATATTAAAAGGTGATAAGGTTCGTTATAGAGTTATACCGCTTTTTAAAGACGATGAGTTAATGCCTGCTTACGTTAAAATGGAAGGTCAAAGCTTAACAACGAAAGGTGATATTAAGTTTAATGTAACAATAAAAAACGAAAGGTAGATGCGCGATGAATTGGACCAATTACCTGGATTCACTGTCAGTCGATGAATTGCTTGAAAAATTGGCTGCAGATCAAATCACGGATTATAAAGAATATTTGTTGTTTAATGCCTACGAGTTTCAAGAAAAACTGTGTGCAATTTATGAAAAACTCAAAGCTGAGGATACTGTTGTACTCAATTTATACAATCCTAATCTCGATTCAGGCGATGATTTACTCGTTGCAATGACGATTGATGGCGATTATATTATTGAGCAAAATAAAACGACACTGGTAGTTCCAGTATCGTTAGAGGCAGCAGCTGTTGAAGTTTATCCATATCCAGCTGTTCAATTTTTAAAAGCCTATACAAACAAACAAATAACATCAAATATACTTGCTGATATAATAGATTAAGGTCGTTTAGCTTTAACAGCCATTGTACAGCGACTCACAGCGATTAAGTTATTAGATTCATCAACGACTCGAACATCCCAGACATGGCTTGTACGGCCAATATGGATTGGTAAAGCAGTAGCTGTAACAGAACCTATATTAACAGCTTTTAAATGGTTAATATTTAGCTCTAAGCCAAAAATAATTTCGTTTTCTTTTATATGTTGTAACGCACCCAAGCTTGCAACAGTTTCAGCTAATGCAGCTGTTGCACCACCGTGTAAGTAACCAAATGATTGCGTTGTTGCTGCATTAACGGGCATGTTGTAAATGATTGTTTCTTTGGAAACTGAGAGGGGCTTCATTTGTAATTGATCCATTAAAGTCATAAAAATCACTCCTTAAACTATTTTGTATGCAAGTAGATATATTTCTGATATTGATAGATTGCTCTTTTAAAAATAATGAGTTAACTACTGAATTTAGTGCTAAAATCAGTATAATTATATCGTTTTTTTGAGTAAATAGAATAATCATTTAGTCTATTAGTAGACATAATTAGTCGATGCTCATTTTAATTTTTATGTAAAGCAATATTTATATAATAATAAAAAACGAAGAGTTAAAGAATCGTAACATACTTTTATAATAGTAAAATATAAAAACCTTAGAATGCCTATCTTTAAAGGTTTTCTAAGGTTTAAACTATGCCCCGAGCGGGACTCGAACCCACGGCACATCGTTTAGGAAACGAATGCTCTATCCAACTGAGCTACCGAGACTAATATAATGATTATAACAAAAGAGTTGAGTGATAAACAAGCGCTGTTTGTGTTATAATACAATTTTTTATTGAGAGAATTGTCGGGTAGTGTTATGCTAAAAGAGGATAGTGTATGAATAAGGAGGATTTTCGATGTCAGTCGCTAAAATGATAGATCACACGTTATTAAAACCAGATGCAACACAGGAAGAAATTGAACAATTGATTAAAGAGGCAAAACAATACGATTTTGCATCAGTATGTATCAATGCTTCGTGGGTACAGTTGGCTGCTCAACAATTAAAAGAAACAGAGATAGATGTCTGTACGGTTGTCGGTTTTCCATTAGGAGCAACGACAACAGCAGTTAAAAAATATGAAGCTGAAGAAGCCTTAGAAAATGGCGCAAATGAAATCGATATGGTAATGAATATCGGAGCTTTAAAAAGTGGAAATGACGAATTAGTACAAGCAGAAATAGAAACAATCGCTATATTGGTACATCGTTATAATGGGTTGTTGAAGGTAATTCTTGAAACATCACTTTTGAGTGATGAGCAAATAGAACGTGCCTGTCAGTTAGCAGTCGCTGCTGGAACTGATTATGTTAAAACGTCAACAGGATTTAATGGGGACGGTGCAACAGTTGAAGCTGTTTCATTAATGAGACGTACAGTTGGTGAAAAAGTGGGTGTGAAAGCATCAGGAGGTATTCGTACCAAGGATGATTTGCAACGCATGATTGTTGCAGGTGCGAACCGCGTGGGTGCCAGCTCAAGTATCGAACTTATTCGTTAATACAAAAAAAGACCTCCCTTAGATTTTTCTAAAGGAGGTCTTTTTTTGTGAACTATTCTGTTGTTAGCTTTCGTTGTTCCATTTTGAAGACGAAATGATAGATAACACCGCTAATTAAAGCGAGGATAGCCATCACTACAAAAGTAGGGAAGTAACCAATACCTACTGAGATAGTTACCATCAAAGGTGCAATAACACGTCCAATTGTATTTCTAAGACCTGATGCACTAAAGTACATAGCACGATTATCAATCGGCGCAATGCGTGCAACAAAACTTTGTTGGAAACCAACGACCATTACTTCGGCTATACTGAATACGATCATAGCAATAATGAATTGCCAAACCGAGATTGATGAGCCAAAAATGATTAATCCAACGGCATAAAAAATACAAGACAGTACAAACACAAGACCTTCTTTGTAGCGAGACATCCATTTTGTCACAGCAATAGCAGTCAAGGCAACGATGAAACCGTTAATTGCTAAAGTGATAGCAAAGACTTGTTCAGCATTTAATGTCATTGTTAAGAAATTAACTGTAGTCGGTATCACTTCCTTAATATAAATCGGGAAGAGCATATCTATTTGCATGATTGTTTGCATTGTTAAAATACCAGCGATGATAAACATCAAGAAAAGTTTATCACGTAACACAACTTTATAGCTGGCAAATTGTTCCTTCAATACAGCGCCAATCGTTTGTTTTGGTGCTGGTTCTTTACCAAGGACTGAAGGCGCTGTTTCATGTGTTAACTTAACTAGTGCAAGCAATAAGATGCTTTCTAAGATGATGATCACAATTACAGACTGAACAGGATAATTGATGTATAAGACAGCACCTAGTAGAGGACCTACAACAACGGCAATATTAAGCATCGTGAAGAAAATCGAAAAGACATAGGCACGGTGTTTTTCAGGTACGACATCAGCAATCATTGCCTGTGCCGCAGGTTGATAAAAAGAACCTGCGATACTTACACCAGTAAAAGCAATTAAGACGAGCAAAGGTGAATTAATCAGAGAACTACGAGCAAAAGCAAATAAAACAAAGCACATGATTTCGCCACTAATTGCAACAATTAACATGCGTTTTCGACCAAATTTATCGGCTAAAAAACCGCCAAGCAATCCAGTGAAAGCAGTGATTAGTTGTGATGTAATCAGCAAAATTCCAGCGGTTGTCCGTCCAAGTGTTTCTGAAAAATAGAGTGTTAAAAAAGGGAATATCATCCAAAAAGAAATGTCTACAAAGGCTTCTCCGTAAAGTCTTACTTTTAGGTTGACATCCCATTCGCTATAGCGCATGGTCATCCTCCTAAAATAACAGGCTTGTATCATATAATAAATCAAGTCGTCATTAATTATTTTATGTAGAATTGAAGAGTCCGACTAATGTCGAACTCTTCATTCTTCTTACAAATTGTGTTTTTTACACAATATTTAGTGAGTCATATAAATTGTTTGCGTTTAAAGTAGCAACTTAAATTGCCCAGTCACCATTACGGAAGACAGGAACAACTGTCCCATCAGCTTGCACACCATCAATATCCATTTCGCCAGATCCAACCATGAAGTCAACATGCACAGGGCCTTGGTTAATACCTTCAGCTTCAAGTTCTGCAGTGGTCATATCTTTACCACCATCAATGTTAAAGGCATAAGCACTGCCGATTGCAAAGTGGTTCGCAGCGTTTTCATCAAATAATGTTGTATAGTATAGGACACCTGATTGTGAGATTGGTGAAGGATGTGGAACTAATGCGACTTCACCAATATATTTAGCAGCTTCATCTGAATCAATGAGGTGTTTTAAAACTTCTTCACCACGTTCAGCTGTTACTTCTGTAATACGGCCATCTTTAAAAGTTAGTTTGAAACCGTCAATGACAGTACCGCCATAACTTAAAGGTTTCGTACTGCTTACAACACCATTAACGGCTGTTTTTTCAGCAGCTGAAAAGACTTCTTCAGTTGGAAGGTTTGCTGTGAAACGAGTACCCGCAGCATTTTCACTGCCTGCAGCAACCCAAAGATGTTTTTTAGGCAATCCAACAGTTAAGTCTGTACCAGGAGCAGTGTAGTGAAGTGACTCAAAATGAAGGTCATTTAAAACAGCTGCTTTGTCAGTTAACGTTTTTTCGTGTGCATACCATGCACCGATATGATCCTCGTTATCTAAACGCATTGTTTTGAAAATTGCTTCCCAAAGGGCATCAATTTGCTCTTCTGGAGCTAAATCAGGAAAGACTTTGGCAGCCCAACCTTTTGTAGGTGCACCAAGTACTGTCCAAGCAATTTTATCCGATTGTGCTAATTGTAAGAAAGGTTGCATTACTTTACCAGTTGCTTTATTACCAGCAGCAATTTTCTTAGCATCAACACCATTTAATAAATCAGGGTCTTGGCCAGCGATTGAGATAAAACAAGCATTTTCATTTGCTAGTTCAATACGTTCGTTAGCATAATGAGTCGGCTCTTGTTCAAAGATAGAAAGTGGCGCATTGTCATATTTCATTCGAGCTAGAGTTGAATCAACATACTTAACGATGACTTCACTAGCGCCAGCTTTATAAGCTTCAGCAGTAATCGCATGTGCAACATCGATGTTCTCGATGTTAACCGTCAAGTATACTTTTTGTTCAGGTTGTACGTTAACACCAACTTTTACAGCTAATTCAGCATATTTTTGTAATTTCTCGTTAAAATTTTTCATTATAAAATCCCCTTTTTAAATAAATTTTATTATGCGTCACCTGGTGTAAATACATTTAGGTGTGAAGGTAAAACTTCTAATTCCAATGGTAGATAATCATCGGGATCCCCATCAACATTTGACTTTAGAATACTTTCTTTTGAAGAAATAAAAACTTTATTCGATTTAAAGGCAATTAATCCGCCGTTTTGGCTAACTTGACCGCTAAATAGTTGTGGTAACAATTTAGTTCGTTCAATTACACTACTATCAGTGACGATAAATACATGGAATAAACCATCGTTTACCTCAGCTTCAGGCGCAAGTTTTTCAAAACCACCGACGGAGTTGGTAAGTGAGACAATGATGAGTTCAGATTCAACATTGTGAACTTCATCAGTTGTTTTCACCTCAAAATTGAATTTTTCTTTACGAGCATATGCTTTAGCGCCTTCAATAAAGTAGGCCATTGCCCCTAATTGTGTTTTTTGTTTAACACTTACGCGATCAACAGCTTCGGGTATACTGCCGATGGCAACCACATTCATAAAATAGTGACTGTTAATTCGACCAATATCTAAAGGCGTTTCTTTTGCGGTTGCAAGCATTTTAATTGCTTGTTTAGGTTTTTTTGAAATTTTCAAAGCACGAGCTAAATCATTAACAGTACCTAAGGGTACAAGACCAAATGTAGGACGATGTTTTTGCTCTGCTAATCCGTTGATGGTTTCATTAAGAGTCCCATCACCACCCATTGCAATACAGGCATCGTAACCTTTCATGGCAGATTCTTTGGCGAACGTTGTAGCATCACCAGCTTTTTCAGTTAAACGAATGTCAACTCGATCAAAGCGTTTTAATAGTGTATCTTCAGCAAGCTTTAGGTATTTCTTTCCTTTTTCTTTTCCTGAAGAAGGATTGACAATAAGCATCGCAGTGGAAGTCATTTCATCACCTCATCATTATTTAAGTATATTTTTCTAGGCATTTACTTGTTCAACAATTTTTTCAACTAACGCATTAATTGCAGCAATATCTTCTTCGCCAGGATCTAAATCAACTTTTATACCTTCACCAGCAATTGTACCACCTTGTTCTTTAAAACGCGTTTGAATAAAATCAACAAGTAGGCAATAATCATCATAAAAAGTATCACCTGAACCAAAAGAAGCACATAATTTACCTGTAAAATCAACTTCTGACATTTCTTCATAAAAATCGACAAATTCATCTGGTACTTCACCAAAATCGTATGTATAAGCGCCTACAAGACATATATCGTAGTCAAGTAAATCTTCGGGAGAGACAGTGACACACTCTTCAATATCGACTTCAATTCCGTGTTTTTCTAAGACTTCACCAAACAAGTCTGCAATTTCTTCTGTGTTACCAGTCATACTGGCATAAACAATTTTAGCAGTCGTCATCGCCTATCACGCATCCTTATCTATAAATAGTAATCTGATGTTATTCTATCATATACCGTCTTAATGTTACACTATAAGTCTGATAATTAGCATTTTTTTTGACTGAAAAGTTAATAAATTCGTAAAAACGTTCGGGTTTTAGCGATAATTATTGAATATATAAGTTAGCTAGTTTTTTTCAGAAGTGAGAGATTGTAATGATTTTTGCATTAACCTTTAAAAAAGTAGTGTTTGTGTATATAATATAGTAGGAAAGCAATGAAAGGGTGAATGAAATGATTACACTTAAATCACCTCGTGAAATCGAAGCGATGCGTCGTTCCGGAGATTTATTAGCGAGTATACATTTAAAATTAAAAGATATCATTAAGCCTGGAATAACAACATTGGAAATAGATAAATTTGTTGAAAAAGAAATCCGCGCTGGCGGTGGTATTCCTGAGCAAATTGGTTTTGAAGGTTATGAATATGCAACATGTCAAAGTTTAAATGAAGAAATCTGTCATGGTTTTCCAACAAAAATACCATTAAAAGATGGAGATATATTAACTGTTGACACAGTCATTAATTTAAACGGTGCAATAAGCGATTCAGCATGGAGCTATTTAGTTGGTGAAGTGTCTGATGAAACAAAACATTTATATGAGGTAGCGTATGAAGCTCTCTATAAAGGAATTGAACAAGCGGTTATTGGTAATCGTATTGGTGATATTGGCCATGCGATACAGTCTTATGTTGCACCACAAGGTTTGAGTGTTGTGCGCGAATTCGTGGGTCATGGCGTTGGGCCTACAATGCATGAAGCACCAGATGTTCCAGCATATGGTTTAGCAGGTAAAGGCATGCGTTTGAAAGAGGGTATGGTTATTACAATTGAACCAATGATTAATACTGGGGACTGGCGTTCTAAAATGGGCTTAAATGGTTGGACAGCCACTACGATTGATGGTGGGTTAAGTTGTCAGTTTGAACATACACTTGCAATCACTAAAGAAGGACCTGTAATTTTAACAGATCAAGGCGAACGAAAATTATCATAAAAATGAAGCGAGGTTGAAAGGATGAATAAAATGATTACATTAAAATCACCAAGAGAAATTGAAGCAATGCGACGTTCAGGAGAACTATTAGCAAGTATCCACATTAAATTAAGAGATATGATTAAACCAGGCGTAACAACTTGGGAGATAGATAAATTTGTTGAAAAAGAAATCCGTGCAGGTGGCGGGATTCCTGAACAAATCGGCTTCGAAGGTTATGAATATGCGACATGTCAAAGTTTAAATGATGAAATTTGTCATGGTTTCCCAACGAAAAAACCATTGAAAGATGGTGATTTAATAACAGTTGATACTGTAATTAATTTGGACGGAGCAATGAGTGATTCAGCTTGGAGTTACTTAGTAGGTGAAGTATCTGATGAAACCAAAAGACTTTATGAGGTAACACATACAGCGTTATACAAAGGGATTGAACAAGCTGTTGTGGGAAATCGTATGGGAGATATTGGTCATGCAATTCAGTCTTACGTTGAACCTGAAGGTTTTAGCGTTGTGCGTGAGTTTATCGGACATGGCATTGGACCAACAATGCACGAAGCGCCAGAAGTGCCGCATTACGGTTTACCAGGTAAAGGCTTACGCTTAAAAGAAGGCATGGTTATTACGATTGAACCTATGGTAAACACGGGTGATTGGCGTTCGAAGATGGGTAAAAATGGCTGGACAGCGTCAACAATTGATGGTGGTTTAAGTTGCCAATTTGAACATACACTAGCTATTACTAAAGATGGCCCAGTAATATTAACAGATCAAGGCGAAAAACGCTAAAAATCCAGTGAATAAACGGTTCTTTGAAATGATAGTTAGGTGTTATTTTATAAAATAGAAGCCTTCTGATAAACGCAGAAGGCTTTGTTTTTATTTTTGAGCTATGGTGATTTTTCCAATTTCCTCAGCTAACATATTCAACTCGTTTGTGCTAAAAGTGGTTCGCTTAGTAACGAAGTGATACATATCGTAAAGATCTTCATAATCATCAAGATTGATAGTGCGATGAGCCATAACCTCGGCATTAATCATTTGTAACTTAGTTGTGATTTCTTTAAGCATAATCGTTACGTTTTCATGTGAAGGTGTTTCGAGAGACATAAGAACATCCTTTCCTTATAAACCAATTTAAAATGAATTGTATCATAAAAATATTTGAATTGACATGTTTTATTCGTCATAAGGATGGGAAAATAATCAAGAGAGAAGGTGAGAAATCATGAACAAAATAAAACTTTTCATACAATATTTTATTGCTAATTTAAAAAAAGTTGATATTAGTGCTGTTGGCGGTCAACTTGCGTATTTTTTCTTTTTATCATTATTTCCAATGCTGTTATTTTTATCAGCATTAATTTCATACTTACATATTAATCAGGACAGTGTTTATAAAATGTTAAAAGAAATTGTACCTCATGATATGTTTGCCCTTATTCAAGGTTTGGTTGATAGTTTGCTTAATCATCAAAGTGCAAGTTTATTATCAATTGGTATTTTAGGAACAATTTGGTCTGCATCGAATGGCGTCAATGCAATTGGCAAGGCACTGGACAGTGTTTATAGTACTGCAAAACGTCGTAATTTTTTTATTCAACGTGTGTTATCAATGTTCTTTATGATTTTTCTTTTTATTATGGTAGGATCAGTTGCGATAATAGGTGTTTTTGGTCGTCAAATCGGCTTATTTATTACTAAATTATTTAATTTAGATTTTAATATCTTTGAAAATTATAATATTATGCGTTGGAGTATCGTTATTTTTGTAATATTTACAGCATTAGTGCTATTATATCGTTTCTTGCCTAACCATAAAATTAAATTTAAGGAAACTATTATCGGAGCAGCGTTTACATCGATAGCTTGGATGATTTTCTCATATCTATTTTCAATTTTCATCGATAATTTTAGTAACTATTCGGCAATATATGGCAGTATTGGAGCAGTTATTATTTTAATGTTATGGTTTTATTTATCAGGAATTATTGTTATCATAGGTGGAATGATTAATGCGGCATATGCCACCTATATAAAAACGCAGTTATCTAAAAAAAGTGTATTAGAGACGCCCTATAAATAGAGCGTTTCACAGGAGGAACAATGATGAGAGAAAGTAAGACTGGACAATATAGTCTAGGACAAAAAATGACAGTTGTTATAAAGCGTATTGGAATTAATGGTGAAGGAATTGGGTATTTCAAAAATACAATTGTATTTATTAAAGGCGCTCTACCTGGGGAACGTGTTGTTGTTAAAGTCACAAAGGTTTTCCCGAAATACTTAGAAGCAGAGTTAGTTAAAATAGAACGTGAATCAGCGGACCGAATTATACCACTTTGTCCGGTATATGAAGAATGTGGAGGTTGTCAGCTACAGCATCTTGTATACGATAAACAGCTAGTTATGAAACGTGATATTATTAGACAAGCTTTCCAGAAGCACACGAAAATACCAATGGATAAACTAACCGTGAAACATACAATTGGAATGAAAAACCCGTGGGCATATCGCAATAAAAGTCAGTTTCAAGTGCGAGAAAGCGACGGAGTTATAAAAGCTGGCTTGTATCAACAAGAGTCACATCAACTGATTGATATAGAAGAATGTGTTGTTCAGCAACCAAACACTACCAAAATCACGGCATTTATAAAAAAACAACTTCAAGATTTAAATGTACCTATTTATGATGAAGAAAAAAACAGTGGGATTGTACGAACACTTGTTATTCGTGAAGCGATTCATACGGAGGAAACTCAAGTTGTATTTATCACTAATAGTAAAAAACTGCCTAAAAAACGCGAGTTGATTGAACGCATTCAAACAGCCTTTCCTCAAGTTGTTTCGATTATGCAAAATGTTAATCAAGAAAAAACGTCACTCGTATTTGGTGATGAAACGTTTCTTGTTGCAGGAAAAGAAGTTATTTCTGAAAAAATGACAGGAATTACTTATGATTTATCAGCACGTGCTTTTTTCCAGTTAAATCCAGAACAAACAGAAAAACTATACCGCAAAGTTGCTAATGTTTTAGAGCTCAAGGGTCACGAAACAGTTGTTGATGCTTATTGTGGTGTAGGTACGATTGGCTTATCGCTTGCTCATGCTGTTAAAGAAGTACGCGGAATGGATTTTATTGCTGATTCTATAGAAGATGCTAAACACAATGCTGAACGCGCAAACATTACAAACGTGCATTATGAAGCAGGAAAAGCAGAAGAGATCATGCCACGTTGGATTGATGAAGGGTTTAAACCAGATGTTGTGATTGTGGATCCACCACGCTCTGGTTGTGATGATGCGCTACTAGATACGATAAAACAAGTGCAACCGCAAAAAATGGTATACGTGTCTTGTAACCCATCAACTTTAGCCAGAGATGTACAGCAATTGACACCTTGGTATACGATTTCAGAGATTACACCGTATGATATGTTTCCACAAACTGCACACGTTGAATCTGTTTGTTTGTTAACTTTAAAAGATTAAAAAAAGAAGTAAACCACATTGGTTTACTTCTTTTTAGTTGTACTTAATTTCTTTTTATAATCCTAATTGTTGTTTCTTTTTAGCAGAAATTCTTCCTCTGTTAAAATACTATCGTCTTATTCCAAAAAAATAATATAGTGAATTTAAGTGTTGAGATTAAAAATATATTATTATTTGTGGCATTTTTAAATCATGAATTGTAAAAATCATGTTAGATCGGTTCTTTTCGGTTTATTAGGGAGATTTTTTTTGTTATAGTAATAAAATAACATTATTATAAAAGGTCTAAAAAGAACTCAAAGGCTTGTATAGGAGTGGATTTACAAATGATCAGAAAAGCAGAATTGTCAGATATATCGGCAATTATGAAAATCGTCAAATCAACAATTAAGGTTATGCATGAAGAAAATAATCCTCAATGGGACGAATTATACCCAACGGAGGAAATTTTTAAAAATGATATTAAAGTTGGCGAATTGTTCGTTTATACCGATGAAGGAAAAGTTCAGGGGTTTATTTGTATTAGCCCTGAGAAAGAATCTGAGTATACGATGGGAGCATGGCGCGAATCAAAAACAGCACTTGTGATTCATCGCTGTGCTGTTGCGACCGACGTTAGAGGTAAAGGTATTGCGTCACAGTTCTTGGAGCTAGCAGAAAATTTAGCGATTCATAAAAAATACAACTACGTGAAAAGTGATACATATATCACGAATAAAAAAATGAATGATTTCTTTTTAAAGAAAGGTTATACGTTTTGTGGAGAAATGACACGACCAGAAATGGTGTATCCTTTTAATTGTTACGATAAGATTTTGTGAAATACAAGCTGCAAACTATTACATATAATCCTGTTGAAACCATAGAATTGTTCTATGGTTTCTTTAATTACTACGTAAATTCTATCTTATCGTTTATACTTGTAGGTAATAATAACTGAGAGGCGGGTTAAAATATGTTGTTTATTGATTGTCAGCTGCAGGATGTTAAGGTAGAAGGTACGATCAAAAAAGCAATCACACAATGGTTTTATTCGATTGATAGGAACGATGTTCGTATCAATAATATACCTACCACGCTCACTCCAGAAGATACCATTGTTTCATTTAGGGACATTTATAGGATTGGTGAAGATAAATTAGCACCGGCCAGGGTATATGATATTTATGTTTATCGAGAATTATCAGAGTTGAAAGGAGTATTGCAAAAGTATCAAGAACTTTTTTCAGCAATAGACAGTACAGACAATTCAGAAAAAATAGAAGGAGAAGTATTAGCTTTGCTATGGCATATTATTGATGGTTATCAGAATAATGATATGAATAGTCAGGTTAAATTTCAAATAAAAGATAATGGCATGTATTATTTGATAAATTTGCTTGATATTATCTATTTTGAACACGATATTAATTTAAGAAGAATACGAATTGTGACAAGTGAAAATGATTATTTTTACCGTTCTAGTTTAACGTCAGCTATGGAAAGATTACCTGATTATTTTTGTCGGTGTCATCACGGTATTATTATTAACACACGAAAAATCTCCCGAATAGATAATGAAACAGCACTTGTTTATTTTGATGATAATCGTTCGATTAAGGCATCTGTTCGGGGCTTGTATGAATTGATTAAAATGTTAAAAAAACAGTTATGATAAAGATGCTCTACTACGTTATTTTCCTGAATTACAAAATTAACCGCCACTATTGAACATCCTCTGTACTTCAAATAAAAACTCCAACATTTAAAAAAGAAAAACTGAAAATGCCTTCAGCGCATTAAAAAACATTAGATTTGAAATTTAAGTTGGGATATTAGTGTTTCTGGTGTTATTTTCGATTTCCAGTACTTCAACGTAAATCATCTGAAAATTTCATAACCGCTACAAAAAACATCCACTACTAGACCTGAAATTCAAGTCTAGTAGTGGATGTTTTATAGATTGCAATTGACCAGTGTTTTTAACACTGTTGAAAATACTTTTAATTTCTAGTCTAATGAATGTTTTTTATTTTTCCAATTTTTTAGAGAATGAAAGAGGTGTTTCCACTCTCATTATTGAATAATTTGTAATTCTTTTGGATATTGTGTGAGTGAGATTACGCCATCTTTAGTGACAACAACGTCATCTTCAATACGAACACCGGCAATGTTTGGTACATAGATGCCTGGTTCAATCGTAAAGACCATATTCTCTTCTAATAATAATTCATTGTTATCTGTAATTGATGGGAATTCATGGCATGTGATGCCGAGGCCATGTCCAAGTCGGTGAGGGAAGTAATCACCATAACCAGCATCTGCTATTGTTTGACGGGCAGCAAGGTCAATTGTTTTAGCTGCAACACCAGCTTTTACAGTGTTCATTGCTGTAAGTTGTGCTTTCAAGACTGTGTTGTAAATCTTTTCTTGCTCTTTTGTAATTGAACCAAAGGCTACTGTGCGTGAAATATCAGAGGCATAACCTTTATGCATAACGCCTAAATCAAATAAAACAAGGTCACCTTTTTGGATTTTTGTTAAACCAGGGTTACCGTGTGGTGATGCTGCATTGATTCCAGTAAGTACCATTGTTGAGAAAGACATTTCAGTAACGCCTTTTTTCTTGAGTTCGTACTCAATTTTGGCAATAATTTCTAATTCGGTCTTGCCTTCAGCAATTTCGTTGACACCAATTTGAATAGCATAATCAGCTAATTCAGCGGCTTCTTTCATAATTGCTATTTCATCAGCCGTTTTAATAACACGCATACGGTTCAGTAAATCTGTACCATTAGCAAATTCCGCGTCTGGGAAAGCTGCTTGGATAGCAAGGAAACGTTCAACTATTAAATGATCTTTCTCTATTAAGATAGAAGAAACGTCTGAAGTACGTGCTTTAAGAAGCTCTGTTATTACTTCAAAAGGTTCTTGGCTATCAGTATAACCATTGATGTCAAATTCCCAGCCAGAAGCTTTGGCATCATTAACATCTAATGATGGAGCGAATAGCAATGGAATAGTATCAGCAAAAATAAAGAGTGCAAGTACACGCTCATGTGGGTCACTGTAAAAACCAGTGATGTATCCGATATTATTTGGATTCGATATATAGGCGAAATCCAAATTGTTATCTTTTAAGTGTTGTTGGATTTTTTCAAGTTTATTTAACATATAAAAGTCCTTCCTTCATTGAATTAATTGCTCTAAATTAACGTTATCAGTGTACCATAAATTGTGCTAGGTTGCACAAAGTTAGATAGGAATCCTTCCTTTAAAATCTGTGTTATAATTTCTATAACTAAAAGTATAACAGTAAAATGTTAAAATCGTAAATATGTGAATAAGAGGAGACTAAAACCGATGACGACGAAACATGAATTGATTATGTCTTACATTGAAAAGTTACCTGTAGGTGATAAAATTTCTGTACGTAAGGTAGCACAGAATATGCACGTCAGTGAAGGAACAGCCTATCGAGCGATTAAAGAAGCTGAAAATGCGGGATTTGTCAGCACTATAAAGCGTGTAGGTACTATTAGAATAGAGCGTAAAATCAAAGAGAATATTGAAAAATTGACGTATGCTGAAATTTTAAATATGACTGATGGACAAGTCTTAGGTGGTCGTGTAGGTCTCTATAAGACACTTAATCGTTTTGTTATAGGAGCAATGACAATCGAGGCGATGACACGTTATGTCGAAGCTGATCATTTAATCATTGTCGGAAATCGAGAAAATGCCCAAAAATTGGCACTAGAAAAAGGTGCTGCTGTACTTATTACTGGTGGTTTTGGAACGAATGAAGAGGTTATTAAACTGGCGGATGAACTAGAAATGCCTGTTATTTCAACATCATATGATACTTTTACAGTTGCTACTCTAATTAACCGTGCGATTTATGATCGCTTGATAAAAAAAGAAATCTTATTTGTGTCTGACATTCTGAAACCCATGGAAGATGTGACAATACTTCAAAATAATGATACAGTTGCAACTTATTATCAACTACAGGAAGAAACAGGTCATAATCGTTACCCTGTTGTAAATAAGGCAGGACGTTTGGTAGGTGTCATTTCACCAAAAGATATTAGTGAGCACCCGAGTACAACTACGATTGATTATTTAATGACGCGTAATCCAATTGTAGTAGGAGAACAAATGACCGTACCTTCCGTTGCACATATGATGATTTGGGAAGGCATTGAACTGATACCTGTTGTCAAAGAAAACCAAGTGATTGTAGGATTAGTTAGTCGTGAAGATGTACTAAAAGCAATGCAGTTAATGCAACGTCAACCACAAATTGGTGAAACATTAGACGATACGATTGTAAATCAGTTTATTTTGCCAGAAGATAGTTACAAAAAAGAAGGTTATAAATTCCAAGTAACACCGCAAATGACAAATCATATTGGAACGCTGTCATATGGTGTGTTATCGCAAACGTTATGTGAGGTTGTACAACAAATGATGATGAGTGCACATCACCAAAATACAATGGTGGAGTCGATGACCATTTACTTCTTGAAGCCAATCCAAATGGATAGTGTTTTAGAATTTGAGCCAACGCTTTTAGAGCAGAGTCGAAAAACAGCGAAAATTGATATTACAGTGCGAGTGGACAATGTGATTATGTCAAAATCATTAATCTCAGTTCAAATTATTGAAAGGTAAGTGATAGAATAATGAAACAACAAATTTTAGATAAAATTAAAGAGTATGAAACGATTATTATCCATCGACATGTCGGTCCAGATCCAGACGCTTATGGGTCACAGTGTGGATTGGCCAATATTATTACAGAGAGTTTTCCCAATAAAAAAGTATATCGTGTAGGGAAGCATGAGGAATCACTTCGTTTTTTAAGTGATCTTGATGAAATTGATGATTCTATCTATGAAGGATCACTTGTTATTGTAGTAGATACAGCAAATTCACCTCGTATTGATGATAAACGTTTTGATAAAGGGGCTGAATTAATTAAAATTGATCATCATCCCAACAATGATCCATATGGTGATCTGGTATGGGTTGATACAACAGCATCATCAACAAGTGAAATGATTTGTGAGTTTCAAGAGACATTTGCGGAGGAATTGACATTGACTGCTGTTGCTGCTCGTTTATTGTTTACAGGAATTGTTGGCGATACAGGGCGTTTCATGTTTCCAAATACAACGTCACGCACCTTTGCATATGTGTCAAAACTGACAGCTTATGAATTTGATCGTCCAGCAATTTTCAATACAATGTATAAAAAAGATGCGCGTGTGCTGCATTTTAATGGTTATGTCTTACAGAATTTTAAAATGTCTGAAAAAGGTATGATTCATTTGAAAATCACACCCGACTTATTGACTGAATTTAACGTTACATCTAATGAGGCAGCAATGTTAATTAATACCGTTGCTCAGGTAGAAGGCGTAAAAGTATGGGTCTTTTTTGTTGAGGAACCTGAGCGTATTCGTGTACGCATTCGTTCAAAAGAAATTGTTATTAACGATATTGCAGCTGATTACAATGGTGGTGGCCATCCGTTAGCTTCTGGTGCCACTGTTTATTCGTGGGAAGAAGCAGATCGCCTAATTGCAGATTTAGAAAATGCTTGTAAGTAAAAAAATTAAGACCTTCTTTCTTAACCGAGAAAGAAGGTCTTTTTTTATGCTTTATAAATCAATCTCTAATGCAACGGGACAATGATCTGAGCCCATGACATCTTTATGGATAGCTGTTGATGTCATTTTGTCTTTCAATTTATCACTCACAACAAAGTAATCGATACGCCAGCCCGCATTGTTTGCACGTGCATTAAAACGATACGACCACCATGAATAGGCGCCTGTAAGATCGGGATTGAAATAACGGAAACTATCGGTGAAACCTTGGTCAAGTAAATAGCTAAAACAATGGCGTTCATCATCAGAGAAGCCAGGGTTATTACGATTGTTTTTAGGGTTTTTCAAATCAATTTCTGTATGTGCAACATTTAAATCACCACAAAGAATAACTGGTTTTTGTTCATTGAGCGCAACAAGGTAATCTGTTAAATCATGTTCCCATTTAATGCGATATTCTAAACGAGCTAATTCTTGTTTTGAATTGGGCGTGTAGACTGTGACAAGGTAAAAGTCATTATATTCAAGGGTAATTGCCCGCCCCTCGTGATTGTGTTCATCTTGATCAATCCCATAGCGCACAGAAAGAGGCGTATGTTTTGTGAAAATGGCTGTTCCAGAATAACCTTTACGATCAGCATAATTCCAATAACTTTGGTAACCAGGAAACTTCAAATCAATTTGACCTTCTTGTAATTTTGTTTCTTGAAGACAGAAAAAATCAGCATCGCTTTCTGTGAAAAAATCTTCAAAACCTTTTTTTACAGCAGCTCTGATTCCATTTACATTCCATGATATCAATTTCATTTTATTATCACCTCAAGGATTTTTTTTCAGTTAATACTTTTCTTCTTTTTAATATAGCACTCACAAATAAAATATTAAAGTGATTCATTCAAAAAAAGCGAACGTACTTTCCTTTTTTGGTAAATATTGCGTATAATAAAGATGCGAGCAATTAATGAGATAATGAGGAATGAAGTGGAGGCTTTTGGCATGACGACATATACACATTTACAAGTGGCGACAGCTTTTGATTTGCTATCGAGCACTTTAAAAATAGACGAGTTGGTGACAGAAGCTAAAAAAGCAGGGTTTCAGTCATTGGCAATGACAAACCATAATCAACTGTATGGTGCGATGCGCTTCCAACAAGCTTGTAAAGAAAACGGAATAAAAGCAATCTATGGGATGACGATTGATGTAGAAAGTACACTAGGAGAGTCGGACAGTTACCCTGTCATTGTACTAGCAAAAAATACAGAGGGTTATCATGAACTGATGAAGTTGACGAGTGCTTTACAAACGGAAGAACGAACATTTTTACCTAAAAATTGGTTTGATGCGTATTCAAAAAATATTGTGATTATTTTACCTGTTGAAAATGGGGAAATAACAAATCTGTTGCCAGAACAGCGCAGTATTTTGCTTGAAAGTTATCCAAATGCTTATTTGGGAGTGAGCCAACCTGATTCCAATATAACTGCTTGGGCTTTTAATGAAACGGAGCGTACCGTAGTAATCAGTGACGTACGTTATCTTTATCCAGCTGATGTTAAGAGTATGTCTGTGCTAAAGGCCATCCGTGACAATGAGATTATTGATTGGGAAACATTACCAACAGAAGGTGAACAGTATCTAATCAGCCCAATCGAGCTAGAAAAACGCTGGTTTACCGAACCAATGCGTGCTGCATTAAAGCGAACAAATGAAATAGCTGCATCAACAGATGTAAACATTGAGTTGCATCAAAAGCTGTTACCTAAATATGTTACGCCTGAAGGAAAAACGGCAGCTAATTATCTGCATGAACTGGCGTATAAAGGTTTGGCAGAAAGATTTGAAAACCCGAGTGCAATTTATCAAGAGCGTCTTTCTTATGAATTGAAGATTATCTCTGAAATGGGTTTTGATGATTATTTTTTAATTGTTTGGGATTTGATGTTTTATGCCCAAAGCAAAGGTATCTTAACAGGGCCAGGGCGTGGATCAGCAGCAGGTTCATTAGTATCCTACGTGTTGAAAATTACAGATGTTGATCCGATTGCCTATCGTTTGTTATTCGAACGTTTTTTAAACCCGGAACGCGTTTCCATGCCTGATATTGATTTGGATTTTCCTGATAACCGTCGTGATGAACTCATCACTTATACAGTCGAAAAATACGGTGTGCAGCATGTTGCACAAATTGGTACATTTGGAACGTTGGCGGCTAAAGCTGCTATTCGTGATACGGCACGTGTATTTGGATTGAATCGTGTAGAATTAAGTGAGTGGTCTAATCTCTTGCCTGCACAGGTGGGGCTAACTTTAAAAGGTGCTGAAGCGGAATCGAAAGCACTTGTACGTCATATAAAGATGTCTAAACGTAATGAAGAAATATGGCGAATAGCGACAACAATCGAAGGATTACCAAGACATATGTCAACACATGCCGCAGGTGTGATAATTAGCGATGCTCCTTTGATTGATTATGTGCCTCTACAACAAGGGAGTGGTGATGCATTGCTTACACAATATCCAATGGGGGATATTGAAGCGATTGGTTTATTGAAAATGGATTATTTAGGCTTAAGAAATTTGACGATGTTGGCAACAATTATTAAAGCCGTTCGTTTTGAAAATCCGGCATTTGATATTGAGAAAATTTCTTTGAATGATGCAGACACTTTAAAACTCTTTCAAGCAGGCGATACAAACGGTGTTTTTCAATTTGAATCACCAGGTATTCGACGGGTACTTCAACGTCTAATTCCAACTTCTTTTGAAGATGTTGTAGCGGTTAATGCGTTATATCGTCCAGGTCCAATGGAGCAAATCAGCACATTTATTGCTCGTAAACATGGGAAAGAAAAGGTAACCTATACGCACCCAGCTTTAGAAGCGATTTTAGAACCCACTTATGGCGTCATTGTTTATCAAGAACAGATCATGCAAATTGCTTCAGCACTTGCTGGTTTTAGTTTGGGAGAAGCCGATATGTTACGTCGGGCAGTAAGTAAGAAAAAAGCTGAGGTACTACAAGAACAACGTGAACATTTTATAGCTGGTGCGCAAAAACAACAAGTGGATGAAAAAATAGCAGAGGATGTTTATGATTTAATCGTCCGTTTTGCCAATTATGGTTTTAACCGTTCTCACTCTGTTGCTTATGCAAAAATTGCTTTCCAACTTGCCTACCTCAAGGCACATTATCCTGCTGCTTTTTATTCAGCGTTAATGACATCTGTTTCAGGTGATGATAATAAAATTGAGACTTATATTGCTGAAAGTCGTCAACGTGATATAAAACTGTTGCCGCCATCTGTCAATGCGAGTTTTAGTTTCTTCAGTAATGAAAATGGCAGCATTCGATACGCACTATCCAGCATAAAAAAAGTTGGGGCACAAACAGTTAGATTTATTGTCGAAGAGCGTAAAACAGCGGGTAAATATACAGATTTCTTTGATTTTTGTCGCCGCCTACCGGCGAAAGTAACAACACAACCAATTTTAGAAGCTTTAATATTAGCAGGTGCATGTGATGAATGGGGCAAAACCAGAACGACATTATTGGCCTCAATTGAAGCGGCTTTAAATCTAGCAGAATTAAGTCGTAAGGGTGATTCCCCAGTTGATTTATTCGGTGATTTGGGCGGTGGTAAATTGGCCTTGAAACCAAAATATACTGAGATGGAAGAAATGCCAGCAGTTGATCGTTTAACACAAGAAAAAGAGTATTTAGGCACCTATCTTTCAGAGCATCCATTAACAAGTTATCCACATCAACTTAAACAGGCTTTGACCCAGACTATTATGCAAGTTCCTCAAGATAAAGCGGCTAATTTTGGAGTGTACATTCATCGCTTAAAAGAAACGCGTACTAAGAACGGGGAATTGATGTGTTTTTTAACTGTAAGTGATGCGAGTATGGAGATTTCAGCCGTAGCTTTTCCGAACGCTTATCGTAATATGAAAGGGAAAATTGCTGAAAATCAAGCGGTGATTTTAAATGGTAAAGTAAGTACTCGTCAAAATAAAAAACAATTAATTGTCAATGATATGACAGTGTTAGATGAAAATGATCAGCAATACGCACCAAAACCTAAACTCTATTTAAATAGTGAAGCCGATCAAATTGATGAAATTAAACTGTTATTAGAGAGTTCTCCGGGAAGTACAGAAGTGATTGTTGTTCAAAAGAGTACTCGTCAAGCGTTAAAATTGAATGATAATTATCATGTAACACTTACCGACCGTTTAGCAGATGGATTGACGGCGTTGTTGACAGAGCGTGGCTGGGTGTTAAAATAGGTATGGATATTTGCTCATTTAAGAGTAATAGGTTATAGTTTTTTAGTAAAGAAATAATCACTGTGAAAAGTTGATTCGGTTAATTGAACTATTGGGAGGTAATTTATTTGTTAGGGGAACTTTTTTCGAAACCTAAGAAGAAAAAACATATGACGTCGAACAGCGAAGCTGCGGCTAAAGATATTCCAGAAGGCATTATGAAAAAATGTCCTGGGTGCCAAAAAATAATGTACGCTAAAGAAATTGAGAAAAACGAAATGGTCTGTCTTCATTGTGGGCATCATCATACAATTAAGGCACATGCACGTATTCAAAATTTAGTAGATGAAGGTACCTTTGTTGAAATTGATACGGAAGTGACAACAACTAATGCGTTGGATTTTCCTGGTTACATGGAAAAAATCAAAAGTGATAAAGAAAAATCAGGGCTAAATGAAGCTGTTGTAACAGGTTATGGTGAAATAGAAGGTAATGGTTGTATGCTAGCAGTAATGGACTCTTCTTTCCGTATGGGAAGTATGGGGAGTGTCGTTGGTGAAAAAATCACACGCGCTATCGAAGCTGCTGAGAAACGTCAGGTGCCAGTGATTATATTTACAGCATCAGGTGGTGCGCGTATGCAAGAAGGTATGTTGTCATTGATGCAAATGGCAAAAACATCTGCAGCACTAGAACGCTTAAGCGCCGCTGGTGGTTTATCAATCATTGTCATGACTTATCCAACGACAGGTGGTGTTTCAGCAAGTTTTGCCTCTTTAGGTGATTTTAACTTTGCCGAACCAGCCGCTCTTATTGGTTTTGCCGGACGCCGTGTTATTGAACAAACAGTAAGAGAAAAACTGCCTAAAGATTTCCAAACAGCTGAATTCTTGTTAAAAACAGGACAATTAGATGCTGTTATTCCACGTTTAGAGTTACGTGAAAAATTGGGATTCTTGGTATCATTCCATACGAAAGCGGGTGATAAATAATGGGAGCAGATTTACAATTTGAAAAACCAATTTTAGAATTGCGTAATAAGATTATCGAATTGAAGAATTATACCAAAGAAACTAATATTGATTTATCAGCCGAAATAAATAAATTAGAAGAGCGTCTTTCAAGATTAGAGACTGAAGTATATAGTGATATGGGTTCATGGGATCGTGTACAAGTTGCGCGACATCCTGAACGTCCAACCACATTAGATTATATTCCATTGTTATTTACTGATTTTATGGAATTGCATGGGGACCGTCGTTTTGGTGATGACGCAGCTATTGTTGGAGGTATTGCGCGTTATAAAGGCATGCCAGTAACAGTTATTGGTCATCAACGTGGTAAAGATACGAAAGAAAATTTAGCGCGTAATTTTGGTATGCCTCATCCAGAAGGTTACCGTAAAGCATTACGTTTAATGGATCAGGCGAATAAGTTTAAACGCCCAATCATTACGTTTATTGATACGAAAGGTGCTTATCCAGGTAAAGCTGCGGAAGAACGTGGTCAAAGTGAAGCGATTGCACGCAACCTTTTTGAAATGGCAAGCTATGAAGTCCCAATTATTTGTATTGTTATTGGTGAAGGCGGAAGTGGTGGTGCCTTAGGTATTAGTGTAGGTAACCGTATATTGATGTTGGAAAACAGCACGTATTCTGTTATCTCACCAGAAAGTGGCGCGGTTATTTTATGGAAAGATGCCACGCTTGCTAAAAAAGCAGCGGAAGCAATGCATATTACTTCCCCGGAATTATTAAAATTGGGCATCATTGATGAAGTGATTGAAGAAGTAAAAGGTGGTGCGCATCATAATGCAACGCAACAAGCAATTATGATAGACACGATGCTTGATCGTCATCTAAAAGAATTGTTAACGATGGATGGTCCAAGTTTGCGAGAAGACCGTTATCAACAACTGCGCAAGATTGGCAAGTATACAGAGAATTAATAGCTATTATATTTCTACATTCTGCAACTGCAGTGACTTAATGTCCTGCAGTTTTTTGCGTTCTTGCCCTAAAAAAGCATAATTAGTCGCTTTTTAAAGGAATAAGTGCAAAAAGCCAATAATTTGAAACATTTAAAAATGGAATAGGCCAATAGAGCGTGGTATTGCCTATGTAGAGAGGAAAAGACGGTTTTTATGTAACCGTTTTCCCTGTATTATATGTATGGAAAGTTGTGATAACAGGCCTTAGAGCTTATTTTTATACGTATCATCGATTGCTGAAAGGGTCTAATTATAATATAATAGATGTGAAAGATAACTTAAGTCAGTATACGGACAGTAAGTTGTCAGGAATGTAGTACATAAGAGAGGACGATGATTGATGAAACGAATAGCAGTTCTAACGAGTGGTGGGGACGCTCCAGGTATGAATGCAGCAGTCCGCGCAGTCGTTCGTAAAGGAATTTATGAAGGATTGGAAGTCTTTGGTGTAAAATATGGTTTCCGTGGGTTAGTTAATGGAGATATTAAAGAATTAAAACTAGGTGATGTAGGTGACTATATTCAACGTGGTGGTACGTTCTTACACTCTGCACGTTATCCAGAATTCGCTTCTGAAGAAGGTCAATTAAAAGCTATTGAACAACTTGAAAAATTCGGTATCGAGGCGCTAGTTGTTATCGGTGGTGATGGTTCATATCACGGAGCTGAGGCTCTAACAAAACGTGGTTTTAATGCGATTGGTTTACCAGGAACAATCGATAATGATATTTCAGGAACTGATTTTACAATTGGTTTTGATACAGCTTGTAATACTGCTTTAGATGCAATTGACCGTATTCGTGATACAGCATCATCTCATGATCGTACATTTATTATTGAAGTTATGGGTCGTAACTGTGGAGATATCGCTTTGTATGCTGGTATTGCAGGTGGTGCGGATGTGATTGTTGTACCTGAAGAAGAATTTAACATTGAAAAAATTGTCGAACAACTTAATGTGCGTCGTGCACGTGGTAAAGCGCACAGTATTATCGTTTTAGCTGAAGGCGTAATGTCTGGTCCTGCATTTGCCGCAGAACTTGATAAACACGGTGATTTTGATAGTCGTGCATCAGTTTTAGGTCATATTCAACGTGGTGGTAACCCAACTGTAGCTGATCGTGTATTAGCTAGTCGTTTAGGTGGGCGTGCTGTTGAATTATTATTAGAAGGCAAAGGCGGTTTAGCAGTCGGTATCGTTGCAAACCAAATTGTTGAAAATGACATTACAGATGTCTTGAAAAACAAAAGTCAAATCGATCATCGTCTCTTTGAACTCTCAAAAGAGTTATCAATCTAAAGGAAAGGACTCGAAGTTTTCAACTTCGGGCTTTTCATATGTTTTTGAAAAAAGATGAAAATTTTTTCATAATAGGTTACAATGATAGAGGCGTATTTCTTTAGAGTTAAAGTTAAGCAATATAAATTAGGAGGATTTTATTAATGAAAAAAACAAAAATTGTTTGTACAATTGGTCCTGCAAGTGAATCTGTAGAAAAATTAGTTGAGTTAATGAACAACGGCATGAACGTTGCTCGTCTTAACTTCTCACACGGTGATTTTGAAGAGCACGGTGCTCGTATCAAAAACATCCATGAAGCTGAAAAAATTTCAGGTAAAAGCGTTCCAATCTTATTGGATACAAAAGGTCCTGAAATTCGTACACATAACATGGGTGGAGATGGAAAAGTTGCTTTCCAAACTGGCGATATCGTACGTGTGTCAATGACAGAAGTTGCTGGAACACGTGAAAAATTCTCAGTAAGCTATCCTGGTTTAATTAACGACATTGAAATCGGTGGTTCAATCTTATTAGACGATGGTTTAGTAGGGTTAGAAGTACTTGAATTAGATAAAGCAAACGGCGAAATCGTTACTAAAGTTTTAAACGACGGTATCCTTAAAAGTAAAAAAGGTGTTAACGTTCCTAATGCAAGTATTAAATTACCTGGTATCACTGAAAAAGATGCAGAAGATATCCGCTTCGGTGTTCGTAATGGCGCAACATTTATCGCTGCATCATTCGTTCGTACTGCAAACGATGTATTAGAAATTCGTAACATTCTTGATGAAGAAAATGCTGCACACGTTGGAATTATTCCTAAAATTGAAAACCAAGAAGGCGTTGATAACATCGACGAAATCTTAGCAGTTTCTCAAGGATTAATGGTTGCTCGTGGTGACTTAGGCGTTGAAGTACCAGCTGAGGAAGTTCCAATTATCCAAAAAGCTTTGATTAAAAAATGTAATCTTTTAGGATTACCAGTTATTACTGCAACACAAATGTTAGATTCAATGCAAAACAACCCACGTCCAACACGTGCTGAAGCAAGTGATGTAGCTAACGCTATCTACGATGGTACAGATGCTATCATGCTTTCAGGCGAAACTGCTGCTGGATTATATCCTGCAGAAGCTGTTGCGACAATGGCTCGTATTGCAATCCGTACTGAACATGTAATCGAAGATCAAGATAAAGCATACTTGAAAATCAACCGTCAATCTTCAACAACTGAAGCAATTGGTCAAGCTGTTGCACATACAGCTCGTAACTTAGGAATTAAAGTAATTGTTGCCGCTACTACTGGTGGTCACACTGCTCGCATGATTTCTAAATTCCGTCCAAAAGCTCCTATCTTAGCATTAACATACAACAAAGAAGCATTTAACAACTTGTCTCTTTCTTGGGGTGTTTATCCTAAATTAGTTGAAGTACCAAGTGGTACTGACGAAATGTTCGCTTCATCAACTAAAGAAGCAGTAGCTGCTGGATTCGTTGAAAAAGACGATTTAGTAATCATTACTGCTGGTGTACCAGTTGGTGTAACAGGAACAACTAACTTACTTAAAATTTCTATTGCTGAGTAATAACTCATAAGATAGTAATCAAAAGCTCACCTAACATCTGTTAGGTGAGCTTTTTTTCTATTTACATTAATGTGTTTCAAACTAAAAATTTGCTAAAATATGTTATAATAACCTAATAATTGAGGTGATACTATGAAAAAACTCTTGGGCTATTGGTGCCTTTATGTCATTGCAGAAATTGGTGCCTATATGGTTGTGGGGCATTATCTATCATTCGGACGAATCTTTTTACTCGAATTGATATCAACAGCAATTGGCGTTGTGGTAATCATTATCCAATGGCAATCGTTAAGACTTTTTATTACACAAGTACAAAAATTAGATGGCGTAAGCACCAAAATCGCAGATAAGTTAGCATTATTTATTGCAGGTATCCTCTTAGTTGTACCAGGCTTTATTACAACAATTATTGGTTTATTATTGCTATTACCATTTGTTCGTAAATTAATTTTGCCAATGATTACAGCAAAAGGGAGTAACGTTATTCAAACTAAATTTAAAGTAACGACTTTTGGTCAACAAACAACGCGTAAAGAAAAAACATTTGATTATGAAGAAAAATAAGGAGCGTTAAGCAATGTTCACACAAGCATTTTTATTTTTAAGTTGTATTCTTGTCATTGCAATCGTCGCAAAAAATCAGTCACTATTGATTGCTACCGTTGTTGTTATGCTGTTGAAATTGTTTTTAGATGGTACAAAAATAATGAGTTTTATTCAATCAAAGGGCATTCATTGGGGTGTTACAATCATAACAATAGCGATCCTGATTCCGATTGCAACGGGACAAATAGGATTTAAAGATCTTTATGAGGCATTTAAAACACCGATTGGTTGGGTAGCTTTAGGTTCAGGTATTGTTGTCGCGATGCTAAGCGCACGGGGGATAAAATTGATGGGTACTGATCCACAAGTGACAGTTGCGCTTGTTATGGGAACTATTTTAGGTGTTGTCTTTCTTAAAGGTGTTGCCGCAGGACCTGTTATTGCAAGTGGTATGACCTACCTGGTTATGCAATGTGTAACCTACTTTGTTAAGTAAACTGAAAATAAATGATAGGCAGGTATTTTAACTGAAAAATTCTAATAAATATAAAAACCAACGGACAGACATTATTTAGCTGTCTGGTTTTTTATACTCAAAAGTTCGAATTTTCAGAACATTAGATAAAGCCGAGTAATAATTAAAGACAGTGATAAGCACAGCTTATCTATAAACATAAAATCAATAAGTAATTGTTTTGTTGAGGAAGTTAAGGTAAAATGAAATTTATAGCATTTTGAAAGGGTTCTCACTAAATTCGTCTGAAAATAACGAAAAGTCTGAAATATAAACTCAAGATGAACTAAATAGAGTAAGAAGTTGTATAGGGAGAATAAGGGAGGAATGAACAGATGAGCGAAATTATTCGTGGTTTAGAGGGCGTTATAGCCAACCAAACAAAGATCAGTTCAATTATTGATGACCGCTTAACTTATGTGGGTTACGATATTGGGGATTTAGCTGAAAATGCATCATTTGAAGAAGTTATTTATCTATTGTGGTACTATCGTTTACCAAACCAACGTGAGTTATCAATTTTTAAAGAACATTTGAATAGAGAGATGAAATTAGGTCATTCCATTATTGCAAGTCTTGCCGTTATTGCACATAAGCAAGTGCATCCAATGAGTGTTATGCGCACGATGGTTTCAATGTTAGGCGTATACGATACTGATTCTGAGGGGGATTCAAATCTTTCTAATTATTCGAAAGCCATGAAACTAGTAGCGAAGATGCCAGCTCTTGTAGCTGCTTATTCACGTATGCGTAAAGATGAAGTACCGATTGAACCACGTGAAGATTTGAGCTTAGCTGGAAACTTTTTATACATGTTCTCTGGTGAAGAACCAAGTGAGTTGCATGAAAAAGCAATGAATCGAGCATTAGTGTTGCACGCAGAGCATGAAATGAATGCTTCTACCTTCTCAGCACGCGTATGTGTCGCGACTTTATCTGATTTTTATTCAGGCGTTACAGCGGCGATTGGCTCATTAAAAGGTGCTTTACATGGTGGCGCTAATGAGCAAGTAATGGTCATGTTAGCTGAAATTGGCGATGTGAAAAATGTCGAAGCGTATCTTGATAATAAATTAGCTAAAAAAGAAAAAATTATGGGTTTTGGACATCGCGTTTATGAATCAGGTGATCCGCGTGCTAAGTATCTTCGCGATATGTGTGAGGAACTGACAAGTGTCACAGGTGAAACTAAATGGTATGACATTAGTGTTGCCGTTGAAAAATATGTGCTTGAGAAAAAAGGACTCAAACCTAATGTCGATTTTTATTCGGCAACAGTATACCACTGTATGGGAATTGATAAAGACTTATTCACACCCATATTTACTGTTAGTCGTATTGCAGGATGGTCTGCACATATCATTGAACAATATGAGGATAATCGCTTAATTCGTCCACGTGCAGAATACATAGGGCAAATTGGTAATACTTATATTCCAGTAAACGAACGTTAAGGGGGAGAAAAAATGACAGCAGCATCTGTGAAAATGACAGAAAAAGGACTCCAGGTACCTAATGAAGTGATTGTGCCTTACATCGAAGGTGATGGTATTGGACCAGATATATGGAAAGCCAGTAAACGTGTAATTACAACTGCTTTAAAACAAGCATATGGTTCAGAGCGTACCATTGCATGGCAAGAAATTTTAGCAGGAGAAAAAGCGTTTAATGCAACTGGAGAATGGTTGCCGACAGAAACGGTGACAGCAATTAAAGAGCACCTTGTTGCTTTGAAAGGGCCGTTAACAACACCGATTGGTGGTGGGATACGCTCGCTAAATGTTGCGCTGCGTCAACAGTTAGATTTGTATGTCTGTTTAAGACCAGTCACCTATATGGCTGGTGTCCCTTCACCCTTAAAGAAACCTGAAAATACGGACATTGTTGTTTTCCGTGAAAACACAGAGGATATTTATGCCGGGATTGAATTTGATGTGAATACACCAGAAAATCATAAGTTACGTGATTTTTTAATCAATGAATTAGCTGTAAAAACAATTCGTTTTCCAGATACAGCGGCCTTTGCAGTGAAGCCTGTTTCAGAAGAAGGGTCAGAACGTTTAATTAGAGCTGCGATTGACTATGCTCTTGCACATAAGCGTCCATCGGTAACACTTATACATAAAGGTAACATCATGAAATTTACTGAGGGCGGTTTTAAACGTTGGGGATATGAGTTAGCTGAGCGTGAGTACGGTGATGTTGTTTTCACTTGGCCTCAATATGAAGCAATCCAAGCAGCAGAAGGATTTGAAGCAGCTGAAAAAGCGTTGTCAGATGCTTCATCTGCTGGGAAATTAATTGTAAAAGATATTATTACAGATAACTTTTTACAACAAATTGTCTTACGACCAGAACAATTTGATGTTGTTGCTACGATGAATCTTAATGGAGATTATGTTTCTGATGCGTTAGCAGCTCAAGTTGGTGGTATTGGTTTATCACCTGGTGCAAACATTAATTATTTAACAGGTCATGCTATTTTTGAAGCGACGCATGGTACAGCACCAACCTTTGCGAATCAAGACCGTGCGAACCCAAGTGCGATGTTATTATCAGCAGTGATGCTGTTAGAACATTTGGGGTGGAATGAGGCGGCAACATTAATTTTGAATGCGTTGGAATCAACGATTTCACAACAAATAGTCACAGAAGATTTAGCGCAGCTCATTGATGTTACTGCTGTTTCGACTTCGGCATTTGCAGATGCATTAGAAGCAGCTATTACAAAGTAACGACTGAGATTGGTTGGTGTTATCGGCCGAG
Source organism: Brochothrix thermosphacta DSM 20171 = FSL F6-1036 (assembly GCF_036884295.1). NCBI lineage: Bacteria > Bacillati > Bacillota > Bacilli > Caryophanales > Listeriaceae > Brochothrix > Brochothrix thermosphacta. The sequence goes on from NZ_CP145608.1 coordinate 628,044, forward strand.
GTAGGCTGATTAGAACTGTTAATATAACAGGCACGACAAGTGAATGCGGGTGAGCGTACAGATAGTACGTAATCCTAAATGAGTGAGAAGTAACGTCTGAGATTGACGGTTATAATCTGCCTGAAGCAAGTTCCTGAAAGAAGGGGCTTGCTTCTTTTTAGCTTGAGAATGAACAGAAGTGTTATTGCGTCTAATAAATGCTAAAATAGAGGAATAGAACAGTCTGGATAGGGAGCGATGAGAGTGAAAAAATTAGTATTATTTGATGGGAATAGTTTAGCAAGTCGTGCATTTTATGCATTGCCGCTTTTAAATAATGATAAGGGTGTTTATACCAATGCAGTGTATGGTTTTGCAATGATGGTAACAAACGTTATTGAAAAAGAGCAACCAACACATGTAATGGTTGCATTTGATGCGGGGAAAACAACTTTTCGTCATAGCCAATATAAAGAGTATAAAGGTGGGCGTTCAAAAACACCGAGTGAACTTTCGGAACAATTTCCGTTTATCAAAGAGTTGTTAGATGCCTATCATGTGAAACATTACCAATTGGCTAACTATGAAGCGGATGATATTATTGGGACATTAGCCACACAAGCTGAAAAAGAAGGTATTGATAAAATTCTTATTATTACCGGAGATCGCGATTTAACACAGCTGGCTAGTGAAAAAATCACTGTTAATATCACTAAAAAAGGAATTACAGATGTTGAAGTGAATACACCAGAAACGCTGCTTGAGAAATTCAACTTAACACCGAATCAAATCATTGATTTAAAAGGATTAATGGGTGATTCATCTGATAATATTCCTGGGGTAAAAGGTGTTGGAGAGAAGACAGCTTTAAAATTACTGCATGAGTATGGTTCAGTTGAGAAGGTGTTAGAAAATACAGAGGCTGTTTCTGGTAAAAAATTGAAAGAAAATTTAACGACTTACAAAGAAGATGCACTTCTCAGTAAAACGTTAGCAACGATAGATGTGTCATCTCCAATTGAAGTAACATTAGATGATACGGCCTATAATGGTTATGAAGCAAGCGATGTGATTCCAATATACCGCGAGTTAGGTTTTAAGACCTTGCTTGAAAAAGAATTGGGCGAAGAACCCTCAGCACAAGCAGAGCCATTAGCAGAAATTGCTGTTGAAATCGTTAAAGATATTCCAACGGCAGAATTGATGGATGGCGCAAGTGTATATGTTGAAGCTAAAACAGATAATTATTTAGGATCTGATATTTTAGGTTGGAGCGTTTATACAAATGAAAAAATCTATTATTTAACACACGAAGCTGTATTGGAGGCGAAAAATCTTCAAGCCTTTCTGACAGATGAAACACTGACAAAACGGGTTTATGATGCGAAACGTTGTGTGGCCATTTTATTGCGTGAAGGAATTCATCTTAAAGGTATTACCTTTGACTTAATGTTGGCGTCTTATTTATTAGATCCATCCTTTACAATTACCGATTTTGCTGGTGTAGCAGAACTACATAGTTATTCGGCTGTTGAAAACGATGAAACCATTTACGGCAAAGGTGCTAAATGGGCGTTGCCAGAAGAACAAATACTAGCTGATCATCTTGGACGCAAAGCATTAGCGATTGCTGAACTAGAAGAAGCAATAACAATTTCTTTAAACAACAATGAGCAAGCAGACTTATTGATTGAACTGGAATTGCCATTATCGCTTGTGTTAGCTGAAATGGAAGTTCAAGGTGTCTCAATTGATACAGCTGCTTTAGAAAAAATGAAAACAGATTTGCAAGTACGTTTAGATACATTAGTCGCTGATATTCATGCAGCAGCTGGAACAGAGTTTAATGTGAACTCTCCTAAGCAACTAGGCGTTATTTTGTTTGAAGAGTTACAATTGCCAGTGATTAAGAAGACTAAAACGGGTTATTCGACCTCTGTTGATGTCTTAGAGCAATTACAAAGTGAACATCCAATCATTGACTTAGTGATGACTTATCGTCAGCTAGTGAAGCTTCAATCAACGTATATCGAAGGTTTGTTAAAAGTAACAGATGAGAAGACACATAAAGTGCATACGCGTTTCAATCAAACATTGACGCAAACAGGACGTTTGAGTTCAGTAGATCCTAACCTTCAAAATATTCCCGTTCGACTAGAAGAAGGACGTCGTATTCGTTCAGTCTTTAAAGCATCACAAGAAGGCTGGAAAATCTATGCGGCCGATTATTCACAAATCGAATTACGAGTGTTGGCACATATTGCGAAAGACGAAAACCTGATTGCGGCCTTTAATGCAGATATGGATATCCATACTAAGACAGCGATGGATGTTTTCCATGTTGAAGCGGATGAAGTGACGAGTAACATGCGTCGCCAAGCAAAAGCAGTTAACTTCGGTATTGTTTACGGCATTAGTGATTACGGTCTTTCACAAAACTTGGGAATAACACGCGCAGAAGCACAGACGTTTATTGATCGCTATTTTACAAGTTACCCGAAAGTAAAAACATTTATGGAAGAAGTTGTGGTTCAAACGAGACAATCAGGTTATGTTGAAACGATTTTACATCGTCGTCGTTACATTCCTGAAATTACAAGCCGTAACTTTAATATTCGCGGTTTTGCAGAACGAACAGCGATGAACACTCCGATTCAAGGGAGTGCGGCTGATATTATCAAACAAGCAATGGTCTTATTAGATAAAGAACTTAAAGCAACAAATATCCAAGCAACGATGCTTTTACAAGTACACGATGAGCTTATTTTTGAAGTCGCTGAAAAAGATATTGAGCGTTTGGACACACTCGTGAAAGACGTAATGGCCAACGCTGTTGAATTAGATGTACCCTTAAAAGCCGACAGTGCATATGGCGATTCATGGTACGATGCAAAATAATTTAAAACGCTGAAAGAGGAGGAACTGCAGTGCCAGAATTACCAGAAGTAGAAAATGTCCGTGCCACATTGGCGGAATTAGTCATCGGTCGCACAATTGAACAAGTAACAATTGGTGTACCAAAAATGATTCATGGTGTGGATTCACAACAGTTTGCTTATAACCTTATAGGTGAAAAATTTATGGACATCCGTCGTCGGGGCAAGTTTTTATTACTAGATACGACAAATTATACGATTTTATCGCATCTACGGATGGAAGGTAAATATCGTTTAACGTTAGATGAAGAAGAAAAAAGTAAACACACACATGTTGTTTTTCAATTAGATGGGGGACAACAATTACGTTACCTTGATGTCCGTAAATTTGGAACAATGGAAATGGTACCTTTAGGGCAAGAAGAGACCACGCGTGCGATTAAAAAATTAGGGTCTGAACCTTTTGGCGAAGACTTCCAATTAGACGTGTTTGCAAAAGCATTGTCGCGTTCAACGCGAGGTATTAAAAATGTGCTATTGGATCAAAAAGCAGTTGTTGGATTAGGCAACATCTATGTCGATGAAGTCTGTTATGTTGCAAAGGTCAATCCAATTAAACCAAGTAACGAATTAAATCAAACAGAAGTGAAACGATTGTACGATGCGACTCGCAGCATCTTAACGGAAGCTGTTAAATTAGGTGGTTCAACGATTCGGACCTATGTGAATTCACAAGGTAAAATCGGTAACTACCAAGAAAAATTGGTAGTTTATGGGCATAAAGGAGAACCATGTCCACAGTGTGGGACTGAAATTGAAAAGATTCAGTACCATGGTCGTGGCACGCATTATTGCCCCGCTTGTCAACCATTATTAAGGAAGTGATAACATGACAATAGTGATTGGGTTAACAGGTGGCATTGCCTCAGGAAAAAGCTTGGTGAGCACTTATTTAAAAGAAAAAGGTTTACCAGTGATTGATGCAGATGTTGTCGCTCATGAGGTTGTGGCACCAGGTCAGCCACTTGTGAAGGCTTTGATAAAAGAGTTTGGTGAAAAAATTGCTGAAGGTGACGGCATAAATCGGCAAGCTTTAGGTGAAATTATCTTTGCTAATCCTGAAAAACGTCAAAAACTGAATAGTTTAATGCACCCAGCGATTTTTGCTAAGATGATGATGACTTTATCCGACTATCAAAAACAGCAGGAACCCATTGTTATTTTAGATATTCCGTTGCTATTTGAAAGCAATCGTTTAGAGTTATACGATAAGATTTGGGTCGTTGCTGTTGATGAAGAAACACAGAAACAACGATTAATGCTCCGCAATGATTTAACTGAGCAAGAAGCGGTCCAACGGATTACGTCACAACTGCCATTGGCTGAAAAAATACAACGTGCAGATACTGTGATTGATAACAATGGAACGCCAACCGCGACCTTTGAGCAAGTTGATGTTGCACTCGCCGCAGTTGTATGTGATTCCTAGCGAGAAGAATGCCGTCAAACGTGAGAAATATGCTATAATAAGCATATGAAATTCTGTAAAAAACGAGGAGGTTAAAACAATGCGCTGCCCATCTTGTCAATCAAATGATACGCGAGTGATCGACTCACGGCCAACAGATGAAAACCGTTCGATACGAAGACGTCGCGAATGTGAATCGTGTAGTTTTCGTTTCACAACATTTGAAAAAATTGAAGAAAGCCCATTGATTATTGTGAAAAAAGATGGCATACGCGAAGAGTTTTCACGTGAAAAAGTTTTACGTGGTTTAGTACGTGCTTGTGAAAAACGCCCTGTATCTTTGGAACAATTAGAAAATGTTGTTAATGAAGTTGAACACGATATTCGCGCGCAGGGCACAAGTGAGATTGAATCAAATATTATCGGTGAATTTGTGATGAATAAATTAGCTGATATTGATGAAGTGTCATATGTGCGATTTGCATCAGTCTATCGTCAGTTTAAGGACTTAAGTGTCTTTATTGAAGAGCTCAAAGAAATTATGGAGAAACAAAAATAAATGCAAACAGCAAAAAAGAAGGTGAGATAATGAGACAACATCATTTGGAAGGTAACTACCAGCCTGATCCAGGGGATAGTTATGTCATTGAAACGGTAGGATTGCTAAACGATATTGATCGTCGCGTGCTAACGCAACTGTATCTACCGTTAATTAATGTTGATGCTTATACGCTCTACCAAACATTTTTTGACCATGTTCCAACAATGGGAACACAATCAGAAAAACAAACACATTATCAACTCCAAACACTGCTTGCCGATATGAGTCAAACACGATTAATTAAAGCACGCCTCGTCTTAGAAGGTGTGCGTTTACTTAAAAGTTTTGTAGTCGACAAGGGAGATTCACGGCACTATATCTATGAATTAGCACCACCAATGGACCCTTATCATTTTTTTAACGACGGTGTGCTGAACCTGTTTTTATTTAGTGCGGTAGGTGATCGTCGTTATCGGGTACTGAAAAATAATTGGGTGAAAACAGAGACCGATAAATCAGAAATGACAGAAATTACAACATCGTTCACAGAGGTATTCCAATTTCCAAAAACAAAATTAACAGCTGAAGCAAAAGCTGATACAGATAAACTTGTTGGACGTTCACAAGCAACACAATTTGATATACCGGATTCGCGGTTTGACTTTGAACGTCTTTACAGTAAATTATCGCCAACGTTTATTACTTTATCCGCGATTAATGATGAAGTGAAGGAGACCATTCGTAAACTCTACGCGGTTTACCATATCAGTGAAGACGATATGGTTAGTTTGATTTATCGTGCAATGCAATCGGATGGTAATGTTGATTTAGAGCAATTACGTAAAGTTGCGCGTGATTTTTATCAAATTAATATGGGTGAAGGTGCTTATCCGAAACTCAAGGTTAAAGAACCGGAGATCCAAACAGTTGATGTCGTCCAATCAATTGGTGATATTCAAAATGAAGGACAGCTCATTGAGTTCTTAACGCAAATTGATACTTTCAACTTAATTAAAGAACTTTCTACTTATGGGGCCGATCCCACGATTAAGGAATTGGAAGCAGTTGAGACCGTGATGTCGAAACGAAAAATGCCAATCCCTGTCATGAATGCGCTCATCTATTATACGCGTTTACAAGGAAATGGGATTGATAGTCCTGAGTACATGGAAAAAATTGCGCGTGATTGGGATATGAAAGGCGTTGTTACAGTTGCTGATGTGATTCAATCAACGAAAGCATTTGTTGATAAAAAACAAGAGGATTACGAAAAATGGCAACAGCGTCAAAATAATTCATATCGAAAAACAGATGGAAAGGCAAATGATATTATTCCTGATTGGTTACAAAAACAACTGGCAGAGGAAGACGGTGTAACCTTGCCAGCCGCTGCTGAAAAACCAGTAGAAAAAGTGACCGTCCCAACAATTATTAAAAAGAAACCCGAAATTAAAACAGATCCAGCAATGCTCGAAAAAATTGCTCAACTTAGAAAAGATTTAAAGGAAGGTAGGTGATAGCAATGGACCCGATTCAAGCAGCATTAAAAAACGTGGCGAGCAACAATAGTCGTCTGACAGCACTTTATGATGAAACGTTGCAGACCGTCTTAAATTATGATGAGATCAAACGATTCCAAGCAGAAAACCCTCAGTTAACAACAGAGCTAATTAAGCACAATATCACTAAATTATATGAGTTTGTAACGGAACATCAAAAGTATCAAAATAAAGAACGGGGCTTGCTACCAGGCTATCGACCAGAGTTATCGCTTAACAATGGTATTATAGAAGTACGTTACGCGGCGACGCCTGAAAAAATTCGTGCTGATCGTGAACGTGAACGACGTAAACGTATACGCTCGTTGCATATGCCGAAACAAATTCTTAATGCCAGTATGGAAAATTTTGAAACCGACACAGCTCAACGTGTTGAATTGTTGAATGCAATGTTTCCATTGGTACGTGCAATCAAAGATGCAAGTGACACAATGGTGCAAGGTTGGTTTGTTTATGGTTCATATGGAACAGGAAAATCCTATGTACTGGGTACGATTGCGAACATGTTGGCAGATAATGATGTCGAAACAACGATGATTTATGTGCCAGAATTTATGCGTGAAATTAAACAAGCGATTAATGACAATTCTGTGGGTGAGAAGGTTCAAATTGCGAAAGAAACGCCAGTCTTAATGTTGGATGATATCGGTGCTGAGTCATTAACAAGTTGGACGCGAGATGAAGTCTTAGGGGCAATTTTACAATATCGCATGCAAGAAGAATTACCAACGTTTTTCTCATCAAATATGGATTTTAAACAACTTCAAAAATATTTGATGGTAAATAATCGTGGTGATGAAGAGACGATGAAAGCTACTCGTATCATGGAACGTATCCGTTTCTTAGCACAACCAATTGAGCTTTCTGGTAAAAACTATCGCCAATAGTCTTGCATTTTTGGCAAAAGAAGCTATAATATAGTCATATATAACAAAAGTATTGAGAAGGATAAGGATTTAAGGAAGCTGTTTACAGAGAGGCGAGCATTGCTGAGAGCTCACCAACGATTGCACCTTACAATTCACCACCTTTGAACTGACTATCTGAACTTACAGTAAGATAGTCCGGAACCTTTTTCCGTTACCAAGGCCCATGAGGATAGCTTCGGCTATTAAATGAGGGTGGAACCACGACTGTTCATTCAGACGTCCCTTTGTATTCTATTGTTAGAATGCAGAGGGACGTTTTTTATTTTAACTAAAAAGGAGAAATGACCAATGAAAATTAAATTTCCAGATGGTGCCGTGAAAGAATTTGAAAACGGACTGAATACAGCAGAAATAGCAGGATCAATTAGCTCTAGTTTAAAGAAAAAAGCAATCGCCGGTAAAGTAAACGGTACAATTGTCGAATTAACAACACCGATTAACGAAGATGCTGATTTTGAAATTATTACACCTGAACATGAAGATGCATTAACAGTGATTAATCACTCAGCTGCACATACAATGGCGCAAGCAATTCGCCGTCTTTATCCAGATGCAAGCTTTGGTGTAGGTCCAGCAATCGATGGTGGTTTCTACTATGATTTTGATACAAAAGAAGATATTTCTGATGAATCATTTAAAGCAATCGAAAAAGAAATGAAAAAAATCATCAAACAAAACATTAAAATTGAGCGTCAAGAAGTGACTCGCGAAGAAGCGAAAGCACGTTTTGCTGACGATAAATACAAATTAGAACTAATCGATGCGATTCCAGAAGATCAACAAGTGACATTGTATGCACAAGCAGAATATGCTGATTTATGCCGAGGTGGTCATTTACCATCAACTGGTAAAATCAAAGCCTTTAAATTATTGAGTCTTGCAGGTGCTTATTGGCGTGGAGATAGTAAAAATAAAATGCTTCACCGTATTTACGGAACAGCATTCTTTTCACAAACTGACTTAGACGCGCATCTTGCCATGTTAGAAGAAGCCAAAGAACGTGATCATCGTAAAATCGGAAAAGAACTCGATCTTTTTATGATTAATAACTTAGTGGGTCAAGGTTTACCGATGTGGTTGCCAAAAGGTGCGACTGTTCGCCGTCAAATTGAAAGATATATCGTCGACATGGAAGTATCTAAAGGATATGATCATGTTTATACACCCGCTCTTGCTAATGTGGAGCTTTATAAAACAAGTGGACACTGGGAACACTACAGTGAGGATATGTTCCCACCAATGAAAATGGATGAGAATGAGTCACTTGTTTTACGTCCGATGAACTGTCCACACCATATGATGATCTACAAAAATGATATTCATTCATACCGTGAATTACCTATTCGTATTGCGGAATTAGGTTTAATGCACCGTTATGAAATGAGTGGCGCATTATCTGGTTTACAACGCGTGAGAGCTATGACACTTAATGATGCTCACATCTTTGTTCGTCCAGATCAAATTGCAGAAGAATTTAAAGCAACTGTGAAATTGTTGCATGATGTGTATAAAGATTTCAATATCACTGATTACTCATTCCGTTTAAGCTACCGTGATCCGGAAAACACTGAAAAGTATTATGATGATGATGATATGTGGGATAAAGCACAAGCAATGCTAAAATCAGCAATGGATGACCTTGGCTTAGAATATTTTGAAGCCGAAGGTGAAGCTGCTTTTTATGGTCCTAAATTAGATGTGATGGTTAAGACTGCAATTGGTAAGGAAGAAACACTTTCAACAATCCAATTAGACTTCTTATTACCAGAGCGTTTTGATCTTACTTATATTGGTGAAGATGGCGATAAACACCGTCCAGTTGTTATTCACCGTGGAATCGTATCAACTATGGAACGATTTGTGGCTTACTTAATAGAAGAATACAAAGGCGCGTTCCCAACATGGTTAGCACCAGTTCAAGTACAAATCATTCCAGTTAACCTTGATGCACATTCAGATTATGCGTTTGAATTGAAAGAAGAATTAAAACGTGCGGGATTCCGTGTTGAAGTAGATGTTAAAAATGAAAAACTAGGCTATAAAATTCGCGAAGCTCAAATGCAAAAAATTCCGTTCCAATTAGTTGTAGGGGATGAAGAAGTTGCGAACAAAGCCGTTAATGTCCGTCAATACAGTAAAAAAGAATCAAATACAGTCGCAAAAGATGATTTCATTAAACAACTCGATGATGTTGTTAAAAATAAAAAATAATGAAGTTTTAGCATCTTTCAAAAACCACATGCGTATAACATGTGGTTTTTTTGTGCAGATGTACAATAACAGTTAAATAAAATCACGTTACTTTTCATGTATTTAAAAGAGTAAACAATCGTAAGACCAGTAAAAAGAATGCGTAGGTATCGACGATTGCTAACAAACATATAGGGCTTTTCGCCAAAAATATATGTCGGAATCCACAATGAATAATTTCAGATTCAATAGTACAGTAGATTAAAGCAGAGACACTGAAAATGATAGAAAGGATGATAACAAAATGCCTACGAGTAGTGAAACGACAAAATTACCCTTCAAAATAAAACTTTCGTATTCAATGGGACAAATGGGAGATAGTCTAGGTTATAATATGTATTTTTTCTTCTTTCTTTTTTTCTTGACAGATTATGTTGGCGTGCCACCAGCTTTAGCAGGAATGATTTCATTGGTAGCGATTTTATGGGATGCTGTGTTTGATCCAGTAGTGGGACATATATCGGATAATATGCGTTCGAAATATGGTCGAAGACGTCCTTTGATGATCATGGCTGCATTACCATATTCAATCTTTGCTTTTTTAATTTTCAACAGTATTAGTTTGGGAACACAAGCGACATTTTTATACTTTTTAATAATGACAATACTTTTTTGGAGTAGCTATAAATTTTTTGTTATTCCGTATTTTGCTTTAGGTGCTGAACTAACAAATGACTTTAATGAGCGAACAACTTTACGAGCATGGTCGAGTGTGGGCTTATACGTCGCTGTAATGGTAGCATCCGCATTACCCCCTTATTTATTAGCCTTATTTGAAAAAAGCGGTATGTCTGGTCAACTGAGTTGGCGGATTATTGGTGGTATCTTTGCCGTGGGAATTCTGCTAAGCGCTTTTATTTGTTGGCACTTTACGCGTGGAAAAGAAATATATAAGCACGAAGAGCAAAAAAATAACACAATGAAAAAATCTTCACTGGTCAAAGCATTAGCCCAAATAGTGAAATTGAAACCGACTAAATTTTTGGCAGGATCAGTGTTCTTTTGGGCAGTTGCTTCAACAATGGCAATGGGCGGATTAATCTACCTGATGAAATATAATCTTGGGTACGGTGCAGAAAGGCAATCACTTTATTTTATTATTAATAGCTTAGTATGTATTGTATGGATAGTATTTATTAACAAAACAGCCCGACATTTTGACAAGAAGCATGTGTACGCCTGTTTTCTAGGAATAGGTTCATTAGGATTGCTTCTCTTCAGTATGACGGGCTTTCCTAGCTTTGCGATTCTACTGATATTTTGTGTTGTTTTCTGTCTAGGAGACAGCACCTATTGGACACTCTACTACTCGATGATGTATGACATTTGTGAATTAGATGAGTATGTCAATGATAGCCGACGAGAAGGTGTTGTAACAGCTGTAATGTCCTTCTCGCAAAAACTTGGTGCCGCTTGCGCCACTTGGATTACAGGAATGTTACTCGCTTTTGGTGGTTATGAAGGGGCAATTGAGAACCAAAGCGAGAGTGCACACCAAATGATTTTATACGTTAATACGCTTATGCCAGGAATTTTTGGTAGTTTAGCAGTATTAGCGATATTATTCTATCCAATTACTAAAAAACGCTTTGATAGTATGATGACTGCTTTACACGCGAAACGTTCACACAAAAAATACTCAGAAGAAGACTTCAAAGATATGTTATAACTACTGGTAATCGAGAGTAGTACTTATAAAAGCGGTATTTAAATTACGTTCAGCAGTGATAATCTAAGCTAAAAGTTTCTTTTTTATAAGATTAAAACAATCAATTGAAGTTGCGTATGTCACTGATAATTTAAAACAATGGAGGTATAAAAATGAGCAAAAAAAGAGTAAGAGAAGCGGGCTATACGTTACCTGGGAAAACAGGTGAATACAATGCCATCACAGATGTAGCAGGTGTAGAGGTTGGGTATAAAACGATAACGTTTGGTGAGCCAAGCGACTATAAAGGAGCAGGCTCTCCATTTGCAAGAACCGGCGTAACGATGATTTTACCACAAGGTAAAAAACGCAGCGCATTATTTGTTGGACGACATAATTTGAATGGTAATGGTGAACTGACCGGGACTCATTGGATGGATGATTCAGGCTATCTTCATGGCCCAATAGGGATTACAAACACTAATAGTGTCGGTATCGTTAGAGATACTCTGGCAAAATGGATGATTGATAACAATTATTATTATCCTTACATCCATGAAGGTAAACCAATTGAAGGGGTCGGGTATTTTTATCCAGTGGTTGGTGAAACATGGGATGGTTTAATGAATGATACCAACGGCTTTCATGTTACTGCAAGTGATGTATATGAAGCAATTGATGATGCTAAAACAGGACCAATTGCTGAGGGGAATGTGGGTGGAGGAAATGGCATGCAATGCCATGAGTTCAAAGGTGGAACGGGGACGTCTTCACGTGTTTTGACGGACGCTGAAGGTGGTTATACTTTAGGTGTGCTTGTACAAGCTAATCATGGCACACGCGCGTGTTTTGAAATGTTTGGTGTCCCGATTGGACGTTTGTTGAAAGGGGGTGAAGCGAGGCTAGAAACGTTTTCGCCAAAACCTGGGACAGGATCCATTATTGTTGTTATTGCAACAGATGCACCTGTATCGCCTCTTCAACTACAAAAAATTTGCAAACGAATACCAATTGCAATCGGTCGTCTGGGTGCGGGATTCGAGAATGATTCAGGAGATATCTTTTTAGCCTTTTCAACAGCCAATAATACTGCTTATCAAGATAATAAAGCAACGCTTATTAGTGATGATGCGCTGGACCCAATCTATAAAGCAACAGCAGAAGCAGTCGAAGAAGCAATCTTAAATGCAATGTTTGCAGCTGAATCGATGACTGGAAAAGCAAATAATCATTTTTATGCTTTGCCACAAGACGATGTATATAACATTTTGAAAGAATACCGTTCAGATATATTAAAAACATTTTAGTGAAAAGTCACATTAAAAATTGAATGTGAAACGAGCCTCACAACTTTTGCAATATAGAATATGACTGTGTTTTACTGTAATTAAGTTAAATTTGATTGGGGGACTAACGATGATTACAGTAAAAGAAGTATTATCTAAAAAAACTTTTCATTATTTGCAACAACATACTTCACAAGACGATTTAACACAACTAGTTACAGGTGTGAATCGAGTTGAAAGTATCACGCTCAAACATTTAATTCAAAGAAATGAATTAGTGGTTACTACAGGAGAAGCGATGATAAACCCTATTTCAGAATGCCTGTCATTACTAAAATACATGAAAAAAGTAGGTGCGGCTGCACTTGTTATCAATACAGGGCCTTATATAAAAAAAGTGCCAGAAGAAGTTAAACTATATGCAGAAGAA